>JAVXMM010000001.1:0-144635 GCA_036646255.1 Comamonas sp.
CAGGCAGCAGCTGGCTCAACTCGCCGGTGATGATGGCCACGTCGGCATCAAAGCCCGCGTCGCTCTGGCTCTGGCCCTCCACCACCACATCCAGCAGCGTCAATTTCTTCAGCATCAACCCGTCGGTCAGCACAAAGCTCACGCGGTCGTCATAGGTCATGGCCACCTGGGTGGGCAACTTGCCTTGGTCGATGTGCTCGCGAACTTCGTTGATATCGAGCGGGTGACGGCCGTAGCGCACCACGGCCTTGCTCTCGTCGGCACTTTTCAGCTCGCACTCGCGGTCGATGCTGAAGCCCTGCGGCGCGTCGTGGCTGTGCAGCCAGGCGGCCATGGCAGCTTGCGGGCTAGTCTGAGTGTCGATCAGCGATACGGCAAACCCGGGCGATGCCTCGACCAGGAAGGTGACAACTTCGTCAGCGCGGCTCTGTGTAGCGGTGTCCAGAACCAACAAACGTGCTTGGGGGTCAATCCAGACCCAAAGACCGCCTTGCTTAGTAAATGCCATGGGCAGCAGGTCGAGCTTGCACTCGTCCTTGAGCTCCTGCTTTTCTTCCTTGCCAGGCTTGCGGCCTTCGCGGGCCTCAATCTGGGCTAGCTTGTCGCCCAGCTTGCGGCTCAGTACGCTGGCGGGCAGAACCTTGCTCTCGCTCATTAGCCGCAAGATCCACTGGCCGCCCACGGACTCGACCATGGCTCCGTGATCTTCACCACGCGGGGCGACCCAGCCAACAGACTTCTCTTGCGTCGCGCCGCACTCCGTGAACTGCAACTTGCCCAGGGCATCGTCGAGCTGGGCCAAGTCGGGCTGCCACGCCTCTGCAATGCGATAGATGATTGCACTTTTGAACATAGGTACTCCTTAAACTGCTGCCAAGTCCAACGGAATAGCCTTGTATTGGTCAGAGTCGCCAACACGCTCATAGACGCGCACGTAGATTGCGGTGCCCGTGGTCTGGATACTGTCCTTGATGGCCTGCATCGCCCGTTTCCATTCATCGTCTGCAATCTCTAGGCGCATCAACTCCAAGACGCTTGCGGTTTTGAGCTGGCCGTTCTTGTCCTTGCTAAACGCACGATCTACCAGCACGCGGATGTTGTCGTTGGCGCCCTTGCTCCAGCGCGCGATACAGCTGTTGATCAAGGCCTTAGCAGCCACAATCTCTTCGGTGAAGATGATGCGATCAGCAATACTGCGCTGGATCTTGTATTTGCCGTCATAGCTAGAGACAGAGACATTTCCCTTCTTGCCGCCCAGGGTTACGTCATATTTCTCGCCTGCGATCTTGACCAGATCGGCGATATCGCCCAGCGCTTTGAGCTTGAATGCGCGCAGACGGGCATTAGCTTCAATCGCGTCTGCGACCAGCGAACGCACGGTTTCATCACGCAGCATGTCTTGCTCGCGCACCATGTTGATAGGCACCAGATGCCCCGATGCATTGCGCATGTAGCCGTCTGGGATAGTTTCTAGAATATTTTGGACAGACATTTGTCGCTTCCTCAGTTGATGGTTGGATGGACCGGCATGTGTTCCAGGCCATAGGTACACGGGGCAGGAGTGGTGGTAAAGCGGCCGCCCTGGATCAGCAACGCCCGGCCAATGGGAAACCGGAGCTCGGGCAAGGTATCGGCATAGCAGGCCAGCGCAAGAATCAGCGCGCCAGTGGCAATGTGGGCCGGCTGAGACTTGATCAGATCGATGATTTCCTCGGCGAGAGGCTCACAGTCTTGGTGTTTCACGTTTTTCATCAGAAACCTCCTTCAGCAGCGCACGCCAAGACTGGCAATCTGCAGAAAATCGTTGGCACCAGGGCGCACAGGCGCAGCGGCTGCAACGGGCTCGTAAACAGGCCCATGCATCAAGTCGTAGCGGCTGGGTAGCGCCAGGCGGGCACCTTTGTGCTCGGGCTTGTCCAGGCTGCGCTCGTACTGGCGAGTACGAGCTTGGCCGCGCCGGCCGCCATCTTCGCGTCGGCGATCTCCCCATCTCAGCATGGGGTCAGGGGTCATCAGCATGGCGTTTGTCCTTTTTTGATCTGTGCGAACTTTTCCCGCAAGTGTTCGGGCATGGGGGCAGCGTTGCGGTTGCGCTCCTCCACTGCAGCGAGCGCAGGGTCTTTGCCGCCGTAGACGACGTCCAGGGCGGTGCCAATCTCCATGGTTTGGCCGCGTACCTGAACGGTGTCGCGGCGCGGGCGAAGGCGGGCATCTTCTTCGCGCTTGGCCTCGGCGCTGGCTTCAACCTTGTTTGCCATGTTTGCCAATATCGAGAACAGGTAGTTGTGGTTGCGCATGGGCAACTCCAGGCGTCCCGCCTGCGCAGCAGCAAGCATCTGGTCGATGGCTTCGGCCCAGTGCGCCAGAAGTGCAGCCAAGTCGCGGCCCTTCCAGCTAATGGCCCGGCGGTCGATATCCGGCAGCATTGGTGTCACGAGCTTGAGCTGCTTGCGCATCGTCATTGCGTGTTTGGGCGTCTTGAACAGCAGCGTGTAGCGCAGCATGCGATCCGAGATGCCTGGCATGCAGGTGTGCAGAAAAGCGTTTACAGCCTTCTGATCCGCTTCATCTTTGACGACAGCAAGCAGGTCGAACTCGTAAGAGCAGGCTGGGCAGGCAATCTCGGCACTCATAGGAGCCCTCCATAAACCGAGAAATAGCCCAGGAGATGGCCCGTGACCAAGCCGATGGTCAGCAAAATCATCAGAGCCAGCAGGTAGCGGCCGAGGGTATCCACCTGAGTAGGCTTAGGGTCCAAGACGTCGATGGTGGGCGACACTAGAAAATGATCTTTCTTACGCATTGTTGGCTCCTTTGATGAAGAAAACACTGACGCCACGGGCATCGGGGAAGTCCGCCCAGGTTTGGTCTTGCGCTTCTTTGGTGCTGACAAACAGTCCCGGAAACGAAAGGTTGTTTCGTCCGCCAAAGCAGACAATGATTCGGTAAAGAGACATGCTCAGCACCCCGCTATTACTTGGGCATCCACACGATCAAAGCCGTTTTCGGCTGCTGCATTCATTGCGCGGCAGACCAGGTTGTTGACCACTTGTGGATGGCAAATTGAGATGACGTCCGCTGCGGTGCCGCCGCGCGGCGTGTAGATCAGGCGGGCGCGAATCGCGTCGGCTGCATCGTCTGCAAATACATCGGGGTACTTGATATCGAAGCGGGCGAACTTGTGTGCCAGGTAGGCTTCCAGATCGTTGTTCAGCGGTGCCAACTCCACGATCTCGCAGCGCTGGGCCACTTCGCGCACCTTGGAGTTCTGCGTGCTTAGGCGCTTGCGCAGCTCGGGCTGGCCAATGAGAGCAATGCCCATCAGCTTGCGCATGCCGTCCTTCAACTCTAGAAAGCGCTTGAGGTGATTCAAGGTGGCCTCAGGCATGTCGTGCGCCTCTTCAATCACCAGTAGGTGACGGCGCCCGGTCAGTGCGCTGGACTTGAGCAGCTCGTGGATCTGGCGAAAACGCGCCTGCGCGCTCGCCTTGATGCTGGCGTGCGGGTCCAGCGCAAAGATCACGCTCTCTGCAATGGCGCCGCTTTTAAGGGTCTTGCCTTTGGTGTCGGTCTCGGACATGCCTTGCACATAGGGGCGGAACACCACAATGTCCTTGTGCTCCAAACGGTTGCGCTCTTCAAGGTCTTCGGCCAAGGTAGATTTGCCCGCACCCGACTCACCCACCAGCGCGATAAAGCCGTTGTGCATAGCGCAATCGGTCAGCGCGGCGCGGGCGTAACGCACGCTGGGGCTTTGAAAAACGTCAGCGGGTGTCTGTACATCGTCCACAAAGGGGCTGCGCGTCAGGCCGAAATGCTTGCGCGTCTCCGGGGTCAGATTTTCTTTTTGCAGTAGCATCGGGTCTTCCTCATAGGGTTCAGGGTTTCTGGCTTCTTGGGGATCGGCTCCGGTGCGGTTCCTGCGCACCGGGGCCAACTTCGTTATGGGCTCGTGCAAACTTGCGATTTGCTCATCTGACGCTCCCAGTTTTTTGAGGTACTCATTCACACGGTCTCGGGCACGTTGGGTCACATTGGCGGGCCATACACCGTCCTTCATCAGGTAGTAAACCGGCGCCATACCGAGCAACGTGGCGTACGCGAACTCCGCCTGCGTCACTCCGTAGAAACGCAAAATCTCCCCCAACTTGCTGAGCTTGCGGGGTGGCCTCATGCACCACCTCCGGCCACCACACGCAGGCCAGCGCGCACGGTGAGGCGGTCGAACAGGGCCTGCAACTGGTCTTCGCGAATGCCATCGGGGTACCAGGCCTGTATCTGGCTGGACTTCTCGCGGTCCATCTGCATGCCCATGGCGCGCAAGCGGGTCGCAATCTCAAAGCGGTTGAGGATGGCGGCGGGCGCTTCTCGCGTGGCCACAGCGGGTTGCAGCTCTGTGCCCTTGCGCGGCAGCATGGTGACTGCTGGCAAATCTTCCAGGTGCTTATATGGATCGACCGTGCCGCCAAAGGGCAGCTGCTTGGCCTTACGGCTGGCCTTGGCCTGCTCGTTAGATAAGGCACCTGTTGCCACACGCTCCACAAGCTTGCGGTTGGCGCTGGCATCTGTATCGCCCAGCGACTTGTGCTCGCGGCCAATCAGCGCAGCGCTCTCGGCAAAGCCGTGCTCGTCGTACTTCACTTCAGGGATTTCGATCAACAGCTCATTGCCGTCGACGTCGCGATCCATCACATAAGCGGCGTGCTGCTTGAAAGGGTTGTAGGTGACAGAGAGCTTCTCACCCACCAGCACACCAGGCACATCCTTGACCGACCAGACACGGCCTGCAAAACGCACCTGCAGCTCGCGGTCCACCTTTGGGGTCGCGGGCTCGTGGGTGAGTAGCTCGCGGGCCAACGTGCCATCAACAAGGCGCAGCTGCTGCTCGGTGATCTGCATCCACTTGTTCCATCGCGGCATACCGTGGCGGCTGTGCACCTTGACGCTGTTGTAGTAGCGCATCCAGCTTGCAGCCTGCTCGTTGATCCACGCAATGCTGGGCACGTGTGTCAGCTTGAAGCCGGACTCAAAGTTCAGCTCCACGAGGTTGTGCGCGTTCTCGACCTGGCCTTTGGCGCGTGCATTGCCCACCTCGTTAACTACGGCCTCAACCTGCAGGCGGCGCAGCAGCGCTTTGAAGGCACCGCCAATACCAGCGCTGCCGGGGTCCATCATCAGGCGGTACGGCACGCCGTACATCTGCTGCTGGGGGCGCTGCTGGATAGCCGCTAGAAAGGCTTCAGCCATGTTGACGATGGACTCACCACCAGGCACGTACAGCACAAAGATCGCGCCAGAACAATGATCGGTCAGCACATAGCGGGTCAGGCGTTGACGCTTGATTTTTTCAAAGTTCTCAGGCTTGTTCTTGTAGTAAACGGCCTTGTCCATGTCGGCCACGCCACCCTCGGGCACATAAAACAAGGTGCTGATCGAGGCGTCGATCTGCCACACATCGTTTGGATGAGCGCTGGCCAGAGCTTGTACAGGCTCGGGCTGACGCAGCTGCTCGGGGTGCAGCTTGTATGTGCGTAGCGCTCGGGCACAGGCACTTTCAGACAGCTCGCGTATCTCACCCGTATCCTGGTCAACCGTACAGGCAAAACCGGGGCGGTTGGCGCGCAGCATCGTTAGTGCCAGGCGCAGCTTGATGATGGACTTGTCGTTTGCACGGTAGCCCTCCATCATGGTTGCGCTTAACAAAACTGCGTCTGCCTGGCTGAAGCTGGTTTCGCCCGCATCGCTGCGGCGTTTTCGGTCTGGTTGCACGGTAACGTCCTTGATGCGGCGCATGAGCGTGGCACGCGACAAGCCCAGGTGCTGGCAGGCAGCGGCGTACACCGCCTCCTTATTGCCATGGCCTGCTGCTTGAGCGCGGCGATCCACGTCCAGCAAGGCTTCAATCAATGCGGGGCTCATGCGGTGCGGCCTTATTCAGCGGTTTCTGCAGTTGCGCCTTTGCCAGCGGCTTGCTTTTCAGCCCAGCGCTCCCACTCGGGGCGGCCATCGCCCACCACATCCGGCAAGTTGAATTGTTCGCGCAGCTGCATCAAATCAGTCATCAATTGGCCTACCATGCCCGCCATAAACATGGCGGCACCCTCAGCGTCAGGTCCGTCTTGCAAGGCCTGCAGGGCAGCGCGTAGGTTGCCGCGCACCATGCCTTGGGCTTCGTTCAGATAACGGGTGGCGTCTTGACGCAAACCTGCGGCGGCTTCATCCGCAGGCAAGGTTTTGATGCGTTGGTTGGCGCGCTGCAGTTGGTCGATCTGCTTGTTTTTGTTCTCCAGCAGCTTGTCGTTGGCCGTCTTTTCTTCAACGGTTTCACGCAACCGGGCGCGCAGTTCGGTCGCTGATAAGCGGTCGATATCGTCCATCTCGGACAGGTTTTCCAGGACGTCATCGTCATGGGTGACCAACTCCAGGAATGCGGAAGTGCTCTTCACCTGGCTACTTAAAAGTTCCAATTTGGAACTTTTGGCAGTTTTTGCTGCGGCTTGCATGAAGCGGTGCGCTGTAGTTTTGGCGAATCCCAGCATTTCAACGCGCTGGGCGAACATGCCGTGGGGCGTCAGCTCCTTGAGCACCAGCAAACGCTTACCTGTTTCGAGGAGAGCCTCGACCGTTCGGCGTTGATAGAAGCGGATTTCATCTTCCAGCGCACCAATAGTCATCGTTCCCTGGTATCCCACCTGGTGGGCGACAGCCATTGCATTGGTGTTGGCTTCCATGGTCATTGCTGCCAGTTGGTTCTGAGCAGCCTGGTCTTCTACGATTGCTGTCTCATTGACAGCGACTTCCTTGCTAATGGGTGTGGGGGTAGCGTTGCGAGCCATGGTGGTTCTTTCTCTTACGGTTTGGTCAATGGAATGGAGTAGCGGGCCGTGGTGTCTTCAAACCTGCGTTTGTTTTCGTTCATGTTGGTAGTGACAGTCATGGCGATGCGCACGAAAGACACGCCCAGGCGCCACCGGTTAGTGCCCAGCACTTGCTCTACAAATCCGGTTGTCGCGAGCGCAGGAAGATTGATCGATACCCAGCTGGGAGATACGGACAGTCCCTTGGCGATCTCGCCCGGCGAGAGGCCCAGTAACTCATTGCCCGCTAGTAGACGGAAAAGATCACAGGTCTTTTGGATCGACCCTGCTAATGGTTTGTTGCTCATGCTGGGGCTCCTTCTCCTTGGTTCCACTGCCAAAGCTGTATGCCGTATTGCATGCCTGCGGCCCATGCGTCGTCTTGGGCTGTGCCCGGTTGGTAGGGACTGCACTGGCTTACATGAGGAGACTCGCAACGCTTGAGACCAGCCATAGTTCCGTGCTTCCATTCAGGGCTGCGAGGTGCACCTTTGATGGCAGCGCTATAGATTTGTTGCGCGGTTTTCATGCTCCAAACTCCAGCTCAGGTGTAGCGTGGCTGCCCACATTGCGGTGGTGCCAAGCAAACTGCTCAAGATGCAGCTTGATCGAGGCTTGGGTTTCTTCCTGGTTGGCCTTGCCTTGGTAGAAGTCATTCAATAGCTTGAATGCCTGTGAGAACGTGGTGCTCAGATCGACCAGGTCAGAAGGCGAAGACGTGCGGCCCTTGGGCATGTCGATCACTAGGCGGTCGCTAGAAGCAGCCAGGAACTCGGTGATAAAGCTGCAGCCACAAGCCAGCTCGTAGGGCTTAATCACGATGGATGGCATACGCCCGTTTGCGTTCCACTTGTAGAGGCAGTCCTCTGTTTGTCCCGATAGGTCGGCAATGCGTGCCACGCTGCGGCCGTGCACGTCGAGTGCAAAGTCTTTGCAGTCACGGATGGCTCCGATCAGGCTGGTGGATCGGTGCTTTTTCCAATTGCGCTTAGACATTGGAAGCCTCCAATTCAGGGGGTGTCCAAACAAAAACCTGCTTGGAAACGCAGCGCTGGCAGACACTTGGTTTCACTGCAACAAACGCAATGGAGGAACCTATGCACACCACAGAATTTGAAGAGCTGGCCGGCCGCATCGACGCGCTATCACATGCGCTGCTGCATGTGGCGGCTGAGTTAGAAGTGATGCAGCTCATAAACGCCCCCCGTCTGACGAAGGCGTGGAGGGAGCTGCGCATGTGCAGCCAGGGCACTGATTTGCGCAGGGAGTCCGCACATACGGTACTGAGCCAGCTGGCATGTCTGCTGGAGCAATCACGATCACACCGCGACAGCCGATCAGAGCCGCAGTTGTCGGGAAGCCGTGCTCATTACTAGATTCCCGACCGTGTAAGACAAGTGTCAGGCTGCGGCCATTTGGCGCTGTTACATTACGAGAGGAAACGGACATGCGTGTCTCCCGATCAGGCAGCCGCCGCGTAAGCAGGCATCACCGGGCGCGATACAACGCCCTGCTTGATGCCAAGCGATACGGCGATGTTGTGGCTCTCGCCACGCAAGCATTTGCGCTTTGGGTTTTTTTCGCTGTCATTGATGATGTCGCTGACCATGACTGGCGAATAGCCATGTTGACGAGCCCAGCCCGATATGGACCAGCCCTTGTCGGCAAACTCCTTGCGCACCTGAGCACGTGTTTTGAGTGACATGTTGGCGTTTCCTTGTGTTGGCATTTGTTGGAGCAAATGCCTGTTGGTTTTGACTTGTTGAAACGAATTATGGGAACCGTTTGGTTCCCTGTCAAGGATTATTTGTGAACCGTTTGGTTTCCATTGGGGATCGCTTGCGTGAGGAGCGCGTACGCTTGGGACTAACTCAGCCTGCTATAGGCGAGATTGGGGGCGTCACTAAGAAGACGCAGATGCTCTATGAAGGCGGTGAACGTGCACCAGACGCCAACTACCTGTCAGCTATTGCCGCACACGGGGCGGATGTGCGCTACGTGTTGACGGGAGCGCGTGACTACGCCCCCCCGCCACCGCTGAGCGGTGAAGAGCAGCTGATGCTTCAGTACTACCGTGACGCTGTTCCTGCAGTACGCAAGGCTGCGCTTGGTGCCCTTATGGGCGCACCGGCGCTCACGCAAATAGGTGGTTCAAACAGTCAGCACAGCAGCGGCGATGGCGCGATGATGATTGGCTCTATCAACAACGGGAAGAAACGTAAGTAGAGGTGGCATGGACAAGCGTGGATGGACAAAGAAGTTGCCCAAGTGGCTTTTGAGTTGGATGGCTTCGCTATTACCCACGCAATCGAGCAGTGGTGATCGTGCGATGAATATTGGTCAGGTCAATGGAGATGTACACCACGTCACCCACAACGTCTCACAGCGACCCGTCACAATGCATGTGACGCAAGTCTTTTATTCAGCACAGGTACAGGCACAGCAGTCTGCTGCCAACTCCGGCGTGGCGAACGAGGCACAGCGTGAGGTACTTGCGCTGCTACGACAATTGTCTGAGGGCGCTAAATTGCGAGTTCTCAATCACATGGATAAAAAATACGGCACCAAGAAAGTCGTCGATGTGAATGGGTCAGAGCTCAAAAATTTGAAACGATATATGGAAGTGACCTTGCAAAACGAACGGAGGAAAGCATGATGCGATATGTATTTGTGCTGTGTGCCGCAGCTTTAGTCACTTTGCCCGCTTGGGCGGTCAACAAGTGCTCAGACCCCGACGGGCGGGTTACTTATCAAGAGAAAGCATGCACCGGCAGTGGGTCTACTGTTGCCACCAACATAGACAAAGGCGTGGAAAAGACCTCCAATCCACGGGCGCAAGCCAAAACGTCTTTTGAAGAACAAATGGCCGCTCGGGATGCAGCAGATCGCAAGTTCAAGAATGACCAACAAGACTGGTGGCAAGCGCAAGCTGAGGCGAAACGGAAGCGCTTGGTAAATGCAGAGTCTGAATGCGGCAGCCGGATGAAGGAAGATCCATCAGTCGGTATGACAGAGTCGGATTTCCAAAATTGCACTCGCTTTGGCTTGCACTTCGAAGCTGACAAGGTCAATGAGACTGAAGCAGGAGCTGGCGTGACAAAGCAGTTTGTTTATCGCACGACTCATCCGATCAGGTTTGTGTACACGCGAAATGGCGTAGTGACTGCAATCCAGCGATAGTGCACCTTTTGCCATCGCACCGGTGGCCAGCGTTAAATAAAACGCTTTATTTAGTACTCCCCCCTCATGCGCGGCACATTGCCGAGCATGCAGCACAATTCCACAAACCACCGCGGTGCGCACTATGTCTAAAGTGCGCACCGCCATTATCGGCTTGGTGCTATCCGCTACCGGCCTTACCTACATCGCGCAGCGCGAGGACTATCGGAGCGCTGCGTATCCAGACCCGGTCCACGGCACTAAGGTGCCGACAATTGGCTTTGGCTCCACCTCAGGGGTCAAGATGGGCGATACCACCACACCCGCCCGCGCATTGATCCAGTTACGCGCCGATGCGGGGGATGTTGAGGTTGCCATCAAGCGCTGCTTCGGGAACATAGAACTGTTCCAGCACGAATACGACGCTTACATCGGTCTGGGCCACAACACCGGAGCCACGGCTGTATGCAAGAACAATGAGCGCACGGGCCCCAGCACCATCGTGCGCGAGTTGCAAGCTGGTAACTACGGGAAGGCCTGTAACGCGATCCTGCTCTATGACCGCGCGGGCCCGGTCAACAAACCGCAGGACCGCTGCAGCCACCCTGACAACCGCACCTGCAGGGGCGTGTGGGCTGATCGCCAGAAGCTGCACCGCATGTGCCTCGGGGAGGCACCTCAATGAATATCTGGCTGCGAATCGCGCTTTGGGCTGCGCTGGTGCTTGGCCTGGTCTGGGTCTTCAATGCCTGGCAGCAGCACTTGGTCGCCAAGGGCGATGCAGTTGGCGCTGGTCGTGTGCATGCCGAGTGGAAAGCGGCCGATAACACCCGCCTGCGGCTTGAGAAGGCGGCCCAGGCCAAGGCCGCTGCCGCTCGCCTTCTTGCTGAGCAAAAAGCACGGGACCAAGAGCTGTCTCGCCAAAAAACCGCCGAAAGGATCGCCCATGAAACCGCCCAGCGCGAGGACTCTTTGCGCACTGCTGTTGCCCGCGCTGACACTCGCAATCGCAGCTTGCTCAACACCATTGACCAGCTCAACAAGCGACAGCCCGCCTCCAGTGGAGTTGACATGCCCAACTCCGCCGCGCAATCCCAAACTGCCGCCTGCATTGGCGAAGCAGCCACAGCCAGGCAGCTACTTGGACGCTGCAGCGAGCGATATGCAGGAGTGGCAGCAGACGCTGAGCAGCTCCGCAGCCAGGTGATCGGCCTGCAGGACTGGATTCTTTCAGGTGAGCCTCAGGAGGGCCAATGACATTCGAGTTAACGATGACCAATGTGATCGCCCTGGTCACGTTCCAAGCGGGGGTGCTGTGGACGGTTCTCAAAGTAATTGCAACGCAGGCACAGCGCCGCTCCGACGAGAAATTTGAAACCTTGCGGGTGTCGCTTGAAGAAGTCGCAAAGGCGGTGGCCCGGGATTCCGAACAGATCCACCAGATCGAGAAGGCCATGCTGCGCAACCAGGCCGATATGGCACGTGACTACGTGCGTCGCGATGACTTCGTGCAGGTGATCGGCACGCTCAATACGCGCTTTGACAATTTTGCGCTGCGCATTGAAGCAGTGGTGCTTAACCGAGGGGGAAAACAATCATGAATTTTCAGCCAACCATGCTCAAAGCGCGGCGTGAGGCGATCCGCTGGCATTTGCTCTCGGCTATCGATATCTCTCGCCCTGTTGGCATCTACACCGAGGCGCTGCTCTCGATCATCCAGTCCGTCTACCCAGATGCAACGCACCAGGAGATCCGACGAAATCTAGACTATCTAGAAGAGCGCGAAATGTGCAAGATCCAGAAGGATCCTATGGACCGCTGGTTTGTGGATCTCACGCGCATTGGCATCGAGTTCGTGGAATACACGATTGATGCTCAGCCCGGAATCGCCCGTCCAATCATGACGCAGGGGTAAGCCATGGCACCCCGTAGCAAAGTGCATGCGTTGCCGAGTGAGCTCAAGGAATGGCTGGACGCAGAGCTAGTTCGCCGAGGCTTTGGAGACTATGTACAGCTCGCGGCCGACCTGAAAGCACGCGGAGCCGAAGTGTCCAAGTCGGCGCTGCAGCGCTATGGTTCTCCCTTTGAAAGGCGCATGGCGCAGCTCAAGATGGCCAGCGAGCAAGCGCGAGCCATGGTAGATGCGGCCCCGGATGACGAGGATGCGCTTGGGTCAGCAGTGGTTCGCTTGGCGCAAGAGAAGATTTTCAGCATCCTGATGGAGCTGGATATTGACGCCGACGATGTGGATGTCAATAAGCTGTTCAAAAGTGCGGCCGAGATCGGCAAAGCCAGCGTAGCCCAGAAGCGGTGGCGCATGGAGGTGCAAGCCAAGGTCAAGGAAGCGGCAGCCAACGTAGAGAAGATCGCCAAAAAGGGTGGCCTATCCGCTGATTCGGTGCAGCAGTTGCGTCGCGAGATTCTGGGAATTGCAGGATGACCAGCATACCCGCGCAAATTCCCAATACTGCAGCTGCACCAGGCGCACCTGCGGTGCTGATGGGCTACCAGCAGCTCTGGGTCGCCGATGATTCGCCTTTGAAGGTGGTAGAGAAGTCGCGGCGTACTGGTTTCACTTGGGCCGAGGCTTCCGACGACGTGTTGACAGCCGCTTCAAACCGCAATGCTGGCGGACAGAACGTTTACTACATCGCCTACAACCAGGACATGACGATCGAATACATCCAGGCCTGCGCGATGTGGGCCCGGGTGTTCAACTATGCGGCCGGCGAGATCGAAGAAGGCTTTTGGGATGGCGAGTCCGAAGAGGACAAGAACATCAAGACCTACACGATCCGCTTTCCTGCCTCGAGCTTTCGGATCGTAGCGCTCAGCAGTCGGCCGTCAAACTTGCGTGGCCGCCAAGGCGTGATCGTCATCGATGAGGCCGCTTTCCATGAAAAGCTGGCCGAGCTACTCAAAGCGGCTCTGGCCATGTTGATCTGGGGCGGCAAGGTGCGGGTGATCAGCACCCATAACGGCACCGACAACCCGTTCAATGAACTGGTGACCGATATCCGGTCGGGAAAGCGCCTGGGCACCGTGCACCGCGTGCCATTCCAAGAAGCCGTGGCAGATGGCCTGTACAAGCGTGTATGCATGCGCCTGGGCAAGGTCTGGACTGCCGAAGATGAGCGGGCTTGGAGGGACAACGTGTATGCGTTCTACGGTGATGGCGCGTCCGAAGAGCTGGACTGTATCCCCGCCAACTCAGGCGGCACCTGGTTGTCGCGGGCATTGCTCGAATCGCGCATGTCTGTTGATACGCCCATTCTGCGCTGGGAGTGCAAGCCGGGCTTTGAGCTGCTGCCTGACCATATTCGCGCTGCCGATTGCAACGATTGGCTGGAAGCGCAAATGAAACCTCTCCTGCAGGCATTGCCACAGGAGGCGATCAGTTTCACCGGCCGCGACTTTGGGCGTACGGGCGACCTGTCTGTTGAGGTACCGCTGATCCAACATCAGAACCTCACCAGGCGCGTGCCCTTTGCCGTGGAACTGCGCAATGTGCCTTTCCGGCAGCAGGAGCAAGCCTGTTTCTATTTGCTCGATCGCCTGCCGCGATTCATGGGTGGCGCATTTGATGCCCGAGGTAACGGGCAGTTCCTGGCCGAGGTGGCCATGCAGCGCTATGGGCAGATGCGCATTCAGCAGGTGATGCTGACTGAGGCCTGGTACCGAGAGCACATGCCACCCGTCAAGGCCGCGCTCGAGGATGGCACTCTGGACGGCTTGCCCAAGCACGAGGACTGGTTAGCCGACTGGCGAGCTATTGAGATGGTCAGGGGGGTGCCACGCATTCCCGACGTGCGCACCACCGGCAAGGACGGCGGCAAGCGCCACGGTGATGCCGCTGTAGCTGGGGCACTGGCTTACTTCGCCAGCCGTGAGCTGAACAAAGGGCCTGTACATGCCGTCAGTCGCCCACGCCGCAGCAAGCTCGGCTATTCCTACGAAAGTTATTGATATGGCCCAGGGTATCTACGTTTCACCCACCAAGTTCGTCGAGTTCGCAGAGCCACGGATTGATTTGAATCTGTCGCATGAGATCGCCACGCGTGATCGCACAATGAGCTCGGCCATGTTTTCGCATTGGCTACCCAATCCAGATCCGGTGCTCAAAAAACTCGGCAAGGACATCAGCGTGTACCGCGACTTGCGCAGTGACGCGCATGTGGGCGGTAGCATCCGCAGGCGCAAGGCTGCGGTTAAAGGCTTGGAGGGGCGGGTGGTGCGGGGTAAGGCCAGTGCCCGTATGGCCAGAATCGCCACGGATCTGATTGCCTCCTACAACCGAGACACATTAATTAATGAGATTACTGAGGCGGTGCTGTATGGCTGGCAACCGCTAGAGCTGATTTGGGGCGCGCGCAATGGGGTGGTGCAGCCACTCCAGGTCGTGGGTAAGCCACCTGAGTGGTTCATGTTTGGCACGGATGGTCAGTTGCGCTTTCGCAGTCGTGAGGCACCGCTGGTCGGTGAGCCACTAGCTCCCCGCAAATTCATTTTGGCCCAGCAAGAGGCCACCTATGCCAATCCATACGGCCATGCTGACCTTTCTATGTGCTTCTGGCCCACGGTGTTTAAACGTGGTGGTTTGAAGTTCTGGGCCAAGTTCACCGAGAAATACGGTAGCCCCTGGCTGGTCGCCAAGACTCCACGCGGCACTCCCGAGCATCAAAACAACCAGTTGCTCGACAAGATGGAAGCCATGCTGCAGGATGCGGTCGCCGTGATCCCGGACGACTCCAGCATCGACACGATCGAAGCCGGTGACAAGGGTGCGAGTGCATCCCTCTATAAAGAGCTGCTGATGTTCTGCCGCTCAGAGGTGTCGATCGCTCTGCTCGGCCAGAACCAAAGCACCGAGGCGACGGCTAACCGTGCTAGTGCAGAAGCTGGCCTGGAAGTGGCAAGCGTCATCCGTGACGGAGACGGGAAGCTGGCCAGCGCGACCATTACGCAGTTGCTGCGCTATGTCACCGATATCAACGAGAGCCCCGAGGCGCCGGCACCTACTTACGAGCTCTACGAAGAGGACTCCCTCAACAATGCGATGGCACAGCGAGATGAGTCTCTTGGCCGGGGTGGTGTGAAGTTCACCAATCAATATTGGATGCGTACCTACAAACTGCAGGACGGCGATATCGATGAGCAGGCGAGCGTAACTGCACCTGTACTGCCCACCAGCGAGCCGCCAGTGCAGTTTTCCGAGCCAGGCCAAGCTGTTGGCGACGCAGATGCCAAGGCGTTGAGCCAGGCCAGCGCCCCTGCTGTGCTGGATTGGGTTAAACAGCTGCGCGGCCTGGTCGAGAGCTACAGCGATCCTGTCAAGCTGCAGGATGCCTTGATGCAGGCCTATGGCGATCTGCCTGCTGATGAGCTAACCGAGCTGATGGCGCTGGCTTTTGAGCTGGCTCACCTGCAGGGGCGGGAAGCTGTCCAGGGAAATATCAATGGCTGAGCTCGGTACCGTCGCCCGCGAGAGCATCAACGGTGCTCGCCAGCAGTTTGCCGAGCAAATTGCGTTTTTCCGCCGCAAGCTGAATCTGCCCAGCGAGACCTGGCGCGATATCGAGCGCGCTGCGCACGATCGCGCCTTCATGGTTGCAGGAGCTATGAAGGCCGATCTGCTGCTGGATCTGCGAAAGGCGGTAGACCAGGCCATCCAAGGCGGCTCTATTGGAGAGTTCCGAAAGCAGTTTGCAGCTGCTGTCGCCAAGCATGGATGGACCGGTTGGGCGGGAGAAGGTTCTGCAGCCGGTGAGGCCTGGCGCACGCGGGTGATCTATCAAACCAATATGGCCACGTCCTATGCGGCCGGGCGCCGGGCCCAGCTGCTGGACCCCGATCTGCTCTCACGCCGCCCGTATTGGCGCTATGTGCATGCCGATGGTGTAGTGCACCCCCGGCCCATGCACAAGCAGTGGGGGGACATGCGCCTGACGCTGAGGCATGACGATCCATTTTGGAACACGCACTTCCCCCCAAACGGCTGGGGCTGCAAATGCCGAGTGGTGGCCGTGGCCAAACCTGGTGAAGGCGATGCAACGGTGCCGCCTGCTGGGTGGAACCAGGTCAATCCAGCCACGGGTGCGCCGGAAGGTATTGATGAAGGCTTCGATTACGCACCAGGCGCGAATGTGGACACTGAACTGCGCACCTTCGTGCAGGACAAACTGATCAGCTACCCTCCCGCGATCGAAAAGACGCTATCGGCCGATGTGAACCGCTACCTCAACGCCCAGGAGCGGATTACCGACTTTGTGCAGCGTGTGCGCAGCGGGATCGAGCGGGATGAAGACTTGTGGTTGGGCTTTATTAATGGAACGGCTGCATCCAGGGTGAAGCAGGCGACGGGCAAGCCAGTGGACGACTACCTGGTACTGCTGCCTGCCGACAACATCCGGCACACCTTCCGGGAACACGCCTTTGACGGAAAAGGGCAGCGGCCAGCCGAGCCTGCGGACTATCTGAATGTGCTTTCTTGGTTGAACGATGCCGACGAAGTGCTGCAGGGCTCCGATCTAGGACGCCGGGGCGAGTCACGGGTGCTGGTGCGAAAGGAAATTGCCGGGGAAGTGTTCCGCGCGGTATTCGAGATCCTGCCTGGCAAGCGCAATCGGGCGCTCAAGCTGATCAGCCTGGCCATCAAGACGGATCGGACATGAAAAAGCCTTGTGACCCCGACCTCTACGTCCTAGACGTGGCCAGCTATTCGCTGGGAGCCGATGCACAAGGCAGCCTCCATTGTAAAGGGACCGTGTAAATGGCGCAAATTATCGAACTGACCCATCGCAGCGGTTTGGACTTCTTGCAGGGCTTTGTTGACCGGGCCCGGAATATGCGCCCGGTCTTGGCCGAAATCGGCGAAGACATGGCGGAGTCCACCAAGCAGCGTTTCTCGACTGCTACAGCGCCCGATGGCTCTGCCTGGGCGCCCAACAGCGCGCTGACGATGGAGCGCTATAGCGCGAACTTTGCTCGCAAAAAGGATGGCGCCTTTACCAAGGCCAGTGCGGCAAGGGTTGCTGGAAAAAAGCCGCTGACCGGAGAGACCAAGGCCCTGGGAAGCACGATCAATTACCAGCTGGGCGATGGCTCGGTGAGCATTGGTAGCCCCATGGTCTATGCCGGAACCCAGCAGTTCGGCGCGAAGTCGGGTGAGTACGGCTTTGGCATCTATGCCACCCGCAATGGGAGCTTTCCGATTCCTTGGGGCGATATTCCGGCTCGGCCGTTCCTTGGCGCATCCGAATCTGACAAAACGCACGTCGTCGACCTGGTGCGCTCCTATCTGATGGGGGAATGACTATGCGCAAATGGCTCACCAAAGTGGGATTTACAGCGTTCTTCCTTGCCTGGGAGGCGCAAAAGCGGGTCCGTGGTGCCTGGCGCAGGCGGGAGTGGAGAAAGCTAGGCGGCTTTGGTATGCGCCTTGGTGTGCTCGTGCTTCTGATATCTGCCTACGTTGCCCTGATCGCCTGCGGCGAGTAATGCCGACGGCAGGCGGCTTGCCCTGCCATACCGCAAGGATCACCATGCGAAACCTTATAAAACGCCTGTTTTGCCGGCACAGCGACGGCGTCACGTTTGTGCGCAATATCTACGGCGACGAGATCAATACAACAGGCGGCAAGCGGTCGGAGTGGCATTGCAAACGCTGTGATGGCCTAGTGCTGATGGATCACCTCAATACAGACGCTCCACAGCGCCGTCAGGCCAAGGCACAAGGGATGCCTGTCGCGCCGGTCCGCTCTGCGGTCCCATCGCCTGCAATGGACGATGCCTGGACAAACCCGCTCAATCCTCTCAGCCCCTTAAGCCCGCTCAATCCTTTGCACAGCTCGCCGGCTCCGTCGCCTTGCCCCGCACCATCGGGTGAAAGTCCTGTATGTGTTGGGATCGACTATGGCAGCTCATCGGGCAGTTCGTCGGGTAGCTGGGACAGCAGCAGCTGCAGCAGCGATAGTGGATCGAGCAGCTCGTCTGATTGGTAAATAGTGCCGATGACGAGCGGCCTCATGTCTCGTCGATCTCAAAGTACTTGATCATGCAAACCCAATACCGAAAAAAGCCGCCAGTCTTTACCGCAATCACTTTTGACCAGCTCATCGCTCACGGCATAGCGCAATGCAAGGAAGAAGGACGCGAGTCAAATATCATTGATGGCAGGCCCTGGTCGTTTGACTACAAATGCTATCCCATCACGCATGAACGCGACGACTGCTACAACATCCCGACACGTGTCGGCGGCTCCATCATGGGGCCAGATGACATGCTTGTCATTGACGAAAAGGGCGCCATTGAGGTCTGCAGACGAGCGGAATTTGAAGCCACTCATGAACCTGTTGGGGTTGAGCTGCAGGCAATTCTGGTGTCGGACAATGGGCTGGGAGCCCTCGACCGCCTCTCAGAAGAAGATGCCGCAGTCGAGCATAGGGTTGTCCAAGTCGGCGCGGGTACAGCCCCCCGTGTTACACCTGCGGACATAGATGCGCTCATGGCTCGCGTGGTCATCTCCTATGAGCACCGGCCAAATGGGTCGACGCTCACTTTCGCCCACGCTTTGCTCGATGGAGAGTTTTATCTGGCCAGCGGCTTTTCCGCTTGTGTGTCTGCTGAAAACTACAATGCGGAAATCGGCCAGCAGGTGGCCACGGATAAAGTTTTACGATCCGCCCGTGACAAACTGTGGGAGCTGGAAGGGTACAGGCTTCGCGCAACGGTTGCTTCCGATGCTGAGTTTGTTGGTGGCAGCATGGAGATCACGGATTGATCTAGCCCCTGTGGAGAAAAGGCGCCATATCGGCGCCTTTTCTATCTGCCCCACCACTTTTGCCACAGAAAAGAGATTTTAGGAAACCTTGACCCACTTCTACCCGACTGAACCCGGATCTTCCCATTTATCGCGCCGCCCACTCTTTCTTTATCTCACTTCTATTCACGCGATGGCTGCATTGCACTCAAGCGGGTAACAAGGCCTATGACGGCCAGCGCTGGGCCTGCTCAATGGGCTGGCACACGCAGGCACTGTGGCTGGCTGAATCGCTGTGCAACGGCCAAGCGCTGCAAGGTCATCCGCATGAATGTCTGGCCTCACTCGTCGTGTCGCACCACAACCTGGCTGATGTGCACTGGGCACGCGGCGATACGGCAGCAGCCGTCAGCCAGTGGCTGCGTGTGCGTGATGCATTGCAACCCGTTTTAAAAAGCGCCTATCTACCCAGCGCCGCACAGCACACCGTGCACCGCTATCTGAAAGTGACGCAAGCCGTCATCAACCATTGGCAAAGTGGCCAGCCTGTGGGTAGCTGCCCGCCATTGGGCTGTATGGGCTGTGGGGCAGCATCTGCAGAGCTGCGCGATCCTGCCGACCCGCACCGCATGCCTGCGGCGCGCATGAAGCAATAGCACCTTTTGTCCATAGAAGACGATCATGAACCACGCTACCCCCTATGTACTCCCCAAGCTGCTTTATGCCACCACAGCGCTAGTGCCTCATATTGACGCCCGCACCATGGAGATCCACCACAGCAAGCACCACCAGACGTACGTCAATAATCTGAACGCTGTCGTGGGCGGCACCACATGGGGTGCCTTGCCGGTGGAGCAGTTGATAACCCGCCTGGATGAGCTGCCAGCCGATCAGAAAATCACTGTGCAAAACAACGGCGGTGGTCACGCTAACCACACACTGTTTTGGACAGTGATGGCGCCCACAGGCCAAGGCGGTGGCGGCGTGCCTGGTGCGCACGTGGGTGCGGCGCTGGTGCGCGATATAGGTGGTGTTGAGCGTTTTCAAAAAGCCTTTGCACAAGCCGCACTGGCGCGCTTTGGTAGCGGCTGGGCGTGGCTCACTGCCGATAAAAATGGCAAGCTGGCTGTAGAGCACACCGGCAACCAAGATAGCCCCTTAATGCCCGGGGTAGGTAGCGGTAATACGCCGATCTTGGGCCTGGATGTGTGGGAGCACGCGTACTACCTGCAGTACCAAAACCGCCGCCCTGACTACGTTGCTGCCTTCTTCAATGTGGTGAACTGGGCCGAGGTGGAGCGCCGCTATGCTGCAGCCCTTGCCCAGTAATCGAGTCTTGCCACAGGTGCCGGCCCCCGCCGTTGGGGCGGGGCCGGCACCTGCACCTATAGCGACCGAGGCTGCCAGCGCGGCGGCCACTGGCAGCCAGGGCGTTGCCCTGCCATTGCGGCAGGGTAACGGGCAAGGCTTGGTCTGGGTCAAACAGCTACGCCGTTGGCTAGGTGTGGGCATTGTGTTGCTGGGGGTAGCCGTGCTGGCATGGCAGTTTTGGCAATTGGTGCACAACAAGCCCGCAGTTGGCCATGCGCTGTTGGGCGGTAGCATTGCTGCGTTAGCTACGGCACTGGGGGCTCTGCCGGTGCTGTTCTCGCGCACGCTGTCGGGCAAGCTGCAAGACGGTTTGATGGGCTTTGGTGCGGGTGTGATGTTGGCGGCCTGCGCGTTTTCGCTGATCTTGCCGGGTATAGAGGCGGCGCAAGTCATGCAGCTGGGCGGCGGCAGCCGCTGGGCCGCTTCGGGTGCCGTTGGCCAGGCTTTGCTGCTGGGTGGTGCGACGCTGATGTGGATGGAGCGCCTGGTGCCGCATGAGCATTTCATCAAAGGCCGTGAAGGCATGAGCGGCGAGCGTGCACGCGCGTTGCGCCGAGCCTGGTTGTTCGTGTTTGCCATTGCGCTGCACAACCTGCCAGAAGGCTTGGCCATTGGCGTAGGCTACGCAGCCAACGAAGGCGTGCGAGCCAACGCGTTGGCCACCGGTATCGCCATACAAGATGTGCCCGAGGGCATGGTGGTGGCCGTGGCCCTGCTGGCGGCAGGTTACAGCCGCAGGTTGGCCGTAAGCATTGGTGCAGCCACTGGTTTGGTTGAGCCGGTAGGCGCTGTTCTGGGCGCAGCAGCCGTGAGCTATGCCACCTGGATGCTGCCTTGGGGCCTGGGTTTTGCGGCGGGCGCCATGCTGTTTGTCATCAGCCACGAGATCATTCCTGAATCCCACCGCCAGGGCCATGAGCGCTATGCCACGGGTGGTTTGATGCTGGGTTTTGTGCTGATGATGGTGTTGGACACTGCTTATGGATAATGGGCCATCGCAATCTCACCGATCCATGGCGCAGCGCTGCTGTCAAAATGGCTAAAGCATGACTCAGACACTCCTTTTTACCAAGCTGGGCGCGGCACTGGCCGCTTTGATGACCTTGGCCGCATGTTCTACTTCGGGCATACAACCGCTGCCCGACCCGAACGCCAAGCCCAAACAAGAAAGCTTTGCTGCCACCTACAAAGGCCCGCGCAGCCCCGCATCGGCCTATTGCGTGCAAATGGGCGGGGCTGTGATTGATACGCCCAAAGGCAAGAACACGCTGTGCCGCTGGCCGGATGGCAAGGAGATGGATCCGTGGGATCTGTTCTGGCGCGACAACCCGATGAACTGAAGTCGTGGTGTATGCAGGCCTTCGCAGTAGCGCTTGCCATTGCCTTTACGCCTGACGAATAGTCTCGGACCCTGTCTCCAGTGTTGGTTTTTGTTGCGCTAAAAATATAGCTGTTAGCGACCACTGGGTGGCCGCTAACAGCTATTTTTCATCTGGAAACCGTTGGCTTCTTGCGGGGTGTTTTTTTAGATGACGCCCTTGGCTTTAAACCAATCTTGCATGCGCTTCCAGCCGTCTTCGGCAGCGTCTTTGCGGTAGCTGGGGCGGTAGTCGGCGTGGAAGGCGTGGCCTGCGTCCGGGTAGATGTGGAAGGTGGATGCAGCGGCCGCTGCGTTGCCTGCTTTAGCGGCAGTTTGCAGGTCGTGCTTCATGGCGTCGACCGAATCCATGGGGATGCCTTGGTCTTTGCCGCCGTACAGGCCCAGCACTGGCGCTTGCAGGTCTTTGGTGATGTCGGTCGGGTGCTTGGGTTGCAGGCTGCTGACCGTGCCCTCCAAGCGGCCGTACCAGGCCACGCCGGCTTTGACCTTACCGGTAGCTGCATACAGCCATGTGATGCGCCCGCCCCAGCAAAAGCCGGTAATGCCAGCGCGGCTCACATCGCCGCCGTTAGCCTTGGCCCAGTCCAGCGCGGCGTCCAAGTCCTTCATCACCTGCGCATCGGGCACCTTGCTGACAAGCTCGGCCTGCAGTTGGCTGATCTCGGTGTATTTACGCGGGTCGCCCTGGCGGGCAAACAGCTCGGGCGCTATCGCCAGATAGCCCAGCTTGGCCAAACGTCGGCAGGTGTCGGCAATGTAGTCGTGTACGCCAAAAATCTCTTGGATGACCAAGACCACGGGCAGGTTAGTTTTACCTGCTGGCGCGGCGCGGTAAGCCGGTACGTCAAAGCCATCAACGTTGATTTTGATGCTGCCAGCAGTCAGGCCCGTATCCGGCGTATTAACGGCCGTTTGGGCCATGATGGGCGCGGCTGCTGCTGCGTAGCCAACGCCTAGTGCTAGCTTAAGCGCGCTGCGGCGTGTGTTGCCGGCGCTAGTGGTACTGCGGGGTAATAGGGAGTCGAAATCGGCCTGTAGATCTTGCATCGCAAATCCTTTGGTGGGGAGAGGGCAGGGCGATCAAGAAACGGCTGGGTGCGGGTGTGGGGGCGAAAAAAGACTCTGCAGGCAAGACACGAATACTTGTGTGGCCTTGCCTGCAGAAACTGGCTCAGCGCTGGATTATTTCCAGAACTGGCACTTGCTCTCCTCCTTGGTAGTCCAAACCTGGTCAGCGGGTAGCTTCTTGACTAACTTATAGTAGTCCCAAGTGCCTTTGGATTCTGCTGGGGATTTCACCTCCCACAGATACATATCGTGGGCGTAGCGGCCATCGGGGCGGATCATGCCGCTACCAAAAAAATCGTTCAAGGGCGCACTCTTTAGTTGCGCCATCACCTTGTCAGCATCCAGCGTGCCCGCTTTTTCTACTGCCTTCAGGTAATTCATCATGGCGGAATAGTCGGCAGCCTGGATCTCGCTAGGGCGGCGCTTGGTCTTGGCCATAAAGGCATCAGCAAACTTACGCGATGCGTCATTCATGTCCCAGTACCAGGGCGCGGTGAACTGTAAGCCCTCGGTGTTCTTCAGGCCCAGGCTGTGAATATCGCTAAAAAACACCAGCAGGCCGGCCAGTTTCATGGTCTTGGTTACACCAAACTCCTTGGCTGCCTTGATGGCGTTGACCGTGTCGCCGCCCGCATTGGCCAGGCCCAAAATCTGCGCCTTGCTGTTTTGCGCCTGTAGCATGAAACTCGAGAAATCGCTCGCGTTCAGCGGCGTCTTGACCGAGCCCAGCACCTTGCCGCCATTGGACTCGACGATCTTGGTGGTATCGGCCTCTAATGCGTGGCCAAATGCATAGTCGGCCGTCAAAAAGAACCAGTTTTTGCCACCGGTATCCACAATCGCCTTGCCCGTTCCCTTGGCCAGTGCCACGGTGTCAAACGCGTAGTGAATGATGTAGGGGCTGCATTGCTCGTTGGTCAGTGCCGATGTGCCCGCGCCGTTGTCGATAAAGATGCGCTTTTTCTCTGTTGCCACTTTGGCCATGGCGAGGGCTGTGGCGCTATTGGTACCACCAAAAACCAGGCTGATGTCCTGCGTATCAATCCACTCGCGCGCCTTGCTGGCGGCAATATCGGCCTTGTTTTGGTGGTCGGCGCTCATCAGCTCAATTGGCTTGCCCAGCACCTTGCCGCCAAAATCATCAATCGCCATCTGCAGCGCGACCGCGCCGTTCTTGCCTTCTACATCCGCGTAAAGGCTGGACATATCGGTGATAAAGCCGATCTTGACCTTGTCCTGTGCATGGGCTGTGCCCATGGCGGCGGTCATTCCCAGTAAACCCAAAGTAGCCAAGGCGCGCGCCAGGCGAGTACGTTGCATAGTTGCTCCTGATATGTTTGTTGCTATCTCAATGCGGCAGCGGCCAACTTATAGGCCGCTGTGTGTTGATACTGGCACGCCACGCGCCAAGCTGTATTGGGGCAAGTACTGCGCAGTTGCAGCACGGGGAATCACGGAGGTATCGAATAAAAGCGGCTCTGGCGCCTGATGGGTGGTCGTTAATAGCTATTAAATTAGGAGTTTGGGCGCAAATGCACAATCCGCTGGCGTTTTTGCCCAGCGCCCGGCATATGTGACCAGGCAAGAAAAACCCGGCGCGATGGCCGGGTTCGTATGCGGGTGATGGCGCTTAACGAGCCTGCTGGCTGCGCAAGTAGGTTTGCACAATGGCAGCCGCATCCACTGCAAAGTGGCGGCGCAAGGCGGCGCGGGAGTCGCTGCGGCCAAAGCCATCAGTGCCCAGGGTGTAGTAGGCCTGCTGGGGCACGCCGCTTTCGTCCTGCGGCAGGTAGGCGCGTACCAACTCGGGCAAGGCACGTACGTAGTCGCTGGCAGCAATGATGGGGCCGCTGCTGGCTTGCAGCTGTTTTGTAAACCAGCTGGGCTGGTGCGGCTCGCCATTGCGCCATTTTTCTATCTGCAATTCGCCAGCGCGAGCTAGCTCGGCGTAGCTGGTCACGCTCCACACATCGGCAGCTACGCCGTGTTGTTCTTCCAGAATCTTCGCGGCTTTCAGCACCTCGCCCATGATGGCGCCACTGCCCAGTAGCTGGGTGCGGGGGGCGTTATCGCTCCTGCCCGTGCCGCGCTGCAGCAAGTACATGCCGCGGATCACACCCTCATGTGCATCGACGGGCAGGGAGGGGTTGGCAACGTTCTCGTTGGTGACGGTGATGTAGTAGAACTCGTCGTGCTGCTGCTCCAGCATGCGGTGCATGCCGTGGTCGATGATGACAGCCAGCTCGCCAGCGAAGGCCGGGTCGTAACTTTTGCAGTTGGGTACGGTAGATGCGGTGAGTAGGCTGGAGCCATCCTGGTGCTGCAGGCCTTCTCCCCCCAAGGTGGTGCGGCCGCTGGTGGCGCCAATCAAAAAGCCGCGCGCCCGCTGGTCGGCAGCGGCCCAGATCAAATCGCCCACACGCTGAAAGCCGAACATGCTGTAGAAGATGAAAAACGGCAGCATCGTGGTGCTATGCGTGCTGTAGCTGGTGGCAGCTGCCGTCCACGATGAGATGGCGCCGGCCTCGCTAATGCCTTCTTCCAGAATCTGGCCGGTGGTCTCCTCGCGGTACAGCAGCATGGAGGCGTTGTCCTCCGGCTGGTAGAGCTGGCCAAACGGTGCATAAATACCTACCTGGCGAAACAGGCCGGCCATGCCAAAGGTGCGGGCCTCGTCGGCCACGATCGGTACTACGCGTGGGCCCAAATCTTTGTCTTTGAGCAAGTTGCCCAACTGGCGCACAAAGGCCATGGTGGTGCTCATCAGCTTGCCATCTGCCTCTAGCGCAAACTGGGCCGTGGCTTGCAGGCTGGGCACGGGCACCAGCGGTGCTTTGGTGTGGCGTGCAGGCAAAAAACCGCCTAGTGCCTGGCGGCGCGCGTGCAGGTAGCGCATCTCGGCGCTGCCATCTGCTGGTTTTAAGAAGGCGGCGGCTGTGGCTTGCTCGTCTGTCAGCGGCAGGTTAAAGCGGTCGCGGAAGGCTATCAGGTCGTCCGCGCCCAGCTTTTTCTGCTGGTGAGATGTCATGCGGCCCTGGCCAATGCTGCCCATGCCGTAGCCCTTCATGGTTTTGGCCAGTACTACGGTGGGCTGGCTGCTGTGCGCTGCGGCGCTGGCAAAGGCGGCGTGGATCTTAACCGGGTCGTGGCCACCGCGGCGCAGGCGGTCGATGTCGGCATCGGACAAGTGCGCGACCAAGGCTTGCAGCTCGGGGTTCTGGTTGAAAAAATGCTCGCGGTTAAAGGTGCCATCGTTGGCCGACAGGGTTTGGAACTCGCCATCGACCGTGTGCGCAAATGTGCGCGCCAGGATGTGGGTATGGTCGCGCGCCAGCAGCGCATCCCATTCCGAGCCCCACAGGCATTTGACGACGTTCCAGCCCGCGCCGCTGAATAGGGCCTCCAGCTCATCCACAATTCGGCCATTGCCGCGGACCGGGCCATCCAGCCGCTGCAGGTTGCAGTTGATGACGAAGACGCAGTTGTCCAAGCCTTCACGCGCGGCCAGGGTCAAGGCGGCAATTGACTCGGGTTCATCCATTTCGCCATCGCCAAAAAATCCCCAGACCTTGCGGCCTGCCGTATCGGCCAGGCCCCGGTGCGCCAAATAGCGCATAAAGCGCGCTTGGTAGATAGCGTTGATGGGGCCTATGCCCATCGATCCGGTAGGGAACTGCCAAAAATCCGGCATCAAGTACGGATGCGGGTAGGAGCTGAGGCCTTGTATGCCCTTGTCAGCTGCAACCAGCTCTTGGCGGTAATGCGCCAAGCTGTCTTCGCTCAAACGGCCTTCCAAAAATGCCCGTGCATACACACCGGGCGACGAATGCGGCTGGAAGTAGACCAAGTCTGCCGCTTGGTGGCCGTCATCAGCGCGAAAGAAATGGTTAAAACCCGTCTCAAACAAATCTGCCGCCGATGCGTAGCTGGCGATATGGCCGCCCAGCTCGCCATGTGCGGCATTGGCGCGCACCACCATGGCCAGCGCATTCCAGCGCAAGATGGCGGACAGCTTTTTCTCCATCTCGACATCACCGGGGTAGGGCGGTTGCTCATCCATGGTGACGGTGTTGAGGTAGGGTGTATTGCCCGAGGGCTTCCACGCTACATGGCGCTTTCGGGCGTGGGCCAGCAGAGCGTCTAGCAGCGCGCGGGCCTGCTCTTTGCCTTGTGCGGCGCCATAGGCGACCAGCAGGCCATCAAAGGCCTCACACCATTCCGCAAGCTCTGCAGGGTCGGCTTGTATAGCGGTGGATGGGTGGGCGGGCGGCTGTCGCATGGCGATCTCCTGTGAGGCGCATTGGTTAGAAATAGTGCGCCGATCATGCCATGGAAGGCTGTGTGCACTGGCTAGCTGGGCGACACCTGCAGTGGCACAGCGCATCGTCTTTAAAAGTATCTATAAAAGATACTTTTCAATATGAGAATTGCTACTGGAGCTAAATGAAGATGCTGATGTAGCCTTCTGCAGCAAAGATAGAGCTGTGTTCAACCAACACGGTGCCCAAGTGCTCCGACCACACATGTCTCACTCCTTCAGCCCTGTGCAACGTGATACCCGTGCATGGCAGTATCAAGTATGGATTTCATTTGCGATTGCCGTTTCGCTGTGCGCGGTCGGCCTGGCCTGGTTGCCAGGACAGCATCTGGAGCAGGCGTTCATGGTGATGGGTTATATGTTCTGCCTCTCTGCAGCCTTTGTGCTGGCCAAGTTTGTGCGTGACAAGCAGGTGCCGCAAGACGATGCGGGCGACACACCAATGTGGCGTTTTGTGGTCTGGGGCGGGTTTGCCGTCGCCATGGGCCTAACTGGCTGGGGCTTGCTGAGCATGGAGATCAACCCTACGTATAAGGCCTTTTTGGGCGTGAGCTGGCTCTACATGATCACCACCGCCTTCACCCTTGCCAAGATGCTGCGCGACAAGCACGAAGCGGACCTGAACCAAGCACTTGCTAATGCCCGCAGCATGCGCAGCGAAGCCCGAGTGATGGATAGCCAGGAGCGGGTGTGAACGCCGCCCGCCTTACAACGATTCGCCATCAGATTGAGGTGCACGCCATGTTGATTGACCGATTTCGACAAAAGGTGGCTGGATTCATCGCCAGCGTTGCCTTGGTGGCTGGTTTGTCCACTGCCCCCGCCGCCCATGCGCAAAGCGATGCATCGCTGTTGTTGTCTGCGCTGCCAGTGGCGTCTGTCGTGGTAGCGGGCACGGTATCGGTCGGCGCATCGACGGCCTTGATCACCTTGCCGGTGGTGCTGTCGGAGGATGGTGCGCGCTTGGTGGTAAAGGGCGTGCAATCATCAGCAAAGGGAACGGTGCTACTGCTGGAAGGCGTATCCACCGCCGGTGCTGCGAGTGTGGAGTTCACTGCTGGCGCCTTGAGTGCAGCTGCCGCCAGCGTGGGCACTACGGTGCTAGTAAGCGTGCTGGGTGCGGGTGTGCTGCTTTCCGCAGCGGGCGAGGTGATTGCCTTTATCCCCAACGAAGTGGGCAAGGCCTTGCTCTACAACGAGCGGATGTGAGCAAGGGGATGTCATGTTGAAAACTGCCTTCACCACCCTCGCCTTGGCCGTTGCGCTGAGCACAGGCACCGCCCATGCCGGCCGCAGCTGCGAGCCTCGTAAACACTCGGTAGACAGCGTGCGCCAAAGCCTGGCGCTGGCGCAAAACACCGTCAAGTCGCTGGATGCCAGTGGTGCGCAAGTCGCGCTGCTGGGCCGCCAAGGGCAGGATTTGAGCAAGTACGGCTTGGAGTATTCGCACATGGGCTGGGCTTACAAATCGGCCACTGGCGATTGGCGCGTGGTGCACAAGCTCAACGATTGCGGCACCGCCGACTCGCACGTCTACCGGCAGGGGCTGGGCGAGTTTTTTCTGGACGATTTGTGGCGATATAAGGCTGTAGTGATGGTGCCCACGGAGGCGGTGCAGAAAAAGCTGCTGCTGGCGCTGTCTAACAACCAGCAAGCTTTGCAGTTGCATGATGGCCGCTACAGCATGGTTGCCTATGCGTGGGGGCAGCGCTACCAACAATCCAATCAATGGGCGCTAGAGACCTTGGCTGGTGCCATGGAGCCGCAAGTCATCCGTAGCCGCCAGCAAGCACAAGCCTGGCTACAGTTGCAAGGCTACCAGCCGGGCGATTTACGAATTGGCTCGTTGACGCGGCTGGGCGGGCGCCTGACGCGCGCCAACATTGCCTTTGACGATCACCCGAGCGAGAAGCGCTTTGCAGGCCATATCGAGACGGCAACCGTCGACTCCGCCTTGCGTTTTATGCAGCAGAGCCAGCTGGGTACTGCGCCCTTCGTAGTGCGGTAGTTTGATGAAAAATAGCTGCTGGCGCCCCACTGGCTGGCGCTGGCAGCTATTATTTTTGATGCGGCGCTAGTTAGCGCTTAGGCCCCAGAACCACCCGGTCGCGCCCCTGAGCCTTGGCTTGGTAGAGCGCTGCATCGGCGTCGCGCAGCAGGGTTTCGATAGAGTCACGCTCATCCAAGTGGGTGATATAGGCCACGCCAATGCTGACCGTGGCGCGCATGGGTTGGAGTTGGGCGGTTTGGTAGGTGGTGTTACGCACAGCGTGGCACAGGCGCTCGGCAATCGTGGCGGTATCAGTCGCACTGATTTGCGGTAGCACCACGGCAAACTCTTCACCGCCAATGCGGCCCAGCACATCTTGTGGGCGCAGGGCTTGGGTGAGTGTGGCCGTAAAGTCGCGCAGCAGCTGGTCGCCCGATGCATGGCCAAAGCTGTCGTTTACGCGCTTGAAATGGTCCAAATCCAGCATCAGAACGGCAACTGGGCTCCGGTCGTACGCCAGGCGCTTGAGCACCGTCGTGCTGGTTTGCACAAAGCCATTGCGGCTGAGCACATCGGTCAGGCCGTCATGGTTGGCTTGGTGGCGCAGGCGTTTGAGCAGCTCGGAGCGCGCTGCATGCGCGCCTGCAACCGACAACGGGCCTAGGATCAGCATGGTGATGCCCAGGCGCAGTGTGGCCGCATCTCCGTAGTGCTCGGGGGTGAAATCCATGAAGCCCGCCGATGCAATGATGATCTTGGTGGCAAACACCAGCATGGTGATGATGGCGGTAACCAAGATGGGATAGGTCAGCGCACACCACAGCAAGGCTGGTAGCGAAAACGCCAGTGAGCCCACCTTGCTACCCACGGTGTAGCTGGCAGCCTCTAGCAACACCACCGCAAGCGCAGGTAGCACCAAGGCAGGCAAATGCTCTGAAGACCAAGAGAAACGGTTGCTATGGGCCGTAGGCAGGGCCAGAAAAAATGGCAACAGAATCATGGCGTTCATCCATTCGCCCGTACCCCACATCAACAGTGCTTTGGCAATAGGCACATCGAATGCATAGGAGCTGATGGGGGCGCCAATTACGGAAGAGACCAGCGAGGCTACGCCACTGGCGTAGAACACAAGCAGGGCTGAGTACTGGCCTTCCATCTGCAGGTTGTGGGTAGATTGGCGGCGCAATAACCACCAGGCGGAGCAAGCTCCCAGCATATTGGCTGCAGTAAAACCTACGGTTATCCACAACTGGCTGCCCGTGATCATGTCTGCGACAACGTAGCTGCAAAAAATGACTAACAAGGCAATAGGCTGCAGCAACTGGCGCGGGTAGCGCAGCAGCATTACCAGTAGAAGCTGGTTGGCAGGCCAGAAGATGGAGAGGTACCCGAGAGGCCGCAGCAGGATGCCAATCATGGCGGCCAAAAACACTGCCATAGCTGCGAATGCGATCAAGCGCCCACTGGAGGCGGAATTGAGCGTAGAGGCGGGGGACACAAGCAGCATGGTATTTTGTAATCAGTTGTGATGAATATAACTGCTCACATCGATTGCCCCTGCAACTCAACCTCATGTTCTGCTTGTGTTTTTGCGATTGATTTTGCCGGTAGTCTGCAAACCTAGATGCTGCTTTTTTCGCCGCTCCGGATTCGCAAAGATTTGCTTTTAGCTATAGAAAATAGAGCTGCAAATCCATATTAAATGGGTGAAAACTGCATGTTGCAAAGATGCAGTGACTGGCGGTTACCCACGTACTGGGGGTATGGCTCAGAAAAAAAGACCGCAGGTCAGCCTGCCGTCAGCAACTGCCGCTTAGCCGCCGCAGCTGTTTGGCGGCGGGATAAGAAAAATGTGAATCCTTGTCAAACCTGTCGTAAACATGATCTATCGACCAGCAGGGATGGCAAAAAAGCACGGCCCAGGTAACCGCAGGCCGCTGCGATTACCTGGGCCGAGTGATGCGTAAGTGGCCTGCTTTACACGCCGCGCGCGCGATCGGCCTTGAACTGGGCACGGAACTGATTGAACGTGCCCGCATCCAGTGCGTTGCGCACTTCTTGCATCAGGTTCAAGTAGTAGTGCAGGTTGTGGATGGTGGTCAGCATGGGGCCCAGCATCTCGCCGCAGCGGTCCAGGTGGTGCAGGTAGGCGCGGCTGAAGCCCTCGCGTCCGCCATCGTCCCAGCTCACACCGCTCTTGCCCGCGCAGGCGTGGCAGGTGCAGGTCGTGTCGATGGGCTGGTGGTCGGTCTTGTGGCGCGCGTTGCGCATTTTCAAGTCGCCATAGCGGGTGAAGATGGTTCCGTTGCGCGCATTGCGCGTGGGCATCACGCAGTCAAACATGTCCACGCCGTCAGCCACGCCTTGTACCAGGTCTTCGGGCGTGCCCACGCCCATCAGGTAGCGCGGTTTGTTGGCGGGCAGCAGGTGGGGCGTGTGCGCCATGATCTCCAGCATCTCATCCTTGGGCTCGCCCACCGAGACGCCGCCAACCGCATAGCCGGGGAAGTCCATCTCTACCAGCGCCTGCAGCGATTCCTCGCGCAGGTTCAAGAACATGCCGCCCTGCACGATACCGAACAGCGCGTTCGGGTTTTCCAAGCGTTCGCACTCATCTTTGGAGCGCTGCGCCCAGCGGCGGCTCATTTCCATGGACTTGCGCGCTTCAGCCTCGGTGGTCTTCTTGCCGTTGGTCTCATAGGGCGTGCATTCGTCCAGCTGCATGACGATGTCTGAGTTCAGCGTCGTCTGAATCTGCATGCTGACTTCGGGCGACATGAACAGCTTGTCGCCGTTTACAGGGCTCTGAAAGTGCACACCTTCCTCGGTGATCTTGCGCATCGCACCCAGTGACCAGACTTGGAAACCGCCTGAGTCGGTCAGGATCGGTTTGTCCCACTTTTCAAATTCGTGCAGGCCACCAAAGGACTTCATGACGTCCAGGCCCGGGCGCATCCACAGGTGGAAGGTGTTGCCCAGAATGATCTGCGCACCCATTTCTTCGAGGCTGCGCGGCATCACCCCCTTGACGGTGCCGTACGTGCCCACGGGCATGAAGATAGGGGTCTGCACCACGCCATGGTTGAGCGTGAGCGTGCCACGGCGTGCGTGGCTGGTCGGGTCGGTCTTGAGAAGGTCAAACTGCAGCATAACCGTGTATTTTCGCAGATGTGCAATGCCCGCTTACAGTTGCCGGGCCTTGCCCCATTTTCGGCACCCGGCTTTGCGCCGGCACTCTACACTGGGGCATTCTCGTTATCAAAGGAGAGAGCTATGCTGAACATCATGATCGCGGTCGATGGATCGCCCAACTCATTGCAAGCCGTGCGCCATGGGGTGCAACTGGTGCAAAGTGGCTTGAATGCGCATGTAGTGATTGCGCATGTGCAAAAAGAGGCCTCGTTCCTGGAGCTGGCCACGCAAGATTCGACCCTGATTGCCAACGCCAGCATGGAGGCCGGTATGGATTTGGTGGGGCCTGCGATTGACATCCTGAGAGCGAACGAAATCTCGTACGAGGTCGAGATCCGCCTGGGAGATGCCTACTCCAGTTTGCTGGATATTGCGAGTGAAAAGGCCTGCCACATGATTGTGATGGGTGCCACCGGTGAGACGAGGCTTGGCAGCATTCTGATTGGCTCGATCACGCGCGATGTGGCTCGCCACAGCACGGTGCCCGTTACCATCGTCAAAATGCGCGATGTGCTGGATGACACAGCAGATGGCGTAGCGGGTGAGGAAGAGAATATTGAAACTATCAGATAAATAGCATTCAGCGCCCAATACATGGGCGCTAGGGGGAAATTCTATTCAGGGCATCGATGCCGGGCCTTGAGGCATGGTTGCCTCGTCTTGAGGTGGTTCTTGTACTGCCTGTGGCCCGCACATCTTCTTAAGCGCAAACCTGCATTTTGCAGGGCAGTATTAGTCGCTCCTGAAGCTATCAATGGACCAGGCCGAGCGGGTGCTTTTCAGGCATTGGCTTCGTCTGCGCCTTCGGCCTGGGCCAAGGCATGGCGCAAGCTGCCTAGCTGTGCATATAAATCACGCGCAGCCGTTGTACCCAGCGGGGCCAGCAACTGCTCCAGCCAGTGCTCATGGGCCCGTGCCATGGCTGCAAACTGTTTTTTTCCAGCTCGGGTCATGCGTATTGTCATGGCCCGGCGATCCTCGCCATCGGCTATTCGCTCTACCCAGCCTTCGGCCACCAACTGGTCGGTCAGGCCGGTGATATTGCCGCCGGTCACCATCAAATACTCGGACAAGGTCTTCATTCGCAGCCCTTTGGGGAAGCGGCTGAGCTGCGCCAAATAATCAAAGCGTGGCAGAGTAGTGCCGAACTGCGTACGCAAATTGCCGCGTATCACTTGTTCAATCTGCGTGCTGCACGTCATCAGTCGTAGCCACAGGCGCACGGCTTGGTGGTCGTCGTGCGATAGGCCCGCCTCGCGCCCTGCCAGGGGCTCGGCGGTGTCGGAAGCGGATGTTTTCAGTTCAGCCATAAGCGCATGGTGCCGCAACGCGGCAGAGTCTGTATTCAGGGTAAGTTCGGATTTTAGTGAATTATTTATGCATCAATAATTTAGGAATAAAGTAATTTTTCAAAGCGAACCCTGCTCATGAAGATCGTCTGCATAGGTGGTGGCCCTGCTGGCCTGTATTTCGCGCTGCTGATGAAGCAGATGGATCCCGCGCATGATGTGACCGTGGTCGAGCGCAACAAGCCCTATGACACCTTTGGTTGGGGCGTGGTGTTCTCCGATGCCACGATGGATAACATGCGCGAGTGGGACCCCGTTACCGCCGCGCAGATTGAGCAGGCCTTTAATCACTGGGACGATATCGAGCTGCTCTTTAAAGGTCGCAAGATTCGCTCGGGTGGCCACGGCTTTGTGGGCATTGGCCGCAAGCATCTGCTCAACATCTTGCAGGCGCGTTGCGAACAGTTGGGCGTTCAGCTGGTGTTCAATGCCGATGTGCAATCGGATGAAGACTATGCAGATGCCGATCTCATCATAGCCAGCGATGGCGTGAACTCGCGTATCCGAACCCGATACGCCGACACCTTCAAACCCGATATCGTCACGCGCCCCAATCGTTTTATCTGGCTGGGTACGAACAAGGTCTACGAGGCCTTCACCTTTGACTTTGTTCGCACCGAGCATGGCTGGTTTCAGGCACATATATACAAGTTTGACGACCAGACATCGACTTTTATCGTTGAGACTACCGATGACACCTGGAAGGCCAGTGGTCTAGATGTGGCGGATCAGGAGCAGTCCATCGCCTTCTGCGAAAAAATCTTTGCGGAGAACTTGCAAGGCGAAAAACTGATGACCAATGCCCGCCATCTGCGCGGCTCGGCATGGATTAATTTTCAGCGCGTAGTTTGCGATCAATGGTGGTTGCGTAACGCCAAGGGCAGCCATGTCGTGCTCATGGGGGATGCCGTGCACACAGCGCACTTTGCAATCGGATCGGGCACCAAGCTGGCGATTGAAGACGCAATTGAGCTGGCGCGCCAGTTCAAACTGTTGGGTGCAGCGCGCCCACAAATACCGCAAGTGCTGGATGCCTACCAGGAAGTGCGCCGCGTAGAGACCTTGCGTATCCAGAATGCGGCCTGGAATGCCATGGAGTGGTTTGAGGTTTGCGGCACACGCTACTGCGACCAACTGGAGCCTGAGCAGTTCATGTATTCCATGCTCACGCGTAGCCAGCGCATCAGCCATGAAAACCTGCGCCTGCGTGATGCCGCTTGGCTGGGTGGTTATGAAAAGTGGCTGGCAGAACAGAACGGCGTGGTAGTCGGCGAAAGTGGCGATGGAAAAGCGCCGCCGCCCATGTTTTTGCCCTACACCTTGCGCGGCCTCACGCTTAAAAATCGCATCGTGGTCTCGCCTATGGCGCAGTACTCGGCGGTTGATGGTGTGCCTGGTGATTTCCATTTGGTGCACTTAGGTGCTCGTGCCTTGGGAGGTGCGGGCTTGGTGTTTGCCGAGATGGCGTGCGTCAGTCCTGAAGGCCGCATCACGCCCGGCTGTCCTGGTACTTATAACGAAGCGCAAAAACAGGCATGGAAGCGCATCAGCGACTGGATTCACGCCAACACTGATGCCAAGTTCGCCATGCAAATAGGCCATGCGGGCGCCAAGGCTTCTACCCGGCTGGCCTGGGATGGTACGGATCTGCCGCTGGTCGATGGCAACTGGCCCATCATGGCTGCGTCGGAGCAGCAGTATCTGCAAGGTGTGAGCCAGATATCCAAATCTATGACCCGTGCGGATATGGATGTGGTCAAGCAGCAGTTTGTCGATGCCGCCAAGATGGCTGCAGACATTGGCGTGGATTGGCTGGAGCTGCACTGCGCCCATGGCTATCTGTTGTCCAGTTTTATATCGCCGCTGACCAATCAGCGTACGGATGAATATGGCGGTAGCCTGGAGAATCGTCTGCGTTATCCGCTTGAAGTGTTCAAGGCTGTTCGTAATGTCTGGCCACAAGAGCGGCCAATGTCCGTGCGCATTTCGGCGCATGACTGGGTGCCAGGTGGCATCACCCCTGGTGATGCGGTGCAGATCGCCAAGGCCTTTAAAGCCGCGGGGGCAGACCTGATTGACTGCTCGTCGGGCCAGGTCAGCAAGCTGGAGAAACCAGTTTTTGGGCGCATGTTCCAGACACCTTTTGCCGACCGAATCCGCCAAGAGGCTGGCATTGCCACCATGGCAGTGGGTGCGATCAGTGAGGCTGATCATGCCAACTCCATCATCGCCGCAGGCCGCGCAGACCTGTGTGCCGTGGCACGCCCACATCTGGCCAATCCTGCGTGGACGTTGACCGAAGCTGCAAAAATTGGCTACGCGCCTATCGTCTGGCCCAAGCAGTATTACCAAGGAAAGCGCCAGATGGAGTCCCTGTTTGAGCGTGAAAAAGCCCAGCTGGCTGCAGCAGGCGGGCATTGAGATGATGAAGGGGCAGCATGCTTTAGTGACCGGCGCCGGCCAAGGAATTGGCGAGGCGATTGCACGCCAGCTGCTTGCGCAGGGTGCGGTTGTCACGCTGCTGGGGCGGCGGGCCGAGCCGCTGCAGAAACTGGTGAATGAACACCCGCAGCAATGCCAGATGGTGCTGGCCGATGTGGCAGATGAGTCACAAGTCAGAACGGCATTTGCGCAGGCTGTGTCTGTACAAGGTGCTATTAATATTTTGGTTAATAACGCAGGTCAGGCCAGCAGCGCACCGTTTATGAAGATGGATGCTGCGCAGTGGCAGCAGATGCTGGCCGTCAACCTGACCGGCACCATGCACTGTATCCAGCAGGTACTGCCTGCGATGGTGGACGCGCGCTGGGGCCGCATTGTCAATGTGGCCAGCACGGCGGGCCTGGTGGGCTATGCCTATGTGGCGGCGTACGTGGCAGCCAAGCACGGCGTGGTGGGCCTCACGCGCGCACTGGCTCTGGAGTTTGCGCAAAAGGGAATCACGGTCAACGCTGTCTGCCCTGGCTACACCGAAACCGACATCGTCAAAACCAGCATAGATCGCGTGGTGGAGAAAACCGGTCGCAGCCCAGAGCAGGCCATGGCCGAATTTGTCAAAAGCAACCCGCAAGGCCGTTTGGTGCAACCGCAGGAAGTGGCTAATGCTGTGTTGTGGCTGTGCGGAAAAGGCGCGAGCTCGATGACAGGCCAATCCATCGCCGTCGCGGGCGGTGAGGTGATGTGACGCAAAAATTTGTGGAGAAGAATATGAACGAATATGCAATCGATCCGGCGCTGGCCGCAGGTAACCGCAAGCCTTTGGCGGGCTATCAGGCCACGCATTTTCAGTGGCAAGTCAGCGCTGGGGTGGCCATCATCACGTTGAACCGGCCAGAGCGCAAGAACCCCCTGACTTTTGATTCGTATGCCGAGTTGCGTGATCTGTTCCACAACCTCAAATGGGCGAATGACGTCAAAGCTGTGGTGCTGGTGGGTGCTGGCGGTAACTTCTGCTCGGGCGGCGATGTGCATGAAATCATTGGCCCGCTGGTTGCGCTGAAAGCGCCTGAGCTGCTGATGTTCACTCGGATGACGGGCGAGCTGGTCAAGATGATGCGTGCTTGCCCGCAGCCTATCATCGCGGCTATTGATGGCGTGTGCGCTGGTGCGGGCGCCATCATGGCGATGGCATCTGACATGCGCTTGGGCACGGCGCGCAGCAAAACGGCCTTCTTGTTCAATCGTGTGGGGTTGGCTGGTTGCGATATGGGCGCATGTGCATTTCTTCCGCGCATCATCGGCCAGGGCCGCGCTAGTGAGTTGCTGTACACGGGCCGTTCGCTGGGCGGCGAAGAGGGTGAGCGCTGGGGCTTCTTTAACCGGCTGTGCGAGGAAGATAGCTTGCTGTCAGAGGCGCAGAAGATGGCCGCCGATCTGGCTGAAGGCCCTAGCTTTGCCAACGGCATCACCAAGACCATGTTGCACCAGGAATGGGCCATGACGATTGAGCAGGCGATTGAAGCCGAGGCGCAGGCGCAGGCGATTTGCATGCTGACTGAAGACTTTTCGCGCGCCTATCACGCCTTTGTTGCCAAGCAAAAGCCAAAGTTTGAGGGGAACTGAAATGGCTGATACCAGTTACCTGAAATGGCCTTTCTTTGAGCCGCGGCACGCGCAACTGGCGCAGTCGTTGGATGCATGGGCAGCAGAGCATGTTGCCCATGTGCACAGCAGCGACAACGACGAAGATTGCCGCCAGCTGGTCAAGGCTTTGGGTGCGGGCGGCTGGTTGCGCCATGCGGTGGCGGGTGCGGAAAATGGTGGTGCTGCCGCGCAGATAGATACACGCACCATCTGCCTGATTCGTGAAACGCTTGCGCGCCACAACGGTTTGGCAGATTTTGCGTTTGCCATGCAAGGCCTGGGCTCGGGCGCAATATCGCTGGCGGGCAGCGATGAGCAGAAGAAAAGATATCTGGGCAAGGTCGCAATGGGTGAGGCGATTTCTGCCTTTGCGCTGTCTGAACCCGATGCGGGCTCGGATGTTGCCGCTATGGCCTGCGAGGCTGTGGTGGACGGCGATCACTACGTCATCAATGGCCAGAAAACATGGATATCCAACGGTGGTATTGCCGACTTTTACGTGGTGTTTGTACGAACGGGAGAAGCACCAGGTGCTCGCGGAATTTCCGCGCTGATTGTGGATGCGGGAACGCCCGGATTCGAGGTTGCCGAGCGTATTGATGTCATCGCTCCACATCCGCTGGCCCGCTTGAAATTTAGCAACTGCCGTGTTCCGGTTTCGCAGCGTGTGGGTACCGCTGGCGAGGGGTTCAAAGTGGCCATGCGGACGCTGGATGTGTTTCGCACTTCGGTCGCCGCTGCCGCGCTGGGCTTTGCACGACGCGCCATGGATGAGGCGCTGCAGCGCGCTACCTCGCGCAAGATGTTTGGCGGCGTACTGGCGGATTTTCAGCTCACGCAGGCCAAGCTGGCGCAGATGGCCACCATGATCGACAGCGCTGCGCTGCTGACTTACCGCGCTGCATGGCTGCGAGACCAGGGCGAAAACGTGACGCGTGAAGCGGCCATGGCCAAGATGACGGCCACCGAAAACGCCCAGCAAGTGATTGATGCGGCGGTGCAGATGTGGGGCGGGCTGGGCGTGGTCAGCGAGCAGCCTGTGGAGCGCCTGTATCGCGAGATCCGCGCACTGCGCATCTATGAAGGTGCGACTGAGGTGCAGCAGCTCATCATTGGGCGCGACCTTATTAAAAACTATAGCTAGCAGCGCACACCCATAAAGCGCAAACCCAGTTTTTGCTTGAAAGGTTGGAACCATGTCGTATACCGCGCACACCGACACATTTGCTGCCGACAATCTGCCGCCTGTAGCGCTGCAACCTGAGTTCATTTTTGAGTTGCCTGAGCTGCAGTTCCCCGAACGATTGAACTGTGCCGTAGAGCTGTTGGACAAGCATGTGGAGCAAGGCCGTGGCGATCGCTTGTGTATTCAAGCTGAAGGCGTACGCTGGACATATGCGCAGCTGCAGCAGAAGGTGAACCGCATCGCCAATGTGCTGACAGTGGATATGGGGCTGGTGCCCGGCAATCGCGTGTTGCTGTGCTCGCCCAACAACCCGATGATGGTGGCTTGCTGGTTCGCTGTTATCAAGGCGGGCGGTATTGCCGTCGCCGCCATGCCGCTGCTGCGCGCCAAGGAGTTGGCAACCATCATCGACATTGCCCAGATCAGCCACGCGCTGTGCGACGGGGCGTTGCGCACCGAAGTGCAGGGTGCGCAGGAAAAAACCAGCACCCTGCACGCCGTGTGCTACTACAACAGCAGCGATGCCGATGCGCTGGAGCGCTTGATGGACAAGGCCGGCGATGCGTTTTATGCCGTAGAGACTGCGGCGACAGACACTTGCTTGCTGGGCTTTACCTCCGGTACCACGGGCGTACCCAAGGCCACCATGCACTTTCACCGCGATGTGATGGCAGTGTGCGCCTGTTGGCCGCCACACGTGCTGCGCGCCACGGCTGATGATGTGTTTATTGGTAGCCCGCCCATGGCCTTCACGTTTGGGCTGGGTGGACAGGTGCTGTTCCCCATGGCGATTGGAGCGAGCATGGCCTTGCTTGAAAAAGCCAGCCCGCCATTGCTGCTCGATGGTATTGAAAAATTTGGCGCTACCGTGGTCTTTACCGCACCAACGTCCTACCGTGTGATGGCACAGCAGGGTGAGCGCATTCGGAGCAGCCGTTTGCGCAAATGCGTATCCGCAGGCGAGGCCTTGAATGCATCCACGCGCGCGCTGTGGAAAGACGCAACGGGCATCGAGATCATCGATGGCATAGGCTCCACCGAGATGCTGCACATTTTTATCTCGCATCGCGAGGAAGATGCACGCCCCGGCGCTACTGGCAAGGCTGTGCCCGGTTATCGTGCCAAGGTGGTGGGTGACGATGGCAGAGAGCTGCCGCCAGGCACCGTAGGCAAACTTGCAGTGCAAGGCCCGACGGGCTGCCGCTACCTTAACGATAGCCGCCAGACCAAGTATGTAAGCCACGGCTGGAACCTGACGGGCGACGCATATTTGATGGACGCCGACGGCTACTTTGTCTACCAGGCGCGCACGGATGACATGATTATTTCTGCGGGCTACAACATCGCTGCACCCGAGGTGGAAGAGGCCTTGATGGCGCACGCTGCTGTGGCCGAATGTGCGGTGATTGGCGTGGCCGACGCCGAGCGCGGCCAGATCGTCAAAGCTTTTGTGGTGTTGCGTGCGGGACAGGTGGCTGGTGATGCCATGGTCAAAACACTGCAGGATTTTGTGAAAAACACCGTAGCGCCTTACAAATATCCGCGTGCGGTGGAGTTTGTCGCCCAGCTGCCCCGCACAGCTACGGGAAAACTACAACGCTTTCGGCTGCACACCCCGGCATAGTAGCGGGGCTCACCGCAAACCCCAACCAAACAAAGAGGAGATCGCCATGCAATTCACCCGCTTCCGTCCCCATGTTCTTGCCTTATCGGTATGCGCCTTGCTGGCCACAGGTGCCCAGGCCGCTGACCAGGTCAAGATCGGTATGCTCAGCACCTTGTCGGGACCCGGCGCAGCGCTGGGTATTGATATTCGCGATGGATTCAACCTGGCGGTTAAACACATGAACGGCAAGATTGGCGACCTGCCTGCCGAAGTGATTGTGGCCGACGACCAGCAAAACCCCGAGGTCGCTAAACAGACGGCGGAGCGCTTGCTCAAGCGCGACAAAGTGGACTTTATGACCGGCACGGTGTTCTCGAACGTGATGCTGGCCGTGGGCACGCCCGCATTCCAGAACAAAACCTTCTTCATCAGCCCCAATGCGGGTCCGTCGCAATACGCTGGTGCGCAGTGCAACCCGTACTTTTTCAATGTATCGCAGCAAAATGATGCCCTGCATGAGGCCGCTGGCAAAACCATGCAGGACAAGGGTTTCAAGCGCGTGGCCTTGATTGCGCCTAACTACCCGGCAGGCAAGGATTCGATTGCCGGTTTTAAGCGTTTCTACAAGGGTGAGATAGGTATGGAGACCTATACCGCGCTAAGCCAGCTGGACTACGGTGCTGAGCTTTCCAAGATGCGCGCAGCCAATGTTGATGGCGTCTATATCTTTTTGCCTGGGGGCTTGGGTGTGAACTTCATCAAACAGTTTGTGGCGGCTGGTTTGCCCAAGGACATGACTTTGTATGCGCCAGGCTTCTCGGCCGATGAGGACGTGATCCGCGCGGTGGGTGATTCGATGCTGGGCACGTTCAACACCACGCAGTGGGCTTATGACATTGACAACGCAGCCAACAAAAAATTTGTGGCTGATTTTCAAAAAGACTTTGGCCGGATGCCATCGTTGTACGCATCGCATGGCTACGATGCGGCCCGCTTGATGGATTCTGCGGTGCGCGAGGTTAAGGGGAAACTGGATGACAAAGCTGCTTTGCGCAAGGCAATTGAGGCGGCCAAGTTTGAGTCGGTGCGCGGCGCTTTCAAGTTCAATACCAACCACTTCCCGGTACAGGACTATTACCTGCGCGTGGTCAGCAAGGATGCACAAGGCAAGCTGACCAACCGCACGGTGGGCACGGTGTTTAAGAACCACCAGGATGCCTATGTCAAAGAATGCAAGATGCCTTCCTGATCGATGAATAGCATTCTGATTCTGGAGCAGACGCTGAACGGCTTGCAGTTTGGCTTGATGCTGTTCTTGTTGGCGGCGGGCTTGACGCTGGTCTTCGGCATCATGGACATGATCAACCTGGCCCACGGCTCGCTCTACATGATTGGTGCCTACATGGTTGCTACCTTCAGCCAGGTGACGGATTCATTCTGGCTGGGGTTGGTACTGGGTGTAATGGCAACGGTGGTGGTGGGTGTGGTGCTGGAGTTCACGGTGCTGCGGCGCCTGTACCAACGCGATCATTTGTCGCAGGTAATGGGCACGTTTGCCATCATCTTGATGAGCAATGAACTCGTGCGCATTATCTGGGGCGCTCAGCCGCTGCAGCTCAATCCACCAGCCAGCCTTGCCGGGCCGGTGGAGCTTTTTTCGGGCTTCTCTTACCCGGCGTATCGTTTGCTCATCATTGGCGTTGGCTTGGCGGTAGCGGCGCTTTTGTATGTGCTGGTCACGCGTACACGCTTCGGCATGCAGGTGCGTGCAGGCGCAGCCAATCGCGAGATGGCCACCAGCATGGGCGCCAACGTGCGCAAGCTTTTCACCCTGGTGTTTGCGCTGGGCGCGGCATTGTGTGCCGTGGCGGGCGGCATGCTGGGCCCGCTGCTGGCAGTGCAGGTGGGCATGGGTGAGAGCATTTTGATCCTGGCCTTTGTGGTGATTGTGATTGGCGGCATTGGCTCCATCCGCGGTGCGTTGCTGGGCGCCTTGCTGGTGGGGTTGGTTGATACCGCTGGCCGCACTGTGGTGCCACTGCTGTTTGAGCACACCATGGGCCCGGATGTGGCAGCCAATGCAGGGCCTGCCGTGGCATCAATTTTGATCTACCTTCTGATGGCCGCTGTGCTGTTCTACAAACCCCAAGGCTTGTTTCCGGCCCATGACTGATACATCTACTACCACCAGCGCACCATCGCGCAGCATTCTGGACCATCGCCTGCATTGGCGGGTGATGTTGCCTGTGCTGCTGCTCTTGGCCTTGCTACCTACCATTGCCAACGTTCTGGACGAAGGCTTCTACATAGGCGTGGCCAGCCGCGTGCTGATTTTTGCGCTGGCTGCTGCCAGTCTTAACTTTATTCTTGGCTTTGGCGGCATGGTGAGCTTTGGTCATGCTGCTTTTGTGGGGCTCGGGGCCTATACCGTGGGAGTGTTGATGCAGCAAGGCATTGCATCCGCATGGCTGGCATGGCCGGCTGCTATCTTTATGGGGGCGCTGTTTGCCTTGCTGGTAGGCGCAATCAGTTTGCGCACGCAAGGCGTGTACTTCATCATGATTACGCTGGCCTTTGCGCAAATGCTGTACTACCTGATCATGTCGTTCAAATCGTTGGGTGGCGATGATGGACTGTCGCTGGCTGCACGATCCAGCGTGGGGTTGGGCTTGGATCTGGGCGATGACAGTAGCTTTTACTACGTGGTGCTGGCGCTGGTGGCGCTGTGCATGTTGCTGATGGCGCGCATGTTGAACGCACGCTTTGGTCATGTGTTGCAGGCTATTAAAGAGAACGAAACGCGTATGTTGGCGATTGGCTTTCCCGTCTACCGCTACAAGCTGGTTGCGTTTGCGATTGCCGGTGGTTTCGCGGGCTTGGCGGGTGCTTTGCTGGTCAATCAAAGCAATTTTGTAGGCCCTGGTGTGCTGCAATGGACGCAATCGGGCATCTTGCTCATCATGGTGATTTTGGGTGGTGTGGGCCATTTGTATGGCGGCCTGCTGGGTGCTGCGGTGTTCTTGTTGCTGGAAGAATTTTTGGCGGCGTACACCATGCACTGGCAGCTAGGCCTGGGTGCGATTTTGTTGTTGGTAGTGCTGGTGGCCCCTAATGGTTTGCTGAGTTTGCGACGTGGCATGTGGAGGCGTTCATGACAACAACGACGCCACTGCTAGAAGTGCGCCAGCTGGTCAAACGCTTTGGCGGTTTGACGGCGACCGACCACGCCAGCTTTAGCGTACAGGCGGGTGAGATCCATGCATTGATCGGGCCCAATGGCGCAGGCAAAACCACGTTGATCCACCAGCTCTCTGGTGCGCTCAAGTCGGATGGCGGGGATATTGTGTTTGATGGTCAATCCATCGCGCAGATGCCCATGTCCGTGCGCGTGCAGCGTGGCCTGGTGCGCTCCTACCAGATCACCAGCATATTCAAGCGTCTGTCGGTGTTGGACAACCTGGCGCTGGCCGTACAGGCGCGTGATGGATCGAGCTGGCGCTTTTGGCGCCCGGCGCGGGTCGAATCCACACGTTATGCGCAGGCCGCTGCTTATGCCGAGCGCGTAGGCTTGGCCGCGCAGCTGCAGCGCAGCGCTGGCCTGTTGGCCCATGGTGAGCAGCGCCAGCTGGAAGTGGGCTTGGCCCTGGCCTGCCAGCCGCGCATGCTGCTGCTGGATGAGCCTATGGCCGGCATGGGGCCAGATGAATCCGAGCGTATGGTGGACTTGTTGCTGCAACTGCGCCAGGACACGACCATCTTGTTGGTGGAGCACGATATGGATGCGGTGTTCCGCTTGGCTGACCGCATCTCGACCTTGGTGTTTGGCAAGGTGATTGCCAGCGGCACCCCCGATGAAATACGCGGCAATCCCGATGTGAAGCGTGCCTATCTGGGCGACGAGGAGGTGGCATGAGCGCCTTGCTTGAGGTCGAAGGCCTGAACACTAGCTACGGAGCCAGTCAGGTGCTGTTTGATATGCATCTGGCGATCAATGCAGGCGAAGCTGCGACCTTGCTGGGTCGCAATGGCATGGGCAAGACGACGACCATCCGCAGCCTGCTGGGGCTGACGCCTGCGCAATCGGGATGCATCCGCTTTCGCGGTGAGCGCATTGAGCGGATGAGCACCGATCGCATCGCGCGCATGGGTATGGCCGTGGTGCCTGAGGGGCGGCAAATTTTTTCCAATTTAACGGTACAAGAGAACCTCGTTGCCTTTGCTGCGCGGCGCAATGCGTCTGAGTCGCCGTGGAGTCTGGAGCGTGTGTACGCCTTGTTCCCCCGTTTGGCCGAGCGCTCTAAGAACCTGGGCAATCGCCTGTCAGGTGGCGAGCAGCAAATGCTAGCCATTGGCCGCGCGCTGATGACCAACCCACATTTGCTGATCCTGGATGAAGCCACCGAAGGGTTGGCGCCGCTGATCCGCGAAGAAATCTGGAGCTGCTTGGTCAGCTTGCGCGCCGAAGGGCAGACGATCTTGGTGATTGATAAGTATGTGAAACGTTTGGTCGCATTGGCAGATCGCCACACCATCATCGAGCGCGGCCATGTGGTGTGGCAGGGCAACTCACCTGAGCTGCAGGCACAGCCTGCGCTGTGGCAGCGTTATATCGGTATTTGATATGAATCTGCCGCCCGTGTATTTCAGCACCCAGGTCGCCATTCGCTTTGCGCATTGCGACCCGGCGGGGATTGTGTTTTTCCCCCAGTACCTGGTGCTGTTTAACGGCTTGGTTGAGGACTGGTTTAACGATGGGCTGTGCTATGGCTACGGACGCATGCTGCAGGCAGAGCAAACGGGCTTGCCGATTGTGCATTTGGAGTGCGACTTTCGGGCTATTGCGCGGATGGGCGATGTGCTGCAACTGCGCTTGTCGGTGGCGCATATAGGCAGCCGGTCGCTGCGCTTGCGGGTAGAGGCACTGGGCTCGGACGGGCAGCTCAAAGTATCGGCGTTGAAGGTACTGGTGTTTACCAGCCTGGATACGCACCAGGCGATGGCAGTACCGCCTGCGATTGGTGCGGCCATAAAGGGCTGGATGGCCACTGTGGCCGTGGATTGATGGGCACCCGATGGGGTGCATGGGTTTATTGAGAAAAGGACGATGCAATGCAAGTACTGTTGCCACCGGGCTGGCCCCGGCCCAAAGGGTATGCCAATGGGGTGACCGCCAAAGGACGCATGGTGTTTGTCGCCGGCATGATTGGCTGGGATGCACAAGGCGTGTTCCACACCGATGACATGGGCGATCAAGTGCGCCAGGCACTGCAAAACATTGTGGAGGTATTGCACGAAGGTGGGGCGCGGCCTGAGCACATTGTTCGCATGACCTGGTACGTGACCGATAAGCAGGAATACTTGGCGGCCCTCCCTGCGATTGGCAAGGCATTCCGTGAACTGATTGGCAGCTTTAACGCGGCGATGACGGCAGTGCAAGTGGCAGCGCTGATTGAAGATCGTGCCAAGGTAGAGATTGAGGTAACTGCTGTGGTACCTGATTCGTAATTTGAATGAAATGGCTGCTATCGCCCGACTGATGCGCGCTAACAGCTATAAAAATAATAGTTGCATGTAAAAAGGCGCTGCAGGTGCAGCGCCTTTTGTTTTTGCCTGCGAGGGCTTAAAAATCCAGCAAGCTAAAGCCCAGCGAGAACACGGTGCGCTTGTGGTTGTAGTCCAGCAAGGTGTCGCCGTAACCGCTAAATACCTGCGCGTGTAGGCGCAGATTGCTCTTGCCGCCCATCCAGCCTTCACCCAGGGTGCGCATCCACTCCAGGCGACCGGATCCCTTGCCGTGGCCGTTGAGTGAGCCGCGCGCAGTCAGGCCTACCCAGTTGTTGCTGTTGACGTTCCAGCCCAGCTTCAACTCACCACGGCCCACATAGTTTTCGATACCGGGGTTGTTGTCGTCCTCGGCGCTTTCGCTCATGCGCTTCCACAGTTTGGCCTGCACTTGCCAACGGTTGTCCAGCTCCAGACCGGTCATCAGGTAGTAGCGGTTCCAGCTGCGCGACAGTGGATCGCTCTGGCCGTTGGATTGGTGCACCAGGCCCACGCCGCTGTAGCGCCAGCGCCAGCCAAAGGGCAACTGGGCGGTGGTGGGGTAGATGTAGATCACTTCTGGCTCATGGTCGGTCGTGCGGAAAGGGCGCGACATATCGGAGTTGAATACCTGCCAGTACGACAACCCGGTATAGCCCACCCATAGCGAATCGCGCAGGTTTGACTCCGGACTGGTCAGCAGGTTCTGCGCCAGCTTGGTACGCATTGACAGCTGAATGCGCATCTCCTGCTTTTGGTAATCAGTAGCTGTGTGCACTACGTTGTTGGGGTTGGCCGATGTGGGGGTGCTATTGATATTACTGCCCGCCGCCACCGATACTGACAGCGGACGGTAGCCGCGGAAGCTGAATTTCCCGCAATCGGTGCCGGCTTCCAACTCCCAAAAGCGCGAGACTTCGGTGTATGACGAATCTCGGCAACCGCCTTGTGATACGGCTGCTGTCTCGCTCACCGGCTGTGCGACTGCAGGCAGCTTGAGGCTGGCAGCGTTACCCGAGGCAGACACGGTCGCAGCGGTGACAGCGGGCGCTGCCGATGTGTCTGTTTGCTGCACTGGCGTGCGCTGCTGGTGGGCCCATTGGTCGTAGCAGGCAAGGCGGGCGCTGCTGTCGGTTTGTACCGAGCATTGACGCCACGCAGCGTCGCCAGGCGTGGGGTTGGGGCTTTGTGCCTGTGCAGCGGCGGCCCACAGTGGCAGGCTGCCAATCAACAGGCTATGGGCCAACCAGGTGGGTGTGCGCAAAAGAGTAGGTGTGTTCATGGTGCTTGGGGTTTGCGCAGCACTGCTTGGCCACGCGGCTGCACATTATTGCGATTGTTTGCGCATCACGAAAGGGATGCTGTTGTCTTGATCATCCAGCCATTCGCCGCGAACCTCGCGCGCGCAGCTGCCTTCCACCACATCGCCTAGCCAGCTGCCGCTAACTTTTTTGCCATCGGCTGATTCTTCCATCGTCAGCTTGCCCTGGTTGACATCGCCCACCACGATTGCGGTTTTAGTGCCGCGTGTGATCTGGCCTTTAACCGTGCCGTTCCACTCAGGGTGCTTGCCCAGTTGCAAGATGACGGGAGCGCTTTGGCCGCGCAACTCGGCACGCCAAGTGCCTAGCAGCTCAGGCTGCTCCATTTGCTGGGCGCTGGGGCAGGCGGGGCGAGGTTTTGAAGGGTTTGTGCTGCAGGCGCTTATCAGGATTGCGCTGGCAGCTATCAAAAATATAGTTTTCGTCATTCGATTCAGGTCGGTGTTGTACCGGGTGTTGCATCGGTGGTGGCGCCTTGTGCCTTGCGGGCAAACTCTTCGCGCAGCTGGCGTAACTTCTCACGCGGGTCTTCGCGGGCGGTGGATTTATCCAAACCCATCTCGGCAATAAAGCGGCTGGGCAGGGCGGTGACCAGCTCGCGGCCTTTTTTGCGACGCTTGGTCCAGCTCACTGCCAATGATCGTTGCGCACGGGTGATGCCAACGTACATCAGGCGGCGCTCTTCTTGTAAGCGCAAGGCCGTGTCTTCGGTCAATTTTTGCTGGCGGCCGTCATCGTCGTCCAGCTTGAAAGGCAGTAAGCCTTCGTTCACGCCCACGAGGATCACATGCGGCCACTCGAGCCCCTTGCTGGCGTGCAGGGTGGACAGCACCACCATGTCTTGCTCCTTCTCTCGCTCGCTGATGGTGGAGAGCAGGGCAATGGTTTGCGATACCTCCAGCAGGCTTTTAGCCTCGCTGGTGGTGGTGGTGTCGGCCGCGGTGGTGGTATGGCCGCCTGCGCGCTGGGCCATCCATTCGCAAAATTCCAGCACATTGGTCCAGCGGGCGGCGCCTATTTTGTCGCTGTCTTCTGCGTCGTACAAATGCTGCTCGTAGCCAATTTCTTTCAGCCATTCCAGCAAAAAGGCGAGTGACTCTTCCGCACCACGAGTTTGGCGGGCACGGTACTCCAGATCGTTGATGTAGCGGCCAAACTCCAGCAGGCTCTCGCGCCCCTTGGCAGGCATGGCGTCTTCCAGCATGGGGTTGAAGAGCGCGGCAAACATGCTGCAGTGGTGGGCTTTGGAGAACTCGCCCAGTCGTCCCAGGGTGGTGTGGCCAATACCGCGTTTGGGGTTGGTGATGGCGCGCAAAAACGCAGGGTCATCATCGTTGTTGATCCACAGCCGGAACCAGGCGCACAGGTCGCGGATCTCGGCACGGTCAAAAAAACTGGTGCCGCCCGATACTTTGTAAGGCACATTGGCTTTGCGCAGCGCCTTCTCAAACGGCTTGGCCATGTGGTTGGCGCGGTAGAGGATGGCGAAGTTCTTCCAATCTGGCGGCGGGTTCGCGCTGGCGCGCAGGCTCAAAATACGGGCCACGGCGCGCTCGGCCTCGTGCTCTTCGCTGTCGCAATCCACAATGCGCACCGGTTCACCTTCGCCCAGCTCCGAGAACAGCGTTTTGGGGAACAGCTTGGGGTTGGGCTGGATGACGTTGTTGGCCGCGCGCAAGATGGCACTGGTGGAGCGGTAGTTTTGCTCCAGCTTGATAACTTTGAGCTGCGGGAAGTCGATGGGCAGCTTCTTCAAATTGTCCAAAGTGGCGCCGCGCCAGCCGTAAATGCTCTGGTCGTCGTCGCCCACCGCAGTAATGTGCCCGCGCTCGCCCACCAGCAGTTTCAGTAAATCGTATTGCGTGGCATTGGTGTCCTGGTACTCGTCAACCAACACATGGCCCAAGTGGGCTTGCCATTTGGCCCGTACCTCTGGGTGGTTTTGCAGAAGGCGCAGTGGCATGCCGATCAGGTCGTCAAAGTCCACACTTTGATAGGCCGTCAGGCGCTCGTCATAGCGCTGCATGATGACGGCGATGGCACGTTCGTTGTCGTCTTGCGCCTGGGCCAGTGCGCCTTTGTAGTCCAGGCCCATGTTCTTCCACTTGCTGATCGTCCACTGCCACTGGCGGGCCGTGGCAGCATCGGCGGTCCCGCCAGCGGCGTCTTTCAGAATGCTGACGACGTCATCGCTATCCAAAATGCTGAACTGCGATTTGAGGCCCAGTACATGGCCGTCTTCGCGGACCATTTTTACGCCTAGAGCGTGGAAGGTGCAGATCAGCACATCCTTGGCGGCGCGGCCAATGAGCCCTTTTGCGCGCTCGCGCATCTCCGCTGCTGCCTTATTGGTAAACGTAATGGCGGCAATCTTGCGGGGAGGCATGCCGGTCTCGATCAGGCGGGCGATCTTGTGCGTAATCACCCGCGTTTTGCCCGAGCCCGCGCCCGCCAACACCAGGCACGGGCCTTGTGTGTAGTGAACGGCTTGTAATTGGGCGAGATTGAGGCCAGCAGCCATAGGGCGAAAAAACCTTACAGAGAAAAATAGAAAGTGGTGAAGAATAGCCGCATCAGCCGCAAGCCGCAGTTGCAGGACTTTGCAATTGATGATTTTTATTACTTAATGTGAACAGCGTGCGTGCTTGCGGATTGTCAACCAATGTCGAGGGAACACCGCTGGCTGGTCTTAAAGCTTGCATTGAACTTACAAGCTCCTAGAATCGGTTTCATAGCGTCACTAGTTGGTAGTGACATCAGTCTATAAATTTAATAAATAACGTTAATAGATTCTGACCATGCAGACAGCCGGTATTTCCGCAGACTTGCTCACTCCCAGCGCTCGGCAGCGGTTTTCGCAGCTGTTTGGCGTGGCCGCCCGCAAATCGGTGCTCCCGTGGAAGGAAGTTCCTCGTGATCGTGCCCAGATGCTGGTGATTGACCCCGGTATGGCTGATGTCATCTCGTCGTTGGGCCGTACCCCTTGTGTGGTGTGTATTGGCAATGTGCGTGGCGATATTCTGAATGACGCATCCTGGGTCGGGCGCCTGGAGGTGAGCTACACCTTGAGCGACCTGATTGATGTGCTTGACCGCGCTGCCGTGTTCTTGCTTGATTGGGAAGCTCGCCAAAAAATCATAGCCCACCGCAATCAGGCTGAAACCGTTAGCGCTGCGCCAGCCTCTGGCGCCAAGCAAGAATTTTTGTACCAGCTCAAGTCCTGGGTATCCATGGGGGCGCCGTTTAACACTGGCGCTTGCATACGGGCGTTGGCTTTGCTGTCGCGCGAGCCCGTGTCGCTTAGCCAGTTGTGCACGCATAGCGGGCTAGATGCCGGGATGGCACGCAATCTGCTCGTGGAACTGGGTCACCGCGGTGTGCTGCGCGGAATTGCCATGCAAGATCGTGGTCCTGCAGCCCCGCAGCGCCCCAGCCAGACGGTACACTCCAGCGGGTTACTGGGCCGATTGGGCCGGTGGATTCGCGGAGGAGGCAAGGCAGCATGAGTCAGGAATTGGATTGGGCGGCGCAGCAAAAGCGATCGATACCTCGTATCGCTTTGTGTGGCCCTATGGGCATTGGTAAAACCACGGCGGTGCGCGCACTGTGTGGTGATCTGATGTCCACATCGGATGTGAAAAATTTGGACCGTGCATCGCACACCAAGGATTTCACAACCGTGGGTACAGAGTTCGGTGAGATTGACCTGGGCGGCGGTGAGCGGGTGCAGATTTGTGGCTGCCCTGGCCAAGAACGTTTTAGCTTTGTGCGGCAGTGGGTGTTGTCTGTGTCTATGGGGGTGTTCATCATGGTTGACATGAATGATCCCAAAAGCCTGGAAGAAGCCACACACATTTTGGACGAGGTTAGCAAGCTCGACAGCGCACCTGTCACCTTGATTTTGAGCGCACGTGACGCCAGCGCTACACAAATTGAAACATTTGCTCAAGGCGTGTATTCTGCAGGGTATGGTGTTATCCCGGTGCTTCAGGCAGATCCTCGGGATCGCAATCAATTACTAGAAGTAATGAGCGTATTAGTTTCTATGCTGTCTCTGCAAAGTGAGAATTCATGACCGCGTCACAACCGTTGATTCCTGTCCAGGTAGTCCAGGCAGGCCAGCAAGCGCTGGAGAAGCTGATTGGCCCAGTGGATGGTGTACGTGTTGCATTGCTCAGCACGCCTGACGGTTTCGAGATCGCATCGCTGCGTACCAATAGCGAGCTACAGCTCAACCGCTTGTCGGCCATGGCCGGCTCGCTGATGGCCATGGCGCGTGCCGTGGGCCGCGAGATCAACCATGCGGGCTGCAAGCGGCTGACTTTTGAGACCGATAGCGGTGTGGTGGTGTTCCAGTCGGTGACGTCCGAGTTCCCTTGCATTCTTTGTATGGTGCTCGATACCAACGCCATCTTGGGCCGTGTGCTGTGGGCCGCTGCCGAGGTGGGTACCGAGATGAACAAGGTCTGATTACTAGGGGCCGCAAAAGCAAGCCCCAAGCCGCGGTATACGTTGCATTGGCCGTATACAGCAGTACAGCAAATAGCCAGTGTGTGAAGGGGTGAGTTTTATGGCATCGGTTCAAGAAGCATTGACACAACTGTTGACTGTGGACGGCGCCATGTGCGCAGCCCTGGTGGATAGTGCCAGCGGCATGCTGCTGGGTAGCGCGGGCTCTGGCCTCGATCTGGAGCTGGCTGCTGCTGGCAACACCGAAGTCGTGCGCGCCAAGCTCAAAACCATGAAATCGCTGGGTCTGGATGACTCCATTGACGACATTCTGATCACCCTGGGCACGCAGTACCACGTCATCCGCCCCATGGCGCAAAAAGAGGGTTTATTCCTGTATTTGGTGCTGGACAAGCAGCGCAGCAACTTGGCGCTGGCCCGTCGCAAGTGCGTCGAAGTGGAGAAAACCGTCTCGATTTGATTGGAGCCCCGGTCACGCCACCCAGGAAACCTGCCATGCGCAGGTTTTTTTGTGCCCGCTGTGTACCCAAAATCGCACACCGGTCACAGCCGCAACAGCTCAGCAGGGCGGGCATCTGCACAATGCGGGGGTGCTGTCTGTCTTTCTTGTTACCTTCCCCTTCTTTTCACTGGTGCTGTGCGGCTACTTGGCTACGCGGCGCGGTGTGTTTCCGTTGCCTGCGATTGCAGGTGTCAACGCCTTTGTGCTGTATTTTGCGCTGCCGTGCATGCTGTTCAAGGCGGGTTCATCGCTGCCGTTTGCGCAGCTGATGAATGTACCCATCATGCTGCTGTATATCAGCTGTCAGCTGCTGATGGTGGCGGGATGCGTGCTGTTTGCGCGCAAAAGCGGTATTGATTGGAACAATAGCGCCTTTGGCGCCCTGGTCACTGCATTCCCCAACACCGGCTTTATGGGCCTGCCGCTTTTGATTGCGCTGCTGGGCGAAGCGGCAGCGGGGCCTGCCATTGTCTCCATGCTGGTGGATATGGTTGTCACGACATCGCTGTGCTTGGCGCTGTCACGCATGGATGGAGCGGCTGGCAATGTGCGCCCGGCCTTGGCCAAGGCGCTCAAAGGTGTGTTCACCAACCCTATGCCTTGGTCGATTCTGCTGGGAGCACTGGCATCGTTTATGGAATGGCGCCTGCCCATTGCCATCGACAAAACCGTAGGCTTGCTGGCCAGTGCAGCCACGCCGGTGGCTCTGTTTGCAGTGGGGGCGGTGCTGGCACGCTCCAAAATGGTACAGGCTGAGTACACCGCACCGCGCAGCTATGTTCCGCTGGCCCTGGTCAAGCTGTTTGTGCACCCGTTGCTGGTGTGGGGCTTGGGCCATATGGCCATGGCAGCAGGCGTGCCTATCAATGAGTCTGCTTTGCTGGTGCTGGTGTTGGTGGCCGCCTTGCCTAGCGCCAGCAATGTCACCTTGCTGGCGGAACGCTATGGCGCCCACAACGGCCGCATTGCGCACATTATCTTGGTGAGCACTGCGCTGGCGTTTGTCAGTTTTTCATGTCTTGTGCTGGTGGTGCGCGGGTAAACACCGGCCAATTCACAATTGTTTGCTGGGAATCGCTCTTTTAAAATTACCTGTCCAACCACTGAAGGGGTAAGTAGATGCTCACTCAATTTTCATCTCTTATGCGTACCGGTGTAGCTGCCGTGGCAGTGCTAGCCACATCAATGGTGCAGGCTGGAGTAGCGGTGCCGGCGGGGGCTATTGATTACGGGCCTCAGGCTACCGGCGTGCCTGCACTGGGTGAGTGGTCGCTGATGCTGCTGGCCCTGCTGCTTGTGGCGATCGCTTATCGAGTGCTGCGTGGCCGCGTGGGTGGGCGTATGCTGGCCAACTTGCTGCTGGTCGGTAGCGCGGCCGCTGCTGGCATGGCGGGCTACGGCATGGTGCAGCGTGCAGATGCGGATGGGAGTGCCGATCTGAATCTGCGGGGCGGCGGTACCATCGACCTTTTCGAGGGGGAGACGAAGGTCACCAATACCTCAGACGTCAGCCAGCAGATCCGTGCCCGGAGAGCGAATGCGTTGCCGGTGCTCACCTTGGTGCCCGCGCCAGCCCATGAAAAGGCATTAGCAACCTATGTTTTCGTGCCACCCGTGGGGGCGCCAGAATGTACTGCAGGTTCCACGCTTGCCTCTAATGCATCGTGCTATGTGAAGTTGCTGCCTCCCTCACCGGTTGATTAAAAAATGAACTGCTTGTGCCCGCCATTCGTTGGCTCCGACCTGAAAAGAGCTTGAATCTTTGGCAGACAGACCCAAGCAGCAATCTTTTTAAGGCAATCCATGCACCAGCTCTATATCGCCGCCGTCATTCTCAGTATGGCGGCGGTTTTGTTTCTGGAGTCGATCTGCCCGCTGCGCCTCACGCCAGAGGTTCCGTTGGCTCGCTGGCTGCGTAATCTGGCGCTGTCCGCGATGGCGCTGTGCACTACGCTGCAGGCGCCGCTGTTGTTCTGGGCAGTGGCAGGCGTGTTAGAGGTATCGCCTGGCGGTGGCTGGCTGGCGCACTGGGGGGTGCCGGTATGGGGGCAGTGGCTGACGGTTTTTGTCGTGCTGGATGGTATCGGCTACGCGTTGCACCGTCTATCGCATGCCGTGCCCTGGCTATGGCAGCTGCATGCCGTGCATCATAGCGATGTGGAGCTTGATGCCACGACCGCACACCGCCATCATCCGCTTGAAAGTCTGTTTACTACGCTGGTGACTTTGTCTGTGCTGGTGCTGTTGGCGCCACCGGTAGCGGCAGTGATGGCTTACAGTTTGCTGGCGGTGCTCGTCACCACGGTGGCGCATGGCAACCTGCGGTTGCCGCCGAGTGTGGACCGCATGTTGCGCCGCTTTGTCGTGACGCCGGCCTACCACCGCATGCATCACAGCCGCGAACTGCCGCAGACCAACAGCAACTATGCAACGGTGTTCCCGTGGTTCGATAATCTGTTTGGCAGCGCCAGCGCTGTACCTGCAGATGGCGGCGGGACGGTGACGATAGGGCTGGAATACGACCGGGATGCCGCCAGCCAGACTTTGCCAGCCTTGCTGCTGGCGCCCTTCCGGCGCAGGCAGTCATAGATTCTTAAATCGCTTGTGGGTCCACGTCCACCAGCCAACGCACCAGCGGCTTGTGCTGTGGCTGGCTGCGCAGCCAGTGCAGCGTGGGCTGCCAGGCGCGTAAAAACTGCTGCAAGGCTTTGCGCGATGGGCTCTCGACCAGCATTTGTGCGCGCTCTACATGGGCCACGCGCTGCACGGCCAGAGGTATCGGCGGGTAGATAAATACCTCCGCCATACCTGGCAATTGCTGCTGCTGGGCTGCGGTAGATGCAGCCTGCAAAAAGCCCTGTGCGACCTCTTGCGTGCGAGCATCGGCGCGGATGATGGCCTGATACGCAAAAGGCGGCATGGCTGCATCACGCCGCTCACCCAGCTGCTGCGCGGCAAAACCTGCGTAATCCCAGTGACGCAGGCTATGGAAGACGGCGTGGTCGGGTTGCTGGGTTTGTATCCACATCTCTACCTTGCTGCTTTGCGCTTTCACAAAAGCGGCATCACGCCCAGCGCGGCCGGCGGCTTGCAGCAATAGTGAGAAAAGCCGCTCGGGTGCCCTAAAGTCGCTGGACAGCAGGGCGTCATCCGGTTGCACCGCAGCCACCAGGGTCACGCGGCGGAAATCATGGCCCTTGGCCACCATCTGCGTGCCCACCAGCACATCGACATCGCCTGCATGCATGTCAGCCAGCTTTTCCTCCAAGCTGCCCTTGGCCTTGGTGGTGTCGGCATCTACGCGGGCAATGCGCGCCGGGTCACCATCCGGCCGCTGCACATTGCGCAGCAGGCGCTCCAGTTCTTCCTCTAGTTGCTCTGTGCCTTTGCCCAGCGGCAGAATGTCAGGGTTGCCGCAACTGGGGCAGGCGTGCACCACGCGCTGCGTAAAACCGCAGTGGTGGCAGCGCAGGGTGCGGTCATTTTTGTGAAAGACCTGGTGGGCGCTGCAATGGGGGCAATCGCTTTTCCAGCCGCAGTCGCCACAAAACAATACGGGTGCAAAGCCGCGGCGGTTGAGTAGCACCAGTGCTTGCTCGCCACGCTCTACCCGCTGTGTAATGGCTTGCAGCAATGCGTCGGAGAAAATTGTGCGCTTTGGCTGCTGGCGCATGTCCACCATGCGCAATGCGGGCATCAACCCCGCGCCAATGCGGCTGGGCATGGCCAGCCGCAGATAGCGGCCGCCGGGGTCGTCCTGGCCCGCTGTGCCTGTGGGGCGGCTGGCCCACCAGCTCTCTAGCGACGGCGTGGCCGATCCTAAAATCACCTTGGCGCCCGCATCATGCCCGCGCCAAATGGCCAAATCGCGGGCCGAATAGCGTGCTCCTTCTTGCTGCTTGTAGCTAGGGTCGTGCTCCTCGTCCACGATGATCAGCTGCAGCTGCGGCAATGATGCAAACACCGCCATGCGCGTGCCCAGCACAATGCGGGCTGTACCAGTGTGGGCCGCTAACCAGCTTTTCAGGCGCTGTGGCGGCGTCATGCCGCTGTGCATGCTGACAACGCCGCCGGCTCCCAAGCTGGCAAAGCGGGCGCTAAATCGCGCCTCCAGCTGTGGCGTCAGGTTGATCTCGGGCACCATCACCAGGATTTGGGCGTCTGGGTTGTTGGCTAAATGCTGCTGGGCTTGGTGTAAATACACCTCGGTCTTGCCGCTGCCAGTGCTGCCAAAAAGCAGAAACGGCCCCTTATTGTCGTTAATTTGCGAACAAACCTCGGCCTGCTCCGCACTCAAGGCGAGGGCATGGTCTGCTTCAACCGCACCTTTATCCACAGTGGCTTTGCGCTTCATGCGTCGCGCAAGCTGTTCCACTGTCAGGTCGCGCAAGGCAGGAGGTAGGGCGGTGATGGCCATTTCACCGAGGCTGCGCTGGTAATAGCGTGCGGCAAACTGCACCAGGCGCAGCCAGCTGGTCGGTAGTGGGTTAATTGCATCCAATACGGCGCTAATAGTGCGCAGTTGTTGCATGTTCACATCTGATTGCTGGGCAAACGCGGTGTCCTCGGACCAGACAACGCCCAATACCTCGCGTTTGCCCAGCGGCACGCGCACCAGGCTACCCGTGGGCGGCAAGGTGCTGCAGCGGTAAGTCAGTAGTTCACTGGTGGCGCTGATTGCACTGTGTGCGGGAGTGTGTACGGCGACGGAGATAAGGGGCACGGAAGTGGTGCAGAGGAGTTGGTTTGCGGAGGCTTGAGTGTAGCGGCCTGTGCGATTTGCACAGCGCTTGCGTGTTGCATGCGCGGTGCTTTGGCCAGCATAACCAACTGGATAGACGTAGTTTTGTCTATAGCGGCGCTGCGACCCTCATGACATAGCAGCAAGCAGCGCTGACATAGGGAGTTACCCACAGCGTAAATCGGCCTGCAAATCAATAGACAAGGTAAATTTCTGTGGATAACTTTGTTGACATAGATGCTTGCCTAAGCTGCATGCTGCTTTATCACAGATTTTCGATGTTTTAAATAGATTGATAGATAAAAAATTTAATTTATATATTTCAATAACTTATTATTTTTTTGCTGTATCTGCAGCAATTTTCTTTCGCCAGTTGTGATAAGGGGTCTGCTTTCCACAATGTGTGCATAAGTGCTTGCTCACCGCCATGGGTTGTGCTGCTGTGGCTAACGATTTCTATCTTATTTATCCACAGTTTTTAGCTAATTGCTTTGAATTGCTTCGTTAAAGCGATGATTTACATCAAGTAATTGAATGCTATGGATTTTGTGTATAAGGCTGTTAAGAAGCATTGGGTAAGTAATGGGTTGCCTGTTGATTGTTTAAGTGAAATTTAAATAGTTCTTTATAAATCAGATATTTATAAAATTCATTCTGTGGATATCTTGTCTGGGTGCTGTAGCTGCTGGGGTGAGAGGTTGGCTGCTGGCGCAGCTGCGCCTTTGCGAGATCGGGTGCAAGTTGCAGCGCGGGCTATGGCGAGCGCTTCAATGCCGCAGGCTCTCGCAAAGGTGCAAGAGCTTTGTTTTTTGCCGCCGAATCAAGCGACTTCTTCGCGCCATGTTCCGCTTGGGTAGTCTCGTCCAAGCCTCGCCACATTGACTTGAACTTATCCCGACGGCGCCGCAATGCGGTGTCTAAAAATCGCAAGCACGTTTTTAGCCAGGTTTGCCAATAGGCGTATGAGGAGATTTGCAGCCACAGGGTGTGGCAGCTTCCGATATGATTTACGTTTACGCGCCTGTGTGGCTGCCACCTTTGGTGAGTAGCTTGGTGGTGCAGCGTGGGCCGTTGGCTGCCAGACGCTGTGGGTGTGCGCTTATTTCCGCTGCTTCATGTCCCTGATTCGATCCTTATTGCACACGCTCTTCATGAGCCTGACGGTGATTCCGTACACCTTGACCATCTTGTTGCTGCGCCTGTTTGGTGCCAGTAGCATGGCGCGCTATACCGTAGCGCGGCAGTGGCTCAAACTGGCGGCTGATAGCGCGGGCTGGTTTTGCGGCGTCAAGGTGCGCAAGCAAGGTATGGAGAATTTGCCGCAGAGCGTCTTGGGTGATAAGGGCGTGGTGCTGCTGTGCAAGCACCAGTCCACGTTTGAGACATTTTTGATGCCGGCCATCATGCCAGTGCCGCTGGCCTACGTGTTCAAAAAAGAGCTGCTCAAGATCCCGTTCTTTGGCTGGTCGATTGGCAGCCTGGACATGATTCACATCGATCGCAAGGATGGCAGCCGTGCCTTTCACAAGGTGGTGGAGCAGGGCAAACGTCTGCTGGCGCAAGGCATTTGGGTCATCATGTTCCCTGAGGGAACGCGTATCCCCCGTGGAGAATCAGGCGATTACAAAACCGGAGCCACTCGCCTGGCCATCATGACGGGGGCGCAGGTAGTGCCTATTGCGGTGACATCGGCCAAATGCTGGCCGCGCAAAGCGTTTATCAAGCGACCCGGTATTGTGGATGTCTCAGTAGGCAAGCCTATCGACAGCAAAGGTCGCAAGCACGATGAGCTGATGGCAGAGGTGGAGTACTGGATTGAATCCGAAATGCGCCGCCTGGACCCAGACGCCTACGTGGGCAAGCCCGCCTTAGTGCCGCCTACGGCAAAAACCGCTACAGCGCCAACCTCGGCCGAATAAGGAAGCGACCGCTTGCCAGCCCTTGCTGTCAACCCAACTTTGCAGCGTGCAAATGCTATAAAAATAAGAGCTTCTAGCGCCCATCAGTTGGGTGTTAGCAGTTTGTTTTTATATAAATCTACAGCCAAGCATGAGGAGCGCGCATGGTAGATGTACGCCGCCTGGTGCAGCTGGCGCTGGATTTGTGGGACAAAAGCGCGCCTGGCGCGTTGGTCCCTGCGCCTGCTGCGACGATGCCGCCTACGTCAGCGCAAAAGCCTGCTACTCTGCCCTCAGTTGATCTTGGTATAGAAAAAAATATCTCGGTAATACCCGTGCAGCAGGCGCCAGCTGCTCCTGTTATAGGAGCTATCCAGTCGGCCACGCCTATCCCTGCGCCGCAGCCCTTTGTGCCGCTGGCTGATACCTTGCTGCCCCAAAGCTTTGAGCACCCCGATGCCAATCGCAGTGTGTTGCTGGCAGGCACCCACATTGCTTACCTGCTGCAGCGGGCCAAGCGGCGCAGCATAGGCTTTGTGGTGGGCGAGGATGGCTTGGTCGTGCGCGCGCCGCGCTGGATTACGCAAGGCGGCATTGACGAAGCCTTGGCCGAGAAAGCCGACTGGATTGTGCGCAAGCTAGGTGAAATGCAGCGGCGCCGTCAAAACACGCTAAGTGCCGCCATTCGTTGGCAAGACGGCGCTAGCCTGCCCTTTATGGGCCAGCCTATGCAGCTGGTAATTGATAGCGAGCAACGCTTAGCGCGTGTGGGTGCAGTGTGGCGGGTGGAGCAAGAGCTGCCCGGTAGCCCATCGCGCCTGTACCTGGCCTTGCCGCGCACGGCCAGCGCTGCACAGATCCGCGATGTGGTGCAGGCCTGGTTTATGAAAAGCGCGCGACAGCACTTTGTGGCGCGGCTGGCGCATTTTGCACCGCTCCTGCAAGTGCACTACAGCAGTCTGCGCCTGTCCAGCGCCGCCACACGCTGGGGTAGCGCCAAGACAGACGGATCCATCCGCCTGAACTGGCGGCTGATGCACTATGCGCCGGCGATCATCGACTACGTGGTCGCCCACGAGCTGGCTCACCTGCGTGTGATGGATCACAGCCCTCGCTTTTGGGATACGGTGGCCGAGGTGGTGCCCAACCACCGCGCGCTGCGCGAGCAGCTCAAAACTACTCCCGCACCGCCGTGGGATCAGGCGGCGTAGACTGGTATAGCAAAATTAGAGGAAAAATGGCTGCTAGCGCCCAACCAGAAAGCGTCAGCAGCCATCAACTTGATAAAGGGCAAGCCATGACATTGACGGCAGAGCAACAAACCATTCAGGCAGAGCAACAAACCATTCATCCCGCTAACGGTTACGCGGGCGATATCGCTGCGCAACTGGCCTGGCACTGGGTACAAACTGGGCAAGCGGTGCTGGTGGATGTACGAACCGACGCTGAGCGCGCTTGGGTTGGTCAGGTGCCCGGTGCGGTGCCGCTGGCCTTGAAGCAATGGCCAGGCATGGCTATGAATCCCGATTTTGACGCGCAGCTGCAAGCCATTGCCGCCCAGTCGGGCGACAAAAAAATGGTGCTGCTATGCCGTAGCGGCGTACGCTCCGTCGCAGCGGCACAGCGTGCCACGCAGCTGGGCATCGTTGCCTACAACATCCTGCAAGGCTTTGAGGGCGATGCCGATGAACAAGGTCAACGTGGCAAGCGCGGGGGCTGGCGCTTTCATGGGCTGCCTTGGTCGCAATGACTGCGGGCAAACGTAGCAGTGGGTAACTACCGTATGGCCAAGGAGGATTTGGTGGGGCGATGCTTGTAAACTTGGCCGCTTTAGAAAAAACGGAGTTGTACTTTGACCGTACTTGCTAGCCGCGCTGTCTCGCCCGGGGCACTGCTTGGTAGTCTGCGAACGCACTGGTCGCTGATTATGAAGATGACGCGCCGCGAAGTGGGTGAGCGCTACAAGGGCGCGCTTGCTGGTTGGCTGTGGTCCATCATTCTGCCTTTGTGCATGCTGGTGATCTACACCTTTGTGTTCTCTGTCGTATTCAAGGCCCGCTGGGGGGGAGAGAACGAGTCCAAGACACAGTTTGCCCTGGTATTGTTTGCGGGCTTGATCGTCTACGGCTTTTTCTCCGACGTGATTAACCGCGCGCCGCATTTGATTTTGTCCAATGTCAACTACGTCAAGCGCGTAGTGTTTCCGCTGGAGATTCTGGTGGTGGTGGCGGTGTGCTCGGCCATGTTCCAGGCGCTAGCAAGCCTGGCTGTGCTTTTGGTAGCGCTCTTGGTGTTGAATGGCTCGGTGCCTCTCACGGCCTGGTTGCTGCCCCTGATTTGGCTGCCGTTGATGCTGCTGACTATGGGCGTGGGCTGGCTGTTTGCATCACTAGGTGTTTTTGCCCGCGATTTAAAACAGATTACCGGCGTTCTGACCTTGATGTTGATGTTTATCTCGCCCATTTTCTTCCCGGTCAAAGCACTGCCAGAAAGTTTTCAGACAGCTATGTGGCTCAATCCACTGACGTTTTTTATTGAGCAGACGCGTGAAGTGCTGATCTGGGGGCGTACGCCGGATTGGTTGGGTTTAGGGGGCGCTTTTGTTGCATGCGCCTTGGTGGCGTGGCTGGGGTTTGCCTGGTTCCAGAAGACACGCAAGGGGTTTGCTGATGTCCTCTGAAACCGTCGCTCTCGAAGTCCAAGGCCTGGGCAAGTGTTTTCATATCTATGACAAGCCGGGCGATCGCTTGCGCCAGTTTGTCTGGCCCCGCCTGTCGCGCCTGCTGGGGCGCCCTGCCCAGAGCTATCACCGCGATTTTTGGGCGCTGCAAGGGCTTGACTTGCGGGTGCGCAAGGGCGAGACCGTGGGTATTATTGGCCGCAATGGCTCGGGCAAATCCACCTTCTTGCAGATGGTGTGCGGCACGCTGGAGCCTAGTGCCGGTGAGGTGAAAACCCATGGCCGTATTGCTGCACTGCTGGAGCTGGGGGCAGGTTTTAACCCTGAGTTCTCTGGCCGTGACAACGTCATCATGAACGCAGCCTTGCTGGGGTTGACGGATGCACAGATTGCTGAGCGCTTTGACTCCATTGCCGCGTTTGCTGACATTGGCGAGTTTATTGAGCAGCCGGTCAAAACCTACTCTAGCGGCATGTATGTGCGGCTGGCTTTTGCTGTGATTGCCCACGTCGACGCCGATATTCTGGTGGTGGACGAGGCATTGGCGGTGGGTGACGCGGTGTTCACACAAAAGTGCATGCGCTTTTTGCGTAATTTTATGGAACGGGGCACTTTGCTGTTTGTGAGCCATGACACCGCCGCTATTAAAAGTTTGTGTGATCGCGTGGTGTGGATCGATAAAGGCCAGGTCATGCACATTGGCCCGACCAAAGAGGTGTGCGATCGCTATATGCAAGCCTGCTATGAGGCAGAGCAGGGTGGTAGTGCTGTTGTAGCCGCTGTCGAAAAGCCCAAGAACGAAGTGGCAGAGCTGGTCTACCACGACCAGCGACGCGATTTTTTCCGATCCGAGCCGCTGCGTAATGATATTGAGGTGTTCCGTTTCAACCCGGATGCCGTGTCCTTTGGTTTGGGCGGCGCACGCATTACCGGGGGCTGGCTGATGGACGAGGAGCGCAGGCCATTGCATTGGGTGGTGGGCGGCGAGCCTGTGGTGGTCCGTGTGCAGGTGCACTGTCTGCAGGCCTTGCATTCGCCCATCGTCGGCTTTGTGATCAAGGATCGCACGGGCCAGGCCGTTTTTGGCGACAACACCTATTTGAGTTACTTGGGCGCGCCCGTTGCCTGTGCAGCAGGGCAGCAGTTGCAGGCAGAGTTTTGTTTTGATATGCCGCGCATGCCGGTGGGCAATTACGCCATTGACCTTGCCTTGGCAGATGGCTCGCAGCACGACCATGTGCAGCACCACTGGATGCAGGATGCCTTGCACTTCAAGTCCGAATCCACCAATGTGGCAACGGGCCTGCTTGGCTTACCCATGCGCAACATTAGCTTGCGTGCGGGCGGCGATAACGATATTTCTACTTCATCATGAACGCAATGACCGAGGTTGGCGCGCAAAGCGGCGCCGGGTATGAATGGCTGCACTCTGCCGCCTTCATGGAGCCCCACCACCTGACACACCCAGCCCCTTGGGCAGGGCATATCCCTTTTGCAGCTTGGCTGATTGCAGTGGCACAGCCGCGCAGTTTGGTGGAACTAGGGGCGTACTCCGGAATTTCTTACTTGGCGTTTTGCCAGGCTATTTCCGAGCAAGGGCTCGCTACACGTACCTATGCTGTGGATACCTGGCAGGGTGATGCCCATGCTGGCGCTTATGGCGAGCACATCTATGCCAGCCTGCGCCGCAGTCATGACCCGCATTACGAGCGCTTCTCGACCCTGATGCGCATGACATTTGACGAGGCGCAGGGGAGTTTTGCGGACGGCAGCATCGACTTGCTACATATCGATGGATTGCACACCTATGAGGCTGTGCGCCACGATTTTGAGACTTGGCTGCCCAAGCTTAGCGAGCGGGGTGTGGTGTTGTTCCACGACACCAATGTGTTCCGCGATGATTTTGGTGTGCACCGTTTGTGGGCTGAGCTGCAAGGACGCTACCCTAGTCTGCACTTCCCGCACAGCAATGGCTTGGGTGTGTTGCTGGTGGGCGAGCAGCAGCCTGCACAGCTGCGTTCCGTGTGTGACCCAGCTAATCTGGCCTTCCAAAAGCAGATATGCACGGCATTTGGCGCCTTGGGGGCGCGGTTTGAAGGGCGCGCGGAGATGCACGCCCTCAACCACCAGTTGGCGGATAGTGAAGCGCGTGCGCAGCAGTTAGATCAAGCCGGTCAACAGCGCCATGCCTGGATTGAGAAGCTTGACGGTGACATCCGTGCACTGGAGCAAGCACAAGAGCGCCAGCGTTTGCATGCACAGGCCGTGCAGACCGAGCAACTGGCAAAAATTGCGCAGCAAACCCAGCAGGTGCATACGCTGGAGCTGGAGTCGGCACAAAAACAATGGCAAATTGATCACCAACGCCAGCAAATGCAAGAGTTGGCGCGCCAGTTGTCGCCGCTGTGGCGGGTGAAGGATGTGCTGCGTCGGTTTAAAAGCGTTTTATTTCGGCTGCGCCATAAACTAGGTCCGTATGAGCCTGGGCCTGTGCGCAAAGTGCGGCATGCAGTGCGTAGGCGTATCCGGGGCTCAGCCGTTGACCGAGCCATGCAGCCCGTTTCCATGCTGGTGGAGGGAGGCAAGCACTACGGCATCATGGCCACGGCGCACACGCAGTTTGTGGCACACGGGTTGGCACGGGCGCTGCGCAAAGCGGGTTTCCGTGTATCGCTGTTCCAAGAGGCTCCTGCCGAGGGCTTTGTGCTGGATATGTACATCGTCGTTTGTCCGCAGATGTTCAAGCGGCTGCCGTCAGGTGAGCGCCGTATCGTCTTCCAGATGGAGCAAAGCGTGAGCACGCGCTGGTTTACGGATGGGTACTTGTCGATCTTGGAGAATTCCCTGTCCGCATGGGACTACGCGCCTGCAAACCTGGCATTTTTGGAAAGCAAGGGCATTTGCTATCCGCACACCTTTTTGGTGCCTATCGGCGGCGTGACAAACTATTCTCAAGAGTTGCAAGCATGCGCTGAGCCAGCGTTGCTGGCGGCAGAGCCGGTGAGTGAAGTGTTGTTCTACGGCGATGTGAACGCGCCGCGGCGCCAAGAGATGCTGCAAGAGCTGCAGCGCCATTTCTCGGTGCGCATCGAAGGCAATCTGTTTGGCGATGCGCTGCGCCAAGCAGTCCGCCAAGCCCATGTGGTGGTCAATATCCACTACTACGAGGGCGCACTGCTGGAGACGACGCGCATCTACGAGTGCCTGAGCCTGGGCGTACCCGTGGTAACGGAGAGCAGTGTAGATATTGACGCCCACACGCAACTGGTCAACAGCCAAGCCGTGCGGGTAACGCCTGTTGGTGATGCGCAGGCGATGGTCGCGGCGGTTGCGCAACTTTTGCAGCAATTGGCGGCTGCGCCAGCCAAGGTGCAGCAGGCAGTCAATACCGAAGTGCAGCGCAGCGAGGATCAGTTTGAGTTTATGGTCTACCGCGCGCTTTACGCGCTTGGCCGTATTGATACGGCAATGTGGGAGGCGCTGAACAAGCACCAGGCCTTGCCGGGTGCCTGCATGGTGCTGAGCATGCCTGAGACCCAGCGCCGTCGCGCGCACTTTGTGCAGCAAACGCTGCCAGGTCTGCAAACCGAGGTGGCGGTGTTTGATGGTGTGCGCTACACCCCGGGATGGCTGGGGTGTGCGATGAGTTACCACTACTTGGCGCGCAAGGCACTGCAAGCGGGCGTTGATCGCATTGAGGTGATGGAAGACGATGTGGAGATGCCGCCTGACTATGCGCAGCGCCGTAGCAAGATCGATGCATGGCTGCAGCGACACGAAGGGCAGTGGGATATTTTTGCAGGCTTGATTGCCAAGATCCATCCGGACACCAAGGTGCTGGATGTACAGCAGCAAGACGGCGAAACCTTTGTGGTGCTGGATCGCATGACCAGCATGGTGCACAACATCTACACGCAACCCGCGCTCAAGGCCCTTGCAGAGTGGGATTCGTCTATTCGAGACCCGCACACCAATACCATCGACACCTATTTGCAAAGCAGGGCGCAAATGCGCGTGGTAACAACCTTGCCATTTTTGGTGGCCCATACGATTGAGATGGACTCATCGCTCTGGGGCATCAACAACCAAGAGTACTTGTCGGTAATCTATAAGGCGGAGCAAGACCTGCGCCAGCTAGTCGATAAGTTTGTACAAGCCAGAAGCTAGGCTTTGCATGGACGATAAAAAACCCGTGTGGGGCGCAGCTCCACACGGGTTTTTTGATGGCAGGCGAGTTTACAGCGCAGGGATGCGCAGCTTTTGGCCTGGGTAGATCTTGTCTGGGTTGCTCAACATGGGCTTGTTGGCTTCGAAGATGGTGTTGTACTTGTTGGCATCGCCGTAGTACTTCTTGGAGATGGCCGACAGTGTGTCGCCGGAGACCACGTCGTGATACTGGGCTTCTGGCTCGGGGTTGGTGACGGTCATTTGGTTGTCCACACCGCTCACGCTCGATACGTTACCGCAGCACAGGGTCACCTTCTCTTTGGCTGCTTGAGTAGGAGCGGTGCCGGTCACGGTCACTTGGCCGCCGTCAAAGGCCACTTTCACATCGGTCACGCCCAGGTTTTGGGTGGCGATGTACTTTTCGATGGCTGCGCCTGCAGCAGCGTTCAGGTCTTGCGGGGCGGCGGCGGCTTCTTTGCCACCAAACAGTTTTTCACCGGCGTCTTTGATAAAGCTGAACAGTCCCATTGAGTTGCTCCTTAAAGGGTTACATGCAGGAAGTGCCCAATATAAACGGCTTTCGTGATGTGGGTATGTCGTGAATTGTCTGCTTGAACAAAATTCACAGTGAAATGGAGCTTGATAGGGAGCGAGTTGCGCCTTATCGGACGATATGTTGCAAGCGCAACAAGAGGTGAGCGCGAAAAGGCTGATAATGCCGCCCATGCATTTTCTGGCCATCGACGTAGGTAACACGCGCCTCAAGTGGGCAATGTACGAAGCACCGCACGCAGGTGCGGCAGTGCTTGCGCATGGCGTGGAGTTTTTGGACAACATCGAGCGCCTAGCGCAAGGCAGCTGGGCGGAGCTACCCGAGCCGCAGCACATGCTGGGCTGCGTGGTGGCAGGCGATGTAGTGCGCCGCCGCGTGCAAGACCAGATGGAGCTGTGGGATGTGACGCCGAACTGGGTAGTCTCGACCACACAAGAGGCTGGGTTGACCAATGGCTACGACCACCCTTCGCGCCTGGGCACCGACCGCTGGATAGCCATGATTGGCGCCTGGCACCATGTGCTGGCGCGGGGCAAGCAGCGGCCGGTAGTGGTCGTCATGGTCGGCACGGCGGTGACGGTGGAGGCAATTGATGCCAGCGGCAAATTCTTGGGTGGTTTGATCTTGCCCGGCCACGGCATCATGCTGCGCGCGCTAGAGGCGGGCACGGCCGGTCTGCATGTGCCCACGGGCGAGGTGCGTGCTTTCCCTACCAACACCAGCGACGCGCTGACCAGTGGCGGAACCTACGCCATTGCGGGCGCAGTGGAGCGCATGGTGCAACATGTCATCCAGCATTGCGGCGAGGAGCCTGTTTGTGTGATGACCGGCGGTGCTGGCTGGAAGATGATGCCCAGCATGACGCGCCCGTTTGAGCTGGTGGAAAACCTGATTTTTGACGGTCTGCTGCATATTGCGAACAGCCGGTTTGGGGCTGGCAAGGTGTAACGCAGGCGGGTTATGCATGTTTTTCATGCCTGGCGCCTGTCTGGTGGTTGCTGGTTGCTATCAAAACAATAGTATTTATGCTGGAGCTGCAAGCGTGGTTGCAACAGTGCTGCAGCTTTGGCGGGCAAGCCTGTAGGTTGGCGGAGGGCAGTGCGATAATGCTGGGTTATTCGTCCACCTTTGATTGACCGCCCATGATTCTCGTCACCGGAGGCGCCGGCTTTATCGGCTCCAACTTCGTTCTGGACTGGATGGCAGGCTCGGATGAGCCTGTTATCAACCTCGATAAGCTCACCTACGCAGGCAATCTGCACAACCTGGCCAGCGTGCAAGGCGACGAGCGCCATATTTTTGTGCACGGCGACATTGGCGACCGCGCGCTGCTCGACAAAATATTGGCTGAGCACCAGCCCCGTGCCATCGTGCACTTTGCGGCGGAAAGCCATGTGGATCGCTCTATCCACGGGCCAGAAGATTTCATCCAAACCAACGTGGTTGGAACCCTGCGCCTGCTGGAAGCTGGCCGTGCCTACTGGAATGGCCTGCAAGGCGATGCCAAAGCAAACTTTCGCTTTTTGCACGTATCGACCGATGAGGTCTACGGCAGCCTAGAGAAAGACGCACCCGCCTTTACCGAGCAGCACAACTACGAGCCCAACAGCCCGTACAGCGCCAGCAAGGCGGCTAGCGACCATTTGGTGCGCGCTTGGTTTCACACCTACGGCTTCCCGGTGTTGACCACCAACTGCAGCAACAATTACGGTCCGTTGCATTTTCCTGAAAAGCTCATCCCGCTGATGATCGTCAACGCTTTGGCTGGTAAAGACCTGCCTGTGTATGGCGACGGCATGCAAATCCGCGACTGGCTCTATGTCAAAGACCACTGCAGCGCCATTCGCCGCGTACTGCAAGGTGGCCAGCTGGGCGAGACCTACAACGTAGGCGGCTGGAATGAGATGCCCAACATCGAGATCGTCAAGCACGTCTGTAGCCTGCTTGACACTCTGCGTCCCCGCGCTGATGGCAAAAGCTACGCCGAGCAAATCACCTACGTGAAAGACCGTCCCGGCCATGACCGCCGCTACGCTATCGACGCCCGAAAGCTTGAGCGTGAGCTGGGCTGGAAACCTGCAGAGACTTTTGACAGCGGCATCCAAAAGACCGTGCAGTGGTATCTGGACAACCAGGACTGGGTGCAACAAGTGCAATCAGGTGCGTACAAGGATTGGGTGAGCAAGCAGTATGCATAAAGCTGAGGCAGCTGCTATGCAATTTAGAGTGGCAGCGACCGCTAGTCGGGCGCTAGCGGCTGATTTCTTATAAATTCAAGTTTGGGAATGCTGTGATGAAAATTCTGCTCCTGGGCAAGAACGGACAAGTCGGCTGGGAGCTGCAGCGCAGTCTGCAGCCGCTGGGCGAAGTGATTGCGCTGGACCGCCATAGCGATCCGCTATGCGGCGACCTGCTGCAGCCCGCGCGCCTGGCTGAGACCGTGCGAGCCGTGGCGCCCGACGTGATCGTCAATGCAGCGGCTTATACGGCGGTGGATAAGGCGGAGAGCGACCAGGCGGCAGCACGCATGATCAATGCTGAATCCGTAGGTGTTCTGGCGCGTGAGGCCAAGGCCTGTGGCGCTTGGCTGGTGCATTTCAGCACCGACTATGTGTTTAACGGCGGCGGCACCACGCCTTGGAGCGAGGACGACGCCACTGGCCCGCTGTCTGTCTACGGCCACACCAAGCTAGAGGGCGAGCAGTTGATTGCCGCAAGTGGTGCCCAGCATTTGATCTTGCGTACCAGCTGGGTCTATGCCGCACGCGGCGGCAACTTTGCCAAAACTATGCTGCGCTTAGCGCAGGAGCGTGAAAAATTGGCCGTGATTGATGACCAGTGGGGAGCCCCTACCGGAGCAGAGCTGTTGGCCGATGTGACGGCCCATGCGCTTCGCACCGTGCAAGGCGGTTTGCGCACTGATGTCAGCGGCATCTACCACTTGGTGGCTAGTGGCGAGACCACCTGGAACCGCTATGCCCGCTACATCTTGGAGCGCGCCAGGCAAATCAATCCAGCGCTCACTATTGTGGCGCGTGAGGTGCAGGCAGTGGACACGGCTGCCTTTCCCACACCCGCCAAGCGACCCAATAACTCTCGACTCAATACCCACAAATTGCAGCAAACTTTTAGCCTAGCACTGCCGCACTGGCAGGCTGGCGTCGATCGCATGCTGCAGGAGATTTTGTAAAAATGACAAGCCAACAACGCAAAGGCATTATCTTGGCGGGCGGCTCCGGCACCCGCTTGCACCCCGCTACCCTGGCGGTCAGCAAGCAATTGCTGCCGGTGTATGACAAACCGATGATCTACTACCCGCTCACCACCTTGATGCTGGCGGGTATCAAAGAGATTCTGATCATCAGTACGCCGCAAGATACGCCGCGTTTTGAGCAATTGCTAGGCGACGGTAGCCAGTGGGGCATTCAGCTGCAATACGCCGTGCAACCCAGCCCAGATGGCTTGGCGCAAGCGTTTTTGATTGGCGAATCGTTCTTGAACGGTGCGCCTAGTGCTTTGGTGCTGGGTGACAACATCTTCTATGGTCATGATTTCTACAAACTGCTTGGCAGCGCCATGCAGCGTGAAGACGGTGCCAGCGTGTTTGCCTACCATGTGACTGACCCCGAGCGCTATGGCGTGGCCGAGTTCGACAAAGCGGGCAAAGTGCTGTCGCTGGAGGAAAAGCCCGCGCAGCCTAAGAGCAACTACGCCGTGACCGGGCTGTACTTCTACGACAACCAAGTCGTGGACATGGCCAAGAGCCTCAAGCCCTCGCCACGCGGCGAGCTGGAGATCACCGATCTGAACCGTTTGTACCTGGAGAAAGACCAGCTCAGCGTGGAGATCATGGGCCGTGGCTACGCCTGGCTGGATACGGGTACGCATGACAGCTTGCTGGATGCGGGCCAGTTCATTGCTACGCTGGAGAGCCGTCAGGGCCTGAAGATTGCTTGTCCCGAGGAAATTGCTTGGCGTAGCGGCTATATCAGTGACGAGCAATTGGCCGCGCTGGCCAAACCCCTGGCTAAGAATGGCTACGGCCAGTATTTGCAGCGTTTGCTGAAAGAGCCCAAGGAGTAAGCTGCGATGCAAGTGACGAAAACAGCCATTCCCGATGTACTGCTCATTGAGCCCAAGGTGTTTGGTGATGCGCGGGGCTTTTTCTTTGAGAGCTTCAACCAGCAAGCTTTTGATTTGGCCGTGGGCAAGCACTATGATTTTGTGCAGGATAACCACAGTAAAAGCGGCCAAGGCGTGCTGCGCGGCCTGCATTACCAGGTCGAGCAGGCCCAGGGCAAGCTGGTGCGTGTAACGCAAGGCAGAGTGCTGGATGTGGCGGTAGATATTCGCAAAAGCTCGCCCAGCTTTGGCCAATGGGTGGCGGTCGAGCTGTCAGCCGACAACCAGCGCCAGCTGTGGGTTCCCCCTGGCTTTGCCCATGGCTTTGTGGTGTACAGCGAGACGGCTGAGTTCTTGTACAAAACCACTGACTACTATGCCCCAGCGCATGAGCGCTGCATTGTCTGGAACGACCCGCAGTTGTCGATTGACTGGGCGCTGGGTGAAATCACGCCTCAGCTGTCGGCAAAAGACCAGCAAGGCAAGTTTTTTGCCGAAGCTGAAGTTTTTGCCTGAACTTTGCAGTTCCTCCCAAATGTCTCCCATGCCCCGTACCTACACTAGCAAGGCTTGTGGCACGGAGGGCTGAATTTTTCGCCTGCTACAGGCACTAGAACCAACTACGCATGACGACCAGCACCATAGACGAGCCGATCACCGCTACTGATCCTGGCACTTTTGCCCCGGTGCGACCGTTGCTGGGCGCTATGCTGGTGCAAGCTGGCAAGTTGTCGCCGCGCGACCTGGAGCGCGCACTGCAAGCCCAGCAAGAGATGGGCAGCCTGCTAGGCCAGGTGCTGGTACAACTGGGCTTGGTGTCCGAGATGGACCTGATGCAGGCGCTGGCGCAGCAATTGGATATCCCCTTCACCTTGGGGGCGGACTTCCCGGCCGAGGTGATCGAGGTGCCAGGTCTTTTGCCTGAGTTCCAGCATGCACAGCATGTGTTCCCTCTGAAACTGGTGGATGGTGTGCTGGATGTGGCGATGACATCGCCACAAGATCCGTTCGTCATCAAGGCGCTGCAGATGTCGACCGGGTTGGTGATCCGTCCCCATCTGGCGCTGGAAGCCGATATTGAGAAAGCGCTGCAAGAGCCTGAGGCTGAAGTCGAGGAAGATGACAGCGATGAGATGTTTGGCGACGGCTCGGATGGCGGTGATTTTGTCGAGCACCTGAAGGATTTGGCCAGCGAGGCGCCAGTGATTCGCTTGGTCAACAGCATTATCGGCAAGGTGACGGATCTGCGCGCTTCCGATATTCACTTGGAGCCGTTTGACGACGGTTTGCATGTGCGTTACCGGGTAGATGGCGTGATCCTCCCTGGCGAGTTGGTGCCGCCGCGACTGTCGGCTGCCGTAGGTTCACGCGTCAAGCTGATGGCGCATCTGGACATTGCCGAGCGCCGCCTGCCGCAGGATGGCCGCATCAAAACCCGTGTTAAAGGCCGTGAGCTGGATTTGCGGGTATCGACTGTGCCTACCGTGCACGGCGAAAGCATTGTGATGCGGGTACTGGACCGTGCCAGCGTGCGCTTGCAGCTGGAGACCATGGGTTTTGCCAAGGATACTTTGGCCAAGTTCAATGACTTGCTGACCCGCCCGCACGGCATTCTGTTGGTGACGGGGCCAACTGGTTCAGGCAAGACGACGACCTTGTACGCGGCGCTGTCCAAGATCGATGCGCAAGAAAATAAGATCATCACGGTGGAAGACCCCGTGGAGTATCAGCTGGAAGGCATCAACCAGATTCAGGTGCATTCGCAGATCAACCTGACTTTTGCCAACGCGCTGCGCTCCATCCTGCGGCAAGACCCGGACATCATCATGATTGGTGAAATGCGTGACGGTGAAACGGCGCAGATTGCGGTGCAGTCCGCGCTGACCGGGCACTTGGTGCTGTCCACCCTGCACACCAACACCGCAGCGGGCGCCATCACTCGTATGCAGGATATGGGCGTGGAGAGTTATTTAATTACCTCATCCGTCAACGGTGTGCTGGCCCAGCGCCTGGTGCGTACCCTGTGCAGCAACTGCAAAGAGGCGTACGAGCCGGGTGAGGAAGTACGCAAAACATCGGGACTGGGGCGCTTTAGCGAGGTGGGGCAGCCTATCTACCGTGCTGTGGGTTGCAACCAGTGCCGACAAACGGGCTACAAGGGGCGTAGTGGTATCCATGAGTTGTTTGTGCTGGATGAAGCCATGCGCAACGCCATCAATGCGGGCAAGGATTCGAACGAGTTGTTTGGTTTGGCATCCAAGGCTGGCATGCTGAGCCTGCACGAAGACGGCTTGCGCAAAGTCGCAGTCGGCGTGACCACGCTGGATGAGGTGGCCCGCGTAACCCAGGACCAAGTCGATGGCTGATTTTGCGTGGCAAGCCATTAACGCTGCGGGCGAACAAGTCCGCGGAACCTTCCAAGCGACCGGCGTGGCAGCGGTGCAAAAGCATTTGCGTGCGCAAAAGCTCACGCCGGTGCGCATTGTGGATGCGACTGATGCAGCGGCACTGATGCCTGCTACTGGCAAGGCTGACAAAAAAGCTGCGCCCGGCATTGCCATCGTTAAAGCCAAGGCAACTCGCTCCCAAAAAGGGCCGGTTAAATTTGCCGATATTTTGGCGATGACCTCCGAGTTGTCCATCATGCTGAAGGCCGGGCTGGCGCTGGATAATGCGCTGCGGGTGCTGATCGACATGAGCTACAAGGACAGCATGCGTGCGCTGTTAACTGGTGTGCTAGAGGCCGTGAAGGGCGGTGTGCCCCTCTCCAAAGCTTTGTCGGCCCACCAAGAGCTGTTTGGCGATTTCTACATCAACATGGTGCGCTCGGGTGAGGCCAGTGGCCAGATGTCCTCCGTGATGGGGCGTTTGGTTGATCACCTGGAGCGCCAGCGTGCGCTGAAAGAAAGCGTGCTGTCTGCCACCATCTACCCAATGATTCTGGTGGCGGTGGCGATCTTGTCGCTGATTGTCATGTTGGGCTTTGTGGTGCCGCAGTTTGAGAAGTTGTTCACCGACATGGGTGATGCCTTGCCTGCGCCTACCAAAATTGTGATGACGATTGGCCAGGCCTTCCGCAAGGATGGCTGGTTGATCTTGATTGGCACGGTTGTCCTGGTGTATTTGCTGCGCGGCTGGTTCCGTTCCCCCAAGGGGCGCATGTGGTGGCAGGGGCAGTTGCTGCGCATGCCGCTGTTGGGGCGCTTGGCGCTCAAGTACCAGTTAACCTTGTTCTCGCGCTCGCTGGGCACTTTGCTGGGCAATGGTGTTCCGTTGCTTACCGCTCTGCATATTGCGACGGATACCGTCAGCAACCGAATCATTCAGGCTGAGCTGGCCAAGATTGCGCCTATCGTGAAAGAGGGCGGCAAGATGGTGCAGGCCATGAATACCACCACCGTCTTTGAGCCGCTGGCGGTGAACCTGGTGCGTGTGGGTGAAGAAACTGGACGCTTGGGGCAGATGATGCTGGAGCTGTCCAATATTTTGAACCGCGAGGTGGAAACTGGCATCAAACGGGCCTTGACCATGATCGAGCCTATTTTGATTTTGGTGCTGGGGATGCTGATTGCGGCCATTATTGTGTCGATCCTGATGGGCATCTTGTCCGTCAATGATCTGGCTGTTTAACTGTTTTGTTTACCAAGGAGAGCCCACCATGAAGGCTTTGTTTACCCAAAAACTGAACCGCAAAAACCGCGGTTTCACGCTGATCGAACTGCTGGTTGTGCTGGCCATTCTGACCTTGCTGGCTGGCTTGGTCGGCCCCAAGGTGCTGAGCCAGTTGGGCGGTGCCAAGTCCAAGACCGCCGGCGTGCAGATCAACGATTTGCAGAAGGCGCTTGATATCTACAAGCTGGATGTGGGGCGCTATCCCACTTCAGAAGAAGGTTTGGAAGCGCTGACCAAGCAGCCCGGTAACGTGCGCGGCTGGAACGGCCCGTACCTGACGGGCGGCGTGCCTTCGGACCCATGGAACAACCCGTATCGCTACACCTATGCCAATGGCAAGGTAGAGCTCTTGTCGTTGGGCTCGGATGGCCAGCCCGGCGGTGAAGGCGAAGCGGCAGACGTTCGCAGCGCGCAATAAACCTCCGTAGTAACGCATCCGCGATTGCCTGAGCCCTCCGTGCTAGCCAACCACCTATTCACCCCGCGTGCGTTGCCGCGTGGCTCAGCACATCGGGGTTTTACCCTGATCGAGCTGATGGTGGTGTTCGCCATCATGGCCTTGGTGGCGGCAATGGCGCCTGTGGCGTATGACAAGCTCAAAGAGGGCGTGCAGTACCGTGACACGGTGCGAACCATCATGACGCAGCTGCGCTCCGCTCGTTACACCGCTGTGTCGCAAGGTGTTCCGGTGCGATTTACTGTGGACTTGCAGCAGCGTCAGTACGGCTTAGAAGGTGCCGCCAAAGAAATCCCCGAAGCGGTAGAGCTGCGCACGATCGTCGCCGACCGCGAGTTTGTGCCCAATGGCTCGGCATCCATCGTGTTTCTGGCATCGGGTGGATCGACCGGCGGCAGCGTAGAGATTGTGCGTAAAACTGGTGCGGGAACACGTCTGCGCGTGGACTGGCTGTCAGGCCGTGTCACGCAGGAGCCCATGCTGCAATGAGGGCGTTCACGTTTCAGTCCACCGCGCGCAAGGGCCAGCGAGGCATGACTTTGCTGGAGCTGCTGGTCGCGCTCGCCATCATGGCGATATCGTTGGGCATGATCTACCGAGCCACCGGCAGCAGTGCGCGCAGCGTGGGCGATCTGGATCGCTACCAGTATGCGGTGCAACTGGCGGAGTCGCTGATGGCATCGCGTGACTCGGTATATGAAAGCGGCTGGAATGAGGCCGGCGAGAGTAACGGTTACCAGTGGAGCATTCAAAGCGCGCCCTTTAAAACCGATGTGGGCGAGGCGCCCAATATTCCGCTGTTGCATGAGGTGCACATTGCTGTCACTTGGAGTGATGGCGACAAATCCAAGCTCTTTGAGTTAACTACCCTGCGTGCCCAGCGCAAGCCGCCTGATCCGGCCGAGAACCGAGGGCAGCAGTAATGGCGGCAGGAAACTCTCATTTTGATAGCTGTTGGCGCGCACTGGGTGGGCGTCAGCTTGCAAAAGGCTTCACATTGGTGGAGATGCTGGTGGCCATGTCGCTGCTGTCACTCATCATGCTGGGCTTGGCTGGCGCTATGGGCACTATGGGCCGTACAGAGACGAGCATCGACAACCGGCTGGAGCGTATGGATGAATCCCGCACCGGCGCTGATTTTTTGCGCTCCGTACTCTCGCGCATCTCTGCCAAAAAAGTACAGGGCCTGCAAGAGCAGGGCATGTTGGAGCGTACTAAGCCCCCATTTTTCTTCTCTGGTAACGCCGAGGCCATGACGTGGGTGGGTGTGATGCCCGCTCGTTATGGCGTGGGCGGCCGCTACCACTTCCGACTGGCAATGGGTGAGTACCTGGGCGCCCCTGCCGTGATTTTGAGCTATACCCCGTGGGTAGACCAGCAAACGCAACCGAGCTGGGGCGCCGCAGAGAACTATCCCATCCTGCCGCACGCCACAGCCTTGTCTTTTCAGTATCTGAATGCAGCCATTGACCCGCCGCAATGGGGGGGGGATTGGGGCGTTATTGACCAGCTGCCACAGGCTGTGCAGGTGCTTATGTCATCCGATAAAGCTGCGCTGCCGCCTGTAGTGGTGCAGATGCGGGTGATGCCCGCTGGCGATCCGCGGGGCGGCGGTGGTGGTGCCACCTTGGGGGGGGCTTTGCAATGAGTGCTGTCCAATCCCTGCGCCGCATAGATTCCCATCAAAACGGCATGGCCCTGATCGCCGTGCTTTGGTTAGTGGCTGCCCTGAGTCTGATGGTGACCGGGGTGAGTGGTGTGGTGCGGCAAGAGACGCGCATGGTCAGTGTTGCCAAAGATCGCGTCGCCGCGCAGGCGATGGGGGATGCCGCGCTGGTGCTGGTGCTGCAGCGGTTGAGTGCAGAAAGAACACCCGTACGGCAATTGACAGACACTTCCGTCAGTTACCAAGGGCTCGAGATACCGGTCAGTGTGATGCCGCTGAGTGGGCTGATAAATATCAATGGTGCCTCACTGCCGTTACTAACAGCGCTGCTGACGGTAGGTGGCGGTTTGCCAGACGGGGCAGCACAAGAGCTTGCCATCGGTATTCTGGATCGCCGAGAGCGCTCATCCCTTGACGGCCGGCGCCCGGAACGATTTGAGGCGATTGAAGATCTGATGCAAGTGCCCGGGATCGATTACGACCTCTATGCTAGACTCGCGCCCCTGATTACGGCCTCTTCTACAGGTTCGGGAGGCGCAGCAGTCAATCCATTGGCGGCTCCGCCTGAAGTGTTGCGTATTTTGGCTAACGGTGATGAAGGCATTGCCAGCAGAATCGCTGCGGCACGTGAGTCCGGTGATGCAGGTGTTGACACTTCTGGGTTGGACGCAGGTTTGGCTCGGGCGGGTAGCTCGCAGCGGCGATACCGCGTAACCGCAAAAATTCCCATGGCCGATGGCCGCATCTTCCTGGTTGATCGTAGCGTGTACTTTGGTGCGCGAACCAGAGACGGATTGCCTTGGTACACCTTTGAGGCCCGGCAGATGCTGCAGCCCACCTCCTGATTACACACAAAGATACGGTATGGCACTTTCCACAGAGTCGCGCTTCTTTGGTCTGGATTTGAACCAGCTGAAGGCCGACGTTCTTAAAACATGGCGCAAGGCGCCGCAATGGCCACCGCTGAGTTGGTTGAGGCCTGAACAGGTTCTGACCTTGGTGCCCGCATCAGGTGATGGGCTCACTGCGGTTTGGGAAAGCGGTAAACCGGCACCAGAGTCACTTCGTAAAACAGATTTTTGGGCGATTGAGCTTCCCGAAAATATGGTGCTGCGAAAGAATCTGCAACTGCCCTCGCTTGATGCTGCGGATTGCGCCAGTGCTGCGCAATTGGAGGTACAGGCCATCAGTCCTTTTGTGAGCACTGATTTGCTGTGGGGTTACACCGAGCTGGCGCGCAGCGACAAGGCGGTAAGACTGCAGTTGGTGTTGGCCTCGCGCGCCTTAGCCGAACCCTTTGTGCAATCACGTATCGCTGAGCGCTCACAGGCGCAGCAAGGCGAAGGTCAAGCGTTGGCGCAGCCTGAGGTGTGGGTTTTTGCACCCGCGCGCAAGCCTGTAGTACTGCAAGGCTTTGGAGAGCAGGCGCGTGCCGATGTGGGGCGCAAGAAACTGCTGTGGAACGTGGCCGGCATAGGGGTTGCACTGTTGCTCTTGGTTGGAGTCGCGGTCACTCCGACACTACAGCTGCGGCTTCGCGCAATTGAGGCGGTACATGCTTATGAGGCGATCGCTGCCAAAACAAATGATGTGGTTAAGCAGCGCGAGCAATTGATGCAAAGCGCCGACAAGGTGGCTGGGCTTACGGATCTGTTGTCAGAGCGTATCGACAGTGTCAAGGTGCTGAGTATGTTGACGCAAGTCTTGCCAGATGACACGGCACTTCAATCAGTCAGGGTTCAAGGCAGCAAAGTCACCATAAATGGGCTGACGGAGAACGCTTCTACTTTGATGCAAAAACTCAGCAACCAAGACGGCGTGAAGGATGTGCGTGCACCAAGCGCGGCGACGCGAATGGGTGGCGTAAATCGAGAGTCTTTTACGATTGAGCTGAGCTTGGATGGGAAGGTTTACGGTCCAACTTTGAAGCGGGATGATTCTTTGACGGGTGCTGCAAACGGTCAAAAGCAAGCCGAGGCTACGGAAGGCAATAGTCCAATTGCACCACCAGCACCGCCTGTCGTTGAGGCACCTGCGGCGCCGATTGCTGCACCGCAGGCGCCTGTCAAGTCTGCTGGCCCAAGCCTCGGAGGAAGTTCCGTTCCCAAGGCGACTCTCGGTGGCTCAAAAGCCGGAGGCCCAAGTCTGGGTGGATCCAAAGCGCAACCTAGCCAAGGAGGGCACTAAGCATGGTTGCTACACGCCCAAGCCATAAAGAGTTATTGATCTTGCTATTGACATTTTTGGTCATTCTGTTGCCGCTGATGGGGCTCGGAGTCTATGTTGTCAAAAAGCACGCCTGGGCGCAGTCGCGCCTGACAGAGTTAGAGCCTCGTTACGCCCGTTTGCGTGGTTTGGATTTGCAGAGGGATGAAATCGATCAGGCGTTGGATCGCGCGCTCAAAATGCGGGGGGAATATGTTTACCCTTTGGCTCAGGATGTTGCACAGACAGGTAATGCCGTGCAGCAGAAAGTGCGCGATCTGCTCACGACAGCTGGCTTGACTGTGGTGAGTAGCCAAGTGCTGCCTGCCAAGGAGGAAAAGGGCTTTGACCGCATTCCGCTTTCCGTGCGGGCGGAGGGCGATTTGCTTGCTGTTGATAGCGCTTTATCAGTATTGAATGAGCAATTGCCCGTTCTGCTTTTGTCTGATGTAGAAGTTCGCAATCAAGGAACTTTGCAAGTGATGAGTGAGAAGGTGGCGCCTCGCCTGACTTTGCAGTTGACATTGACGGCTTTGAGGGAGCGCCCATGAAACGCTATATCGCATGGATATTAGTGGCGCTCAATATTGCATTAGCTATCTTGCTGGCGTGGATGTGGTTTCAGCCAAACGGCGAGCTAAAGAACACACACTGGACGATGCCGCGAGGCCAAAAAACCAGCTTGGATGACCTGGTTCCTAATTTAGGTAAGGCGCAGCCTATGGATCAAAGTCAATTTTTGGCCATGCTGGATCGCCCCTTGTTTTCACTGTCGCGTCGACCCCCCCCCCCACCACCTCCGCCTCCGGCAGAGGTGCCTCCGCCTCCACCTGATTATCTTGCAGACGCAGTTTTGTCGGGGGTGTATGTGGGCCAAGATGGCAAGAGTGGTGGCGTGATTATCCGGTTCCAAGGGAAAGACAAATCCATCCCACTTCGAGGCGCGCTAGATGGTTGGACATTGAGCTCGGTTGCTGACAATCGTGTTTATTTCACACGAGGTGGTGAGACCAAGGAAATTACATTGCAAAAAGCAAAATTGCAGACCGGCTATGGAGCTGCGGCAGAGGCACCGTTGATGCCTGCTGCACAGCAACCTAAGCCGGAGTCATCTGCGCCTCGCCGTGGCCCCAGTCTTGGTGGCTCCAAAACCAAACCGCGCCAAGAATAGTGGCTCGCTTTTGAACAGAATTGATAGATCTTAGGGTCACAACTATGAAGTCTCCCGTATTTTTCAAGACTGCACTTGTCGTTGCATTGAGTCAGACACTGGCTGTGCAGTCGCTACAAGCGCAGACCACAGGGGCTTCGGTTCCAGTAAATAGCAATAGCGTGCCAGTTCTCCAGGCGCCCGGTATTTTGATCAGTCCCAAACAGGCGGATGGAGATGGCGAACAGTCTGCAGAGCCTCGTATTATGCGTGGCACAGACAAAGTACTTAACGTCGAAAAGTCAGATCCAATTCCTAAAGGGGCTCCAGTAAGTTTCCGTTTTGAAGAAGCGCCTGTTGCAGAAGTTGTTCGTACGATTTTGGGCGATATGCTCAAGCTCGACTTCGTGATGCACCCACCACTTCAAGGCACGGTGACGTTGACAACACGCCAACCTATTGAGCCAGATACTGCGGTTTTCTTGCTAGAGGCAGCATTGCAAGCGAATGGTCTGGCAATGGTGAGGGATGCGCGAGGGGTGTATCAGGTTGGTAAACCTGAGATCTTGCGTAGTTTGGTGGGCGCTGTTCGCGTGGCAGGTGCGCCGGGCGGCATGGCGCCGGGTTACGGTGTCATTGTCATTCCTCTGCAATACATCGGGGCCTCAGAGATGGCCAATATTCTCAAGCCGATTTCTTCCTCTGAAGCAATTGTCAAGGTCGATACCGTTCGAAATGTTCTGATCATGCAGGGAACACGAACCCAGTCCGAGGGCTGGATGGAAATGGTGAAGACCTTTGATGTCGATTTGCTCAAAGGGATGTCGGTGGGAATTTATCCACTGAAGCACGCCTCCATTGAGGAGGTGACGGGTGCCTTGCAAATTGTCAATGGTGGCGGGGCGCAAGGCCAGCAAGGCTCAGGCAGTATTGCTGGAGGAGCCTCAGGCGGATCTATTAGCGCTAATGCGCCTCGTCGTCCTGGGCAGGCAGGGGCCTCAGCCGGTGCAGCTGGAGGGAACGCTCAACTCAGTGGCAATGCAGCAGCAGCAGCAGCACTACTTTCCTCTCTAGGGGAATCCAATCCCCTCTATGGAGCATTGCGTGTACTGCCTATTCCTCGGCTGAACGCCGTAATGGTGATTACGCCACGCGCAAGCTATTTAGACGAAGCAGAAAAATGGATTCGTCGATTGGATGTGCCGGGCTATGGTGGTAGTGAACCAGAGCTGTATGTGTACAGAGTGCAAAATGGAAATGCCAAGTACTTGGCCCAGGTTTTGAATGGGATTTTTGGTGGGCAGCAGTCGGCTGGTGCGACGGGGAACATGACATCGGGGGTTGCGCCAGGCCTGGGTAATACCCCTAACCGGTCTACCAATGCATTGGGTTCGTCAGGCCAGGGTTTTAATGGAGGGAATCGATTTGGATTGGGTCAAAACAACCAGCAGCAAGTGAATTCCCCCTCTATCACCGCGACTGCTATTGGTGACATCCGAGTGGTTGCCGATGAATTTAATAACACCATACTTGTGTGGAGTACGGGTTCGCAATTCAGAAAAATAGAGTCTTCGCTTAAGCGATTGGATGTGGCACCGATTCAGGTACTGATTGAAGCTAGCATTATTGAAGTAACGCTGGGAGATAGCTTGAGTTATGGCGTTGAGTGGCTTTTCAAAAACAGTGGCATAGGTGGTCGTGACTACTCGGGTCGTGGTGGCTTGGGTAATGTGGATGGAACGATTGGTGGGGGCGCATTGGCGGCTTCAGCAACCAATGCCTTCACTTACTCATTGTTTAACGGTGCAGGGGCGCTTGCGGCGCGTTTGCAGGCCGTGGCGGGTAATAATAAGGTGAAGATGTTGTCAAGCCCATCAGTAATGGTTATGGATAATCATCCTGCCACTATTTCTGTTGGTGATCAAATCCCAGTAAAAAATGCGGACTATTACAATAGTGGGTCCACTAGTGGGGTATTGACATCCAATTTCCAGCTCAAGGATACAGGTGTTATTTTAAACGTCACGCCGTCGGTGAATTCTGGGAATATGGTCAGTTTACAGATTGATCAATCTGTAATCGATGCTGCTGGAGAGGATAAGATATCGGGGCAGACGAAATTCTCTAATCGCCAGATAACCACGAAACTAGCAGTCCGCTCTGGAGAGTCGATTGTTATGGGGGGGCTTATCAAGGATAAGACGAGTGACACGGATTCCGGAATTCCTTTGTTGAAAGATATCCCCATCCTTGGTAAAGCCTTTAGCCAAACGTCAAGAGCAAAAGATCGCACGGAACTTCTGTTAGTGATGACGCCTCGAGTAGTTCGTACGGATGTTGATGTTCGTGAAGTGAGTGATGAGCTGCGTGATCGTTTGCGCGGTTTGAACGACGATGATCTGCTGGGCCGCCAGGTTAAGTCTGATGGAGCGCAGCCCAAGTCACAGATTCAGCCATTGGTCGCGCAGTAAATTAATGAGCTAATAGATTTTTTGAAAGAAGATGTAATGCAGAATCGACTCAATCTTAAGCGCGTAGCGCGTTGTGCTGCGGTTTCTCTGACTGCGCTAGCCTTAAGCGCTTGCGCCACATTTGGCGGCGGAACCCCCGAGCAGATCGTCGCAAAGCGTGCGCAAGCTTATTGGGATGCTCGCCTCAATGGTGATACGGCCAAGGCCTATGCTTTTACCAATGAGGCTTTCAAGCTGGCTGTTGATGAGTCGAAGTTCAAGCAGGGTCATATGGCAACCTTTGCGGTGGGCGCGGAGGTTAGCAAGGTTGTGTGCGATGCACAAAAATGCGACGTTGGGATCAATTTAAAAGTCAATCCACCGCTGCCTGGCAAAAAGATCGGTACCATTGATATGTATTCGAAGCAAACTTGGTTGCTCGAAGACGGTCAGTGGCAGCTCTTCTTGGAGCCATGAAGATGCAGCGGCAGGCGTGCTTGGTTGTGGGTAGTTTTGTTGTAATTAGTCTACAAGGCCGCCAAAAAACAGCGAAGTTGCTTTGCATGAGGCGGAAACGCTATGCTATTATTTCTTAGCGTAAACAATCGTGGTAGTTGCGCTGACTAACTTTTTTTAACTGGAGTGTGTTTATGAAGAAAAATGTTCTGGCCCTGAGCATTGCTGCCATGATTGGTGGCGTTGCTGGTTCTGCCAATGCTGCTATGGACGTTGCAACGGCAACTAAGTTCGAGCAAAACGACGGCGGCGCAGGTCACATTTTGGTGGTGCCTTACTTCACTACCCAAAATGACAACATGTCTGTGATTCACGTTGTGAACACCGACACCCAAAATGGTAAGGCCATCAAGGTTCGCTTCCGCGGTGCTGCTAACTCTGACGATATCTTGGACTTCACCGTGTTCCTGTCGCCATTCGACGTGTGGACTGGTTCGGTGCAAGCTGATGCCAATGGTTCGTACTTCCAAACCAGCGACACCAGCTGCACGTACCCAGATATCCGCGGTCAAAAGACTTCGTTTGTTCAAGACCGTCTGGCTGACGGCTGGTCTGCAGACAAGAAGATCAACAATACCAAAGAAGGTTACGTTGAAATTCTGAACATGGCTGACGTGAAGCCTACTTCGGACCTGTTCAAGACCATCAAGCACAGCGCTGGTAAGCCTGGTTGCGATGAGACCGTACTGGCTCGAACCTTGTCGATCAACCCAGAAACTGTTGATGCTGCAGAGAAACTGGGCTACAACACGCCTACCGGTGGTTTGACTGGTGACTGGTACATCCTGAACGTGAACCAAACCACCACGTTCTCGGGTGCTGCAACGGCTATCACTGCTGTGGATGATGCTGGTGTGAGCGCACGTGGTAACTTCGTTGCCTTCCCTCAAAATGGAGACACGCCAAGTGTTTTGAACACTGATGCGTACACGGCTGATCCCCTGATGATCACCGAAGCATTTGACAAGGGTAATACTAAGCAGTCTAAGCTGATCCAGATCGCTAACTATGATCTGCCTGACCTGTCGACGCCTTACCTGACCAACAACCTGGGCATTCCTGCTAAGCAAGCTTCGACCCTGACCGCTGCTGTGGCAAATAACGGTGTGTCCAACCAGTTCGCTACCGATACAATCATCGATGCGAAGACTGATTGGGTGCTCTCTATGCCTCTGCGTCGTTATAGCGTTGGTGCAAACTACGCTGCAAACAAGACTACGGATAATGCTTATCAAGTGTTTAACCCAGCGGTGCTGAACCCTGCTACGAATCAGCCTTTCTTTGCCCCCAGCTTCACATCTGTTGACGGTGATGGCAACATTTGCGTAGACACCGCAACCAACACGTTCTATGACCGTGAAGAAGCGTCGAAGACCGACGGTGCAGTGGTGTCTCCAGGTACTGCCAAGAAGATTCGCCTGTGCGGTGAAGTGAATGTGCTGGCATTCAAGGATGTAGGTGCTTCGGTTCTGGGCTCTACGGTTGCTCGTCAAACCGCTACTGTGAGCTACGAAAACGGTTGGGGCAAGGTTAACTACGGTGCTGGTAAAGCATTCCCTGTTATTGGTTCTTCGTTCATCAAGCTGATGAACAGCGGTGGTCTGGCTAACAACTTCAGCGGTACCTACGGTATCACTTGGCCTCACCGTTTCTCTAAGTAATCTACTCGCAGGCCGTAAGGCCTGTTAGATAGATTCTTAGGAAACTAGCCAAAAGGGCGAAGAGAAATCTTCGCCCTTTTTTCTTTTTCTCATTGTTTCGTTTGGGTTTGAGCGTAAAGCGCGTTGGGTCCTGGTTTTTTGCTATCCTTGCCTCTTTTGGCAAGAGGAAGATGTACATGTACGTGCGCAATTGGTTGACGTCTGTGGGTGTTGGTGTAGTCCTGAGTGCTGTTGGTACAGTGGCCCTTGCCCAGGGTAGTGGGTCTGTATTGTTGCAAGGTCCAAATGCATCGATACAGGAAAGCGATGTGATGAGTGATGCCAAGCGTATGCCTGAAGAAATGCGCAGCAGCTTTTTGGCGAAGCCCGAAAGTGTGGCTCAGATGGTGGAGGCTTTGTATGTGCGTCGCTCAATGGCTGAGACCGCACGGAACAAAGGGTTTGCAGATAATCCTGAAATTCAGGCCGCTATCAAAATCGCGACTGATAAAGTCTTGTCAGACGCTTATTTGCAGAAATTTAATGACGAGCATAAGCCTGACGCCAAAATGATCGATGCGCAGGTAAAGGCCCTTTACGCAGCAAAGAGGGAGAGCTTTAAGGCGCCGGAGCAGGTGCATGTCGCGCATATTTTGGTCATGGATAAAGATGATGCCGTTGCCAAAGCAAAAGCTGAAAAACTGTTAGCTGAGGCGCAGGCGGGTGCTGACTTTGCAAAGCTTGCGAAGGAGAACTCCTCGGATGCCAGTAGCGCCGTTAAAGGTGGGGATCTTGGGCTCGTAGCGCAGGGCCGTATGGTGCCTGAGTTTGAGGCGGCAGCTTTCGCGCTGGATAAGCCAAATCAATTGAGCTCCGTGGTTAAAACCCAGTTTGGGTACCACATCATCAAGTTGTATGAAAAGAAGTCCGCGCGCATCAAGCCTCTGGAAGAGATGCGCCCTGAGCTGGAGAAGCAATACGTGCAGCAATCACTGCAAACTGCTCGCCAGGCTGAGGTTGACAAGGTGTTGAAGGCGGGCGTGTGGGACAAGGCCAATATGGAGGCTTTTTCTGCCCGATTCGCGGACAAGAAGTAGGCGCAGCAATCGCGTATAAACTAGTTGTACGGTCGCTTGAAGGAGAGGGCTTAGCCTTCTCCTTTTTTGTTGTCAGGTTGCCCGTGTTTTCTTGCTTCCTGGTAGACGCTTGGGTTCTGGAACCTTAAATGCATTCGCTTTTGCAAAATATCCGTGAGTTAGTGGCTAGTCGACAGTTAATAGTGGTGATGACGCGCCGTGAGATTGCTGCGCGCCATGCAGGTACCGCAGTCGGCGTGCTATGGCCTTACTTGCAACCGCTGCTCTCGGTGGCTGCCTACTATTTAGTATTTGATATTGTGTTTGCTATGCGCTTGGGTGAAGGAGCATCCTCCCATGCGGTGGGCACCTTCCTTGTCGTTGGTGCGCTTCCCTGGATGGCGTTTTGTGATGCCATTGGGCGGGGTATGAGCAGCTTGTTGGAGGCTGGCTCATTGTTGCAGAAGAACCCATTGCCGCCGGTCTTGTTTCCCGTCCGCTCTGTGTTGGCAAGCTCGGTCATCTATGGGCCGCTTATGCTGCTGGTCGCGATTTGCTATATACCGCTGCATCATTTGCAGTCGGGTGTGTTGGCTTTGCTTCCACTGATGCTAATGCAGCTACTGATGACGGTTTTGCTTGCTTATGCGTTAGCTATTTTTGCTGCTGCGTTGCGTGATGTTGTTCAGCTGGTGGGGTTTGCGTTGTCTGTTGGCATCTATTTAACGCCTATTCTGTTTCCGATCACCATGTTTCCAGAAGGCTGGCGTTGGTTGCTTTGGCTGAACCCTATGGCGTCGTACGTTCTGGGTTACCAATCGATTTTGCTGCAAGGGTTGTGGCCATCATGGCAGGTCTGGGTGGTTGGCTTAGTGTGGATCGTGTTGCTGGCTGTTGTTGTGGATATTCTGGCTCGTCGCAGTCGGGATCAATTGGTGGATTGGCTATGACTGACGCTGGATTGGTTACAGATGCGAAGCAACCAGTGTTGGTAGTCAACCATCTGGGTAAAGAGTACAAACTGTATGACTCTCCCCGTCAGCGGGTAAAGGCGTTGTTGACAGGCCGTGCGGCCCACCGCAGTCACTGGGCATTGCGCGATGTCAGCTTTACATTGCAGCGCGGGCAGTGCATCGGTGTAGTTGGAGATAACGGCGCGGGTAAGAGCTCTTTGCTCAAGTTACTGGCCGGCACCATGCAACCATCTACTGGCACGATTCAGCGAACTGGGCGTATTACCGCCATTTTGGAGTTGGGTGCAGGTTTTCACGGTGATTTTACGGGCCGTGAGAATTTGTACTTTGCAGGCAGCTTGATTGGAATTACTCAAGACGAAATGCGTAAGTTAGAGCCGGAGATCATTGCATTCTCAGAGCTGCAAGATGCAATTGACCGCCCTGTGAAAACTTATTCATCCGGGATGAATGTGCGCCTTGCCTTTGCATTAGTAACTGCTGTGCAGCCTGACGTACTGATTGTGGATGAGGCCTTAGCCGTTGGCGATCAGAGCTTTCAGAAAAAGTGCATTGAGCGTATTTTGGATTTTCGCCAAAAGGGCTGCACGATTCTGTTTTGTTCTCATAGTCCTTATCACATTCGCCATTTATGTGATGCGGCGTTGTGGCTCGAGAAGGGCCAGGTGCAAATGTTTGGCGATACCGAAGTGGTATTGGCTGCCTATGATGTACGAACCCGTCAGTTGCGAGAGGAAAAAGAGCGCTTGCAATGGGGGGAGGACGTCGAGAGTTTGGGTTTGGATGCCGCAAATGCATTGGAGCCGAAGCTCGTCGCAACTCAGTCAGAGAACGTACTGGCGACGGAACCCGATAGCGCGGACTTGGATGAGTTTGCGGCGCCCTATGTCGTGCAGCGTCCCAATGCACCTAAAGCGCAGGATATGGGAAGCGCCTGCCTGCTGTCCGTTGAAATTTCCCCATTGAGTGGCGATTCTCCGCCTGTATTGCAAGGGCGTGATTTAACGGTGACTATTCGTGCACGCGGGAATGGTGATGAGAGGCCGAATATCGGCTTTATGATTGAGCAGAACAAAGGCGTAGGCATCGCTTGTTTGGCTACCCATGAAGACGACGCGGTGCCAACATTGCTGCCTGATGGAGCATGGCAATCGGTGCTTACCTTCCCGGATTTACCTCTGCATAGCGGTGACTATGTGGTCAGCGCTTTCTTGTTCGATGGCTCGGGCTTGGCAGTGTATGACCAGTGGTTCCAGTATGCAGTGTTTCGATTTATCTATCCGAAGCCGTTGCCAGGGCTGGTGCGATTACCGCATCAATGGAGTTAAAGATTGGAATAGGCTTGCTAGCGCCCGTCTATATTGCATAGATTGCTATAAAAACAATAGTTATGACAGATACAAAAACGCCCACTCCAAGTGCTGGCCAACAATGCTTGGCGCAAGCACAACAACTGCTGGCTGCAGGTGACCCTGTTGCTGCATCTCCGTTGCTGCTGCGTGCGCGCGCTGAAAAAGACACCATGCTGGCAGCCCATGCGCTGATTGAGCAATACGATCTGAATGGATCATTTCGCAATATCACTGGTTTGGATTGCACGGTTTCAGCGGCAGATGACATCTTTGGCTTCTTTGCAGGCCACCCCAGCAGCATCAATCCACTGCGTGATTACTTTGCAGATGGCTGGCGCACCTTGGCGGAGTTGATGGCTGTGATGGAGCGAGTGGGGCAGCCTCTGGTGCAAACACAGCACTTTCTGGAGTTTGCCAGCGGTCACGGTCGCTTTACGCGGCATTTGGTCAAACTACTTGGCACGGATAAGGTTACCGTCTCCGATGTGGTGGGCGATGCGGTGGACTTTGCCACCAAGACTTTCGGGGTGCAGGGCTTCTTGTCTGCAAGCGTCCCTGAGCAATTAGCCGTTCCGCGCAAGTACAGCGTGGTGTTTGTGCTTTCCCTTTTTAGTCATTTGCCACGCCATACTTGGGCACGTTGGCTGCAGGCGCTGTATGAAACGGTAGAGCCGGGGGGTATTTTAGTGATCAGCACTCACGGTATCAAAGCTGCTAACTTTCATCATGTTCCTCTGGATGAGGAGGGCTTTTTCTTTGCGCCGTCTAGTGAATCGCATGCTATTGACCCGAACGAATATGGCACGGCGTTTACCACGGAAGCATTTGTTCGTGCGCGTATCGCCGAAACGGTGGGTATCGATCAACTTGAATATTTCGCTCCCGTGCAGTTCTGGAACCACCAGGATGTGTACGTGCTGCGCAGAAAAGCATGAGCCGCGGTTACTTGATGCGGCGCATGGCGCAGTTGAGGGAAAAACAACTGGGCTTGCTGCCTGCTTACGATGATGGCCTTATCTCGGATGAGTGGTTCCGCGCCCACTTTCACTATGCCGCAGACGTTGTCAATCAGTGGCTGGGCAGTGTGGTTGACTTGGACAAGGCGCGCTTGCTGCAGTTCGGTTGTGGTGATGGAATTACTGACCTAGCGCTGGTGCTGCGCCATGGCGCGCAAGCCATTCATGGCATTGATGTGCGGCAGGAGTACAGCAAGCTACCGCGTATCGCAAGTGAACAATTGGGTATGCAGCGCATGCCTGCTGCACTGAGTTTTCAAACCATTGAGCCAGCGCAGCCACTAGCCGGCCAAGCACCAAGCTATGACGGCATCATGAGCTGGTCTACGTTTGAGCATGTGCGGCGAGATCAACTACTGCCCATCTTGTCTGATCTGTACGCCTGTTTAAAGCCTGGTGGCTACTTCTTTTTGCAGATAGAGCCGCTGTTTCACTCCGCCTATGGCTCACACTTGCGCCGCTACGATGACTTGGCGTGGCACCATTTGCTCGTCGACGAAGATGCTTTGTGGAAAGTGATCGAAGCCTTTGACGGAGAGTTGAGCCCTGATGAAGTCGATTTTGGTTTTGCTGATTTTGGTGCAGATGGCTACAAACGCTTTGTGTTCCAAGAGTACCAGGAGCTGAACCGCTTGACCGCCGATGAGTTGGTGGAGATCGCAGGCCAAGCTGGCTTCTCGGTAGCACGTCAAGAGCGGCGGCACTATGAGCCAGTGGCAATTCCGGAAGTACTGCTGCAGCGCTATCCGCGTGATCTTTTGACTAATAACGAGATTTTTCTTCTGCTGCAAAGAGCGGTCTAGCTGTCCGGTAGCGGCGTTGAGGAGCCCAGTTTTTTTGTGGCTTCTCAACGTTGCTGGCAAATTATTTAGTCTTGGGTTGCTGCATTAGGTGCTTTGGATGTACTGCTACTGCAGCTTAATCTCTGCATTCTTAATCCAAGACCACTGCGGGTGAAGAGGCGGCGACCAATGGATGCCTCGCAATGCATCGGTGTGTGCACCAACCAGGCGGTATGCCGGACCTCAAATGCAGGGTGATGATAGGGGTCGCCTTCGTCTAAAAATGTACGCCAGCGGCTGGCGAACAGCGCAGAGTCTTCGGGGTGTGGGTCGTAGCCTTCGGCTTTGCCGCGGGTAATAGACTCATGGTGAATCAACGTGGCTTGCGGGCAGTACAGTACTCGCCAGCCCAACTGCAAGGTTCGCAGACACAGATCCACGTCGCCAAAACCGACAGCCAGTTTTTCGTCGTAACCATCAATGGCGTCGAAAGCATCTTTGCGGATTAGTAGACATGCAGCCGTGACAGCTGACACCTCATGCGTGCATACCAAGCGCCCCATAAATGCGATGTCGACCCGGTCTGGTGGTAGCTTGAGGAACTTGCCGTAATGCTCGGCAATGCCAAATGCTCCGACGCATACACCAGCGTGCTGGATAGAGGTTTTATCTGGGTACAGCAATTGGGCACCTACCATGCCAACGCTTTCATCTTGGCACTGCGCAAGCATTTGCTCCAGCCAACCCTCGTGCAGGGCTTCAATATCGTTGTTGCAAAAAAGATAGTGGGAGTAGTTTTGCGTTAGCTGGCGTACGGCCCAGTTATTGATAGCCGAGAAGTTGAACGGCCCTTGGTAGCGCATGACGGTTGCGGTGCCGTCTTGTGCCAACTGCGCAAAATAGTCGAGGCTAGCCTGCTCGGTAGAGTCATGGTCGATGACGATCAAATCGTACGCGGCATGCCGTACGGTTGCTTGAATGCTCTCTACGCATTGGCGCACCAAGTGGCCGTAGTTCTTGGTGGGAATAATGATGGCAACGCGCTGGCCATCAGCAATGCGGTGCTGGGTTTGGAAAAAATTGAACGATGCGCCAGGGCCGGAGGTGGCGGCTTGCCCAGTTCTATCGAGGTGCCGCTGTAGTACCGCAGTAGATGTCTCCATGACTTGTGCCATTTTCTCGTGACCAGCCGAGCCCGTATGGGTGCGCCACTGGTACAGGATTTCCGGGATATGGGCGATTCGGCTTGCGCGTTCACTGACCCGCAAAATCAAGTCATAGTCTTGGGAGATGTTCAGTGCTTCGTCAAAGCCACCTAGTTCACGTAGCAGGGAGGTTCGAAAGCCCACCAAGTGAACGATATAGGGGTGGCTACGCAGGTACTCGGGCGAGAAAGCGGGGCGGTGAAAGTACTGCAGCACTTGGCTACCGTCGGGGCTGACTAGTACCTCATCGGAATACAGCATGTCAGGGTCATCTGCCAAGATGCATTGTGCAACGCGGTAGATTGCCTGGGGTTGCAGCAAGTCATCGTGGTCCAGCAAGACGACAAAGGGCGATGTCGCCATGGCCAACGCTTGGTTGGTGGTGTGAGAGACGCCTTGATTGCGCTCGCTGAGGTGTAGCTTGATGCGGCTGTCCTGTGCGGCGAACGTTTGTAGCATTTGGCGCACCTGCGGCTGAGGTGACGCATCATCGGCAATGCACAACTCCCAGTGTGGGTAGATTTGTGCGCGCACCGACTCGATCATGGCGGTCAACATGTCTGCTGGCGTGTTGTAGGTCGGCACCAGGATCGAAATGGTGACTGGTTGGTGTAGAGCTGCTATTTCTTCACGTAGTACAGGTAGTACCTCAGTCTGCAAGCGCTGCTGGTAATCTTGCCAGGCATCTGTTGGAGCAACCGGTGGCGTGGGGGCGTCGGGATGGCCAATCGATAGCAACTGGCGCTTGAGCATTTGGGTTCCGCCAGCGCGCCAAGCGCGCCACAATTTGTGCGTATTGCCTCCAAACTGGCGAGGGTCGGATGCCAGCAGATAAATGCTGCGGGCTAGCTGGCGCAGCTTGTGGGGAAGTCTGCGCAAGGTGCTGAGAGAGGAGGACACGATGAATGCTCTTAAATTTATAGCTTTTAGCGTCCTACTAACGGGCGCTGGAGGCAGATTTTATTCAAACTAATCAATGGCTCAAGCCGCTCAGGTAATCGAGCTCATAGCTCCAGGGCTGTAGTCGCGAGTTGGTGAGCTGTGCGGGGGCGAGCGGTGCTGGTACGGGCGGAACACCTTCTACAAAATGGCGCTGGCGAATGCCCTGTAGCAGGGTTAGCCATTCGTCGACCGTCGTGCTCCAAGGTTCTAACCACGTCCACGGGCGTTCCGCCAGGCGCTCGGGAAAAGCGCCAATATTTGGCGCGATTACAGGTATGCCTGCTTGCAGGCACGCGCTTAGCGTGTAGCTGTACGTTTCGGGCCACAGAGCGGGGAACCAAATGACATCAGGTTGCAGGCGCTTCAGCAAAGCGGGCAAGTCGGCATCGTCGTAGGGACCGTGGATGGTGAGGCTGGCTTGGGGCTGGGTGCGCATTCGGCGGTGCGGGTAACCCATGAGGTGGAACTCAATAGGTGCATTGTTGCGCGCAGCGGCCAGTGCTACGGCCTCCATCACATCTCCGCCTTTGGCCAAGCTCACGCCGCCTAGAATAAAGACGCGCAGGTTCGCATGTGCTGGTAGTGCTAGATTTTTGGGCTGTGGTAGCGCAGCAGCATCTGCAATGTCGTGGTGGGTTACAAATCGGACATTGGCATCCGGGAAGTACTCCAGCATGCGGGTTGCGGTATCCCGGCTGGGCGCAAGCACATACCTTGCTTGGTTCAGGAAAAGGCGGTGGCGCATGCGCCAGGCTTCGATGTACTCGCCAGTCGGCGCCGGTTGATCGCCGGAGCACTGAGGGCATTGGGCGATACCTAATGCAGCATAACGGGCGTTATGGGTCGGCATCATCAGGTTGATCTGAGGGCAGATGGCGTAGTAGTCGTGGGCCGTGAAGTCGTAATCCACCCCGAGCAATTGCGGCAAGCGCATGATCTCCAGATTAAGGCCCATCAGATGGTGGAAGTGCACATGGCGTACTCCCAAGCCTCGCAGTAGGGTGACGACTTCTTGAGACTGCGTGGGCCAGTGGAACTTCTCGTCATAGCCCTCGGCTGGGTCAAACCACTGTAGACGAATGAAGTTGTCCTCTAGCGGGGTCAGTGCAAGAGTGACTGCCTGGTGTTTAAGGCTGTTGGCTAGTTCGTGAACGTGTCTGAGCGTGCCGCCTCCTGCGTTGTGCAGCACCATCAAAATGCGTGGCAGTGCATGTTGGCGTATTCGGGCTTTATCAATGGCATTGCGAGCGGCCTGCGCTGGGTTGGCCGCCAGGTGGGCCTGCACCAGCGAGTCGTACTCAGGGTGCAGTTGTTGCAGGGTTTGATAGGCAGCTTGTTCACGCGGTGTTTTGCTTGTGCCAAAGCTTACGCCGCCGGTGTGCAGCACAAAGGTGTCGAGCGCCAGCACATGGCGCCAGCCCAGATCATGGGCGCGCATGCAGAAATCATTCTCTTCGCCATAGCCTTTGCCGAAATGCTCAACATCGAATAGGCCTGTTTGATCTAGGCAGTCACGGCGGATATACATGCAAAAGCCAACACCGGTAGGGATATCGACGGTTTGACCGGCATTCGCGCTGGCGCTGAGGTGGTTCAGCTGGATCAGGCTGGCATCTGCTGGCAGCGTATTGTTTTGACAAAAGCGCGGATAGCTGCAAATGGTCGCATTATTCGAGAGCGGGGTGGCGCTGCCAACTTCTGCAGTGCTGTAGGCGGCGGCTCTCAGGCGATCCAGCCATTCATGGGAGACCTCGGTATCGCTATTGAGCAGCACCACGTCATGCCCGGGATTGAGTGACATACCGCGATTGACGGTGGCGACAAAACCAAGGTTCTCCTCGTTCTCCAGAAGCGAAACGCGGTCGTCCGCGCTGGCTAGCTCTCGTAGCCATGCAGTAAGTGCAGGTTCGGGGCTTGCATCGTTGATCACCACCAGTTGGCAATTGGTTTGCGTTGCGGCGTGCAATACAGAATGGATACAGCGCCGCGTATCTTCCAGACCGCGATATACGGGAATGATGATGTCTACGGCGGCTGCAGGCATTGCGGCGGCGATTGCACGCGGGCGTGGGTCGTGTTGTTGCGCCGTGTCCAGGGCTGCTCCAATACCAAGGCCTGGGTTCAGATCCGCTGTTTCTGTTTCACTCACTGTGCGGGTGACTTCGGTCGTCGCTGGCGCAGCAGCCTCCGCTGCGGGGATGGATACTACGGCTGCCGGCGGCGGAGTTTTGCCGCGTAATCTTGCTTTGGCGTGCGTCAGCCTTTGTCCGATCCGGTAGGCATCTGAGCTCTCGATGTTGTGGAGGTGATTTTGCAGATTGCCAATATGGGTTTGCTGGGCATTGATATGTTCTTGTTGTTGTTCAATGCTTGCTTCCAGGTTCTGGCGCTGCTCTTGCAGATGCCCTTGCAACTCTCGTAGGTGTTCATAGGCACGGCCTTCGGCGTGTTGCGCGCGAATCACTTCGGCATCAGCATGGCTGACGCGATTCTGTAACTGCTGCGCGCCTTCTGCCAAGGCTGCATAGTCTGCCGACATCGGCCATCCCAGCGTGACTTCAAGAATGGCGCCTTCACGTTGCATACATTGATGCAAGGTTTCAGTTGGAATTGGGAGCCGTAGATAAGGGTCGTTGCCTGTTAATAAGGCGAGCGCAGAGCCTGGCGCACTTGCTGGGGCAGGTTGCCACACGATTTCGCTATGCGGTGCTAGTTGCAGCGGCTGCTTGGTCTGCCCTGCCCATCGCCAGCATAGGGCGCCCGATGCATCAAATAGTTGAATGTCATGGATATGGAGATAGCCTGGACGATCTGCAGGGTCCCAGCGCAGCGAGGGGGTGGCTTTATCAAAGAATGGCAGCGTAAAGCGAATCTGCTGGCAGGTATTACCAATATCGCCCTTTTCGATAAGCTTGCAGTCTTCGCTGAATTGATCAGCATCTGCCCAATACAGGTTGGTGGTAAAGCTTGCTTGGGCAGGCGCAGTCCTGTGATTGATGGCCAGCAGGGCGTTGGCTTGGAGGGCCGCCGGATCGCTTGCTGGGCGTACAGTGCAAATAAACTGGTAGGCTAAGGCATCGGGCTGGGCCAGCAGGTAAGCGGATACAGACGGGGGAAGGCTATCGGCTGTTGTATTGGCAAACTCTGACTCATCTAAAGGGCGGTCGATGGTTTCTAGAGCTTCGACACTCCACTGTTCACTGGTGAGTAAGCGGATAAGCGACTGGCGTGTGAAAAAACGTAGGTGCGTTTTGTCTAGCAAGCCTTCTTGGCGATAGCGAAGCTCGCCTTGCATCAACTCCATCACCAACCCGCAATAACCTGCATTGGGAATGGATATGAGTATTTGGCCGTCTTCAGCAATGAGGTCTTTGCAATCGGCAAGCAGCTTTTCAGGCTGTCGCAAGTGCTCCAGAACATCAGCGCAGACAATGGCGTCGTATTGGCGTAGCGCAAAAGCTTCTGCCAAGTTTAAATGTTCGAGATCTGCTACTGCTACATCGCGATAATACGGGCTGGCCAGCGCTGCTTCATCGGCGCTGAAGGTCACACCGTCAACCGTGCAGCCCTTTTGTTGGAACAGGTGTGCGCCCAGTACGCCAGGGCCGCAACCTAGATCCAGCACGCGCGAGCCCGGTTTGATCTTGTCCGCCAGTACGGAGAGCGAGCTTCGTTCTTGTTGATCAATAAGGCGGGTGTAGACGTGGTGTTCGCGGGTCATGGGTATGGAGTTGGTAGCGGCTTTGCCAAAACAAGCCTGCAAAGGCAGGTGGGGATGAATGACTGACAAGCAAAATCGAGTGGCAATTCTATTGTCTACGTTCAACGGCGAGCGTTTTCTGTCTGAGCAGCTGGATTCTTTGCTGGTGCAGACTTATGCGCATTGTGACATTTGGGTGCGTGACGATGGCTCTACCGATGCAACTTTGGCAATTCTTCGCCGGTATTCGGACTTGAGCCCTTCAATTCGTGTGCTGGAGGGCTCGAACCTAGGCTTTGTTGGTAGCTTTTACGAGTTGTTGCAGGTGGCTGGCGGGGGCTATGGTTTCTACTTTTTCTGTGACCAAGATGATGTGTGGCTCTCGGATAAAGTGGCTTGCGCAGTAACGGCGCTGACGGAGGTTGTTGGTCCTGCGCTCTACTGTTCCCGTACCGAGTATGTTGATGCGGGGTTGGAATCCATCGGGCCATCGCCTAACTACCCGGGTGAAAAAATAGGCTGGGGCAACGCCTTGGTGCAAAACATTGCTACTGGTTGCACGGTTGCGTTAAATGCAGCGTCGCGGCACTTACTGCTTGTTGCTCGGCCGCGGTACTGTTTGGCGCATGATTGGTGGGCCTATTTGGTTGTGTCGGCTTTTGGTCAGGTGGTTTTTGATGCGCAAAGCCATATCCTCTATCGCCAGCATGGCCGTAACACCATTGGCATGGAGAAAAAAGGGTTGCGGGGGCAGTGGGCACGCGTATTGCGCTTTGTTCGTCGTCTGCGACAAGCGGGGCCAGGGTGGTTGGACCAATTGGCAGAATTCGAGCGATTACATGGCGATCAATTGACCCATCGTCAGCGTACCGAACTCCAGATGCTATTAGGCTCACGTGTGCGATGGCGCTCAGCATTGTTGGTAGCAGCACAAAATTTCTATTGGCGTATGAGTGCAATCGACTCCGTGATCTTGCGGGTGTTGCTGGCCCTGCGCCTTTATTGAGGTGGTGCAAGCGTACTCGTGGCGTTACATGGCCGGCGCACCTGTATCCGAGATAATGGATGCCCATGCTTCTAACTAATTCCTTATCCCTGCCGATTGTGCTTTCTGTCGTTAGTCACGGGCATGGTGAGATGGTGCAGCGCCTGTTGTATGCGTTGGCAAAGTTGGGTAATCAAGGGGTGGCTCGTGTAGTGCTGACGCTAAACTATCCTGAGCCTGAGCCAGTTCCACCCTTGGGTGGCTGGCCTTTTCTGTTGCAAGTGCGCCATAACAAGGTGCCGCAAGGTTTTTCTGTAAATCACAACGATGCCTTGAAAGATGCACCTGAAGCATATGTGTGCATCATCAATCCCGATGTTCAGTTGTGCGACGACGGCTTGTTTTCTGCCTTGGTTTTAACGGTGCAGCAAGCTGGCGTCGGCTTGGCATATCCTACGCAGATCGATGAGGCGGGCAGAGTTCAGGATAGTGAGCGTGAGGTGCCTACTCCGTGGTCGTTATTACGACGGTACACGATGGGTAGAAAAGAAACACGGGCTGAATGGGTAAATGGAGCTATGTGGCTATTGCCGAACACCACATGGCGGAGTGTGGGAGGGCTTGATCCCTCTTACTTCATGTATGGCGAAGATGTAGATTTTTGTTTGCGTTTGCGGCTTGCAGGGTGGATGCTTGCGCGATCCACGGCAGTGGTCGTGCATGCAGGGCAGCGCGCCAGTCATCGCAGACTTCGTCATGCTTTGTGGCATATTCGCAGCCTTTTGCGCTTGTGGACATCTGGGGTTTTTTGGCGCTCGCGCGCTTTGCTGCGTCGATTGCCCGCAGCCTCTCTTTTGAAATCTGACTGATGATTTTTTTGGCCGTCGTAGCTTTTTTCTTTGCTCTTATTGGCGCAGGCTTTATCGTGCGTCGCATGCGAGGCCATGCCAAACGTTACGGCACAGACATGCCGCAGCGCTTCCACATGGGCAATATCCCGCGTCTGGGTGGCTTGGCTATGGTGGTCAGTATGCTGCTCACCGTTGGCGTGGCAGGCGTGCAGTATTGGTGGGGCTACTACGGCAATGCGCTGCATTGGAATACGTGGGTTATGTACTTTTTTATAGCAATGATGCCTGCTGTAGCGGGAGGTATTGCCGAAGACATGACCCAGCGCATGACTGTGCGCTACCGTTTCGTGTTGACTCTTATTACGGGTCTGCTGGCCGTTTATTTGTTGGGGATGACGGTGCCGCGCCTTGGTTTGCCATGGCTGGATAGCTTGCTCAGTTCAGCCCCATGGTTGGGTATGGCCTTGGCGGTGCTGGCTATTGCAGGCCTACCGCACGCCTTCAATATTATTGATGGCTATAACGGCTTGGCCGGTATGGTTGCTTTGATTATTTGTGCAGCACTTACCCATGTTGCCTTGCAGTTGGGCGACCGTGAGCTGGCGGCTATCTTGGTCATCACAGCCTCTGCGACTTTGGGTTTTATGTTCTGGAACTACCCCATGGGGCAGCTGTTTGCAGGTGACGGCGGCGCCTATGTCTGGGGGATTGTGATCGCGTTTTGCAGTATTACTCTGGTGCAACGCCATCCCATTGTGTCGCCGTGGTTCCCTATGCTGCTGCTGATCTACCCTGTGTGGGAGACGATGTTTTCTATCTACCGAAAGCTGGCGCGAGGCGATTCTCCTGGAATGGCTGATGCCTTGCACCTGCACCAGCTGATCTACCGTCGCATAGTGCGCAGCGTGCTGGATGAGAATGCCGCTCGTCGCATGTTGCGCCGTAATAATCGCACGGCACCTTATCTGTGGGCTTTTACCCTGTTGACGGTAGTACCCGCTGTTTTGTTTTGGCGTAATACCTATGTGCTGATTGCTTTTTGTGCGCTGTTCTGCGTCTCGTACGTAGTGGCGTACCTGGTGATCGTACGCTTTAAGTTACCTGGCTGGATACGCTAAAAATTCCTGATGACACATAGGAGTATCTGCCTGCGATCGCGTTATCTATAATTAGCAATTCGAAATAAATAGGTATTAACTATTTTTTGAATAATTGATCGTAATTGATAGAGGCATCGGCAGTTTGCAGGAGTTCCATGAAGAAACGAATTTTGTGTGTCGTAGGTACCCGGCCAGAGGCCATCAAAATGGCGCCTGTCATTCTGGCGTTGAAGGCGCAAGCCTGGGCCGAGGTGCGTGTGCTGGCTACAGCACAACATCGGCAGATGCTTGATCAGGTGTTGGCTTTCTTTGGAATTCAACCAGATATTGACCTCAACATCATGCGACCCAATCAAGCGCTAACCGCATTGACGGCGCGCTTGCTGCTGGAGATGGATGAGGTGCTGAGTACCGAAAAACCGGATGTAGTATTGGTGCAAGGAGACACCACCACGGTGATGGCCGCGGCGATGGCGTGTTTTTACCACCGGATTCCGGTCGGACATGTAGAGGCTGGTCTGCGTACCTGGGATATGCAGAACCCCTTCCCTGAAGAGGCGAACCGCGTTATTGCAGGGAAGCTGGCGCGCTGGCACTTTGCGCCTACCGAAGGTTCGCGCCAAAATTTGCTCAAAGAAGGTATTGCCGATAACCATATTGTGGTGACTGGCAATACCGTGATTGATGCGCTTTTGGAAACTGCTAAGAGGCCGCTGGAGCTTGGTGTCGAGATCGATGCGAATAAGCGCTTGGTGCTGGTGACATCGCATCGTCGTGAAAATTTTGGTGAGCCTTTTCGCCAGATTTGCCGTGCCTTGCAGACCTTGGCGCAGAAGAACCCGCAGATCCAGTTTCTCTATCCGGTGCACCCTAACCCGAATGTGAAGGATGTGGCGCACGAGTATTTGGGTCAAATTCCCAATTTCATCTTGTGCGAGCCGTTGGATTACGCTCCATTTGTGGCCGCAATGAAGCGTGCAACGCTGATCCTGACGGATTCAGGCGGCGTACAGGAAGAGGCGCCTGCACTAGGTAAACCGGTGTTGGTACTGCGTGATGAGACTGAACGCCCAGAGGCCGTTGCTGCAGGTGTGGTACGGCTGGTGGGGGCAAGCTATGAGCGCATAGTGCAAGAGGCACAGCGTTTGCTGGACGATGAACAGGCTTACCAAGACATGGCGCGCGGCCTATCGCCTTACGGCGATGGTCATGCCGCGGAGCGGATTGTGAAGGCGCTGCACGATCACTGGTTCTGACGTTCGCGGGTAGAGTCACACTGATTCAAAGCGGCTGTGGCGTAGTCCTTGGCAGCCCCCACTTTGAGGCACAATTGCCGCTGCACGATTTTTAGGCCAAAGGCGTTACACCATGACCACTTCCCCTACGATTGCTCCGCGTGACAAGGCTGAAATCCTGGCGCAGGCGCTGCCTTATATCCGCAAGTTCCATGGCAAGACCATGGTGATCAAGTACGGCGGAAATGCCATGACCGACCCGGAATTGCAAGCCGATTTTGCTGAAGACGTAGTGCTGCTCAAGTTGGTGGGGATCAACCCAGTGGTGGTGCACGGCGGTGGCCCGCAGATTGAAAATGCACTCAAGCGCCTAGGCAAAGAAGGTAAGTTTGTACAAGGAATGCGCGTAACTGACTCCGAAACCATGGAAGTGGTGGAGTGGGTGCTGGCTGGTGAGGTGCAGCAAGATATCGTCGGCTTGATCAACCAAGCGGGCGGCAAGGCCGTGGGTCTGACAGGGCGTGATGGAGGTTTGATCCGCGCGCAAAAGCTCAAGCTCAAAGACAATAAAGATCCATCGGTGGAACATGATGTAGGTCAGGTGGGCGACATTCTGTCGATCGACCCAAGCGTGGTGAAGGCGTTGCAAGACGACGCCTTTATCCCTGTCGTGAGTCCCATTGGCTTTGGCGAGAACAACGAGAGCTACAACATCAACGCCGATGTAGTCGCCAGCAAGCTGGCGACCGTGCTACAGGCTGAAAAGCTGATGCTACTCACCAATATTCCTGGCGTACTTGACAAGCAGGGCCAGCTGTTGACCGAGCTGACTTCGCGCCAAATTGATGACCTGATTGCCGATGGCACCATCTCGGGCGGGATGCTGCCCAAGCTTGCTGGTGCTATTGATGCGGCCAAGAGTGGCGTGAACGCCGTGCATATTGTGGACGGACGTGTGCCGCATGCGATGTTGCTGGAGATACTGACCGATACCGCATACGGGACGATGATTCGCAGTTATTGATGTATCTGATGGTCTAATTGATGTGTATATCGAGATATGCACATGATTTCGATCATTTTTCTGCAGAATTTTTGCAGTAAGATGTTACAAAGCCTATAAGCCGGAACCTCGGATTTACAGGCATACTGCATTACTTTTTATAAAGATGTCTGGCGAGGTTGGGAGACTCCGCCAGGCACAAGCCTTTACTCCACGCATGTCTGATCAAGAATCTTCATTCGCCGCCGATGTTGTTGATGCGCCGGTAGAAGCCGCTGTGCCGGCACCTACCCGTAAACGCCCAAAACCCGGAGAGCGCAGAGTCCAGATTCTGCAGACCTTGGCTGCCATGCTCGAGCAGCCTGGTGCCGATCGCATCACTACGGCCGCGCTGGCCGCGCAAATGTCGATCAGTGAAGCGGCGCTGTACCGCCACTTTGCCAGCAAGGCGCAAATGTATGAAGGGCTGATTGATTTTATCGAGCAATCGGTTTTCACCTTGGCTGTGCAAATCACCGGCCGCGATGTGCCGGACCCAGCCAAAACCGTAGAACAAGGTATTGCTCAAGCGCACCGCATTGTCACCATGGTGCTGCAGTTTGGTGAGCGCAACCCCGGTATGGTACGTGTGATGATGGGCGACGCCCTGCAGTCTGAGCACCCCCGCCTGCAGCAGCGTATGCAGCAGTTTTTTGAGCGCATTGAGACCACGCTGCGTCAGTGCCTGCGCACGATTCCTGGTGCTGATGTTTCGACCACGCCAACGGTGGATGTGAATGTGCGCTCTAGCGTGCTGATGTCCTTTTTGATTGGCCGTCTGCAGCGCTTTGGTCGCTCTGACTTCCGCAAGTTACCTACAGAGCAACTGGATGCTTGCCTGGGGTTGATGGCTCATTAATGAGTGGGGCGCCTGCAACAGGCGGTTAGTCCTCAACAGATCGCTGCTAACGCTCGTCTATCGGGCATTAGCAGCTTTTTTATTGCCTAAACCGGTACTGCGGGCATGTACCGAGATGCGCCATCATTGCTGTCGTTTACCCTTGCTTTTCAAATCAGGCGTTGGCAGCACTCCAAGTTTGTGCAAAAATCAAAAAAGAACGATCGTGCTATTTTTGATTTATGTCCAAAAATCTATCTCCCAATACCGGCGCATCTGTTGATGTGGCCAAGCTCGCCAAAGGCGCACAAACACGGGCTGCCATTATTGACACTGCCTTGTCGCTGGCGGCACAAGAGGGGCTGGATGGCCTGTCGCTAGGCATGGTAGCGCTGGCCATGGGCATGAGCAAGTCGGGCGTATTTGCCCATTTTGGCTCGCGTGAAGAGCTGCAATGTTCCGTGGTACGCGAATACCACGAGCGCTTTGAGCGCGAAATTTTTGTCCCAGCCTTGCATGCCGAGCGCGGTCTGGCGCGCTTGCTGCAGATGGTGGCCGGCTGGATGGGCAGCACCGCCCAGCCTAATGATGCCAGCCGCCTGTATGGCAGCCTCTACATCAGCGGTGCAGTGGAGTTTGACGACCGCCCCGGAGATGTGCGTGATGCGCTGGCTTTGTCTGTCAGCATCTGGATGGATGCCATGCGCCGCGCAATTGTCCAGTCACAGGATGAGGGCCAACTGGTGGCCGATGTAGCGCCTGATCAGGTGCTGTTTGAGCTGCACGGCATTATCTTGTCGCTGCACTATGAGACCCGTTTTCTGCATGGCCCCCATGCCTTGCAACATGCCGCACATGCACTTCAAAGTGTGGTGCTGCGCTATGCGGCAAACCGCAAGCGCTGTGCAGCCTTGGTTGCATCTGCCATTGAGCCGTTGCTGCAGGCGCTGCCACTTGATAAATCCGCCTCCGCTTTGACTTCGTAATTCTCCAAAGGACGTTCCATGCCTCAGTACACCCCACCGCTGCGCGACATGCAGTTCCTCATGCAAGAAGTGCTGGATTTACCAACTCGCTTTGCCCAGCTGCCAGCCTATGCTGAGATCGATGCAGGCACCATGGATGCGATTTTGGAAGAAGCGGGTAAGTTCGCGTCAGAGGTTATTCAGCCGCTGAACTTGCCGGGTGACAGCGAGGGGTGTACGCACAACGTGGCGGATTCCAGCGTCAAAACGCCAGCGGGCTTTAAAGATGCTTATGCCAAGTATGTAGAAGGCGGCTGGGCGGCGCTGTCGTGTGACACCGCTTATGGCGGCCAAGGTTTGCCCTTTGTGCTGAATCAGTGTTTGTACGAAATGTTGAACAGTGCCAACCAAGCTTGGGCCATGTACCCTGGCCTGTCGCACGGCGCGTATGAGGCCCTGCATGTGCATGGCTCGGACGAGCAAAAAAAGCTCTACCTACCCAAGCTCACCAGCGGTGAATGGACTGGCACCATGTGCCTGACCGAGCCGCATTGCGGCACCGATTTGGGCATGCTGCGCACCAAGGCGGAACCCGTGGGTGACGGCTCTTACAAGATCACCGGCAATAAGATCTTCATCAGTGCGGGTGAGCAGGATATGACGGAAAACATCGTGCACCTGGTGCTTGCGCGCCTGCCAGATGCTCCCAAGGGAAGCAAAGGTATCAGTCTGTTCTTGGTGCCCAAGATTTTGGTCAAGTCAGACGGATCGCTGGGCGCGCGCAACCCCATCTTCTGCACCGGGCTAGAGCACAAGATGGGCATCCATGGCAATGCCACGGCACAAATTAGTATGGATGGCGCCATCGGTACCTTGGTGGGCCAGCCCAACAAGGGCTTGCAGGCGATGTTTGTGATGATGAACGCTGCCCGCTTAGGTGTAGCCAACCAGTCGCTTGGCTTGATGGGCGTGGCGTATGAGAACGCGCTTGCTTACGCCAAAGATCGCTTGCAAATGCGTAGCCTGTCGGGCACCAAGTTCAAGGATTTGCCGGCTGACCCGATCATCGTGCACGCTGACGTGCGCCGTATGCTGCTCACCGCCAAGGCCTATAGCGAAGGAGGCCGGGCGATGATGGTTGCCACCAGCGCGCTGGTGGATGAGGAGCTAAACCACCCTGACGAGTCCGTGCGCAAAGCGAATGCTACGCAGGTGGCGCTGCTCACGCCCATCCTCAAAGCCTTTTTGACTGACAAGGGTTTTGATGTAACGGTGCTGTGCCAGCAGGTATTTGGTGGCCATGGCTACATCCACGAAACCGGCATGGAACAGTTTGTACGCGATGCGCGCATCAACATGATCTATGAAGGCACCAATGGCATACAGGCTCTCGATCTGCTGGGGCGTAAGGTGCTTGGCGACCAGGGCGCAGCGCTCAAAGCGCTGGGCAAGTTGGTGCAAGGCTTGATCGAGGAGGAGGGGGTGAACGAACGCATGGCTGATTTCATCAACCCACTAGCGCAACTGGCCGGGCAGATGACGAACATCACCACCGAGTTGGGTCTTAAATCGTTGCAAAACCCGGATGAAGTAGGTGCTGCTGCAGTTGATTACTTGCACATCATGGGTCACTTGGTGATGGGTTACTGGTGGGCGCGTATGTCGCAAACTGCGCTGCGCAAACTGGCGGATGGCGATGTTGCCGACAAACAGTTCTACGAAGGCAAGCTGCAGACTGCGCGCTTTTATTTTGCGCGTCTGTTCCCTGAGGCTGGTATGCGCGTGCGCACCATGCGCAGCGGTGCCAAGTTGCTGATGAATACGGACGCGGCACTGGCCTGAGGTGGGCTGCTACGACAAGGAGGCTGCGATGCGTACCAAGATGCAATCTGTGCTGGCGCTGGTGGGCGGTTTGGCTGTGGCGCTTCCCGCGTTAGCGGCCGAGTTATCGCCCGTCGGCCTGTGGCGCACCTTTGATGAGAAAACCGGCGATCCCAAATCCGAGGTGCGCATTGTCGATAACGGGGGGGTCTTGAGCGGCAAAGTCGAGCGGCTGCTTCGCAAGGGCGCTGACTTGCAAGCTGTGTGCAAACCTTGCACCGATGACCGTAAAGACCAACCGTTGGTGGGGCTAGAGATTATCCGCGGGGCCAAAAAAACAGAAGGCAAAACCGTGTGGGAAGGCGGCAAGATCCTGGACCCCGAAAACGGCAGCACCTATAGCCTCAAACTCACGCCTGTTGACGATGGCAGCAAGCTGGGTGTACGCGGATCCATAGGCCCTTTCGGCCGTACGCAGACATGGACGAGGGTTGATTAAGTGTTTGAATGAAATTGGCTGTTAGCGCCCGAATAGTGGGTGCTAGCAGCTATCAAAAGTGGAGATGGTATGCCCCGATTTTTGGTAAAAAAAGTAGCCGTGCTGGGTGCTGGTGTGATGGGTGCGCAGATTGCGGCCCACCTCGTCAACGTGCGCGTGCCGGTGGTGCTGTTTGATCTGCCGGCCAAAGAAGGCCCCAAGAGTGGGATCGCTCTCAAGGCTATCGCCAACCTTAAAAAACTCAAACCATCGCCGTTGGGTGTTGCGGCTGAAGCTGACCTCATTCAGCCCGCCAACTATGACGACGATATGGCGCAGCTGAAAGACTGCGATCTGGTCATCGAGGCGATTGCCGAGCGGCTGGATTGGAAGCGCGACCTGTACCACAAGATTGCTGCGCATGTGGCGCCTCATGCCATCTTGGCGTCCAACACTTCGGGTTTGTCGATCACCTCTCTGTCCGAGGCGTTACCCGAGCAAATGCGTCACCGCTTTTGTGGCATTCACTTTTTCAACCCGCCCCGCTATATGCAACTGGTGGAGCTGATCACCACCGCCAGCACTGATCCGGCTGTGCTCGATCAGCTGGAGACCTTTGCCACTACCAGCTTGGGCAAGGGCGTGATCCGAGCCAAAGACACTCCCAATTTTGTCGCCAACCGCGTCGGTGTGGCGGGCATGCTGTCCACGATCGCGGAGGCTGATCGTTTTGGCCTGAGCTACGACGTAGTTGATGATCTGACGGGCAAAAAGCTGGGCCGCGCCAGCTCCGGTACTTTCCGTACGGCGGATGTGGTGGGGCTGGATACGCTGGACCACGTGATCCGCACCCTGCAGACCAATCTGACCGAGCAAACCGACTCGTTCTACACCAGCTATCAAACGCCTGCGGTGTTGACAAAACTGTTGGCGGCGGGCGCACTGGGCCAAAAGACCGGCGCTGGTTTCTATCGCAAAACCAAGATGGGCATCGAGCGCTTTGATACGTCAAATGATGCTTATGTACCGTCGGGCGAAAAGGGTAACGACGTCTACACTCGCATGCTGAAAAAGCCGGCTGGCGAGCGTTTGCAATTGCTACGCAATGCCGAGGGAGAGCAAGGCCAGTTCCTGTGGGCCATCTTGCGCAATAGCTTTCACTACGCCGCTGTGCATTTGAAAGACATTGCTGACAACGCCCGCGATGTGGATCTGGCCATGCGCTGGGGATTTGGCATGCAGCAAGGCCCGTTTGAGCTGTGGCAGGAGGCCGGCTGGCTGGCTGTCGCCAAGATGGTGCAAGAGGACATTGATGCGGGCAAGACGCTGAGCCGTGAGCCGCTGCCGCGTTGGGTGTTTGATGGCCCGGTGGCTGATGCTGGCGGCGTGCACACACCGCAAGGCTCATGGAGCGCTGCCGAGAACCGCTTTGTGCCGCGCCGAGATCTGCCGGTGTATGCGCGCCAGATCTTCCCTGAGCGTGTTCTGGGCGAGGCTAGCGCGCCTGCGCAAGACTGGAAAACAGCAGGCCGCACGATCACGGAAAGCAAGTCCAGCCGCGCCTGGACCTTGGACGAACGGGTGTTGATCTTCAGTATCAAGACAAAGATGCACGCGATCAGCCCCGATGTGATGGAAGACCTGCAGGCCGCGCTGGCGCTGGCCGAAAAAGACTTTGACGCGATGGTTGTCTGGTCGGGCGATGCGCCTTTCAGCGTGGGCGCCGATCTGCAGGCCATGATGCCTGCCTTTGCGCTGCAAGGTCCCATGGCCATCGACCAGATTGAGCAGGTGATGCAACAGCTCTTCCTGAGCATTCGCTACGCACAGGTGCCGGTGATTGGCGCTGTGCACGGCATGGCGCTGGGTGGCGGTTGCGAGCTGCTGCTGCATTGCGCACGCCGTGTGGCGCATATGGAAAGCTACATCGGTTTGGTCGAAATGGGCGTGGGCCTGGTGCCCGGTGCTGGCGGCCTGACCAACGTGGCCTACCAAGCAGCGCGCCATGCGCAGTACTCCACTGGCAATGATCTGCTGCCTTTTTTAGCCAATGGCTTTACCGCCGCTGCCAAGGCACAGGTCGGCACCAGCGCGCTGGAGTCGCAGGCCCTTGGCTATTTGCAGCCGGAGGACGTGATCGTGCCGCACAAGGATGAGCTGTTGTTTGTGGCGCTGGCACAGGCCAACGCCATGGCTCAATCCGGCTGGCGCCCACCGCAGCGCAAACCTTTCCCTGTAGCGGGGCGCAGCGGCGCAGCTACCTTGCGCAGCACCCTCGTCAATATGCGTGAAGGTGGCTTCATCACCGAGCACGACATGCTGATTGCCACACACATGGCCAACGTGGTGTGCGGCGGAGATGTGGATGCAGGTACCTTGGTGAACGAGGAGTACCTGATGGTGCTGGAGCGCAAAGCCTTCTGCGATTTGATCGTGAAGGAAAAAACCCAAGAGCGAATCTTGGGCATGCTCAATACCGGCAAGCCCGTGCGCAACTAAGTAAGGCGAAGGAAGAAACCATGAAACAAGTACAAGACGCCTACATCGTTGCCGCCACGCGCACGCCAATTGGTAAATCGCACAAAGGCTATCTGCGCAATATGCGCCCCGATGACTTGCTGGCCACGATGTTGAAGGCGGTCATCGCTCAAGTGCCGGGGCTGGACCCCCAAGCAATTGAGGATGTGGTGTGTGGTTGCGCTATCCCCGAGGCGCAGCAGGGATTGAATGTGGCGCGTATCAGTGCCGTGTTGGCGGGCCTGCCAGTGGGTGTGGGCGGCGTTACCGTGAACCGCTTTTGTGCATCGGGCCTGACGGCGCTGCAAATGGCGGCGGACCGCATTCGCGTCGGTGAGGCGGATGTGATGATTGCTGCCGGCGTAGAGAGCATGAGTATGGTGCCGATGATGGGCAATAGCCCATCGCTGTCGCCATCTATTTTTGAGCGCGAAGGCGATGTAGGCATTGCCTACGGCATGGGCTTGACGGCCGAGAAAGTGGCGCAGCAGTGGAAGGTGAGCCGCGATGCGCAGGATGCGTTTGCGCTGCAATCGCACCAGCGTGCCATGGCAGCGCAGCAGGCTGGTGACTTTGCAGCCGAGATCACGCCAATCACCGTAACCGATCGCAGCGTAGATATTGCCAGGGGCGAGGCGATAAGCGCATCGCGCACGGTGAATTTGGACGAAGGCCCGCGCCCGGATACGTCGATTGAAGGGCTGGCCAAGCTGAAAACGGTTTTCGCGGCACGTGGCTCGGTCACGGCAGGCAATAGCTCGCAAACCAGCGATGGCGCGGGTGCACTCCTCGTGGTGAGTGAAGCCGCACTCAAGCGCTTTAACCTGACGCCGCTAGCACGCTTTGTCAGCTATGCCAGCCGTGGTGTGCCGCCCGAGATCATGGGTATTGGCCCGATTGAGGCCATCCCGGTGGCGCTGCGCAACGCGGGCCTCAAGCTTGAGGATATGGACTGGATCGAGCTGAACGAGGCCTTTGCCGCACAGTCGCTGGCAGTCATCAATCAGCTAGGTATGGACCCAGCCAAAGTCAACCCCATGGGAGGTGCGATTGCATTGGGCCATCCGTTAGGTGCAACGGGCGCGATCCGTGCGGCGACGGTGGTACATGCACTGCAGCGCAATAAGCTGAAGTACGGCATGGTGACCATGTGTGTGGGTATGGGGCAAGGCGCGGCTGGCATTATTGAGCGGGTCTAGGGCGCTTGGCATAAAGAGCAGGGTGCTTCGTTGCGTTATCTTGCCGTAGCGCTGCTACTGTTTTCGATGGTGACGCTTCGCGTTCACTGCGGATCTGAGGTTTGCAGCCCCTTTTGCCAAGTTCGATTTTGAGAAAAACTGTCTCACAGAAGGCTGAGTAAAAGCGGCTGCAGTGGTAGAAACAAGCCATTGCTGAAATGGCAGAAAATGAAACTGCCAGTTTGTGACCTACGCACGTCTGGTGGGTGCAAGGCGTTTCAGTCCATCTTCAATTTTCTGGCGAAAACTGTCCGAATGAGTAAGCCTTTAGATACACCTTCCGAGCACCCGTTCGACCGCGCCATGGCCATGGCACCTGCTGCAAAGAACCAGTGGGCCACGCGTGCCAGCAAGGATTACTGGAACATGGTGGGGCCTTACGGCGGCATCACCGCAGCGCAAATGGCGCAGGCTGTGATGCAGCATCCAGACCGCTTGGGCGAATTGGTGGCGATTACCGTGAATTACGCAGGCGCTGTGGGCGAGCGCGACTATGTGATCGAAGCCATCCCGGTGCGCACCAACCGCAGCACCCAGCACTGGGTCATCACCATGCGCGAGCAAGATGACGCGGGTAATTGGGCCACCACCACCACGGCCACTGCGATGACCGCGCTGGCACGTACTACCTGGTCGGATGACGAGCACGCCATGCCGCAGGTGGTGCCATCGAGTGCGGTGGAGCGTTATGTGGCCGAGTTCCGTGTGGAATGGCTTAATCGTTACAACGTGCGCCCGCTGATCGGTAGCTACCCAACGGACTGGAACGGTGCGATCAGCCCGAGCCTTACACGCATGTGGGTGAGTGATGAGCCGCCGCGCCCGCTGGATGTGCCTGCGCTGATTTCGCTGTGCGATGTGTTCTTCCCACGCATTTGGCTGCGCCGCGCCAAGCGCGTGCCGATTGGCACGGTGTCGCTCACGGTCTACTTCCACGCCAGTGCGGACGCACTGCAGCGAGTGGGTGACCAACCTGTGCTGGCACAGGCGCAAGGCCAGGCTTTTAGAGACGGCTTTTTTGACCAGACCGCGCAGATCTGGGCGCCTGGCGGCGAGCTGCTGGCAACCAGTCACCAGCTGGTGTATTACAAGGAATAGGCGATGGCCTAGCGCTGACTGGGTTAGCATCGGCGCCAAGTTTTTGACGAGAGATTTTCATGACCATCCAATCCCCTTGCGACGATATCCTGGTGCTGGCCGAAGGCGGCGTGTGCACCATTACCTTTAATCGTGTTGCCAAAAAGAACTCCATCACCGGCGCCATGTACCTGGCACTGGCCAGCATCTTGCAGCAAGCCGCTGCCAGTGCTGATGCGCGTGTGGTGCTGATCCAGGGTGATGCCACCGTGTTCTCCGCAGGTAATGACCTGGGTGATTTTCTGAATGGCCCCAAAGCGGATGAGAACGCGCCGCCTTTTCAGTTTTTGCAAGCGCTGGCAGCCTTCCCCAAGCCCATTGTGGCGGCGGTGTGCGGCCCGGCTGTAGGCATTGGTACGACCATGCTGCTGCATTGCGACCTGGTTTACGCGGGTGACAACGCCATGTTTGTGCTGCCATTCGTCAATTTAGGCTTTTGCCCCGAGGGCGCATCCAGCCTCTTGCTGCCCCAGTTGATGGGGCACCAACGCGCCAGCGAGGCGTTGCTGTTGGGCGAGCCCTTTATGGCTGAAGCAGCGATGGAAGTAGGTTTGGTCAACCGCGTGGTGCCGCCGACTGAGTGCAATGTCATCGCCCAGGCGCAGGCAGCCAAGCTGGCGGCCAAGCCACTGGCGTCGCTGTTGGCCAGCAAAAAATTGCTCAAGAGCGCCCAACTGCCCGCTGTACAAGCCCGCATTGCCGAAGAAGGCAAGCTGTTTGCCGACTTGCTGCAACAGCCTGCGGCCAAAGAGGCGATGAACGCTTTCTTGGAAAAGCGTAAACCTGACTTTAGCGGTATGTAAGCTGGGTTAATGCTATTAAAATATGAGCTGCTAGTGCCCGTTAATCAGGCGCTAGCAGCTTTTTTATTGATAAATCGCTTGTGCAGTTTGCACAATGCTGCAGTCTTGTGCCGCCAGCAAATCACCAAACGCGGCTGACTGCAAATAGGCCAGCTCTACAGGCCGCTGCTGGCCGATCGCATCGCCTGTCACCACGGCATTGGCGGGGTGGCACATCAGCAAACTACCGTCGCTGCAGGCGGCTAGCCATTGCGCCATGTGGGCGTTATAGGCGGCCGGTGTTGGTGCATCAAAACCATAGACACCGGCAAAACCTGTATTCATAGCCCAGGCGCGGGCACGCAACTGACGGGTGAGTGTGTAGCCGCCCAGCAAAGCAATGGTGGCGGCTTTCACTTGCCAGCGCAGGGGGCCTGCGGGCGTGGTGGATCGTATCCACGGGCGGAGTTGGCGATCGCCGTAGCGGCTTTGCAACTCATCCAGCATCACCGCCCGCACCAGGGGTAGTTGGTGCACATGCTGGTGGCCGTCTATATAGTCGGGCGGCGTGCCCAGCGCATCCTCAAATGCATCCAGCTGCTGGCGCCATGCGCTGCGTAATGCCTCTACCGACAAGCGCCGGGCATAGGCTTGGGCAATGATTTGGCCTATGCCGATGCTCTGCCGGGCGCCATGGTTTTCGGTCAGATTGAAGTGCAGGCCCACGGCCAAGCGGTTGCGCAGCGCTGGCAGGGCGCGTGCGGCTTCGCGCCAGCGTGGTGCAGTGCTCATGCAGCTGGTGGCAGACAGACGGCCTTGTTCTGCCAGTTGCTGTACGGCGGCGTCTATAGCGGGGTGTAGTGCAAAGTCGTCTGCGCACAAGGTGATGCGGCGTTCTGTATTCATCCCGCACCTTTGGTGAATGCCCAAAACTTGGAGGCTACAAAGGTGATGATCGCTACGATCAGCAGCACGGCAAACAGGCTCCACAAATAATGCCAATGCAGCTGGTTCAGGGCGATGTAGTAGAGCAGCTCGTTCAATGCAAATGAGCAGCATGCTACGAAGAAATAGCGCGGTAGCGCCCGCCTGGTAGGCGCTAGCTGCTCTGCAAATGTGAGCGCAGCATGGCCGTTATAGCTCACCACAAAGGCCAGCAGAAAAGCCAACACGTTGGCTATGAGCGGCGGTATCACCCAGCCTTGCACCAGCACCGCTACCGCTAACAAATGCGTGGCGGCTGCAGCACCGCCCACGGCGATGAACTGCAGGCTTTGCGGCAGGCGGCGTAAGGGTTGAATGAACGTGGGCACGGCGGTCTACTGCTGTGGCTAGGTTGGGTCTGCAGGCGTATCGCCATGGGCGGCGACAGGGCTGCGGTCCTCATGCCGGGCGACCACGTACAAGGGGCGACGTTTGACTTCTTCGTAGATGCGGCCAATGTACTCGCCCAGCATGCCAATCGACAGTAACTGCACCCCGGAGAACAGCATCAAACTGGCGGCCAAGGTGGGCCAGCCTTCATTGGGGTTGTCAAAAATCAAGGTCTCGATGGTGATGTAGATGCCATACAAAATGGCGGTCAGGGAGATGCAAAAGCCGGTAAAGCTCCACACCTTGAGCGGAATGGTAGTAAACGACGTCAGCCCTTCGAACGCTAGTTTGACTAAGCGGTGCAGGGTGAAGGTGGACTGGCCGCTGCGCCGCGCATCGGGCACAAAGGGCAGAGCCACGCTTTTAAAGCCTACCCATGCGTACAAGCCCTTCATAAAGCGATTACGCTCGGGCAACTGGCGCAGCACATCTACCACCTTGCGGTCCATTAGCCGAAAGTCGCCCGCGTTCTCGGGGATTTGTACTGCGTTGTCTTTGTTCATCAGGTAGTAGAACAGGCGTGAGCCGAGGCGCTTGGCGGTGCCCTCAGATGCGCGATTGGCGATCACGCCATAGACCATGTCATAGCCGTTAGCCCACAGATGGACCATCTCAGGCACCAAGGCCAGTGGGTGTTGAAAGTCGGCATCGATCAGCAGAACCGCATTGCCGCGCGCAAAATCCAGCCCGGCAGACATAGCCGCCTCTTTGCCAAAATTACGAGAAAGCGCAATGTAGTGCAGCGGCAAATGCCCGGCCAGGCGTAGCGCTATTTCATCTGTCGCATCACGGCTGCCGTCATTTACCAGCACGATTTCGCACTCCAACGCCAGTGGCGCAACAGCAGCGTAGAGGGCGGGCAAAAATGTCTCTAGATTGCTGGCTTCGTTAAAAGCCGGTACCACGCAGCTTAGCCGCAATGGCGGGCGTTGGGCCGCAGTGGTTGGGGAGGGCGGGGTGGTTGGTGGCGACATGGAATGCCTGCAAGTTTGCGGCAGTCTAGTGCATGGCCAGCCACCAGTGTGATTGCTTCCCCTGCAAGCTGTATGCATACTGGTCTGATCGATTCTTGACCCAAGGCTTTATGACTGCCGCCAAACCCACCACTGATACCGCTGCCTACGTCACCATGCACGGGCTAGATGACGCGTATATCACCGGCCTGCGCGAGATTTTTGAAGAGCGCATCGTCTTCAACAAGCTGCTGGGCTTAAAGCTGGTGAGGGTTGAGGGCGATGCGCTGCTTGCATCGCTTGATATGCGCAATGAGCTGATCGGCCACTTTGGCCTCAAGCGCATACACGGCGGCGTCATCAGCGCCAGTCTGGATGCCTTGGGCGGCATTGCCGTAATGGCCGCATCAGGTGCCAAACATGTGGACGAGCCGGTGATGCAGCGATTGATGCGGTTTGGCAAGCTGGGAACGATTGATTTGCGAGTGGACTATTTGCGCCCCGGCACTGATGGCCCCTTCACCATGCAGGCGCGCGTGCTGCGCCTGGGCTCACGCGTGGCGACAACGCGCTCAGACTTCTGCGACAGCAACGGAACGCTGCTGGCCACTGCTACGGCGGCGTACATCGTGTCGTGATGTAAGTGAATTGGCGTTCTAGGTGTTTGTAGGGAATTGTGAAATATGTGTTGTCGATGAAAATATTGATAGCAAACATCGCAGACAGGGCTTGCTGTTACCACTAGTGTCAAATTTTGTTAACACAATAGCTATAAATTGAATAGCATTCAAAGGTTTTTAAACAAGGAGATCCGATGGCTGTACAAAACCCTTTCTTCGGCGGGCGCCGTGACAACGACAATTCCGCATCCAAGTTCTTGGGTGGCTCATCATCGAGTTCCTCCGGCAGTACCCTGCCCAGTACAGCAGCGGGCTCTGCCAGCTCGGTACTAGGCGGCAATTTGGGCAGCAAGGCAGAAGACACAACAACTCCATTCACCTCTTCGATCTCCACCACCGTGACTACTGACATCACTTCTTCGACGACCGGCAGCAAACTCACCGTCGGCCCTAATATCAAGCTCAAGGGCGTAGAGATCACTGATTGCGACACCTTGGTGGTGGAAGGCACGGTCGAGGCCACCATGGATTCGCGCGTGATCCAGATCGCTGCCAATGGTGCTTTCCGTGGCTCGGCCGAGATTGATATCGCCGAGATTCACGGTGAGTTTGAAGGCAACCTGACGGTGCGCGAGAAGCTGGTTATTTTTGGAAGTGGCCGCGTACACGGCAAGATCCGCTACGGCAAGGTCATCATCGAAGAAGGCGGCCAGCTAACGGGCGAGATCGAGTGCAGCAACAGCACGCGCAAGCCAAGTGCTCCTGTGCCTACCAAGGCTGAGTCAGAAAAAGCGGCCAGCATGGTGTGATTGATAGCCTCAGTATTTAGATGAAATAAGCCGCTGGCGCCCGCCAGTTGTGCAATGTAAGTCTCAAATAAATAGCAAAAGCGCTGCAAACTATATTTGCAGCGCTTTTGTTTTGGGCGCTAGCTAGGGCGTAAACACCTTGTGCTTTATCAGCAGTACTTGCTACACGGCGTCTAGTGCAGGTACTTTGCGAGGGTGGCCTTCTTCGTCAATCGCCACATAGGTCAGTGTAGCTTCGGTCACCTTGATGAACTGGCCTTGGACTGACAAGCGCTCGGCAACCACCTCTACCTCGACCGTCATTGAGGTATTGCCCACGCGTACCAGCTTGGCGAAGAACGACAAGATGTCGCCAACGCGCACTGGTTGTTTAAAGATAAATTCGTTTACTGCCACCGTTACTGTGCGGCCACGCGAATGACGCAAAGGCAGTACTGAGCCCGCCAAATCAACCTGTGACATGACCCAGCCGCCAAAAATATCGCCGTTGGCATTGCAATCTGCAGGCATGGGGATGACGCGCAGCACCAACTCTTTGTCGGTGGGTAAATCAGTAGAAGCGGTGCGGGCGGTATTCATGGGCACAATCACGGGCTATAACAAACCCACCATTGTCCCCGATGCGACGTACTGCCGAAGCTGCCCCGCCAACAAGCCCTACCCCCAATGATGGAAAAGTCACCAGTCACGATGGTGCAACTTTAAAGCGACTATTCCCCTACCTGTGGGCCTACAAGTGGCGCGTGCTGGCAGCCTTGCTGCTGATGGTGGGTGCCAAGATGGCCAATGTGGGCGTGCCTGTGCTGCTGAAACATGTGGTGGATGCGCTAGATATCAGGCCGGGCAGTGTCCAGGCTTTGCTCGTGGTTCCCGTGGGCTTGCTGCTGGCCTATGGCGGTCTGCGGCTGCTGACATCGGTATTTGGTGAGCTGCGCGAGCTGGTCTTTGCCAAGGCTACACAGGGTGCAGCACGTTCCATCGCACTTCAGACTTTTGAGCATTTGCACGCGATGAGCCTGCGCTTTCACCTGGCACGGCAGACCGGCGGTATGACGCGGGATATTGAGCGCGGCGTGAAGGGCGTGGAGTCGCTCATCTCGTACTCGCTCTACAGCATCATCCCCACCATCATCGAGCTGGTCATGGTGCTTAGTATTTTGGCCATCAAGTTTGATATCTGGTTTGCGCTGATCACCATCATCGCGCTGGTGTTCTACATCACGTTTACCGTCACCGTCACGCAATGGCGCACACAGTATCGGCGCGAAGCCAATTTGATTGACTCCTCGGCCCACAGCAAAGCTATTGATTCGTTGCTGAACTACGAGACTGTCAAGTACTTCAACAACGAGCGGTTTGAGGCGGCGCGCTACGACGAGGATCTAGAGAAGCTACGTCGCGCGCGGCTCAAGAGCCAAAGCAGCCTGAGCCTGCTTAACAGCGGCCAGCAGCTCATCATCGCCGTTGCCCTGGTGGCCATGTTGTGGCGTGCCACGCAAGGTGTGGTTGATGGCAAGCTTACGTTGGGCGATCTGGTAATGATCAATGCCTTCATGATCCAGCTGTACATACCACTCAACTTTTTAGGCACCCTGTACCGTGAGATCAAGCAGAGTCTGACCGACTTGGACCGCATGTTCACCCTGATGGACAAGGAGCGCGAAGTTGCCGACGCGCCTGACGCACAACCGCTGGCGTTGTACGGTGAACCTGAGGTACGTTTTGACGATGTGCACTTTTCCTACCACCCGAATCGACCCATTCTGCAAGGCCTGAGCTTTGCTGTGCCTGCGGGCAAAACCGTGGCCGTGGTGGGCCCTTCGGGTGCTGGTAAATCTACCTTGGCACGCTTGCTGTTTCGCTTTTATGACGTGCAAGCTGGCACCATCCGCATTGCGGGTCAAGATATTCGTCAGGTCACGCAAGACAGCCTGCGCCGCGCCATTGGGATCGTGCCGCAGGACACAGTGCTGTTCAACGACACAGTGGAGTACAACATCGCTTACGGCCGCCCCGGTGCCACGCATGAAGAGGTGGTGCAAGCCGCACAGGCCGCGCGCATCCACAGCATGATCGCTGCATCGCCCGACGGCTACGCTACGCCCGTGGGTGAGCGGGGCTTGAAGTTATCGGGCGGAGAGAAGCAGCGCGTCGCCATCGCCCGCACCTTGCTGAAAAATCCACCGATTTTGATCTTTGATGAGGCCACATCGGCGCTTGACAGCGCCAACGAACGTGCCATTCAGCAAGAGCTGCAAAACGCCGCCAAAGGCAAAACCACCTTGGTGATCGCTCACCGCTTGTCCACGGTGGTGGACGCGCACGAAATCTTGGTGATGGATGCTGGCCGGATCGTAGAGCGGGGGCGTCACGCTGATTTGCTGGCGCTGGGGGGGCGCTATGCCGGCATGTGGGCTTTGCAGCAGAATCAGGCGAATTAAGACCGGGTAGCACAACCCAGCAAGCCGTAGGCTGGCATTTGAGACGAGGCGCGCAGTCGCAGGCGGTACGAGAGCACGATCAGGTGAAGCAACGATACATCTAGAGTTGTGTCAGCCGCTCGATGTGGTCATGCTTCGCATTGAATCTATCAAAAAAAGAGCTGCCAGCGTCTGTAAAACGGGCGCTGGCAGCTCTTTTGATTAGGGATTATGCTTTGTGAACGCGCGACAAGCGCTTGGCGTTGCTGACTGCTTTGGCGTGCACCGGGGCGATGCCTGCGTTCAGTACATCGGTTACGGCGTTGACTTGTTGCTTGACGAGGCGGTTGGTTGCATTGCCTACACCGAAGGCGGCGAACGGGTTGCTGGCTGTGGGCGTAAGCAGCGTGGGCGTGCTGCACAGGCTGGTTGCGGAGCGCCAGTAGGCGCTATAGGCTTCGCCCCACATTGCCATCCACGATTCGTAGAAGGCGACAACTTTCTCGTTGCCCATGCGCATGAACTCTTGCTGATCGCGGGCCGAAGGGTTGGGGCCGGCGGTCATCATGCGAGTGACCCGCTGAGCGACCACCTGGGGCGCAGCCAAGGACAGCTCCCAGCTTTTGGTGGCGAGGTTCTGTACATTGGTTGCGGTACGGCGACGGGTAGTCATAGTGGGCATTCGTTTCGTGATCAACAAGCGTGATTGTAGAAACTATCGAAATATATTGCACCGCAGCATTTGTAAGTGAATGGCGCGAGTTACTGAGCTATAAGTTATTAATTTTCTTCAATAATTTAAGAAAACTCTGCAGAAACAAGCGTGTAGGGTGGAGCAGAGGGGCGGCGTTGCCCTGTGCAGTGAGAGTGGATTGTTTGCAATCGCTTGCTATGCGTCTAAGGCTTTCAATTCATCGTCGGTAAACACCCGTGATCGTGTGTGGAAGGCCTTACCCTCGGGGCCTTCGAGCGAGAAGGTGCCGCCGCCGTGGCCATCAATCACGTCGATGATAAGTTGGGTGTGGCGCCAGTATTCGTACTGCGCTTTTCCTATGTAGAAGGGGCAGCCGCCGATATCGCCCAAGTAGACATCGCCCTGGCCAATGGTCAGCTCACCCGCCAAATAGCAGTTGGCGGCGCTATTGTCGCAGCAGCCGCCGGACTGGTGAAACATCAAGCCCGGGCCATGCTTGTCTTTCAGTAGTTCAATCAATTGCAGTGCCGCATCGGTGGCAATGACTTTATCAACCATGGCAGATCTCCTGCAATCAAAATAAAAGTGCTGGCGTACGACGGTCGGGCGCTAGCGGTTGTTTCTCTGAATTACTCTGTTCTAGTTACCCACAAAGGTTTGCGTACGCCGCCTGAGCTGAGCTGCACCCTTGGAGCCGTGCTACGGCAAGGGGTGCAACAAAGATCAGGCGTTGTGGACAGACCTATTAAAAGAAGCCCAACTTGTTCTCGGAGTAGCTGACCAGCAGGTTCTTGGTCTGTTGGTAGTGGTCCAGCATCATCTTGTGGTTCTCACGCCCGATGCCCGACTCTTTGTAGCCGCCAAAGGCTGCATGCGCCGGATAGTGGTGGTAGCAGTTGGTCCACACGCGGCCCGCCTTGATAGCGCGACCCATGCGGTAAGCGACGTTGCCGTTGCGGCTCCACACGCCAGCGCCCAGGCCATACAAGGTGTCGTTGGCCAGCGCCAGCGCTTCTTCTTCAGTTTTGAAGGTGGTCACGGCCAGCACCGGGCCAAAGATCTCTTCCTGAAAGATGCGCATCTTGTTGTGCCCCTTGAATACCGTGGGCTGCACGTAGTAGCCGCCTTCCAAATCTCCGCCCAACTTGGCTTCGGCGCCGCCAATCAGCACTTCGGCGCCTTCTTGGCGGCCCAGGTCCAGGTAGCTGGTGATCTTGATCAGCTGCTCCTTGCTGGCTTGCGCGCCCATCATGCTGTCGGTATCCAGGGGGTTGCCGTGCTTGATGGCGGCGATGCGCTTCAGGACGCGCTCCATGAACTTGTCGTAAATGGATTCGTGGATCAAGGCGCGCGATGGGCAGGTGCAGACCTCGCCCTGGTTAAAGGCAAACAGCACCAAGCCTTCGATGGCTTTGTCTAGGTAGTCGTCGTCCTTGTCCATCACATCGGCAAAGAAGATATTGGGCGACTTGCCACCCAGCTCCAAGGTGGCTGGAATCAGGTTATTGGCCGCAGCCTGGGCGATAACGCGGCCGGTGCTGGTCGATCCTGTGAACGCAATCTTGTTGATGCGCTTGCTGCTGGCCAGCGGCATGCCCGCCTCGCGGCCAAAGCCATTCACTACGTTAAGCACTCCTGGCGGAAGCAAGTCGGCAATCAGCTCCACCAGAATCAGCAGGCTGATGGGGGTGGATTCTGCGGGCTTGAGCACCACACAGTTACCAGCTGCCAGCGCGGGCGCCAGCTTCCATGCTGCCATCAGGATGGGAAAGTTCCATGGAATGATCTGGCCAACCACACCCAGTGGCTCGTGGTAGTGATAGGCAACCGTGGTTTCGTCGATCTCGCTGATGCCGCCTTCTTGCGCGCGCAGGGCACCAGCAAAGTAGCGGAAATGGTCTACCGTCAGCGGGATGTCGGCATTCAGCGTCTCGCGGATCGCCTTGCCGTTGTCTACCGTCTCGGCATAGGCCAGCAGCTCAATGTTTGCTTCAATGCGGTCGGCGATTTTCAGCAGCACATTGCTGCGCTCGGTGGCCGATTTTTTGCCCCAGGCATCGGCGGCGGCATGGGCGGCGTCCAGTGCTTTATCGATATCTTCAGCGGTGGAGCGTGCGGCCTGGGTGTATACCTTGCCGTTGATGGGCGAGACCACGTCAAAGTACTGGCCTTTGACCGGTGCCGCCCACTGGCCACCAATAAAGTTGTTGTACTGTTTTTTGTAACTGATTTTGGCGCCTGATTGGCCGGGTGCTGCGTATTGCATGGCTTGTCTCCTGTTGTCGTGTAGAAGTAAAAGATTCGCCGCTGCTCAAAAAAACCATGGGATCAAACAGACCAAGCGGTGGCGAGTCCTCTCTTCTTTATCAAGATACGTGCCAAGGTGATTCCCCTGCTAAGGCTTTGATTTGTTGTGGGGTTGAGCCGAGTGTTGCAAGCGATGGAACAGCGTGTGACATGGTGAGTGTTCCAAATTGGAGCAATCGGACAGTATTGTGGACATTCGCACTTGGCGCTGGCGCTACGCTTTCTATACTGGGGGTCAATGTTCCGAACAAGCCTGCACAGACAGGTCTCGCAAGGAGACAAACATGGACCCCCAAATCACCTCGCAGGTGTTGCGTCAGGCGCGCGTACATTTGTTGGCGCATGGCGAGTGCCCGCCGGGAGCGCTGCAGCAGCGGATTGCCAACTCTTGGCAGCGTAGTTTGCGTGCTGGTGTGCAGCCAGTGGGCCGCGCGCAGGCGCATGATCCGCTTACCAGCGGCGAGATGCGCCAGGTGCTGTCGCGCAGCGAAGATCTGCTGGCCATCGCCCGCCCGGTGATGGACTACGTGTTTGAGCAGATCCAGGACAGCCACAGCATGGTCATTCTGGCCAACCCGCAATCCACCTTGCTGCACACCTTGGGAGATGCACCTTTTTTGAACAAGGCCGAGCGCGTGGCCTTGCGCAGCGGCGCTACCTGGACGGAGGAAGCACGCGGCACCAATGCCATTGGCACAGCCTTGGTAGAGGGCGCGCCGCTACGCGTAGAAGGTGGTGAACATTTTTTAGAAGCCAACGGTTTTCTCACCTGCGCGGCATCGCCCATATTTAGCCCGCAAGGGCAACTGCTGGGCGTGCTTGATATATCGGGCGACCAACGCCAGTCGCAATCGCATACGTTGGGGCTGGTGACGACCGCAGCGCGCATGATTGAAAACCGCTGGATTTTGTCGCGCCACCAGCGCGATTGGCGCTTGCATTTTCACACTCAGGCCGAAGGTGTGGGCTCAGCAGCCGAAGGCATTTTGGCGCTGGCACCAGATGGCACATTGCTGGGCGGCAACCGCGCTGCCATGCAGGCCTTCAAGATCGCCGCCGCCGATTGGGGTAGCTTGGGGTGGAGGGATATCAGCCCTCAGCCGCTGACGCAATTGATGACCCAGAGTGCCCGGCAAAGCGAGACCATCCATACCCTGCTGCTGCATAGCGGACGTACTTTGTTTGCACGGTTAGTGCTATCAAATAAAGAGCTTCTAACGACCGTAAAGCGGGCGCTAGTGCCGCATCTCATTCAAAGTGCGGTGCCCCAGATAGCAGCGCTTGATGCGCTAGCCCAGCTGGACACGGGTGATGAGCGCTGGCGCACTGTGGCCGATCGTGCGCGCCGCAGTTTCGGAAAAGGGATTGCAATCTTGGTGCAGGGCGAATCGGGGGTTGGCAAAGAGCTTTTTGCCCGGGCCTTGCATGACAGCAGCGGTCGCAGAAATCACGCCTTTGTGGCGATCAACTGCGCGGCTATCCCTGAGCATTTGATTGAAGCCGAGCTGTTTGGCTACGAATCCGGTGCCTTCACCGGGGCACGGCGCGACGGCCAAATAGGCCGCCTGCGTGAGGCCCAAGGCGGCACCTTGCTGCTGGATGAAATTGGCGACATGCCGTTGACGCTGCAAACCCGCTTGTTGCGCGTGCTGCAAGAGCGATCCATGACGCCGCTGGGTGGCGGCAAGCCGCAGGCGCTGGATTTTCAGCTGGTATGCGCCACCCACCACCACCTGCGCGATGCGGTAGCGCAAGGGCGGTTTCGGGCGGATCTGTTCTACCGCATCAACGGCCTGGCGCTGCAACTGCCAGCGCTGCGCGAGCGCAGCGACCGCGAGGCCATTACCTGCAAGTTGCTGGCACAGTTCAACCCCGATAGGGCCGTACACCTGCACCCCGATGTAGCTGTCGCCATGGCGCACTACCCCTGGCCCGGGAATCTGCGCGAATACGCCAACGCACTGCAAACCGCATCCGCTTTGCTGGCGGAAGGTGAGGGCGTGATCGGCTGGTCGCACTTGTCTGACGATATCGCGCAAGAGCTATTGCGCTATCGCGAAGGTGCTCCGTCCACCGCAACGCGCACCGAGGTGCAGAGCGCCGCTAGCCTGGTCGCAACCGACTTGAAAAGCCTGTCGCACAATGCCATTGCGCTGACCTTGCAGCAATGCCGCGGCAATGTATCGCAAGCGGCCAAGCAGCTGGGCATTAGTCGCCAGACCTTATACAGGCGATTGAAGGAAATTGCGACACGCTAGTAGCCCGTGGTATGAATCAGAAGTTGCAACCACTCACCAAAAACGGGATGCCAGCCAAATGGGTCTAGGCCTTGAGTATGGAGTCGGTCTGGTCGCCGCTCGGAGGCGATGGCTCGGTCTTTCCGCGGGCGTTGATCGTAATCATCAAAGTAGTTAGCACTGCTGGCGCTGCCGGCAGGTGGAAGCGAGACAAGGGCTCTCAACGGAGAGCGATGCGTCATCGGCTTAGGCGTTGTTACGCGCTATGCCGTCTACAGCACTTGGGCAACGCTGACAAGGTGGAGGGGGTCGATATTGCGGCGCAACAGCATCCACGGAATCAGTACCGCAGACCTACCCGTGCAAAGGGCTGCACCACCCATCAAACCCTGCGGATCGAACCAGCGCCTTGCCATGAGGCACCAGTTTTCGCAGCGAGCTAAAACGACTATGGTCACCAAGGAAAAACATATCAAAGCGCAGACCAGGGTGAGTTCCGCAAGGGAAGCTGACACGCCCGCGTTCAGGATGAACTGCGACGTAGGAGCGTTTGTACGCCAGCACAGACGGGTGCCTATGCTGGGCGCAGCGGCCAGAAACGCATTCTGCATGCGCGCATGCGTAGCTGATACCTGTTTGCTCCTGTTGAGCAACAGGCGGTTAAGATTCATCATTCGCTTCATGAGCATACGCACCGGCAGCGCCTATTGCCGGTGTGCGGCCTACACCTATGTCTGAATCCTCTACCGCTGCAACGACTCACTGGTCTTCCCGCCATTGGTCCCACATCAGCACGCGCGAGTTTGCGCAAGCGCAGGTGAGCGGCCTGGCTGCACAAACAGTGGCTGTGTTGCCCGTGGGTGCCGTTGAGCAGCACGGCCCGCATTTGCCGGTGTCGGTCGATGCCACTTTGCTGCAAGGCATCGTGGATGCCGCCTTGCCGCAGCTACCGGCCCATGTGCCCGTGCTGGTGCTACCCGCCCAAAACGTGGGTTTGAGCACCGAGCACCTGAACTTCCCAGGCACACTGAGCCTGCCCCCCAAGCTCATCATCGATCTGTGGACAGCCATGGGCCAGGCGGTGGCGCGGGCGGGCATCAAAAAACTGCTGATGTTCAACACCCACGGTGGCCAAGTCGCTGTAATGGACATTGTCGCGCGCGAGCTGCGCATCGCGCACGGCATGCTGGTTTACAGCAGCAGTTGGGGCAATCTACCGTTGCCAGCAGAAGTCACCGCACAATTCAGCGCTGAGGAACACCGCTTTGGCATCCACGGCGGCGAGATCGAGACATCGATGATGCTGCACCTGGCGCCCGACTTGGTGCGCATGGATCTGGCTGGCTGCTTTCACTCCACCTCCCAAGACAGGGCCCAGCATTTTTCTATTTTGGGCAACGGAAAAAGCGCCAAGATGGGCTGGGCGATCGAAGACTACAACCCTTGCGGCGCAGTCGGTAATGCAGCAGGTGCAACCGCGCACAAAGGACGCTTGGTGGTGAATGCGGCAGGGGCCCAACTTGCACTGTTGTTGCAAGAGATTCATCAGTTGGATTGGTCCCCTGCTACGCCGCAGTAATCGGGAGTTGCGGTGAGGTGGTTAGCGCAGTGTTTTCAAGTGCGGCAACAAGCCTTGCCGGGTAACAAAGCTTATTTCGTACATAGCGGAGAGGCTGGCGGCCTGGGCATCGTCCAGATCGGTGACGCAGACCATGAACCGCCCTTTGGGCAAGCCCAGTTTTTTGCGGATGCGCAGCAACTTATCAATGTCCCGGCGGAACTCGCCGGACTTGCACTCGATGCAAAAAGGCAGCTGCCCCATGAACATGCCCATCACATCGATCTCATGCAGGTCTTCGTTGGGGAAGGTGACTTTGACCCCTCTGGTGACAGACAGCGGTGATTGTGTTTGTTGCGCTGCCAGCTTCAGCACTTCACCAAGCGCCCACCACTCCAGCCATTAGCCATCAAAAAACTGACGCACCGCAGGCGCAGACTGGAGGCTGATGCGCAATACCTTTTCAGGTTTTTGATAGTGATAGCGTGAAAAAAACGTGTGGTTGTACAGGTCGCGGCAAAAGCGCTGCAAGGCTTGTCCTTGCTTTTGGTCGAGGTTGGCAATTTCGATGTTCAGCCCCGTATGACTTTTTTTGTAGCTCCATTGCACACGGCGTAGCAACTCCTCCAAGAATTCGTAGTCTTCTCCAAACCTCTGCGCAGCCTCGTCAAAGTAGCCGGATGTGTTGACTTTGTTGAAGTCGAACAATGGCATCAATTTGGCGGGATTTGAGCCAGACCTAGAGCGGAGCGTGTTGTTGTTCGGTAGCCAGATCGGTGCGTGCAGCATCAGGCATGTTGGGCGCTTCGTCGTCAGCGGCACTGGGCTCAGCATCTTCTTGTTGTGCCTTGAACGCCTCCAATTCTCGCCAGATGGCGGTGTAGCGCTCAATCAGCTTTTCAACATAAAACACCGTCGGGTAGACGGTTGCGGGTTTACCGCATTTGCTGCAAGCAATCTGTTTGCCGACGGGAGTAAGACCTTCTTCTGCGACGAAATTGCAGTGGTTGCAACGGTATATAGCCCTATATTTTGCGGACACGCACTCTCTGGAACGGTTTGTTGTAGTGGGTTTTCTCTGCAGGAGATGCTACGGCATTTTATGGCGGCAATAGACCGCTGGTGGCGCAGATACGATGCGTATGCTTACGCGGCACGTGGTGCTGCGGCATGCTTCTGCAATTGCCCCACCAGCTGGTGCAGTACCTCAGAATGCGCGTGGGTTCGCTGGCGCAGCAGGCCAACTTCGCGGTAGAAGGTGTGTTCGCCGAGACTCAGGGCCTTGACGTTGCGGGGCAGCGGCAGCAGTGCATCGGCAAGCGGCGCAATCGCCACGCCAATGCCTAGCGCTACGGTGGCAACCAGGCCAGGGAGGTCGTCTAGCTCCAGGCGTTCATTGGGCTCGATCTGGTGGTGACGTAAAAAACGGGCCACCATGCGGCCGCCAAAGGAATGGCGGTCGTAGCGGATGAAGGGTTGCTGGCGTAAAGCGCTACGCCAGTCTTGCTCGGGCATTTTTTTGTGGGCCAGCAGCATATAGGGTTCATGCAAAAGCGGCTGCCACACCAGCTGGGAATACATGCCAAAGGGTGGGCGAATGATGAGCGCAGCATCCAGCGCTCCGGTATCCAGCTGGTCCATCAACTCCATCGATGTGCCGGGAACCAATTGCAGGTGCACTTGTGGGTATTGCCGCATAAAGGGTGCCAGCGCGTGCACCAGCAGGCCGGAGTGGGCGGTGGCAATGGCACCAATACGCAGGCTGATGGGCGTCTCGGCAGGCGCTTGCTGGCCCAGTTGCTCAAAGCTTTTGATCAATGCCTCGGCTTGGGGCAATAGCGCGCGTGCTGCTGCATTGGGTTGGGCAGAGCGGCCGGTGCGCTCAAACAGGGCGTAGCCCAGGTGTTCCTCAAGCCGCTTGATTTGGCTGCTGACAGCCGATTGGGTAAGGCCAATGGTCTCGCCCGCGCCAGCAAAGGTGCCTGCACGTGCAACGGCGATCAGGGTACGCAGTTCAGTAATCATTCATCGAAAATATTTTGACTCAGCTCAAATATATATCGTTTTTCAAAATGAATGACGTGACCTACAGTTGATCGAGAGCACTGAAGTTAGAAAAAGCCAGTGCATATAGCAACAAGGATCAAAGCATGACCACGACGACCACTATCCCTCCCTTCCACCTCGCCTTCCCCGTGCACGATATTGCTGTGGCGCGCCAGTTCTATGGCGATCTGTTGGGCTGCCCTGAGGGGCGTAGCTCGGATGCGTGGGTGGACTTCAACTTCTACGGCCACCAAATCGTCGCCCATCTGGCGCCTGAGGAATGCGGCCATAAGCAGAGCAGCGATGTGGACGGACACGATGTGCCCGTGCGCCACTATGGTGTTGTGCTGTCGATGGAGCAATGGCAAGCCATGGCCGACAAGCTGACGGCTGCGGGCACTAAGTTTGTCATTGAGCCCTATATCCGCTTTAAAGGCGAAGTGGGCGAGCAGGCCACGATGTTCTTTATGGACCCGAGCGGCAATGCGCTGGAGTTCAAGGCGTTCAAGAACATGGATTCACTGTTTGCGAAGTAAATTTCGATGAAATGAAGTGCTAGCTCCCGCCTGTAGGGCGCTAGCAGCTATCAAAATAAAAGCGACCGGTACAGGCTGCAATAACGATCAGATCCAAGGACACTCCCCATGACAACAGCCCAAAAAGCCGCACTGGCTTTGGTAGCCACACTCACGCTTGGCACCGCCAGTATTGCTAACGCTCAGCAAGACACGCTGGCCAAAATCAAGAACACTGGCGCGGTGACGCTGGGTGTGCGCGAGGCATCGGGTGCCATGTCGTTCACGACCGGTAATGGCAAGTACGCAGGCTTTCATGTGGAAGTGTGCGAGAAGGCTTTGCAAGCGTTGCAAAAGCAGCTGGCCTTACCCAAGCTCGATATCAAGTACCAGATGGTGACGGCGCAAAATCGCATCCCGCTGCTGACCAATGGCACGGTAGATTTGGTCTGCGGCACGGCCACCAACAACACCGCGCGCCAAAAAGAAGTGGCCTTTGCGCCCACCTTGTATATGGAAGAGGTGCGCACAGCGGTGGCCGTTAACTCCGGTATCACCAGTGCTGCGCAATTGGCAGGCAAGAGCGTGGCTGCCACAGCGGGTGCAACGTCCGTGCCTTTGCTGCGCCGTTTCGCCAAAGAAAAGGGCGTGGACATGAACGTGCTGGTTGCGAAAGACAACGCTGAGTGCCTGATCATGTTGGAGAGCGACCGCGCGCAAGCCTGTGTGGCGGATGGGCAGATTCTGGCAACCGGCATTGCACGCATGCGTGACCCTGCAAAGTACCAAATCGTGGGCGAACCATTCAATATTGAGCCTATCGGCATCATGATGAACAAGGAATCGCCTGAGTTCAAAAAACTGTTTGATGCGCAGATCACAGCGATGGCGGGCAGCGGCGAGATAGCGAAGATCTACGATCGCTGGTTTATGCAGCCCATCCCGCCCAACGGCATCACGGTCAACCTGCCGCCTTCAGTCTCTACGAAGGCCGCATGGGCCACTCCGTCGGACAAGCCCATGGAGGCCTACCAAACTGCGCAGTGATTGCAGAGGGTAGAAAGCAAAACGGCGCCTGGGGCGCCGTTTTTTGTGGATGGTAAAAGATCAGGATTTGATCGTCAGGATAATGCCGCACAGCAGCACGGCCACGCCCAGAAAGTACTGGGTGTTGAACTTCTCTCCGAGCAGAAAGTGGCTAAGGATAGGCACAAACACAAACGACAGCGCCATGATGGGGTAGATGCGGCTGAGATTGCCCTTTTGCAGCACCCAGATCCACAGCAAAGTAGTCAGGCCATACAGCGCCAGTGCGCAAAACAGCACAGTCAGGGTTTTGACTGCAAAGATGCTGCCGGTCTCTGTCAGCGAGTTGGCCGTCAACTTGAACAGGATTTGGCCAATAGCAATCCCCACCACACACAGCACAGCCAGTGCATACGTCATCATGCCGATTCTCCCGTGCGGCGTTGCGAAGTGGTCGGCTCTGCCGCCACGTCAAAAGCGATAAAGGCCAGGCACAGCTGCACGCCCACAATAAGAGGCAATGCGCTGACCATGACAGTGCCTGCGGGCGTGGCCACGTTGGTCGCCAAAGCGCTGACCCAGTGGTACAAGCCAAAACCAATGCCCCAGGCGGTCAGCCCCAGGCCCAGTGGAAGCTCTAGCGACGCGACGGACATGCCGCGCAGGTAGTAGTTGTAGAAGATGCGTTTGCAAAAATTGCGCAAATGGCCGTGCAAAAACTCACCCATGATTTTGGAGATTTTCAGGTTGCTCTCCTCGTCTTCGTACTTGGCATCCATGGGGATGTCGGCCACGACGGCACGGATGGTGTTGAGACGAAACAGCATGTCCGTTTCAAAAAAATAGCGTTTGCTGATTTTTTCTAGCGGTAGTTGGGCGGCGGTGCTGGCGGCAATCGCGGTGTAGCCATTGGTCGGATCAAAGCTGCTCCAGTAACCGGTGGAAAATTTGGCGAGAAACGATAGCACCGCATTGCCAAAGATTCGGATCTTGGGCATGCGAGCGATCTTTTCCAGGTCAAAAAAACGATTCCCCTTGGTGTAATCGGCCCGGCCGCTGATGATGGGAGCGACAAAGCGCTGCAGCAAACTGGGGTCCATCTGGCCATCGCCGTCAATCTTGACGATGATGTCAAAGCCTTCTTCAATCGCTGCACGGTAGCCGGCCATCACGGCGCCGCCTACGCCTAGATTGACTTCGTTGAACAGTACCGTTACACGTGGATCGTGGTTGTTGTCCTGCACAAAACGGCCGCTGCCTTCGGGGCAGCAGTCATCCACTACATAGATGCGATCTGCCTCGGGGCCGATGCGTGCAATGACGGACAGGATGTGCCGCGTCACCTTGTAGCTAGGGATCACGACGGCAATGGTGGAAAGTGCGGGAGTAGCAGGTAGCAATAAACTCATGGTGTAGAGCGGGAGCATCGCATCCAAGGTTGTGATGCTTCCGCGATATTTAGCGTGTTGGCTCGTCTCTTCTTACCCGGTCAATTGTTACACAGCCTTGTTTGCGCAATGATTCCCGATATTTACGACTGTAGTACTTGCGCAAACACGGGCGCATCCACATTTCCGCCTGTCAGCGCCAGCCCAACGGTTTGGCTTGCAATCTGGGTTTTTTCTTGCAAAGCCGCTGCTAGCGCTGCCGCTCCTGCGCCTTCGGCCACATTGTGGGTGTCGGTAAACAACAGGTGCATGGCGTTAGCCACTTCGGCGTCGCTGATGGCAACGATACGGTCCAGGTATTGGCGGAGGATGGACAGGGCGGCCGGATCGGCGCGGCGTACAGCCATGCCATCGGCTAGCGTGGTGGATACGGTAGCTTCCACCACCTCACCTGCTGCGATGGAGTCGCGGTAGGTGGTGGCGCCCGTGCTGATCACTCCCACAATCTTGACCGGGTGCTGCAAGGCCAGCTTGGCCGCTACCGCTGCACAGGCGCCCGAGCCCAGACCAATCGGCACATAGGCGGTCTGCATGTGGGGTACGGCGCGTAAAAACTCCCACCAATAGGTGCTAACCCCGCTGACCAAGTCGGGGTGGTAGCTGGGCACCATGTGGGCGCCGGTTGTTTGGGCCAGAGCAATAGCCTGTTCACGTGCGGCTTGAAAGTCATCGCCATGCTCGATCAGGTTGGCACCCAGCGTACGCATGGCGGCGTTCTTTTCTACCGAATTGCCGTGCGGCACAACGATAGTGCAGCGCACACCATATTTGCGTGCAGCCCAGGCAATGCTTTGGCCGTGGTTGCCACGGGTGGCGCTGATCACTTCAGCAGGCAAGGCATTGCGTGCTGCCATATGCGCGAAGTAAGTCAGTCCGCCGCGGATCTTAAAGGCGCCCACGGGCGTATGGTTCTCGTGCTTGATCCAGCAATCAGCACCTACGCGCTCGCTGATCAGTTGCCAGCGGTACTGCGGCGTGGCGGGGAACTCGTCATATACCAGGCGGGCGGCGGCTTCGATATCGGTGAGGGAGGGCAAAGGCATGGCAATCATGGCGACTTTCATCGTTACTCAGGGTCAGGCGGGTGTTTTGCGGTCGGTCAGAATCTTGAGGGCCAGCAGCGCAAGCACGCTACCCATCACATAACGCTGTGCACGCAACCAGGATGGGCTGCGGTTAAGAAAGCCCGCTACCTGCGCGGCAAACAGTACCAAGAGTGCGTTGACGCAGGTGCTGGTTGTGATCTGCACGGCACCCAGCGTAAGGCTTTGCAGCAATAGCTGGCCGCGCTCAGGGTGCAAAAATTGTGGGAAGAAGGAGATATAGAACATGGCCACCTTGGGGTTAAGTGCGCTGGTCAAAAAACCCATGGTGAACAGCTTGCCTGGCCCATCATGTGGCAGGTCGCGTACCTCAAACGGCGTAGCGCCGCCGGGCTTGACGGCTTGCCAGGCCATCCACAACAGATAGCTGGCACCGGCAACGCGCAGCACATCAAAAGCCATGGGTAGAGCTGCCAGCAGGGCGGTGAGGCCTGCAATGGCTGCGCTCAGGTGCACGATAAAACCCAGCACCACACCCGCTAGGGACAACATGCCCGCACGTGCGCCTTGCGTGAGGCTGCGGGATACGCAATAAATCATATTGGGCCCGGGCGTGAGCACCAAGAGCAAGGCGGCAAAGGCAAAGAGCAGAAGCTCGTTAGCGGTAAAAGTCATGGTGGCTTGCGGGATGGGCGGTAATGGTGGTCAGATGCTGGAATGCAATGTGACCGGGCCGCGGGGTGTGGCGAAGTGCGTGACGAGCGCCGGCGCATCTGCAGCCGTAACTGGCAGCTGGGGCAAACCCAGCTCTACTAGTGCTGCAGACAATACCGCTGCTTGCGGATGCTGTAGCTCCATCTGCAGCAACTGCACGCCGTTGTCTTGCAAATTAGCTTCGGGGTGTGGGCCGCTCCAATGGATCAAGGTGGGCAGGCAGCCATCCAAGGGCCGCACGCCGTCGCTGCGCAGCCCAATTTGCCATTCCAGCAGGCCGCGCGGCGTCATGCGGCTAGCGGCTTGGGGTGTGCCTACCGTCAGGCCCAATTTCCGCAGTGCCTGTGTGGCCGCATCGATCTGCGGAACGCGCGCCACCCAGTGGATCAGGCGCGGGCCATCTTTTTGTATCTTTGCCTGCAGCGCCGCATCATCCATATCGAACCAGCGCTGGCTGTTGGTGGGCGGCTTGCCATCTGGGTCAATAGCAATGATCTCTAAATAGCTGTTAGGGAAGGCGCCGCTGCTGGTGCGCAGCAGGCGGTTATGCGTGCCCATGAAGGCGTGGCGCCCCCCCGCATCTGGCGTGATGCCTAGGGCCGCCTCGCACCAAGCAACGCCTTGCTCCAAGCTGCTGGCCAACACCACCAAATGGTCCAGTTGTGTGCAGTCTTTCATAGCACCACCTTGCCGGTAATGGCGGTTGTGACATGGCCACCAACCCAGACTTGGCCACTGGCGTCTTGCGTGATGTTGACGCTGCCGCTGCGATCCATGTTGACGCCTTGGCTAGCGGTGTAGGGCGCTTCGATATGGCCTTCATCAATCAGCCACTGCGCCAGGCTGGCGTTAAAGCTACCGGTGATGGGGTCTTCGCTCAGGGTGCTGCCAGCGTCAAACCACACGCGCACTTCTGCATCAGGTTCGGTGGCCGTTGCCTGGTTACCGCTAAAGGCGCGGGCCTCGCGGCTGGCTCGGCCAATCAAGGCTTTGCCGGCTTGTGGGTAGAGGGCTGCAACGCCCACTTCAATGCCCAAGCTGTGTAGCGCAGCGGTGTTTGGTGCCAGTGCAAAAACCGTATCGGGCTCGTCCAGTAGCAAGGTCCAAAAATTAGGGCCGTTATTGAGTTGGGCGCAGGCGATGACCTGGTTGCGCGTCAAGCCCATGGCAGTAAGCACGGGTGCCAGCTGCAATTCGGTAATCGGTGTGCGTACCGTGCTGGGCGCAGCAAAGGCCCAGCGACCAGGTTGTGCAGCGCTATTTTGAAGCGGTACTAGGCCCTTGGTGCACTCTTGCACCACGCGGCCTGCTTGCTGCGGCACTCCGCCTGCTGCCAGCCAGGCGTGGCAACTGCCCAAGGTCGGGTGGCCTGCAAAAGGCAGTTCGCCAGCGGGCGTAAAGATGCGTACGCGGTAGTCGGCACCTGCTTGGTTGGGTGGTAGCAAAAACGTGGTTTCTGACAAATTGGTCCAGCGGGCAAAGACCTGCATATCGGCATCGCTCAGGCCTTCGCCATCCAGCACCACGGCCAGCGGGTTGCCTTGATAGGCGGTCTCTGAGAACACATCTACTTGCATAAATGGGCGTTCGCGCATCTTGATCTCTCCTGGTGTTTTTAAAGTTGGACTTGTCCGGTGATAGCGGTGTGCACCTGGCCTTGCACCCATAGCTGGTCTGCCGCATCGGCATACAAGCGCATGCGGCCAGCACGGGCGATGGCGGCGCCTTGCTGTACGCGGTAGGGCAGGGTGATGTGGCCTTCAGCGGTTAACCACAGCCCCAGGCTGGCGTTCAGGCTGCCGGTGGCTGCGTCTTCGGCAATGCCGTGAGCAGTGAGGGTGATGCCGCGTACCTCCAGTACCGGCTCGCTATTCGCGTGCGGGCTGTGGATGGCGCACAGCCCGGCTTTCACGCCCAATTGGCGCAGTGCTGCGCCATCAGGCTGCGCTTGCGGTAGCAGGGTCACATCGCGCATCAGTAAACCCATCCAGCGCGAGCCATTGTCCAGCCACTGTGCTGCGACCAGGTCGTCCGACTTGAGTTGCAGCGCGGCCATGACTCGTTGTTGTAACTCGGCAGGTACGGACTCCTGGTTCAGGGGGGGCGCGGCAAAAGCCAGGCCCTGGGGCTGGCGTTCAATGCGGATCAAGCCTTTGGCGCACTCTTGTACGACCGTGCCCTTTTGCTGTGGTTGGCCACCCGCGGCTAACCATGCTTGGCAGCTGCCCAAAGTTGGGTGGCCAGCAAAGGCCAGCTCGCCCGCGGGGGTGAAGATACGTACGCGGTAGTCGGCGCCTGCTTGCGTAGGCGGCAGCAAGAACGTGGTTTCGGACAAATTGGTCCAACGGGCAAAGCTCTGCATTGCCTCGTCACTGATGTCATCACCATCCAGCACCACGGCCAGGGCGTTACCCAGGTAGCAGTCGGTGGCAAAAACATCTAGCTGCATAAAGCGGCGTTCACGCATGGTATGTACTACTGGTTGCTATTGAATTTACTGTGCTAACGACCTCCCAGTGGGCGCTAGCGGTTAGTTTTTTAAAATTAATCAATCACTATATCCAGCACGCCGCTAGATGCCGGGCGTGCTTGCAGTGCGGCCAGCCAGCGCTCTACATGGGGGTAATGCGGGCGTGTATAAGCGGACGCAGGCAGAGCCCACCAGCGGTGCACATCACAGGCGACGGGAATGTCGGCCATGCCAAATTGCGGGCCTTGTAGGTAGTTGTGCGTGGCCAAATGCTGGTCCAGCTGTAATAGCAGCGGCTCCATCGCTGCGATGGAGGTGGCTGTTTTCTCCACATTGCGCTCAGCGGCTGGTGTGCGCACCAGCTGCAGAAAGGCGTCGCGCCCAGCGGGGTTGAGCGTGGTTTGCTGCCAGTCCATCCAGCGCTCGGCGTCAAAGCGAGTGGCCAGCGCTGCGGGGTAGAGTACGCCGGGGGAGTAGCGGGCGCACAAGTAGCGCACGATGACGTTGGACTCAAAGAGCTGTATCTGGAAGGCGCCCTCACCATCCACAATGGAGGGCACCATGCCGTTAGGGTTAAGTGCCAGATACTCCGGCGTCTTGGTGCCGCCAAACTTGCCGCCCGCGTCTATGCGCTCAAACGGCAGGCCCAGCTCTTGCGCGCACCACACTACTTTACGCACGTTGATTGACGAAATACGGCCCCAGATTTTTAGCATGGCAATCATCCTTGGCTGCTGCCTGAACGTAGTGGCGCAGCCGGTATCAATACAAAAGAAAACCCCGCCGCAACGCAGGCTGTGGCGGGGCAGGCAGGGCTTATCGAAGCACCTGCAAAGCGATTACTTATTGGCCAGCGTAGCGCGCACCGTATCTGCCAGTGCCTTGATGGCGGTGTGGATTTGTGCCTCGGATGCCGTGACATACGACAGGCGCATGGTGCGGGTGTCGGGGTTGCTGGCGTAGAACGCAGCGCCCGGTACATAGGCCACATTGCGCTCCACGGCGGCAGGCAGCATCTGCACGGTGTTGATGCCTTCGGGCATGCGTAGCCACAAAAACATGCCGCCAGCGGGGCTGGTCCACTGCACGTCCAGGTCGGAAAAATTTTGCTTCAGTGCATCCAGCATGGCATTGCGCTGGCTTTTGTACAGCGCGCGGATGGTGGGTACATGCTGGTCTAAGAAGCCATCTTTGATGACCTCGGCCACGATGCGCTGATTAAAGCTAGGCGTATGCAAATCGGCTGCCTGCTTGGCCTGCAGCAGCTTGGGGTAGATGTGCTTGGGGGCGACGATATAGCCCAGGCGCAAGCCTGGGGCCAGTACCTTGGAGAACGAGCCCAAGTACATGCCGCCCTCGGGGCTGCGGGCGGTTAGTGGTGCGGCGGGGGCTTCGTCGTACCACAGGTCGCCATAGGGGTTGTCCTCCAAAAACGGCAGCTCCAGCCGGGTGCAGCGCTCTATCACGGCTTGGCGGCGCGCCTCGTCCATCGTACGGCCGGTGGGGTTTTGGAAGTTGGGTAACAGGTAGATCAAGCGGGCTTTGTCTGCACCTTCGCCGATTTTGCGCTCCAGGTCATCGGGGATCACGCCGTGCTCATCGCTGTCCACCCCCACTACCTTGGGCAGTTGGGGTGAGAAAGCTTGCAGCGCACCCAAATAGGTGGGTGTCTCCACCAGCAGGCGGCTGCCTTCGTCCAGCAAAATCTTGCCGACCAAATCCAAGCCTTGTTGCGACCCGGTGGTGATCAGTACCTGGTCGGGGCTGACGTCCCAGGGCAGCTGCTGGGCGATAAATTCACGTAGCGGGCCATAGCCTTCGCTGGCCGCATATTGCAGGGCCGATGCGCCGTCTTGCGTTAGTACCTTATCGGCAGCCTCTTTGAACGCAGCGATTGGGAAGGTTTTGGGGGATGGCAGGCCGCCTGCCAAGCTGATGATGCCGGGCTTCTCTGTCACTTTCAGGATCTCGCGGATCACCGATGGGTTCATGCTAGCGGCGCGTTTTGCCAATGTCCAGTTACTCATCTTTTCCTCATTTGCAGCAGGGCTGCACTTGTCGATTTCATGCGTTTTGGTGGCTGCTGTCGGGCGTCTGGGGTTGCGCACGGCGGGCGGCAGCGGCCTGCTAGCTTGTGGCTGGCGTGTTGATCTTCATTGTCCTGCCAATGGCGACGGTGGCGATGATGGCCAGTCCAAATCCCAGACTGACGATGTCAAGTGATTCGCCCAGCAGCGGTATCGCGACCAGCATGGCCAAAATGGGTTGTACCAGCTGGGTCTGGCTGACGCGCACGGTGCCGCCCAGCGCCAAGCCTTTGTACCAAGCAAAAAAGCCCAGCCACATCGAGAACACTGCCACATAGGCTAGCGCCCCCCAGGCACTGCCTGCCACGGGCTGCGCAGGCCAGCTGAACCAAGTTGCAGGCAGCGTAATGGGCAGCGATATCACCAAGGCCCAGCAAATCACGTGGGCAGGCTTCATCTGTTGCGATAGCCGTGCGCCAAAGGCATAGCCAATGGATGCCAACAGCATGGCCACCAGCAGCAAACCATCCGCCGGGTGCAGTGCGAGGGATGCGCTGCCCGATTGGTACAGCGCAAAACCCACCACCATGGCCGCACCCAGAACGGCGCACCACCAGAAACCGGCGCTAGGGCGTTGCCGGGCAAGCAAGGCACCCACGGCAGCGGTCACCAATGGCAGCAAGCCCGTCATCACCGCAGCATGTGTGGCTGATACGTAGCGCATAGCGATCGATGTGAGCAGTGGAAAGCCAAACACAACGCCCAGCGCGGTGAGCGCAAGCAAACGCCACTGCGCAGGCGTTGGCCGTACCGCGCCCTGCCACCATAGCAGCAGGGCAGATAAACCACCTGCCACGGCCGCTCGCGCCATGGCCACAAATACGCCTGACATTTGCGGTGCATCAGGCGTGCCCACGGCAACCCGCGTCATCGGCAGGGTGAGCGAGAACACCGCCACGCCCAGTAAACCCAGCCACAGTCCTTTGCGCTCTTGCGCGGCAGTGCTGGTGGCGGTTGTTTGCGGCGTCAGCGGAATGGGTTGGGCGGTCAAAGACATGTCGGGCTTTTTCGAGGGGGAAGAAATCAATCAGGCCTTCACCATCCAGATGGCGGTGAGTACTAGCACCATGGCCATCAGGCGGTTAAACCACAGCAGGCGCTGGCCCTGGGCCAGCCAGCCGCGCAAAAGCGCACCTACGGATGCATAAAGCAGATTGCTGCTAAACGCGAAAAACAGCATCACCGGCACCACAATTGCCAGGCGTGCCAGTTGATCGTCAAATCCCACGATCCAGCCCGCCACAATTGCCAGTGCGAGCAGCCAGGCTTTGACATTGACAAACTGAAGGCCAACGCCTTGCCAGAAGCCAATCAGGTTGCGGTTTTTGGCCTCGGCCAACTGGCCGCTGCCGCTAAGTTTGTAAGCCAGCCATATCAAGTAGGCGATGCCTACGGCCTTGATGGCAGTCTTCATCACCGGTGCTGCCATGACCAGCGCGCCCACACCGCTGGCACACAGCAGCAGCAAGCAGCACCAGCCCACCGGCACGCCCCACACAAAACGCATCGCAGGCTTAAGGCCCCAGTTGGCGCCCATGGCGGCGGCCATGGTGGTGTTGGGCCCGGGCGTAAAACTCATCGCCGTGGCTAGTACCAAAAAAGCAGTGAACTCAACAGCAGTCATTGTGGTTGTCATGGTTGTCGTATCCGTAGTAGGGCTTGCCGGCTGCGGCCGGGCCGTTATGCGCCCGCCATTCTGACAAGCCATGCCCCGGCAGTCCGTAGCTGTGGAGACATGGCGGCTTGCCGCTGCGGATACTTGCAATTACTATAGCGATGCAACCAATACAGTTGCGGTACAGTTGTTGGGGCAATTGCAAAAACTGTATTGCCACCACCACCAGCACATTTACCCAGGCCACCATGCTGACACGCGACGCTACCCAAACCCTGACTGAACAACTGGCCGAGCGCTTTGCCGAGCGCATACGCTCGCGCCTGCTGCCTGCAGGCACGCGCCTGCCATCGGTGCGCGCTTGCGCGGCGCAGCAAGGTGTTAGCCCGCACACGGTGGTGGCGGCTTATGACTTGCTGCAGGCTCAAGGGCTGGTTGAATCGCGCCGCCAACGCGGGTTTTATGTGCGCGACTATGTACAAAAAATGCCTCTGGCGACCGACCAGCGGGCGCTAACAGCTATCAAAAGTAGAACGTTGAAAGATGCGATATCGCTGTCGCTACCCGCCGCCAGCGCGCGCATCAACGCGACATCGCTGATACGCGGCATGATGCACAAGGCCACGCACCCGCAGCCGGGGGCAGGCATGTTCCCGCCTGATTGGCTGCAAAACCAGTTCATGGCAAGTGCCCTGCGCAAGGTTGTCGCGTCGGAGGATTTACAAAGCTTATCGTGGGGTTACGGCGTGCCCATGGGCGATGTGTCGTTGCGCGAGCTGCTGGCCGACAAGCTTAAAACTCTGGGTCTGCCCGTAACCACGGACCAAGTGATGACCACGGTGGGCGCCACGCAGGCGCTAGACATCGTCAGCCGCACTTTGCTGAAGGCGGGTGACGCAGTGATGGTGGAGGAGCCCGGCTGGTCGGTAGAGTTTGCTCGCCTGGCTGCGCTGGGCATGCAGGTGCTACCCGTGCCGCGCGGCGCAGATGGCCCGGATTTGGCTGTGATGCGCCGTTACTGCGAAACCCACGCGCCCAAACTTTACGTGAGCGTGAGCGTGTTGCACAACCCCACCAGCCACAACCTGCACCCGGCGGCGGCGCACCAGATTTTGCAGCTGGCGCAGCAGTACGATTTTTATGTGGTGGAGGACGACACGTACAGCCATATTGCCCCTGAGCACGCCACACGCTTGACGGTGCTCGATGGTCTCTCACGCACTATCTATGTCAGTGGCTTTGCCAAGATATTGGCGCCCAACTGGCGTGTGGGCTATATGGCGTCGCCGCCCGATCTGGTGGATCGGATGCTCGACACCAAACTACTATCCACCCTGACCAGCCCGGCCATGCTGGAGCGTGCCATGGCGCTGTGCATAGAAAACGGCCAGTTGCGCCGTCACATAGAGCGTGTGCGTGGACATCTGGTGCAAGCGCGCCAACGCAGTGTGCAGCTGGCGCAAGCGGCAGGCTGCCACTTTGTGACCGAGCCCGCCGGCATGTTTGGCTGGGTAGACACGGGTATGGACACTGAAGTGTTAACCCAGCGCATGCTGGACGAAAACTACCTTATTGCCCCCGGCAGCCTGTTCTACGCCAGTCGTCAACCATCAACCCTCATGCGCATCAACTACGCCTGCACGCAAGATGCTGCGTTTTGGAATGTGTACCAGCGGGTGCGCGCGGAGTTTGCACAGGCGCAAGAAGTGCTTGCCGTGTAGCAGGCTTGCCAGCCGCCGCACTTTTCTTGGGCGTAGCTATTGCTATCAAAATAAAAGCACTCATGCCTGTGATGCGGGCGCGAGGCGGGGGGCCGTAAATGTGCATTTACCCCATAAGATCAGGCGCAAGATTAGAAATCTTGATGGAGAAAAGGATGTCGATGCGTACTTGGGTGAGATCTGCATTCGCTGCGGTTGCCATGGCTTTTGCCGCGCCCAGTTTTGCTGCCCGCGATTTCACCCCGCAGGCGGGGACGTGGGTGGCGAGTAGCGAGTTGGGTGGCAACCCCGGCCGGGGCCTGGCGATTGATGTGCAGGGCAACACCTTTTTTATGCAGGTGTTTGGTTACGAGAAGAATGGCGAGGCGACTTTCTATACCGCTACCGCTCAGATGGAGGGCAACCACGTCACTGCACCGCTAATACGCTACAAGGGTGGACGCAGCTTTGGCAGTGCTGCGCGTGATGCGATGGAAGATCAGGCCGTTGGTGATGTGATGGTCAGTTTTCGCAATGGTTTGAAGGGCGTGCTGCAGTTTCCGGACGAGCAGGCGGTCGCCATTGAACGCTTTTTGGTGCTGAGTACCGAGCCGGGTGTAACCAATCCGCGCATGCAGTTGGGGATCCGAACGGTGCAGTTGCTGGTGCAGGATGCACAAGGCGCGATTGCCTATGACTGGCGTGCTGAGGTGACGCGCACCGAAGCTAATTCGGTCAAGTTGATGTTGAAGCAGTTGGCTTATCCGGAATCCGCCGCTATTTTCTACAGTGATTTTTAAGAGATGGAATGTCAGCTCGCGGTTGAGCGCCCGCGTTTTTTATGCGCGGCGATTGGTTCACCGCCCTATATGAATGGAAGCGAGCAAGTAGCGGGGCCGTGGGTCGATAAGTTAGAGTTGGAACTGGCGGGGTATGACGTGGCGGGTGTTGTGAACATGGGCGGAAAGCAGATTGGCTTGTCCATGTTTTTGACGGGTTATGACTAGGGCGCTGTGACATACAGCCTTCGTCGCCAAGAAGGTAATGGTCGATTGATTTAAGCTATTTTGAAGCGCTATACAGTGAGTAATTCCTTTAAAGGAGGCGGTTGCTAGCTTGTTTGTTATGTGAAAGAAAACACCAATACGCTAATGCCTGTCAATGGAACTTGGATCGTGGAAGACGAGTTGAACGATAAGCCGGGCAGAGGCTTGGCGCTGGATATTCAAGGCAATACCGCCATTTTGCAGGTGTACAACTACCGTGATAATCAGCAGCCTACCTTCCATATGGGAAGCGCTGTATATCAGAGCAAGGGCAGCGACCATGGCAACTATCTCAATGGATGAGTACGCGGGTGGACGCAGCATTGGCGGCGTGCAGCAACCGGCCCAGTTGCGCAGCAACGCGGGGGATGCACAGCTAGAGTTCACTTTCCAAGGATCTGACGACAAACCCACCGCCGAGTGGCTGTGGTGGACGGTTGGCACGATGCAATTGGCGCAAGAAACACCAGTGCGCATTCGCCGGCTTCAGCTTGATAGGCCTGGCAACTTTGAGGAGGAAATCCTGGGGCAGTGGTATCTCCCTGCCGCCCGGAAAATGCTCACATTGACACGCGCAGAGGGTGACGTGGTAACCACCGCCGATGGTTCCGTGATCTGTAGCCGATAACTGATCGGCCAGGTATGGAGGTCAGCTGTGGGCAGCCGGGGGTAAATGGTGCCTGGATTTGGCATCAATTTTTTAAAAAACCGGTGATGAACCGTGGCGGGAACATAATCCGCTTGCGCGACCGCCATGGCAATGCAGTGGGGTTGGGGCAGCTGGATTGATGGCAGCGTGATTGCTAACAATTGAATAACTTTTGGCGCATTCTCGGGGGTGCGCTGTCGACTGAACTTATTGGGGAATGTATGAAGAGTATCCAGCAGATCTTTGCCTGCGCTGCCTTGGTCGGGAGCATGTTTTGTGGTGCTCCGGCCCATGCAGCCCGCGATTTCACCCCGCAGGCAGGAACCTGGGTGGTGAGTAGCGAGTTGGACGGCAAACCCGGCCGGGGTCTGGCGATTGATGTGCAGGGCAACACCTTTTTTATGCAGGTGTTTGCTTATGACGACAAGGGCGTGCCTACTTTTTATTCAGCAATTGGCACGATGGAGGGTGGCGCAGTAACAGCCCCCCTAGTACGCTATGCCGGCGGTCGCTCGTTTGGCAGCGAGCCTCGCTCAGCGGGGTTTGATAGTTCGCCCGGTAATGTGGTGGTGCGCTTTGGTGATGGTTTGCACGGCGTGGTGCAGTTTCCAGGAGAGCCAGAACTGGCCATTGAGCGGTTCTTGGTCAAGGATGCCGCGTTTGAAGATCGGTTTGTGAAAGCATCCACTGTTGCGCCGCGTAGCATGCGCTTGGCGGGGGTGGATGGTGGTGGCATTACGGCCGTAGCCTGGAATGCACATCTGATAAGCGGCCCTGCAGGTAATCGCCAATTGGTGCTGCAGCAGGTGACGGGGATAGCCGCTGCTGCGGCGCAGACCTTGGATTGCACGCGCCGTCAAACCGACGATGCGTATGACTGCGTGGCCTCCGCTGCCGTCGCAGGCGGCGATATACGGGTACAAAAAGCATCGCTGCGCTTGGTTGGTGGTGATGTTCAAGGCGTGATGGACATCAGTGGCGCAGTTGCCGGGCGCTTGCTGGTTACTGGCGATGTAGTGATGGGTGGCACGGTCAGTGTGGCGGGCGCTTGTTCGCAAGGTGCTTACACCTATGTGCAAGACATCGGTTGCTACTCTGGGGATGTGCAAATTCCGTCGAACGGTACCTGGATGGTGGCCAATGAAATTGATGGCAAACCAGGCCGAGGCATTGCAATTGATGTGCAACAAGGTTTGGCGATCGCGCAGGTGTTTAACTACTCAGGCATTGGCCGCTCGACCTTCCATATGGGCAGCGATGCGTATGGGATGCAAGAGACTACGCTCACCCTGAATCGTTACGAAGGTGGCCGCGCCATTGGCGGTGCGCCTGCGTCCGCAATGTTGCTGGACAGTGCGGGTGAGATGTATTTGGGCTTTTACCAGCAGGACGACAAGACCAAGCGAGGAACCCGTGTCTCTGGGGTGGTGCAGTTCCCGCGTGAACGGTTCGCACCCATAGTGCGTTTGGCGCTGGAGCCCCAGGATACGATCACCGACCGCATGGCCGGGCAGTGGTTACTGCGCTTTCAAGCCTCGCAAGGTGGAGCGGGCACTGTCAGTCGACTGGTGCACCTGAACCAAGACCGTGGCGGTGCCATCGTAAGTGACGATGGTGAGGTGCAATGCGCTCCAGTACAAAGCATTGCCGTGTCTAGTGAGGTACTTTGCATCTGGAAAGCGGATGGCGGCAAGGGTGCTGTGCTGGGCAGTGCGCAATTTGTGCAGCAAGCCAATAACCGTAGTTCAGTAGCGATGCGAATCAGAGATAGCCATGGCAATTTGACGGGTTTGGGTGCTTGGGAGTAAGTGAGCGATCGAGGTGATTTTTGCTATTGTTCTTGATTGCAAATCCCTTCTGAATAGGCACTGGGGCCTATATTTTGTAGGTTTGAGTATGGCGACCCTATTTCACAGGCTTGCTTGGCATGGAGATGGCGACATACTTTGTGGCCGAGCTCATCGGCATGTTTAACAGGGTTGATACGGGAATGGATACCGAAGTGCTCGCCCAGTGAGTATTGGATGAAAGCTACCTTAGCGCCTCCTGCTGCCTTTTTCAGGTCAGCGGCTCGCTCTCAAAGATGGTGCACATCAACTACGCCTGCACGCAAGATGTGGTGTTTGGAGTGTGTATCGCAAGTTGCGCGCAGAGCTTGCGTAGGGCAATCTGCTGTCGTAGATGGTGAGGTAGTTAGCTATGATTTTTGAATGTAAAAAGGCCACCTAGCAGGCGCTAGGTGGCCTTTTATGCAAATTGCTATGGCGCTGGGCTTAGTTGGTCAGCTCTTCTTGGCGCATCAGCGCCGCCAGTAACTCTTCTTCGATCGCGCTTTCGCGCTGCTGCAGACTGACTGCACGCGCGTAATCGTTGTTGTAGAGGCTGCCATCGGCCAGCTCGGCCTGAATGGTTTTTTGCTCGGCCTCTAATGCTGCCATGCGGACGGGCAACTGGTCTAGCTCGCGCTGGTCTTTGTAGCTGAGCTTGCGCTTGGCGGCCACAGGCGCGGGAGCTGGCGCTGCGGCGGCAATTGCTGGTGGCGCAGCTTTTGCGCTCTTCGCTGCCTTGGCGGTTTGCTGCTCGGCCAGCTCGCGCGCGCGGCGTGATTGCGTCAGCCAGTCTTCTACCGATCCCTCGTACTCGCGCCACTGACCATCACCTTCGGCGGCGATGATGCTGGTGACCACGTTGTCGAGGAAGGTACGGTCATGGCTGACGAGGAAGACCGTGCCGTCGTACTGTTGAAGCAGATCCTCCAGCAGATCGAGGGTGTCGATATCGAGGTCGTTGGTCGGCTCATCCAGCACCAGCACGTTAGCTGGGCGAGCGAACAAGCGGGCCAGCAATAGGCGGTTGCGCTCTCCCCCGGATAGCGATCGCACGGGCGAGTTGGCGCGCGCGGGCGAGAAGAGGAAGTCGCCCAAGTAGCTCTTCACATGCTTGCGCTGGTTGCCAATTTCAATCCATTCGCTACCGGGACTGATGAAGTCCTCCAGAGTGGCATCCAGATCAATCGCGTCGCGCATCTGGTCAAAGTATGCGACGGTGATATTGGTGCCCTGACGCACTGTTCCCCAAGGGCTTTCGCCGGGTTCGGGAGTGGGGGCATCCGCAGGTGCAGGGTCGGGCTGCAGCTGGCTCAAGATGAGCTTGAGCAAGGTGGTCTTGCCGGCGCCATTAGGGCCCAGCAGCCCAATCTTGTCACCGCGCAAAATGGTAGCGCTGAAGTCGCGCACAATCTGGCGCTCGCCAAAGGCTTTGCTCACATGGGTCAACTCGGCTACAAGCTTGCCGCTCTTGTCGCCGCTGCTCACATCCATTTTGACACTGCCTTGTGCGGTGCGACGGGATGCGTGCTCGGTGCGCAACTCTTTTAGTCGCACAATGCGGGCTGTTGCACGGGTGCGGCGAGCCTCAACTCCCTTGCGAATCCAGATTTCTTCTTGAGCCAGCAATTTGTCGGCTTTGGCATTGATTACGGCCTCTTGTGCTAGCTGCTCAGCCTTGTTGGTGACGTAAGCAGCAAAGTTGCCGGGATAGGACAGGAGTTGGCCGCGATCTAGCTCCACAATACGTGTGGCGACGTTGTCTAGGAAAGAGCGGTCATGGGTGATCAGGATGATCGAGCCCTTGAAGTCCCGCAGCAGGCCTTCGAGCCAAACGATGGAGTCTAGATCCAGGTGGTTGGTGGGCTCATCGAGAAACAGTACATCGGGTCGCGCCACCAGCGCCTGGGCCAGCGCCACACGCTTGCGCACCCCGCCAGACAAGGTGCTGACAATGGCATCGCCATTTAAATGAAGGCGTTGTAAAGTTTCATCTACCCGTTGTTCTAGGTTCCACGCGTCGTAGGCCTCGATTTGCGATTGCAGTGCATCCAGGTCTTCGCCATCTGCAGCTGCGAAATAGCGTTCGCGCAATTCCACAATTTTGGCCACGCCATCTAGCGCCGCTTGTGCAATTGTGTGTTCGGGGTTGAGGTTGGGCTCCTGTGCCACGTAAGCAATACGGGTGCCACTTTGCACCTGCACGCTGCCGTCGTCTGGTTTCTCCATCCCCGCCAAAATCTTGAGCAGCGACGACTTGCCGGCGCCATTGCGGCCAATCAAGCCTACGCGCTCCTGGGTCTCCAGCGAAAACTCCGCGTGATCGAGTAATGCAACATGGCCAAAAGCCAGCTGCGCATCTAATAAGGTAATCAATGCCATGTTGGCTCTATTATCAAGGGCAGGCAAGCGGCACAGGGCGCGCAGGGCAATTCAGCTTGTGATCTCTTCGATTTCCTGGGTTAACAGAAGTAGGGTTTGGGGAGCAGTGTGACTGCTCTCATCCAGAGGAGGAGCTCGGCCAAGGCTTCATAGTGGAGGCTGAGGTTGTGGAGATACAGTCAGTTTGCTGCCCTATTGCATATTTCCTGCAGTGATTCGATGACGTGGCAGTCCAGTGCCTCGGTATGGTGGGTTTTGTTGCATTGTTCAATACAGGCGACCTGGGCAGGCTTTCTCGGCTGGATGTGGTTGAGGGTGGTGGCCTTGTCTCGAGCCTATGGAGCTGATGCAGGGGTAATGAGCTCAAAACCGTTGACTAAGTGAATCGACAGCGGCGCATTGCGCGCCTCCAGCAGTGCGTTTAATGCCCGGATGACTCGCGCTGCGGTTAGGTTGGTGTCAACCGCAATCTGCAAGCATTCTCGATTAAGCTCGTCGATGATTTTGAAGTCGCTAAACCGCCAAGCGGGCCATATGTGTAAGACATGAAGCCGTAGCCCCAGCCCTGGTTGGGCTGCTAGGGTGCCAAGTCGGCATATATGTGTTTAAGCTTGGCATTCGAGGCTGCGCGAGTGAGACGACGTCATGCTCGATAACTAGCTCTTTCTTTTGTAGTCCCTCGGCTCGCTGATGTCGATTTCTGCACGCCTTGCCGACCCATCCTTGAAGCTTGCTCCTTTGCTGATGCCAACTATCTGCGCCTCATTGAATCTGGATTTCTAATGGCGGGACTCCTGCCAGCGGAGAGTTTCTACTTCCAGATGATTCAGGCTTGCAAGGGCGGTACAAGCCGATGGTGTGAATGGCAAGCTCAGTCATCGCCGTGTCATGCAAAACGGATGCAATGGAAGTTTTTGTCGGTCTTTGCCAAGACTGCGGGAAAACTCCTATACAATTGCGTTCATCGACAGCACGACACCTTGCAAAGCT
>JAVXMM010000002.1:0-116342 GCA_036646255.1 Comamonas sp.
GAGCTAGGCTGGCATTGCGCACAGCGTTTGGCTTAAAAGCGACAGTTGCCGGTGGAGTTTGAAAGCTGGAAATAAGGCGTTTTTGCGGATTTTTTGCCGTAATAACGGCGCCACATGTAAGTGAGTACTTCCACGAAGATGGTGGATGTATATTGTGTTCTGACACATTTATTACATTTGTCAGGTTATTGACCAGACCTTTCTATCACCGCCGATTTTCTCTAGATCAATATTTTCAAAGTATTTTATTCATGTCGCCTATTCATTTGGATGGTGCTTTTCGTTGAATAATGAAATTTGTTTTATTTATTAAATGCGAGGCAACACGATGAATTCAAAAAAATTTCTGGCATTGAGCATTGCGCTCGCTTTGAGCAGCTGGGCCCAAGCCACGACGGTAGTGCCTACAGATGTAGTTGCCGCCACCCCGTTTAATTGGGCCTCAGGTCCGGATAACGCGTACGGTACCTCCGACGATGTCAACAACCAATGGGGTGAAATTGGTTTTGCTGCCAGTGGTACAGCCAAGGTGACGGGTGCGTACCCTCATGGCCCAGGTAATACCGGTTCTTTGGAGCTGGCATCCAACGGCGGCACGAGCGCCAAGGCTGGTATTGCTTACTACCCGCCAAGCACAGAAGGTTTTGGCACGCTAAGCAGCATTACGGCTGCGTCGTTCGACTGGATGCGCGCTGCGGGCTCGGGTAGTTCGCCTGTAATGCGTTTGTTCCTATTCGAACCGAACACGAACACACACGTGGCCACCCTGCTATGGGCGGCGGGTAATGACGGTATCGCCGTGGTTGACAATGTGTGGGGGACAGCCGATGTATTGGGCGGCAAGGTGTGGAATTCTAAGCCCGGTGGCAGCTTAACCGCTATTCCTTCCCCGGGCAGGCCTTTTGCGGATCTGAAAACAGATGCCGAGTATGGCCCTTTGGTTGTTCGCGCGGTAGAAATCGGCTTTGGCACCGGAGGTTGGGGTCCCGACTACAAGGGTGCTGCCGACAATGTGCTGTTTACTGGTGACAAGGCATCGGTGACTGCTGATTTCGAGATGGTAAAGCCCGAGTTTGACGTCACTGTGGTGGCCGGCGCTAATGGCACCACCGACCAAGGTGATGTGAAAGCCGTTGCCGAAGGCGACCAGCTCAAGATCACCATCACACCAAAGACAGGCTTTGAAGTAGATACGGTGACTGGCTGCGGCGGCACTTTGGCAGGCAATGTCTACACCACGGGCGCGGTGACAGCAGACTGCGAAGTGAACGTGACCTTCAAGGCAGTCACGCCGCCTGCAGCTGGTGACGCAGCACCTCAGCCTGTGCCTAGCTTGGGCCAGTGGGGTGTGATGCTACTGGGGTCGCTAATGGCGGGTTTTGCTGGATTGCGTCTGCGTTCGCGCAAGTAATTACCAACAGTGTTAGCCAAAAAACCTGCGGCCTTGTGCCGCAGGTTTTTTTATGCCTGTAGCAGGCTTTGGAATGTGCTGGGGATCTAAAAAGCTATATATTTGATAGCTACTAGCGCCCGTTTAATAGATGCTGGCGAGTTATTTCTTATGAGATCTTGGCAGCAAAAGACAAGCAAATTATTCTTACCGTGGCACCACTGACAAGTTGTCCGGCACCACCTGTTCCTGGCTCCCTGTGGGGCAAGGCTCGTCGGTATAGGTGACTTTGCTGTTTTGCACGCATTTTCGGGGCTGTAGCAAGGGCGTTGGCGCGGGCTTGCCCTGGGCCTTTGCGTAGGCGATGCTGCGCGCATGGCTGCGCTGCCGCTCTTCTGGCGTGGGCGGCGGCGGGGCGGATGCTTTTTTGAGCAAGGCGTTTGCGGCCTCTTGCACCTCATCCACCACCGCCGGGCCGCGCCAAGCGTACACGCCCGCAGCTACCGCCAAGACAAGGGCGATACCGATCAGAATGCGGTGGCTGCGGCGGATGTACATGACGGCAATTAACTCACGTGCTTGCCCACGATGCCCGCAATCTCAAACATGCTGACCTGGTCCTTGCCAAACACGGATTTGAGCTTGGCGTCTGCATTAATCGCGCGCTTGTCTTTGGCGTCTTGCAGGTTGTTGGCCTTGATGTAGTCCCACAGCTTTTTGATCACCTCGGGGCGCGAGGTGGGGGCGTCGCCGATCACGGCTGCGAGCGCGGGGCTAGGCGTTAAGGTGGCGGATACCTTGCGAGGTGCTTTGGCGGCGGTGGTTTTGGCCGCTGTCTTTGTTGCGGTCTTGGTGGCTTTTACGGCCTTGGCGCCCGTCTTGCTTGCAGTTTTAGCTGCAGTCTTGGTGGCGGCGGCCTTGCGTGCGGGGTACTTGCTCTCCCGTTGCTCAAACTCAAAGTTCACCTTGCCTGCATCTTTGTCCCAGGCCAGGAAGGCCTTGAAGTTGCGGCGGGTGCGGTTGGAGACGAACTTCTCCAGCAGATCGGTCTTGCCGGTGGCCAGCAGCTTGGCCATCTGGTCGCGCTCAATCGGCTGCTGCAAGATAATCTGGCCGCTTTTGAAGTCGCAGCTTGGCGTGGGTTGCTGGGCCGTAGGCACGGCCTTGCTGCACACGTAGTTGGCGCCGTGCTCAAAAACCGGTGCACCGCACTTGGGGCAGGCGCCCAGCGTGTTTTGGGCGCCGAAATCTACCAGCTCGCCCGATTCTTCGTCGGCATTTTTATCTTCAAAGACAAACTCAAACTTGTAGTTGTTGTTGTCTTCATCGCGCACGATGGCGACTTCGGCCACAAAGGGCCAGCCGGCCTTGGATCGGAAGCCCTCCAGCGGGCCAATTTTCCGGTCGCGCAGCAGTTGGTCGGCCTCGGCCGTCTCAAAGGTGCGGCCAGCGGGCGATTTGGTAAACGAGAAACCGCAGCCTGCGCTCGTGCCGTCAGCGCCTGTGCAGGCGTAGCGGCGGTAGTTCTCCTTCACCACGCCGCCGCAGTTGGGGCAGGGGGCGGACAAGGTGGTGTAGTCGCCGGGGATGGTGTCGCGGTCGTATTCCTTGGCCTTTTTGACCATGCGCTCGGTCATGGCCTGGATCTCGGCCATAAAGGCTTCACGCGACAGCTGGCCCTTTTCCATTTGCGCCAGCTTGTATTCCCACTCGCCTGTCAGATCGGCGCGCGACAGCTCTTCCACCTCCAGCCCGCGTAGCAAGGTCATCAGCTGGAAGGCCTTGGCCGTGGGGATCATCTCGCGGCCTTCGCGCAGCATGTATTTTTCGGTGATCAAACCTTCAATGGTGGCTGCGCGCGTGGCTGGCGTGCCCAGGCCCTTCTCTTGCATGGCTTCGCGCAGTTCGTCGTCGTCGATCTGCTTGCCAGCGCTCTCCATCGCGCCCAGCAGGGTCGCTTCCGAGTAGCGTGCGGGTGGCTTGGTCTTCAAACCCTTGGGGTCGACTTGCTCGGCTGCTGGTTGCTCGCCCGGTTGTACCGGCACCAGGTTTTGGCCCTTGTCGCCTTCTTTGGCGTCTTCCACCTCATGGGCGGCCTCTTTGCCATAAATAGCCAGCCAACCGGGTTTGACCAGTACCTTGCCTTCAGTCTTGAAGGAATGCTGCTCTACCTTGCTGACGCGTGTGGTGACCAAGTGCTCTGCGCTGGGGAAGAACACCGCCATAAAGCGGCGCACCACTAGCGTATACAGCTTGTGCTCGGCTTCGCTCAACGCGCCGGGTGCCTGCGTGGTGGGGATGATGGCAAAGTGATCCGACACCTTGCTGTTGTCAAAAATACGCTTGCTGGCGCGGATGTAGTTGGCGCCAATGGCCTGCTGCGCAAACGGTGCCAGCTGCTGCATATTGCTGTGGGCCAGCATCTCGAAGGTCTGTTGTGCCACGGGCAAATAGTCCTCGGGCAGCGCGCGCGAATCGGTACGCGGATAGGTCAGCGCCTTGTGACGCTCATACAGCGCCTGGGCGAGGGCCAGGGTGGTTTTGGCCGAGAAGCCGAACTTGCTGTTCGCCTCGCGTTGCAGGCTGGTCAAATCAAACAGCAGCGGGCTGGCCTGCGTAGTGGGCTTGCTCTCTTCCGTCACCACGGCTGGCTTGCCGCGCGTGGCGTCGGCAATGGCCTGCGCCTCTTGCGCGCTCCACACACGGTCGGAGCGGTTTTCAGCATCCTCGCCCTTCTTCCAGGCGGGGTTGAACCACTTGGCTGGGTAATGGCCGGCCTGGGCGGCAAATTCAGCGTGGATTTCCCAATAATCGCGGCTGACAAATTTACGAATTTTTTCCTCACGCTCCACCACCAGCGACAGCGTAGGCGTCTGCACGCGGCCCACGGTGGTCAGGAAGAAGCCACCGTCGCGCGAGTTAAAGGCCGTCATCGCCCGCGTGCCGTTGATACCAACCAGCCAGTCGGCCTCCGAGCGGCTGCGTGCGGCGTTGGCCAAGCCCTGCATTTGGCTGTCGCTGCGCAGCTTGTTAAAACCGTCGCGGATGGCTTGTGGCGTCATTGACTGCAGCCACAGGCGCTTGACCGGCTTGCCCAGGCCGCCCTTGGCTCCACCTGCGTATTGCTCGATCAGGCGGAAGATCAGCTCACCTTCGCGGCCCGCGTCGCAGGCGTTGATGAGTTCGGTCACATCCTTGCGTTTGGCCAGTTTGACGACGGCGTTCAAGCGCGTCTTGGTCTTGTCAACGGGTTTCAGCTCAAAGTAGGGCGGGATCACCGGCAGATGTGCAAAGCTCCACTTGCCGCGTTTGACGTCAAATTCTTCCGGCGCCTGAATCTCCACCAAGTGGCCGACAGCGCTGGTCACCACATGGGTGTCGTTCTCAAAATAGTCGTCGTGTTTGGCAAACGGACTCGTCACCGGCGTCAACGCACGGACGATGTCCTGCGCTACCGACGGTTTTTCTGCGATGACCAGGGTCTTAGACATGGGTTTGTTCTCATCAATCTGGGGTCTGCCAGCCACGATGCGGCTGGCGCTTCTACAATGCGTGCTTTACGCGCGGGCACGCGCACCTACACACGGGTACGCACGCACACACGCGCATGTGCCTATTTTTAAAGTAGCAGAAATTTACCCATGCCGAGCAATGTCCCCCATTTTTCATCAGGCCGTCGTATTCAGGTGCGTCGCTCCGGCGTGCACGGTCGCGGGGTTTTTGCGCTGAAAGACATTGCTGAGGGCGAGATCATCGTTGAGTACGAAGGCGCCGTCATCAGCTACGAAGAGAGCCAGCGCCGCCACCCGCACGACCCTGCCAACCCGCACCACACCTTCTTCTTCCAGATTGATGGCGAACGCGTGATTGACGGCGGCGACGGTGGCAACGCCGCCCGCTGGATTAACCATAGCTGTGATCCGAACTGCTTTGCCGAGGAAGTGGACGAGCGCATCTTTATCAGCGCGCTGCGCAATATTTATGCAGGCGAAGAGCTGGGCTACGACTACGGCCTGATCATTGAGGAGCGCTACACAGCCAAGCTAAAGGCAGACTACGCTTGCCGCTGCGGCGCCTCCGATTGCCGCGGCACCATGCTGGCACCCAAGCGCGGCTGGAAACCCAAGTTGCCCAGCGCCGATCTGCCCGAGCCCGTGGTGCCCAAGCGCAAGGCGGCTAAGGCCAAGACCGAGCCAAAGGCTGAAATCAAGTCCGAAACCAAGGCAACTGCCAAGCCCAAAACAAAGGCTGATAGCAAGGCTAAAGCTGCGGCCAAGCCAAAAGCCACTACCAAAGTGATAGCTGCGGCTAAGCCCAAGACCGCTGGTAAAGCCAGCGTGGCGACCAAGCCTGTCGCCAAGCCAAAGAGTGAGGGTAAGGCCAATGCTGCGGTCAAGCCGAAAGCGGCGACCAAAGTGAAGGCGGCGGCTAAACCCAAGGCCGCTGGCAAAGTCAACGTGGTGACCAAACCTGCCGCCAAGCCCAAAGCGAAGCCCAAGTCAAAGCCAGTGGCTGAGAGTAAGGTCAAAGCTGCGGTCAAGCCCAAAGCGGTTACCAAAGTGAAGGCTGCGACTAAGGCCAAGGCTGCCGCTGGCAAAGCCAAAGCGGCGACCAAGCCTGCGGCCAAGCCAAAAGTTAAAGCCAGCCCCAAGGCCAAGGCTTAAAGGGCAAGGAGATGGTTGAACAAGACCAAGTACCCCAGCCCATCCGTTGGCCGGCAGAAGCCGTCTGGCAGGCCGTAGAGCCGCTGCTGCCAGGCTTTACGATCGAGATCGTGCCCAGCATTGACTCGACCAACACCGAGCTGATGCGCCGCGCGCGCAATGGTCGTCAAGAGCCCATCTTGTTGGTGGCCGAGCAGCAAACCGCGGGCCGTGGCCGCCTGGGCCGCCCCTGGCGCAGTGCGGTGGGCGATTCGCTGATGTTCTCGCTGGGCCTGCCGCTAGCACCTGTGGATTGGTCGGGCCTGTCGCTGGCCGTTGGCATTGCTGTGGCGCAGAGTCTGCAGCCCGTTCTGCCTGCTACAGGCAGCGCAACGCCACGCATTGGCCTCAAATGGCCCAATGATTTGTGGCTCACCGGTGACCACAAGCTGGCTGGTATTTTGGTGGAGACTGCAAGTTTTATAGCGCCTGGCGACCATGGGGCAGTCGCGAGCGGCCATTTCTATCAAAACCAGGCGGAGCGCTATGTGGTTATTGGCATTGGCACTAATGTGCGCGCCCCGCAGGGCGATGGTCTGTCCACTGTCCCCGGCAGCCTGCAAATGATCGATCAACGCTGGGATGCTCCTCAGGCTTTGCTGGCCATGGTGCCGCCACTCGTTGGTATGCTGCAGACTTTTGCGCGGCAAGGTTTTGCACCGCTGGTGGCCTCGTTTGCAGAGCGCGATGCGCTGGCGGGCCGTGCGGTAAACCTGAGCGATGGCACCAGCGGCATTGCCCAGGGCGTAGCCGCTGACGGCGCGCTGTTGGTGCAAACCGCTGCGGGCGTAGTGCAGGTCACTAGCTCCGAGATCAGCGTACGGCCTCAGGCCTAGCGCGCCAGACCAAGATAACAACAGGGACTCTTGTCAATGATTCGTTTTGCCATCGTGCTATTGCTACTGGCCAATGCGGGCTACTACGCCTTCTCGCACGGCATGCTGCGCAGCTTGGGCTGGGCGCCGCACAACCCGTCCGAGCCAGAGCGGCTGCAACAGCAAGTCAAGCCCGATGAGTTGCGCATTCTGAGCACGCAAGAGCTGGAGCAAGTGCAAAAGCTGCAAGCCCAAAGCACACCGGCCGAAGCGCAACGCAGCACGTCCGAGCCTGCGCCTGTAGCCATCGCCGAGGCCGACAAACCCATCGTTGAGTCAGAAAAAGTGGCAGAAAAGCCCGCAGAAAAACCTGTCGATAAGCCTGAGAAGCCCGAGAAAAAAGAATGCCTGACCGCCGGCAGTTTTGATGCCAAGCAAGTCGAATCTCTGCGCTTGCAACTGGCCAAACTGCCCGAAGGCAGCTGGAAGCTGGACTCCAGCACCACCAATGGCCGCTGGATGGTCTACGTGGGCAAGTTCAGTAGCCAAGAGGCGCTGGACAAGCGCCGCGACGAGCTGCGCGCCATGGAGATCAGCACCGATCGCGCCCGTGTGGTGGCGCTGGAGCCCGGCATATCGCTAGGTCGCTTCTCCACCGAAGAGGCCGCCGAGCGCCACCTGGCCACTATGGGCAAAAAAGGCGTGAGCGGCGCCAAGGTTGTCATCGACCGCCCTGAGATCACCAGCTATACGCTGCGCCTGCCCAAGGTAGACACCGCCACCAAGAAGCGCGTGCAAAGCTGGCACATCATGGATGGCAAAGACTTGCAAGCTTGCAGCTCGTGAGCCCTGCTGCTCTTAAAGCATGACCACCACACCCACGCCCCTGCGCTACACGCTGCGGTTCCGGGATTACTGGCTGTTCCACTGCCTTAGCCAGCTGTGCTCGCCCATCACCCAAGTGGCGTTGTTGCTGTGCGCGGCCGCCTTTGGCCACTGGGCCTGGGCAGAAGGCGGTGGCGTGGGCGTGGGCGGCGCACTGGCAGCCGCTGCAGCTGCATACGCTGCATACGCTGCATACGCTGCATACGCTGCATTTTGGTTGCTGCAATGCTCCTTTAACGCTATTTATTTGAAGAGCCGCAACAACCGCGCCGTGCTGGCCGCACACACCGTTACCCTCAGCCCCGACGGCCTGCGCGATAGCACGGACGCCTATGACTGCTTGTACCGCTGGCACGGCGTGGGCCGGGTGGTGGACTATGGCGTGGTGGTCGCCGTCTATACCAGCGGGGTGGATGCCGTGGTGGTGCCGCGCACCGCGTTCGCGAATGGCGAGTACCTCGATGCCTGGCTGCAGCGCGCGCGCCACTCTATTGCAGTACGCTGATTGCTATTGATTTTGATTGTTATATGCCCTGCTGGCGGGCGCTAGCTACCCATTTTTAAAAAATAATCCAGACTGTCTTGTCCGGATGGTGCTCACGGATCGTATCCAGTGCACCTTCCAGGCAGACGTGATCCGACGGATCAATCGTGTAGATGAACGTAGATGCTGCAATGTTGAGTGAACGTATGCGCTCTTTCATGGCGTCATCCGCCACGCCTGAGGCAAGCCATAGCGGGCAGTCAAAGCGCTGCAACTGCATAAGCTGTTCAAGCCTGCGCGGGAGATGGCGAAAAAAACCATGGCTGAACCTGTTAGTGGCGGCTGGTGGCGGCAGGTGCCTTGGTGGTTGGTAGCCGGACGCTAAACACCACGCCGCGCATGGCTTGCTTGGGGTAGGCATCTTCCAAAGTCACCGTTGCACCATGCTGGCGGGCGATTTCTTGCACGATGGGCAGGCCCAGGCCTGAGCCATCTACTTCGCTGCCCAGCACGCGGTAGAAGGGCTGGAAGATGGGCTCGCGGTCCTCCTCGGCAATGCCAGGGCCGGAGTTTTCAACTTGCAGCACGATCACATGGCCAAACGGGTCGGCCAGCAGGCGCACGTTGATGATGCCGGGCGCGGCAGCACTCGATGGTGTGTAGTTGATGGCGTTGTCCAGCAGGTTGCGCACCATCTCGCCCAACAAGGTGGCATTGCCGTTGACCCAGACTTCGCTGTCGCCAGGCTGCATTCCGTCGTAGCCAATGTCGATGTGCTTGGCCAGCGCGCGGTCAATGCCGTCGTGCATGGCATCCAGTACGATCTCGGCCATATTGCAGAGCGCGCGCTGCTGCAAGGCGCCTGGGCTTTCGGCGCGCGCCAGGGCCAGCAGTTGGTTGACGGTGTGGGTGGCGCGCATGCTGGAGCGGCCAATCTGCTGCAGCGACAGCTTTAAATCATCGGCCTTGGCATCGGCGCGCTGTGCCATTTCGGCCTGCACGCGCAGGCCGGCCAGCGGGGTTTTGAGCTGGTGGGCTGCATCGGCCAAAAAGCGCTTTTGCGTAGCGAGCGAATCGTTCAAACGCCCCAGCAGATCGTTGACGGAATCGACCAGGGGGACCACCTCAAGCGGCACATCTTTGTGCTGGATGGGTGAGAGATCGTCGGGTTTGCGGGCGCGGATGCGCTCCTCCAGCTGGTGCAACGGTTTGATGCCGCGCGCCAGCGCTAGCCACACCAGCAGCACGGCCAGCGGCAGGATGACGAACTGCGGCAGCATGACGCCCTTGATAATTTCCGTTGCCAGCACGCTGCGCTTTTCTCGCGTCTCGGCCACCTGGATCAGCGCCAGATTGGGCTCGGGCAGGGAGACGCGTACCCAGATCCAGGCAATGCGCACTTCCACGCCGCGCAGCTCTGCATCGCGCAGTTGCACCAGGCCTACGGTGCGCTCGCTGTCTTTGTCGGGCAGGGGCAGGTCGGCCTCGCCTGCTAAAAAGCGGCCGCCGGGCGCGATGACTTGGTAGTAGACGGCATCTGAGTCATCGGCGCGCAAGATCTCGCTGGCGGGCAGGGGCAGGTTGAAATAGGTTTTACCGCTATGCACGCTGACGAGCTGGGCCAGCGCGTGGGCGTTGTACTCAAGCGCCCGGTCAAACGGCTTGTTGGCCAGGTTTTGCGCCACCAGCCAGGTCAGTGCCAGCGATACCGGCCATAGCAGCAGCAGCGGGGTGAGCATCCAGTCGAGGATCTCACCGAACAGAGAACGCTGCTCGCTGCGAAACAGTGCCAAGGCAATCCTTGTGTTGAAAAGGCTGCTAAGCGCCCAACTGATGGGTGCTGGCAGCTATATGTTTGATAGTGCCTAGGAGGCTTGATGCGCAGTCTGGATCTTCTCCAGACAGTAGCCCAGGCCGCGCACGGTCGCAATGCGGATAGGCCCCTTCTCGATCTTTTTGCGCAGGCGGTGGATGTAGACCTCAATCGCATTGGTGCTCACCTCCTCGCCCCATTCGCACAGGCGCTCTACCAACTGGTCCTTGCTGACCAGACGGCCGGTGCGCTGCAGCAGCACCTCCAAAAGACCTAGCTCGCGGGCGGATAGCTCGATCATGCGGCCATCCAAGGTGGCCACGCGGCCGGCCTGGTCGTAGGTGAGTGGCCCATGCTGGATCAAGCTGGTAGACATGCCCACGCCGCGCCGCGTCAGCGCCCGTACGCGCGCTTCCAGCTCAGACAGCGCGAACGGCTTGGCCATGTAATCATCGGCGCCTAAATCCAGCCCTTGCACGCGATCGTCCACGCTCTCGGCCGCCGTCAAAATCAGCACTGGTATGGCTTGACCGCGTGATCGCAGCTTTTTCAGCACCTCCAGGCCATGCATCTTGGGTAGGCCCAGATCCAGGATCAGCAGGTCAAACTCGTTATTAGCCATCAGCGCGGCATCGGCCTCGCTGCCATTGGCTACATGGTCGACCACCGCGCCTGAATTGCGCAGGCTGCGCAGAAGGCCATCGGCTAGCACCTGGTCGTCTTCGGCAATCAGAATTCGCATGGCGTGTCTCCTGGGATTGTGGTTGTGCTCGCTTTTGCGCTGATTCTAGGCGACTGGACAACAATTTCCCGCTGGCGTCGGGCGATGCAGGCTGAAGGGTTAAATTTTCAGTATTTCACAAAAATGTTATGCGATACGCGTAGGATCGCGCCTGCTCTCTGCATCTCAGGGGGAAGGGAGTAGGGCTGGATGAAGCAAAGCCATCGTACGGTGGGCTGGTGGGGCGGGTCAGCGCGCCATCGCAAAATGGTGATGACAGCCGTACTCTTCGCCATGGCAGCTACCTACTGGCATGTGCAGGTGTGGGGGCCGTCGTGGACGGGGCTGCGCCTAGCCAGTGCGTCAGCCAGCACGTTACCGGCCTATCAAGCGAGTGTACAGGGCCTGGTGATAGCGGGTATTACCGATAATCTATCGGGCCTAGCGTACAGCGAGCATACGGGTACTTTGTTTGGCGTAGTCAACAGCCCGCCCGCAGTGGCAGAGCTGAGCACCAGTGGCCAGTTGTTGCGTCTGATGCCCATCAGCGGCGCTCAAGACACCGAAGGCATTGCCCATATTCAAGGCCATTGGTTTTCGATTGCAGATGAGCGCCATAACCGCATCCATTGGGTAGAGATACGTCCCGGCCAGCAAACCGTGTCGGTCGCAAAAGGCAAGTCAATGGACTTGGGCGATCCGGTTATCAAAAACTTGGCTTTAGAGGGGCTGGGCTGGGATCGACAGCACCAGCAACTGCTGGCCGTGCTTGAGAAATGGCCGTTGCGTGTTCTGCGCATTGGCGGCGCAGATATGGCTGCAGACGGTAAATTGGCCGATCTGCGGGTAAAGGAGTGGCATAGCGAAGACGTATCTGGCGTGCCCAGCACCGATTTAGCCTCCATTGAAGTAGACCCGCGCAGCGGCAACTGGCTGTTGCTGAGCGAGGAATCCTCCACCATCTATGAGTACACGCCCGCCGGGGTATTGCTAGACCTGATGCCGTTGTGGCAAGGCATGTATGGCCTGCGCGCTACTGTTCCCCAGCCCGAGGGTATGGCGATGGATGAAGCAGGCACGCTGTACCTCGTGTCGGAGCCGAATCTGTTTTATCGATTCGATAAAAAATCATAGCTACTGGCGCTCGCTTGATGGGTGCTTGCAACAGGTTTAATCACTATTTCCGTAGGCCTCCAGGCCCAGCTTGACCACGGTTGCCACGTCCACCCCTACCTCGTCTTTGAACTCCGCCTCCGCCTGCATTACGGCGCGCTCAAAGGCTTGCAGCCATTGCAAGCCTGTCTCGGTAAAGCGCACGATGCGGGCGCGGGCGTCGCGTGGATCGCTGTCCTTTTCAACCAGGCCCCAGGCTTCGCATTGGTCCACCAGGTTGGCCATGGCTTGCTTGCTCATGCCGGCGCGTTCGGCCAGGTCGGTCAGGCGGTCACCTGTCATGGCCAGGTGGCGGGTGATGTGGATGTGCGCTGCACTCACCTGGTCGCGCGCTGCCAGGTTCGACAGGGCCAGCGGCACGGCTACATCGCGGGTCATCAACTGCAGCACGCGGGCATCAAAACGACGCATGGCGTGGCCTAGCAGGCGGCCTAGGTGGGTCAGACGCCAGCTGTCATGCGGGATAAAGGCCGATGTTTGTGGCAGCATGTTTTTATAAATCAATAGGTTGAGGCGCTTCGCGTGGCGCTGGATGGCTGTTTGTAGCGATTATCCATATAGTCAATCAAACTGACTAAAAAACGGGTTTTGTAAAATATACATTCCTCATAAACTACTGTTTAAGTATCCAGCCTGTATATCCAACAGGTAGATCAAAGCCACACCGAATGACCGTTAGACGCAAGGAGAAATCCATGAACGCCACCGCCACCAAGCCAGAAGCCAATAGCGAAAAATCCAAGGCCCTGCAAGCCGCACTTGCCCAGATTGAAAAGCAATTTGGCAAGGGCACCATCATGAAGCTGGGTGAAGGCGAGGTGCTGCAGGACATCCAGGTGGTGTCTACCGGCTCGCTGGGGCTCGACATTGCCCTGGGCGTAGGCGGCCTGCCACGTGGTCGTGTGATCGAGATCTACGGCCCAGAATCCTCGGGTAAGACCACGCTCACTCTGCAAGTGATTGCCGAGATGCAAAAACAGGCCGGTACCTGTGCTTTTATCGATGCCGAGCATGCGCTGGATACCAGTTACGCCCAAAAACTGGGTGTCAACCTGAACGAGCTGCTCATCAGCCAACCTGACACCGGTGAGCAGGGGCTGGAGATTTGTGACAGCCTGGTGCGCTCGGGCGCTGTGGATCTGATCGTGATCGACTCGGTAGCCGCACTCACGCCTCGCGCTGAAATCGAAGGTGAAATGGGCGATCAGCTGCCCGGCCTGCAAGCCCGTTTGATGAGCCAGGCGCTGCGCAAGCTGACGGCCACCATCAAAAAGACCAACTGCATGGTCATCTTCATTAACCAGATCCGTATGAAGATCGGCGTGATGTTTGGCAGCCCCGAGACGACAACGGGCGGTAACGCGCTGAAGTTCTACGCATCCGTGCGCCTTGATATCCGCCGCACCGGCACGATCAAAAGGGGTGACGAGGCGATTGGTAACGAGACCAAGGTCAAGGTTGTTAAAAACAAGGTATCCCCTCCCTTCAAAACGGCCGAGTTCGACATTCTGTTTGGCGAAGGTATTAGCCGCGAAGGCGAAATCCTGGATATGGGTGTCAACGCTCGCATCGTCGACAAGAGTGGCGCCTGGTATGCCTACAACGGCGAGAAGATTGGCCAAGGCCGCGACAACTCGCGCGAGTTCCTGCGCGAGAACCCTGACCTGGCGCGCGAGATCGAGAACAAGGTGCGCGAGAGTTTGAACATCAGCCTGCGCCCTGCGGACGATGGCGTTATCCCAGACCCAGTGGCAGGCAGCGGCGAGGCCTGACCTGTCGCGCTGACCGGCTAAATTTTTGATGAAAATAGCTGCTGGTGCCCTATAGACGGGCGCCAGCAGCTATTTGTTTTGTAGTTTTCATTGCCTGATGTCGTTTACCAAACTCTCTCTTAAAGGACGCGCGCTGCGCTATCTGGCCATGCGCGAGCACAGCCGCGCCGAGCTAGCGACCAAGCTGGCCAAGCATGTAGAAGAGGGCGACGATCTGAACGCCGTACTGGATGAACTAGAGGCTAAAAACTTCATCAACGCTGAGCGCGTGGTCGAGAGCGTGATCCATACCAAGGCCAGCCGCTTTGGTTCCACGCGCGTTGCGCAAGAGCTGCGCCACAAAGGCGTAGATGCTGCTCTGATCAGCGAAGCGGTAGATCGCCTGCGAAGCACCGAGCAGGCCCGCGCCCGCGAGATTTGGTTGCGCCGCTTTGGAGCCCCACCCCAAACCCCACAAGAGCGTGCCAAGCAAATGCGGTTTTTAGCTAGTCGTGGGTTTGGCGGGGAGGTGGTTCGCAAGGTGGTGGCGGGCGGTGGGGACGACGGATAAGCGCTCACCAAGCGAGCGGGGGTATCGCATCTTGTTACAGCAGCACGCTTCATACAGGCTAGTCTGGCTCTGTGCAATCCCCAAGCGGGTTGCCTTTGTGCAGCAAACAGGAGAGCCCCATGACCCCTAAAAACACCGTTTGCCTTTGGTATCAAGGTGATGCCTTGGAAGCCGCCAAGTTCTATGCCCAGACCTTCCCCGACAGCACGGTCGGCCGCGTGCACCATGCGCCGAGCGACTACCCGGATGGTAAAGAGGACGATGTACTGGTGGTGGAGTTCAGCGTGGCTGGCATTCCCTGCATTGGGTTGAATGGCGGGCCGCACTTTACGCACAACGAGTCGTTCTCGTTCCAGATCGCTACCGATGACCAGGCTGAGACTGACCGGTTGTGGGACACCATTGTCAGCAACGGCGGGCAAGAGAGCGCTTGTGGTTGGTGCAAGGACCGCTGGGGTATCTCGTGGCAGATCACACCGCGGGTGCTGACGGCTGCCATGGCCAACCCTGATCGCGCAGCGAGTCAACGCGCCTTTGCCGCGATGATGACAATGACCAAGATCGACATTGCCGCGATTGAGGCAGCACAACGGGGTTGATGGGCGTGTGCCGTATTTTCAAATAGAAGCTGTTGACGCCCCAATAGCAGGCGCAAACCGCTGTGGCTTTGATAAAGGATGACTTTGCTAACGCCTGTGAAAGGGTGGTAGCTCAAGCATCTGACCACACCGCTAGCTCATTGCCACCCGGCTCGGTAAAGTGGAAGCGTCGCCCGCCGGGGAAGGGGAAAATAGGCTGGCTGATGCCGCCTTGCGCGGCAACTATTTTTTGCAGCGTAGCCTCTAAATCGTTGCTGTAGATCACGATGAGCGCACTGCCATTACTAGTGCTGGCCGCCAGGTCGGATGCAAAAAATCCGCCATCTAAGCCCTGGCCCGAGAACGCGCAATACGTGGGACCGTAGTCCTCAAACGCCCAGCCAAAGGCCTGTGTAAAAAACGTTTTGGTGGCGGCCAGGTTGCGAGATGGGAACTCGACGTAGTTGATTTTTTCGTGTGCGTGCATGAGATTTTCTAGTGTAAAAATGCTGTCGGCGGCCAGTTGACGGGCGTCGACAGCTATCGTTTTAATAAGAGCTTTGGCGCAGGGTGTCAGCGGCTCACTATGCGCTGCAGCCCCAAGGCCACTAGCGCAACACCAGCTGCTCCATCCACCGTGCGGGCAATGCGCAAATAGCCCGCACGCAGCGAAGGTGCGCCAAACACCACGGTAATGCCCCAATGCCAGCCCAAGGACATGAATGTCACCAAGAGTACCGTGGTCGGATAAAACCAGCCAGGTGCCGTCGTGGGTAGCAGCGCGGCGAAGGCGCTGGTCCAGAATGCGGCGCCTTTGGGGTTGGTCACGCCTGTCAGCAAGCCTGCGCGGTAGGCGGCCCAGCCGCTGCTGGGGCCGGTGGTGTGGCTCAGCGCAGCAACGGCATTGTTCCTGACCGGTCGCATGGCCGATCGAAGCAGCCCTGAGCCGTACCACACCAGATAAGCCGCGCCCAGCCATTGCACGCCCGTAGCCAGCCGCGGGTGCTGTGACAGCAAGGTCGACAAACCCGCTAGCGCAGCCATCACCCAAAAAATAGAACCCGTTGTGAGCCCTAGCACCACCTGTCGTGCCTCGCGTTGGCGGCCATCCAGTGCCAACTGACTCAAGATAAAAAAGTTAGGGCCGGGGCTGGCCAGTACAGCCAAGTAGATGCCTGCAATAGTGAGTAGTGAAAGGAAATAGGGCATGGCGATTGGCGGGGGTGGCTTCGAGATTGTGGCGGCAAAACGCCCCGTGTTTGATGCGACTTTGGTCTTGCTGTGATGCACTAAAGCGCTGGCGTGCATCGTAGTAATAGATGCACTTAATTACATGCAACCTATGGTTTATCCGTAAATTGACATTTTGGTGACAGTTCAATTTTGCTGCAGTGCCCCAGTATTCGCTTCGCAAGAATTTAGTTTTATAAATTCATTGTGAAAATTTATAAAAATGCATCAATGCATTGATTTTCCGGCCGAGTGGTGGGGGCGATTCAACGTGCGATAGCACATTATTGGGAGCAGTAAAAGCATGATCAGCAAACAGATCTCGAGCAGATCACCACTCTTCTACGCCATGTCCGCAGCGCTTCTGCTGACGGCATGCGGTGGCGGTAGTTCCAGCGACAACGCAGGCGAGAGCGCAACGCCTAAACCCAGCACGATTGTGGACGGTGCACCCGTCATTGATCCGTTGATCAACACGGCGGCACAAAAACTGGTGGCTGATAAAAATATGCAAGCCATCGTGGCGGACCTGAGCACAGCCACCAGCGAGAAGGCACGCTTTAACCAGCACATGGAGCTGGTGCGTATTGCATCGCCTTCGCGCTATGAGCATCGCATGGCTGCTGAAGTGCATCGCCGCGCTGTGAATGAATGGGGCTTTGCCGCGAGTGAGGTGAAGACCCGCGCCGACGGTAACCTGCCAGGCTCGGATGTACAGATTGTGGACGGCCTGCCGGTTTACAACGCCTGTGTCGAGATCAAGGGCAGCTACTCCAGCACGCCTGGTGCCAAGACGTACAACGGCCAGTACCCCAAGGTGCTGATCGAGTCGCATATCGACGTGGTTAACCCCGAGGTGCTGCCGCCCGACAACCAGCCTTATCTGCCGATCAAGCTGCAGTCTATGAAAGATGCAGTGGTGACCACGCCTGGGCAGTTGGCCGCCATTAGCGACGAGCTGGCTTTTGACAGCCAAGGCCGCATTGTGGAAGACGCCAATTACGCCAAGGCCAGCCGCTGGTTCAAGGATGAGGCAGCGGCCAAGGCGGGTGACGCGGTGCGTATCTATGTGCCAGGTTACTCTGATGCCATGGGCAATACGTCGAGCCTGTTCACCTTGGCCCAGATGTTTAAAAAACACAAACTCAAGCCCGTGTATGACGTGTGGATCTGCGGCACGGCGGGCGAGGAAGGCAAGGGCAACCTGGCTGGTATGAAGCAACTGTACGGCTTTGACCAGGACAAGGGCACGGGATCGAACCCGCTGAACATCGTGGCCAACTTCGGCTCGGAAGGCGGTGGCGCGATCAACTTTACCGGCAGCTACCGTTTTGAGATGAAGTTCAAAGCACCAGCTACCCCTGGCGCAGGCCCTAGCGCTGTCGAAGCCATGGCCGCCACCATCGCCAAGATTGCCGATGTGAAGACGCCGTCGGAGCTGCGCAGCGATGCACTCAAGACGACCTACACCGTAGGTCAGTCCAGCTGCGAAGCGCCAGTGGCTGGCAGCGATGTCATCCCGAGCTGCACCCTGCTGGTGGATATGCGCAGCGAGCGCACGGACACACTGAACGAAGTGCGTGCCAGCATCGAGCCGACTTTCAAGGCCGGTATGGCGGCGGAAAATGCCCGTTATAGCAAGGCAGATGGCGCTAGCGACGCGGTGAGCATTGAGCAAGTCTGGTATGGCCTGCGTCCTGCATTCGTGAACGGTAATACCGCCAACATCGCGCTGCAAGCGGGCTGGCAGGCATCGCAAGCGGTGGGCGTAGACAAAATCACCAAAGTGCCTACCGGCTCTAGTAGCTTGAACGACAACGTGCCAGCTAATACCGGCGTGCCTACTTACAACTGGTCGCTGGCATCCAATGCAGCGGGCGGTGGTGGTCATGCGTTCTGGGAGTGGGGCACCAAGGGTGACCCAGCGACCGAGACCAAGCGCATTCAGCGTGCTTTGACGGCGGTGTTGATTGCCTCGGGTTACAACTTGGCTGATGGCACGGTGATTGCACCGGCGCTGGATCCGATCGGCGTGCGCACCCGCGAAGTCAAATAAGTCAGAACAAGAGGTAAACACCATGAAAAAATTGATCTCTACCCTTGTCATCGCTGCAGCAGCGATTAGCGGTGGCCTGGCCCATGCGCAAACGGCCAGCACCATCCTGGTTGAGTTCCAGGGCCCAGGCGGCCACAGCAGCGGCAACTACGGCCGCACCAGCGCCTTGCATGCTGCGGCGCGCTCGGTAATGGCGCTGCAAAAAGCTGGCCTGCCAGCGGGCAGCTATGCGGTGACGGATCTGACGGGTGGCAACTCGGTCAACTCCATTGCATCGGACGGCAAGTTTGTGGCGACTTTGAACGCGCAATCGGGCGTGGCAGCTGCGGACTTTTTGGCCAAGGTGACCGAGGCCGCTAAGACCGGTACGGATGCGGAGAACGCCTTCCGCAATGTCAAACCAGGCGACCTGACTGCGGGCGCGCCAGCGGATATTCGCTACACAGTCAAACCGCAGTAAAGCCTGCAGCACGGCCTTTGTGCAATGTAAAAGGGGAGCCCAATGGGCTCCCCTTTTTTATGCATTCTCTATGATTTTTATAGCTGTTAGTTCCCGATGGACGGGCGCTGCCAGCCTGTTTTCTTAAGACTGTGAGCGCTGTGCAATCGTCTTACCTTCGGTAGCCATGGCGCGCAGATGGCGTTCTACACGCAGGAAGACCACGATCATCATCAGGAACACAAACGACCACAGCAGTACGGTAAAGACCAGCAGGTTGGTGGGCTCCAGCAGGCGCTCCAGCCAACTGTTGCTGTCGGTGTGGTTGTCTAATTCGCCTGCCTTGGTGCTGAACGCCATGTTGTAGTTCATCAGCAGGTTACCCACCACGTAGCTGGTGGATTGTTTGTTGATGCCCTTTTGCACCTGCGGGTCAGCCAGCAGCTTTTGCAGTGCGGCGGGTGCACCCAGCGCAAAGGCGCGGCCTGCGTTGTAGCCGTAGCTGCTGATCACGCTGCGCGTTTGGCTCAGCAGTTGCTCGCCAATATCGGTGGGTTGGGGTTTGTAGTCGTCTTCGGTGTCGGCCTCTACGGCAGCCGTAGCGGTGGCGGCTGCGGCAATGGCTGCTTGTGCGTCCAGCGCTGGCTCGTCGTTGTTGGCCAGCTCTTTGTCGTGCAGGGCTTTGACCAGTTCTGGCAGTGGTTTGGCCGGTGCCAAGCCGACTTCCATATTGTCCTCGTCCAGCTTTTTGCGGGCTGCGGGATTGCGCTCCAGCGCGGTGCGCAATTGTTTGTCGACTTCAGCAAAGGCCGTAGCCACGCCTGCATCAGCCGCCAGCTTGTTGTCGTTCAGCACTTGCTCGGTGTCGGCAAAGCCAAAGTCCGAGTATGTGGTCTTCTTCAGCTCATCGTCATTGATCTTGATGTCCGACCAGTTGCGACTCTCGCTCACCGTGCTGACAACTTCTGTCTTGGGCTTGCGCATGGCTTCGTAGCTCCAAAGCGCAAAGTTGAACAAGGTAAACAGCACGAGGATGACCATCACCACGCGCATCAAATACAGCAATCCGCTTTCTATTTTTCCGAGCATTGAGCCCTCCGTCTATGATTTTGTTGCAGTGCAAAACCCGCGAGTTTGCCATGCCTCTGTGACGAAGGTGGTAGTCGCAACCGGTGTGAGTGGTTACCGAATGTTGTTGGCGCGCAGTAACTTAGGCGCTAGCTACGCTGGCGTGTGGACCACCAGCAAATCAGCGAGCCTGCTGTCACCAAGGCCACGCCTTGCCAAAAGCTCCAGGAGGGGCTCACCTGCAGCCACACGGTGCCGGCCAGGGCCGACAACACGGGTGTGAAGTACGAACCCACCGCCATCACCGTGAGGTTGCCGTGGCGGATGCCGTAATCCCAGCAGCTGTAGCCCAGCGCCGTCAACGTGCTCAGCATCACCAGCTGTAGCCCGGCCACCCAGGTGAAGCGCAGTGCTGGCTCGGCGCTGATGGCGTACTTGACCCACAGCACCAGGGCAACCGTCCACAAAAACAGCGACAGTGCATTCGCCCCGCGTGCATAGCGCTTGGAGAGCACCGAGTAGCAAGGCCACAGCCATGCCGCTGCAAACGCCAACCCATAAGCCACTGGGTTGCTTTGTACGTTGGCCCACAGCGCGGCGATGGAGAACTGTCCATCGCCCTTGAGCACCAGCACAATGCCCAGCATGGCCAGCAGCACGCCTGGGACGAGGCCCGCATGAAAGCGCTGCAAGCCAAAGGTTGTGGCCAGCACAATGGTCAGGCTAGGCCACAGGTAGTTGATCATGCCCAGCTCTAGCGTCTGGTTGCGATCGCTGGCAAAGCCCAGGGACAGCGCCAGCGCGATCTCATACAGCACAAATACCAGGCCGCAGCCCAGCACATAGACGGGGCTCCACTGCTTCAGTTGTTGCCAGCGTGGCAGACCAAAACGCAGGCTAACGAGCAGGGCGCTGAGGCTAAACACACAGGCAGCGCCGCCGATGGGGCCGAGGTGCTCGGCCACGCTGCGAAACAGACCGACGGAGGTGGACCAGCACAGAACGGCGGCCAAGCCGATACTGGTGGCGCGGGGCGAGGTTGAAGAAGGGGAGGCAATCATGGCGGCAAGAGGCAGGGACCGATACAGCGCACAGGCGACGCCCAAGGGCGCCAAGCTGCGCACAACAATGTACTATGGTGCGGACAGGCCTTGCAGCAGATACAGCGGGTGCCAGCTGTATCTGCTGCAAGGCCACTGTAGAGTGAGCCTTATTTGTAATGAGGAGGGGCGGAGCGGGGGCCATTCCAGTCCATGCACGCTTGCAAGCTGATGAACACCACTGCGCCAACAAGCCAATGCTTTCTCTACCACAGCGTTATCTCTGAGCACGAGGAGGCCCGCTGTGTGGCCGATATTGTGAAAGTGGCGCGCCAGTTCAATGGCGACAACGGCATCACCGGCCTGCTGGTGTTTGATGGCATGCGCTTTTACCAGTATCTGGAAGGCCCGCAAGCCCCCATGCAGCAACTGATTGAGCGTTTGCGGAAAGACAGTCGCCACACACAGTTCACACCTGTCTGGATGGCGGGGCTACACGAGCCGCGCCGCTTCTCGGGCTGGGCCATGGGTTACGCCTATGCCGACGAAGGCGATCCGCTGGGCAGCTTGGCTGCGCTCAGTGGTTTGCAGGCGCTGGAGCGTTTTCAGCAGCTGTCAGGCTCGCTGGATTTGGCGTAGCACTGCTGGGCCTGGCGATTGAAATAGCTGTCAGCGCCTGCTGATATTTATTTGTTTGCTATCAAAATTATTTTTCAACTGATGCGGCTACCCAGCACCAGCGTAGCCGCGATCGTCATCGCCACCACCAGTGCGGCAAAGGCGATCAGCCACATTTGCTCGGTGCGCTCGGCGGCAGCAATCTCTTGGGGCGTGGGGATGTGGTTGGGGCGGGTGTAGTCCATGGTATCTCTCGTGCAAACGTGAATATGGCTTAAGGCGGATACAAAATATTCTCTATTTTGCATACAAAAAAACCAAAATCGATCAGGGTGAACCTGGGCTCGTAAGCACGCTCTGATATCGGTTTTGCTATCAAATAAAAAGTGACAATTGCCGCTGGCTAAGCGCTAGCGGCCTATTTCATCAATAACCTAATGCACGGTCAAAGGTGTTCGCCAACGGCTCCCCTGCTTGCCACTGTGTCATCGCCAGCATGGCTTGGTGCGCCTTGGCTTTGCGGCTGGCGCTGGCAGCGATGTGGGGTGTGAGGATGATGCGCGGGTGCGACCACAGGGGGGAGGTGGCGGGCAGTGGTTCGGGCTCCACCACATCGAGCAGGGCACTGTCGAGCTGGCCGCTGTCCAGCGCGGCTAGCAAATCTGCTTCGTGCAGCTGCGTGCCACGGCCTGCATTGATGAGCTGGGCGCCGCGCGGCAGCTGGGCAAACAGCTGTGCGTTCAAGATGCCGCGCGTGGCGGGCGTATCGGGCAGCAGGCAAATCAGCACCTGGCTGCGCTGCAAAAATGCAGGCAGCTCGGTATCGCCGCAAAAGCTTTGCACACCGTCAATTTGCTTGCGCGATTGGGACCAGCCTTGCACCTGGTAGCCAACCGCCCGCAGCTGGCGCGCCACTGCGCTGCCCAAAGTGCCCAGGCCCAGAATGCCGACCGTGGTGTCAGCAGCGGTGAAGGGCGGGTTGAACTCCACCCATTGCTGCTTGCGGTGCTGGTCGCGCACACGCGGCATGTTTTTTTGCAGCATCAAGGTGGCCATCAGGCAGAACTCGGCCATGCGCTGCTGCGATTCACCCGTCACCATGCGCACGATGGGCAGGTGTGCGGGCAACAAGGTATCGGCCAGAATGTGGTCCACCCCAGCAGCCGAGCTGATGACCGCTTTGAGCTGGGGGAAGGTGGCTAGCTGGCCCGCACTCGGCTCCCACACCAGGGCAAAGTCGATCAGGGTGCGGTCGGCAGGTGGGTGGGCCCAGTCATGCACCGTGATATGAGGTGCCATGGCGGCAAACAGTGCCGTCCACTCCGGCATGGCAGCTGTGCCGCCGCTTTTAATGATGAGGTGCAAGGGGGTGGCAGTGGGCATGGAGCAGTGCAGATAAAAAAGCGACGAGAAGGCGATGATCAGCTGCCAATGCGTGTGGGCGTGTTGGCAGACAGGCCGTACATAGGATGGCGCAAGGTCGGGTCAAATGGACTGATTTGGCGGCTGAGCTCTCGTGCCTCGCGCTGCAGCACATCACGCACGATGGGTAGGCGCTCTTCGCTCAGTCGTGCTGTATGTGTACCTATCGACAGCGCGGCCACCACGTTCTGGTTGCAATCAAACACGGGCACGGCAATGCCGGCCATGCCTTCCAGCAGGCCCGCCGTTTTGGCGCTGTAGCCTTGGCGCTGGGCCTTGTCCATCTCGTTGCGTAGATAGACCTCGTCATACACGTTGTAGTGCTGTATGCGCGGCAGGTTGTAGCGCAGCACTTCTTCACGCTCGGTATCAGGCAAATGCGCCAGGATAACCAATGAGCCCTGGCCCACGCCCAGCGCAATGCGCCCGCCAATATCGCCAGTAAAGGTGCGGATGGGGAACTGGCCCTCAATCCGGTCTAGGCAAACGGCATCAAAACCGGATCGCACCAGCAAGATTACCGTGTCGCTCAAGCTGGCAGACAAGCGCAGCAGCACCGGGCGTGCCAAGGCCCGCAAATCGTTCACGGTACCGGCCTGCGCGGCGAGCGAGAACAGATCCAGCCCCAGCCGGTACAGCTTGTGCTGCTGGTCTTGCTCCACCACACCCTCTTGCACCAAGGCTTGTAGCAGCCGGTGCGTGGTGGCCTGGGTCAGCCCAATTTCTTTGGCCAGATGGGTGACGCGAACACCTTGCTTTTGATGGGCGGACAGTGCGCGCAGCACCAAAAAACTGCGGTGCAGGGCGCCGCGTTGGTGGTTGTTGTCCGTATCAGTATCAGTGCTCATGTGCAGGGCGGAATAAAGCGGGTGATTTTTGGATTTTTATTCCATTTAACGGAATAAATCAAATTTAATATCCATTATTAGTGTTTATACCCTGTTTCGGTCGCTTTCATATTCCGAAAATTGACAAATAGTTGCAAACAGAATCCAAATGCGAAGACTGGCTGGCGGGCAAGTCGTTGACGCATTTCAAGGTGATCCATATGAGTTTTCTGCGTCTTCAAAATCTATCCAAACAGTACGGCAGCACCCGCGTGGTGAGCCAGCTGAATCTGGATGTGAACAAGGGTGAGTTCGTGTCGCTGCTGGGCCCATCGGGCTGCGGTAAAACGACGACCTTGCAGATGATTGCAGGCTTTGTCGATGTGACTGAAGGCCGTATCGAGCTGGATGGCCGGGACATCACCCACGCCAAGGCCAACGCGCGGGGGCTGGGCATCGTGTTCCAGACCTACGCGCTCTTCCCCCATATGACGGTGCGTGAGAACGTGGAGTTTGGGCTGGAGATGCGCAAGATAGCGCAGACCGAACGCAAAGAGCGCGCCGACCAGGCGCTGGCTCTCGTGCACCTGGCGCAGTACGCCGATCGCTACCCGCGCGAGTTGTCGGGCGGCCAGCGCCAGCGCGTGGCCCTGGCGCGTGCCTTGGTCATCAAGCCGCCGGTGCTGCTGCTGGACGAGCCGCTGTCTAACCTGGACGCCAAGCTGCGCGAAGAGATGCAGTTTGAGCTGCGTGAGATTCAGCGCAAAGTGGGTACGACCACCATCATGGTCACGCATGACCAGAGCGAGGCCATGTCCATCAGTGATCGCGTGGTGGTGATGGAGGCGGGCCGCATCACCCAGGTGGACACGCCGCATACGGTGTATGAGCACCCGCACAACGCCTTTATCTCCACCTTTGTGGGCAAGGCCAACTTGCTCAAAGCCACGGTGCAAAACACTGGCGCTGGCGCGGTGGTGGCCCAAGTGGGTGATGTGCAGATGGATGTGGTGGATGCTGCCCAGGCAGCGCACGGCACCCAGTTGTTGCTGGGCCTGAGGCCCGAGAAAATTTTCTTGTCCGACACGGAAGCCGGCCGCACCCAAGGCCAGGTGCGTGAGCGTTTCTTTTTGGGCAATGCCTGGTTGTATGCGGTGGATTGCCCACTGGGCACCGTCACCGTTACCGCTGCTAACGACGGAAGTGCGCCGCACGCTGTGGGCAGTACCGTGGGCATGGCGTGGTTTGACAGCAATGTGCGCGTGATTGGTGGCGAAGGGGTGCAGGTATGAGTGAGCGCCGTTCCTGGGCCCCGTGGGCCATGAGCGCACCGGCACTGCTGTTGTTTGCGGTGATGCTGATCGTGCCGCTGATACTGACGACGATTTTGTCCTTCAACGTCTATCACGCAGATAGCGGCCCGGTGCCCGGCACGTTCACGATCGAGCACTATGTGCATATCGTCACTGACAGCTATTACTACGAGATCTTCTGGCGCACGCTGTGGATATCAGGCGTGGTGACGCTGGTCTGCATTGCCATTGGCGCGCCCGAGGCCTATATCTTGAGCAAGATGCGTGCGCCCTGGCGCTCTATCTTTTTACTGATTATTCTGGCGCCGCTGCTGATCTCGGTGGTGGTTCGCGCCTTTGGCTGGAGCATGCTGCTGGGCCCTGAAGGCTTGATCAACAACGTCTTCCGTTTTGTGGGCATCGGCCCGGTCAAGCTGCTCTACAACGAGACGGCGATTGTCATCGCGCTGGTGCATGTGATGTTGCCGTTCATGGTGATTCCCGTGTGGACATCGCTGCAAAAACTAGATCCTTCGGTCGAGAGCGCCTCGTTGTCGCTGGGTGCATCGCACTTCACCACCTTGCGCCGCGTGGTGTTTCCGCAGGTTTTGCCAGGCATATTGTCGGGCAGCTTGATTGTGTTTGGTCTGGCTGCCAGCTCGTTCGCCATCCCCGGTTTGCTGGGCGGGCGCCGCGTCAAGATGGTGGCTACCTTGATTTATGACGAGTATCTGCACGAACTGAACTGGCCCCTGGGTGCTGCCATTGCCTTTGTGCTGCTGGCTGCCAACCTGGTCATCATGCTGGGCTGGAACCGCATGGTGGAAGGCCGCTACAAGAAGACGCTGGGGTAATCAATCATGCAAAAAAACGGACCCATTGCCCTGCTCTTTAACGCGCTGGTCATCATCTTTATGCTGGCGCCGCTGGTGATCGTCTGCTTGGTGGCGTTTACGCCAGAGGAGACCTTGACCATACCGACCACCAGCTTCTCGCTGCGCTGGTTTAACCAGGTACTGCACCACCCGGATTTTGTGCAGTCGTTCTGGAACAGTTTGGGCCTCGCGGTTGCCGCAGCCTCCATATCTACTGCCTTGGCTGTGCCTGCAGCGATTGCGCTGGTGCGCTATGAGATCCCTGGTCGTGGCGCCCTGCAAGCCTTGTTTTTGTCGCCGTTGATCATCCCGCATCTGGTGCTGGGTGTGGCCATGTTGCGTATGTTCTCGCTGGTCGGCGGGCAGGGCAGCTTTGGCTGGCTGATTTTTGCACATGCGCTGGTGGTGATGCCCTACACCATGCGTCTGGTGATGGCAGCGCTGATTGGCTTTGACCGCAGCGCTGAGCATGCCGCGTATTCGCTGGGTGCCAGCAATGCCACGGTGTTCCGCCGTATCACCTTGCCGATGATCTTGCCCGGCATTACCGGCGGCTGGCTGCTGGCATTTATCAACAGCTTTGACGAGCTGACCATGTCGATCTTTGTCGTATCGCCCAGTACGGTGACCTTGCCGGTGCGCATGTACATGTACGCGACCGAGTCGCTGGACCCGATGATGGCAGCCGTATCAGCGCTGATTGTCTTTGTCACGCTGGGCTTGATGCTGTTGCTGGACAAGGTCTACGGTCTCGATCGCATCCTGATCGGTAAACACTGATGGCACACGCGGACCAAGCTATGCGTGCAGGCCAGTTGCAGCGCTTAAAAGAACAGGGCCGTGAGGCGGTGGACTTTGTGCTCAACGGCCAGCCCACCCGTGCTTTGCAAGGCGATACGGTGCTGACTGCGGTGCTGACCCAGTCGCAGCAACTGCGCACCAATGAGTTTGCAGGCACACCGCGCGCCGGTTTTTGCATGATGGGCGCTTGCCAGGATTGTTGGGTGACTTTGGGCGGGGTAGAGGCTGGCCGCAAGGTGCGCGCCTGCTCCACCATGGTGTGCAGCGGCATGCAGGTTTGCACCACGGCTGGGGCTGTTGCAGCGGCGGCGCAGGTGGAGGTGCAGCCGTGATTGCCAGCGATTTTTATCTACAGGACGAGCGCCCGCAAAACGGCGCGGCCGTTATCGTGGGCGCCGGGCCCGCGGGCATACGTGCTGCGCAAACCCTCTTGGCCCATGGCGTGAAGCCCGTGGTGATTGATGAGGCCTCCAAGGCCGGTGGACAAATCTACCGCCGCCAGCCCGATGGCTTTGTGCGCAGTGCTAAAGATCTGTACGGTTTTGAAGCCGGGCGCGCCACTGCGCTGCATCACACTTTTGATGGTTTGAAAGCGCAGATCGACTACCGCCCCGAGACGTTGGTGTGGAACGCCCAAGGCTATACGCTGGATGTGCTGCACACCCCCAGTCGCGTGGCGGATACCGTGCGCTGGCGCGATGTGATTGTGGCCACCGGCGCTACTGACCGAGTGCTGCCGATACCGGGCTGGACTTTGCCTGGTGTCTATACCTTGGGTGGTGCGCAGGTGGCACTCAAGTACCAGGGTTGTGCGATTGGCGATACGGTCGTTTTTGCAGGCACGGGGCCGCTGCTGTATTTGGTGGCCTACCAATACGCCAAGGCAGGTGGCAAGGTCTTGGCGGTGCTTGATACCGCACCGGCTGGCCAGCGTTTCAAAGCGGCACCCGCCATGCTGGCCCAGCCAGCCGTCGCCGCCAAAGGTCTGTATCTGGTGAGCTGGTTGATGCTGAACGATGTGCCCATGCACCATGGCGTCAAGCTGCTGCGTGCTGAAGGCGATGCCGCCATGCAAGCCGTGGTGTGGCAAGACGCGCAGGGCGCAGAGCAACGCACGGCCTGCAGCGCGCTAGGTTTGGGTTACGCGCTGCGGCCTGAGACACAGCTGGCCGATTTGCTGGGCTGCGAATTTGATTTTGCGCCGCTGCACCGTTGCTATGTGCCGCGTATCGATGAGCAACGCCGCAGCACCGTGCCGGGCGTGTATCTGGCGGGTGACGGCGCCGGCATTATGGGCGCGGATGCGGCCGAGTTGTCGGGGGAGCTGGCGGCGCTGGCGTTGTTGCAAGACCGTGGTGTCTCAATTGATGCTTCGCGAACGTCCATAGTGCGCCAGCAGCTATTAAAAATAGAGCAGTTCCGCTTTGCGCTAGAAACGGCCTTCCCCTTCCCTGAGGACTGGGCGGCCAGCGCGCATGATGAGATGGTGGTATGCCGCTGCGAGAACATTACCGCAGGCGAGTTGCGCAGCACGGCAGCTGCTAATGCCAACGGCGATATCAACCGTATCAAGGCGCTGTGCCGCGTGGGCATGGGGCGCTGCCAGGGCCGCATGTGCGGCGTGGCGGCGACCGAGATCTTGGCGAATGCCTTGCAAGTGCCGGTGGCCAGTATCGGCCGCATCCGTGGCCAGGCACCCATCAAACCCTTGCCGCTGGATATGACGGTAGCACCGCACGCGCAGGAGGCCGCCCATGGCTAAACATTTGGCGACCGATGTGGTGGTGATTGGCGGCGGCATCATGGGTGCCAGCACGGCGCTGTTTTTGCGCCGGCGTGGCATCAACGTGGCGTTGCTGGAGCGTGATTTGTGCGGCTCGCGCTCTAGCGGCATCAACTTTGGTGGCGTACGTCGCCAGGGGCGGTCGCTAGCGCAAATGCCGCTGACGCAGCGGGCGCACCGGCTCTGGGGGCAGCTGACGGAGCTGATCGGAACCGAGGCTGAGTACGAACGCTCTGGCCACTTCAAGATTGCGCGCTCCATGGCGGATATGGAGTCGCTCGCCCGCTACTACGACAATACGCGTGACTGCGGCCTGGGCTTGCAGTTGCTGGATGGTGCAGAGTTGAAAAAGTGCTTCCCGGTTGGCGGGGCGCAGGTGGTGGGCGGCTCTTTCTGCCCGGAGGACGGTCAGGCCAACCCGCGCCTGCTGTCGCCCGCCTTTGCCGTGGCCGCACGCCATGCCGGGGCGCAGGTGCTGGAGAACACGCCGGTGCAGTCTGTAGAGCACAACGGCGCCCGCTTTGTGGTGGACGCAGCCGGTGTGCAGATCAAGGCCAACGTGGTCGTTAACGCCGCAGGTGCATGGGCTGGGCCGTTTGCCGGGCAGTGGGGCGAGCCCGTGCCCATGATGATCCGCCCACCCGCCATGGGCGTGACCGAGCCGCTGCCGCATTTTTTGCACTGGAGCCTGGGCGTTGAAGGCGGCAGCATTTATTGCCGCCAGGTGCGCCGCGGCAATGTGGTGTTTGGTGGCGGCCCCGGTCTGGTGCTGGATGACACCCGTGCCCGCAACCGCCACAGCAATATCTGGGCGCAATTGCCGCAGTTGGTGGATTTGCTGCCACAGCTGAAAAACGCACAACTGATACGCACCTGGAGCGGCAACGAGGGATCGCTGCCTGACCATGAGCCCGTGATTGGCGCCAGCAGCCGCCAGGCAGGTTTGTTCCACGCTTTTGGCTTTGCGGGTGGCGGCTTTCAGCTAGGTCCTGGCGTGGGTGATGTGCTGGCCGAGCTGATTGCTGAAGGCCGAACTAGCACGCCGATTGACGCCTTCCGTATTGACCGATTTTTGCAAACCGCTTCCACCCGTGAAGCCACCCCTGAAACCCCCGAAAGGAAACTCGCATGATGACTACAACGATCAAATCCCCGCTGCGTGCCATTGCTCTGGTGGCAGCGGTGGTGGCTGGCGCAACGGCTGTGCAGGCACAAACCAAGACGATCTATATCGGCATGAACGGCGGCAATATGGAGCGCACGTATTCGCAATCCGTTTTCCCCGCATTTGAGAAGGCCAACAACGTCAAGGTGGTGGTAGTGCCAGGCACGTCCACCGACATTCTGGCCAAGGCCCAAGCCAGCAAGGACAAGGCCCAGATGCAGGTGATGACCTTGGACGATGGTGTGATGTACCGCGCCATCAGCATGGGCCTGTGCGAGAAACTCAAGCCATCCGCACACCTGAACGAAATCCCCGCCATCGCCAAGATCAAAGACAACGCCGTGGGTTTGTCGATGGGCCTGACGGGCCTGGCCTACAGCACCAAGATGTTTGCTGACAAGGGCTGGGCGGCGCCTACCTCCTGGGGCGACCTGGCTGACCCAAAGCTCAAGGGCAAGGTGGTGGTACAGTCCATGCCTGCATCGTCGTTCGGCCTGCATGCATTTTTGATGTTTAACCGCTTGAAGGGTGGCACAGAGAAGAATGTGGACCCGGCCTTCAAGGCCTGGCCGAGCACGATTGGACCGAACGTGGTCGAGTACATCCCCAACTCGTCCAAAGTGGTGGAGATGATGCAATCTGGCGACGCGGCCATCTTCCCCTACACCTTGACGCAAACTGAGTTGATGAAGGCCAAGGGCATCCCCATGGAGTTTGTGGCACCCAAGGAAGGTGCGGTAGTGCTGATGACTGCCATGTGTGTGTTGAACAACAACCCAGAATCTGAGCTGGCGCAAAAGCTGGTGGACTACCTGGTGAGCCCTGAGGCGCAAGCCCTGGCCATGGAAAATGGCAGCTACAACCCCGTCAACCCCAAGGCGCAGTTGCAAGGCAAGGCGGCTGAGGAGCAAGGCAAGATGAATGCCATCTTGAAGAACGCCGTAGCGGTTGATTGGGATGTGATCAACGCCGAGCGCCCCGAGTGGAACAAGCGCTGGAACCGCACGGTGGAGCGTTAATGAACGCTTCTTGGTAGAGGGCTTGCGCCCTGGTTAGGGCGCCTTCTCTCAAAAGCATAAAAGCGAGCACCAGGCTCGTTTTTGTTTTGATAGCTGCTAGCGACCGATAGATGGGCGTTAGCAGCTGTTTTTACTTAAAGCCTTGCCCCAGCTGTTTGCCATTGACCATTTGGCCGTAGAGCGAGAATTCCGTGTCGTGGAACTGCTTGCGCGTGTCCGCCACGCTGCCGGTAAAGCGTGGATCCTGCGGGCGCTCGTGGCTGTTGATGTAGGTGGCGACATCCCAGGCGTCTTGATCGCTGAGCGTATTGCCCAGGCCCAGCGGCATATTGGCCTTGATAAAGCCGGTGGCCTTGTCCACTTCATGCATGCCAGCGCCCCAGTTGTAGGACTGCTTGCCCCACAGTGGCGGGAAGACCTGCACATCGCCGCGGCGCTGGCCCTGGCCGTCATCGCCGTGGCACAGCGCGCATTGGGTGGTAAACACCTTTTGGCCACGCGCGTAATCAGGCGCTTGCGCGGGTTTGGGCACCTTGGGATAGCTGGCGCCGGGTAGCTTCTCGCCAACGGGCGCGCCTTTTGACATCCAGTAGGCATAGGCCTCTAGCGCCACCAGCGTTTCATGCCCGTCGGGCGGAGCCTTGCCGTTCATGCTGTACATAAAGCAGCCACGCAGCCGCTCAGAGAAGGTGTCCACGCTCTTGGTCTTGCTGCGGTAGGCCGGGTACTGTGTGTAGGCGCCCCACAGCGGCGCTGAATTTGCCTGGCGCCCGGCATCCAGATGGCAGTTGACGCAATTGAGCGCATTACCCACAAAGGCTTTGGCATTGGCACCGGTGTGCAGGAAAATCTGCTCACCTTTGCGGATGACATCGCCCATAGGGCCGTCAGGGATGGCGTCGGCAGCGGGTGGCGCAAACGCCCTGGCAACGGCTGCGACCGGTGTGGCCGCTGAAGTTGTTGCAAGAGATGCTTCTGTTTTAGGAGCTGCTGGCGCCTGGCTGGCGGGCGATGCAGCCATATTTTGGCTAGATGCTGTGGTGTTGCTGGCAGGCGCGGCTGCAGCGGGGTAGCGCACAGGCTCCATCGCACGCATGCTTTTGCTTACCTGCATGCCAAAGCTGATGCTGGCAACCAGCACAACGGTGACGACGAGCACGACAAACAACTTCAGGTACTGCCATTCGTTTTGATGGGTGCGGGCCTCGTCCTCGGGCGAGGGGACATGGTTGGGGCGTTGGTAATCCATGCGGGCCTCCGCTTATGGTTTGCCTGCGCCAGCGGTGCTGGCGTAGTACTGGGCGATGGCGGTGACATCATCGGCGCTGAGCTTTTTGGCAATGCTGCCCATCAACCCCAGTGGCCCGGCGGAGCGGGTACCGCCCTTCCATGCGTCAATCTGCTCTTGCATATAGCTGGCGCTGAGCTTGGCAATGGCGGGGAAATGCTCCCCCACCCCCGCACCACCCGGCCCGTGGCAGCTGGCGCAAGCCGGTATGCCATCTTGTTGCCGGCCACGCGCTACAAGCCAGGCGCCTTTGTCTTTGGGATCGGCCTTATCTGCCGTGGCTGCAATGCCTGATGGCAGGTTGGCAAAGTAGGCGGCGACATCGGCACGGTCTTGCGCTTTCAAACCCTTGGCGATGGGCGCCATGATGGGGTTGGCCCGTGTCCCATCGGTAAACGCATCGAGCTGGTTACGCAAGTACGTTGTACCTTGGCCCGCCAGTGGTGGGAAGCTAGCCATGCCTTCGCCCTTGGTGCCGTGGCAGCTGGCGCAGGCTGCCACGGAGGGTGGCAAGCCGTTATTGGCAATCGCCTCGCCCTGCTTGGGGTTGGCGGTTTGGGCCTGGGCTGCCGCACACAGCAGCAGGGCCAATGGCACGGCACCTGCAGCTCGGCGCCAGCGTAGTTGAGGGTGTTGCATCATCGTGTAATGGGTAGTTTTGTACGATGGTAGGCGGGTGAGGCAGCTGGCGGTGTCGGTCAACACCGTCTATGGCATATTGCTACGGGCATAAAAAAAGCCGCTTTGCAGCGGCTTTGGCATGGGTGGATTGTGCTTTACAGGCCCAGCATCAGCTTCAGGTTTTGCACCGCTGCGCCGCTGGCTCCCTTGCCCAGGTTGTCCAGGCGTGCAATCACCACGGCCTGGCGCAGTTGTTCATTGCCGAACACGCGGATCTCCAAGTTGTTGGTGTTGGCCAGGGTGTCAGCTGCCAGCTTGTTATCGTCAGTAGGGGGCAGCACCTTTACCCATTGCTCGGACTGGTTGGTCTTGGCGTAGTGGGCGGCCAGAGCGTCGTGCAAGTCGCTCATCAAAGGCTCTTTGGGCAGCAGATCAAGGTGCAGCGGAAGTTGCACCAGCATGCCTTGCGCAAAGTTGCTGACGGCGGGGATAAAGACGGGGCGGCGCGTCAGGCCGGTGTACTCCAGAATCTCGGGGATGTGCTTGTGCGACAGGCCCAGTGCGTAGGCTTCATAAGGCGCTGCGGTACCGGCCTCATAGGCTTCCATCATGGTGCGGCCGCCGCCGCTGTAGCCGGATACCGATGGCAGCGACAGTGCAGCATCGGCGGGGATCAGGCCTGCTTCAACCAGCGGGCGCAGGATGGCGATGGCGCCAGTCGCGTAGCAGCCGGGGTTGGATACGCGCTTGGCTGCTTGCACGGCGGCTTTTTGGTCCGTGCTCAGCTCGGGGAAGCCGTAGACCCAGGCAGCGTTGGTGCGGTGCGCGGTTGATGCGTCGATGATCTTGATGGTACGGCCGGTTTCGGCTTCGATAGAGTCCACCAGCGCGGCGGTCTCTTTGGCGGCGTCGTCATGCAGGCACAGGATGACCAAGTCGACCCCTGCGATCAGTGCGCGTTTGGCCGCTGGGTCTTTGCGTAGCTCAGGGGCGATGCTTACCAACTCAACGCCGGGCATGTCCACCAGGCGCTCGCGAATCTGCAAGCCTGTAGTGCCAGCTTCGCCGTCGATAAACACTTTTGCCATTGCTCATCACTCCTGTGGTGCTGCGGCCGGGGCCGCTGTATTGTCGGGAAAGCCCCCATTGTCATACAAAGCGGCAGGCCTTGGCACCCTTGCCTGTAAATTTGCGCATGGGCTACAACCGTGGCCGAGATAGCGCCCGGCGTGCCACGCCTAACCGAAATTGCTGTGATCCATGTGGCTAGAGGCAAAAATCCTGCGAAGCTCAGGTGTTTAGACACTGCCTGTATGCGGCCTATGCTTCTGGACAGGGTTTGATTAGATATATAAGAATAAATGCCTATAGCGTACGCCTGTATTCATTTGTTAGCTATCTAAATAGTAGCCATATGTAGAGGTATACAGGGTAAATCCAGAGTGGACGCTTCGGCTGCTTGAGGAGGTGCAGGCGATGGCGCAGTGCAGCATGGTAAATTCCCGCATTGCCAGGCCTCCTAGCCTTGTTTGCGACTTCGTTGTTTTGCGCATGGCCGCCGGGTTTTTTCCCCTTTTTGTTTTACTCCGAGAGACATCATGAAAATTCATGAATACCAAGGCAAGGAAATCTTGCGACAGTTCGGTGTGCCCGTTCCGCGCGGCATTCCTGCCTTCACCGTACAAGAAGCGGTAGAAGCAGCACAGAAACTGGGCGGCCCCGTGTGGGTTGTGAAGGCGCAGATCCACGCAGGTGGTCGCGGTAAAGGCGGCGGCGTGAAGGTTGCCAAGTCCATCGACGATGTGAAGGCCTTATCCGAGCAAATCCTCGGCATGCAGCTGGTCACGCACCAAACCGGCCCTGAAGGCCAGAAGGTCCGTCGTCTGTATATCGAAGATGGCGCTGACATCAAGAATGAACTGTATGTGTCCCTAGTGACCGACCGTGCTACGCAAAAGGTTGCGCTGATCGCATCCAGCGAAGGCGGTATGGACATCGAGGAAGTGGCCCACTCCACACCCGAGAAGATCATCACCGAGATGATCGACCCGCTGACCGGTATCACCACCGAGCAGAGCAAGAAGGTTGCAGCGGCTATCGGCCTGACCGGTGACTCTGTTGACCAAGCCGTAGACATCTTCGCCAAGATCTACAAGTGCTACATGGATACCGATGCATCGTTGGTGGAAATCAACCCGCTGAACTGCGACTCCAAGGGCAACCTGATGGCGCTGGACGCGAAGTTCAACTTCGACCCGAACGCGCTGTTCCGTCACCCAGAAATCGTGGCTTACCGCGATCTGGACGAAGAGGATGCGGCTGAAATCGAAGCTTCCAAGTTCGATCTGGCTTATATCAGCCTGGACGGTAACATCGGCTGCCTGGTGAACGGTGCTGGCCTGGCCATGGCCACCATGGACACGATCAAGCTGTTTGGCGGCGAGCCTGCCAACTTCCTGGACGTGGGCGGTGGCGCTACCCCTGAAAAGGTCACTGAAGCCTTCAAGATCATGTTGAAGAACCCGGAAGTCAAGGGTATTTTGGTCAACATCTTCGGCGGCATCATGAAGTGCGACACCATCGCTACCGGTGTGATCACCGCTTGTAAGGCTGTGAACCTGCAAGTGCCTCTGGTCGTGCGCATGAAGGGCACCAACGAAGTGCTGGGCAAGAAGATGCTGGCCGAATCTGGCCTGCCTATCATCTCGGCCGACACCATGGCTGAAGCTGCCACCAAGATCGTCGCTGCCGTTAAGTAAGCCCTGGAGTACACAATATGTCTATCTATATCAATAAAGACACCAAAGTCATTACCCAAGGCATCACGGGCAAGACCGGTCAGTTCCACACTGAAAAGTGCCAGGAATACGCAAACGGCAAGAACTGCTTTGTTGCTGGCGTGAACCCCAAGAAGGCTGGCGAAAAGATTTTCGACATCCCAATTTTTGGTTCGGTGAAGGACGCTGCTAAGGAAACTGGCGCAACCGTGTCCGTGATCTACGTGCCACCAGCAGGCGCAGCTGCCGCCATCTGGGAAGCTGTGGAGGCTGATCTGGACTTGGCTATTTGCATTACCGAAGGCATTCCAGTGCGCGACATGCTAGAAGTGCGCAACAAGATGCGTGCCAAGGAAGCTGCTGGCGGTAAGAAGACGCTGCTGCTAGGCCCTAACTGCCCAGGCCTCATCACGCCTGATGAGATCAAGATTGGCATCATGCCCGGTCACATCCACAAAAAGGGCCGTATCGGCGTGGTCTCGCGCTCCGGCACGTTGACCTATGAAGCCGTGGCGCAGTTGACCGAACTGGGTATCGGCCAGTCGTCTGCTGTTGGTATCGGTGGTGATCCAATCAACGGTTTGAAGCACATCGACGTGATGAAGGCATTCAATGATGATCCCGACACTGACGCCGTGATCATGATTGGTGAAATCGGCGGACCCGATGAAGCCGAAGCCGCCATGTGGTGCAAGGCCAATATGAAGAAGCCAATCGTCGGCTTTATCGCTGGTGTGACGGCACCTCCCGGCAAGCGCATGGGCCACGCAGGCGCGCTGATCTCTGGCGGCGCTGACACGGCAGATGCCAAGCTGGCTGTGATGGAAGAGTGCGGCTTTACCATTACCCGCAACCCATCCGAAATGGGCCGCTTGCTGCAAGCGCTGCTGAAGTAAGCAAAATTACGCATGTCAGGGGCAGATTGCCCCGTTACACTGCGTATTCCAACCTATAAAAAGACGCCACATCTTCGGATGCTGGCGTCTTTGCATTCATAACAAACGGAGTACAGCAATGGAGTATTTGAGTCATCCTGACTTTTGGGTCGGGCTCGTCAAAATCATTTGGATCAACATCATCCTCTCGGGTGACAACGCCGTTGTCATCGCTTTGGCCGCACGCACGCTGCCGCCTGAACAACAGAGAAAAGCCATCGCCTTTGGATCCGGCGCTGCAGTCGTGCTGCGCATCTTGCTGACCGTGGTGGCGGCCAAGCTGTTGGAGCTGTCTTTCCTGCAAATCATTGGTGGTTGCCTGCTGCTGTGGATTGGCCTGCAACTGCTGACCGGCGGCGACGAAGACGAAGGTGCCGCCAAAGGCACAGGCTCGATGATGGCAGCCATCCGCACCATCCTGATCGCCGATTTGGTGATGAGTCTAGATAACGTGATCGCCGTGGCTGCCGCTGCACAGGGCAATATGGTGCTACTCATCTTGGGTTTGGCCATCAGCATCCCAATGGTGATTTTTGGATCGACCCTGATGATCAAGCTGATGGAGCGCTTCCCTGTCATCGTGATTCTGGGTGCTGGCTTGATCGGCTGGGTAGGTGGCGAGACCATCATGAATGACAAGCTGCTGCACGGCTTTGTCGAAGCTAGCCCTGTGCTGCACTATGTGGCCGCCGCCGCTGGTGCGGCCTTGGTCGTGGGCCTGGGGCTGTGGCTGCAAAAACGCAATCAGGTGAAAGCTGCTTGATCGCTTTGATCTATGACAAAAAAAAGCGCTTTTGGCGCTTTTTTTTGTGTCTATGCGCCACGAACTCATGTTTTAGAGGGCTTATATCGTCGCGCACTCGAAAAAAACATGATGAACTAACTGAGATTGGGCATGGAGTCGTGCTGACAAGATTCGTATATTGAAGAAGGAGGCGCTCTACCAAGCAAGGCTGCTTGTGGCCTTTTGTTAACAAAACTATGGGATGGGGCACTTTCATTGACTGCTTACGTATAATTACAGCGAGGTCAATAACTATGCCGAGATTAATAGCTTCTTTAAATGGTGAGGTGGTTCAGGACTATATGTTGAAAGAGTCTAGGACTACGCTTGGCCGTCGCTCATCCAACGATATCGTGCTCAGCGATATGGCGATCAGCGGCGAGCACGCTGCATTCACGTACGAGAAAAAAATCGGAATCGTGGTGATCGAGGATCTGGGTAGCACCAATGGCACCCGGGTCAACGGCATAAAGATCCGTCGCCAAGTACTGCAAAGCGGTGATCTGCTGGATATCGGCAAATGCCGCATCCGCTTCTTGATGAGCTCCATCGCCCCAGAAGGCGCCTCACCCAACGGTGGTTTTTATACCGAAGCCCTGTCCGTACCCGTGCCCCACATGCAGCCCGAACATGCATCACACGAAGAAGGCCCGTCGACTTCGCCAGCGGAGTTCCACCCTTCTGAAGATGCGCCATATGCCGTCGGAGCACATTTGCGCGCCGTTAAAGGAGCTGATGACGATGTGATGCTCTCCAAGATCGTTACCACCGTTGGCCGCCCAGGCATTGCCGTAGTCGCGCTCACTAAGCGTGGCAAAGGCTATGTGGTGGCCAAAGTGGATGGCGCTCAAGATGCCAAGCTCAATGGGAAGGTGCTAGATGCTGGGGCGATATCTGTCAAAAGTGGCGACAAGATTGAGCTAGCGGGGATGGAATACGAGTTCCTTGTCTAAAGGCTTTTTGGCGGGCTTAAGGTTCTGCGGCATCTTCGGGTGCCGTTTCTTTTTCTTGGGGTGCGTTTCGATGTCTTCGATGGTGACACAAATGACACTTGGCGGAGGGGGTGACATTTATGTGCGTAGATCACAATGAATTAACAAAAAGCCGCAGTTTTGTCAGTCCTGTCACATGTATCTGGTTGGCCTAAAAGTTGGCACGCCACTTGCGAAGATAACCACAAGCCAGGTCGCCTTGATCGGGCTACCCATGTGTCAAAGTGACTGAAGGTATTGCTTTGGCTGGCGGCGCAAGGTTGGCCGTGCCTGAAAACACGCAAAAAGGTCAGCCATTTGGCTCCGGCTGGGTTGTTGGTGATAGCGCGCACCTGTTGTGAGCGCTAATACCAATGGGACTGCAGCAGCTACTCTGAGCAAAAATGTCGAGAGCGTCTGTATCCTCGGTTCAAATGGTCAAATCACCATCACTTATAAGGCTGCGTTGAGCGGTGCGGGGTGCCGGAGGTGTTCTTACCTTGGCTATTTCCCCAGGTGCCTGCATTGCCACCGTAACTGGAGCTTCTCCGGTGTTGGCCGGAACAGCGGCGGCCTCCACGATTCCTCTTCCCGCTATATTGAGCAGTGCGGCGGTTGGTGCGGTAGCTACTACGCCTATCTTTGGTGCCTTAGGTGTGCAGCTGCTGGTCAAGTACCGTGCTGCTTCCTGCCGCGTGTAAGCAAGTTTACTAGTAAAAAAGGAGCCTCCTGGCTCCTTTTTTTGTTGAATTTTTATATGCCTATGTTGTCTTTACTTCGATACCGTGCTGCTGCTTGGGCTGCAGGAATTCATTCTCTGTTTAGTGTGCTGATGGTTGCCGTGGCAGCTGGTATCGTGCTCGGGGTTTGGTATGTGTGTCCCTATAGTCAACAGTATGGTGAGTATGCGCTTTTTTACTGCTAATAGCTGTTGATGTAATGTGCGGTCCGTTGCTCACATTTGTATTGTTCAGCCCAAAGAAATCGCGAAAAGAGTTGCGGGTGGATTTAACTTTGGTTGCGGCTATTCAGATAGCAGCATTGGGTTATGGCATGTGGACAGTGTGGCAAGCAAGACCACTTTATCTCGTGCATGAAGTCGACAGGTTCAAAGCTATATCGGCCCCTGATGCTAAGGCGCTGAAAGCATTGCCTGCAAATTTAAGGCCTCAGTTTGGGGCCGGTCCTCAAGTCGTTGGCATTCGTAATGCCTGCCAGTGTTGAAGAACATAACACTGCGTTGTTTGAGGCTGCCGCTGGTGGGCGAGATTACGGTGCGCGCCCTGAGTACTACATTCCCTATGACAGTGCGGCTGCACAGTTGGCTCTTGTGCGTGCTCAACCGCTGTCAGCTTTTTTGAAAAAGCAACCCCAACAACAAGAAGCGGCTGAAAACTCGCAGCAGAAAAGGGTGTGGATTTGACGCAGTGGCTGTATGCACCTGTAGTGGGGCGGCAGGACTGAATTGCGTAGCTCAATGAAAATTGGCATGCCGATAGTTTTTTTTGCGGGGTGGCGGATTTTAATTTTTTGGGCGCTGTGAATTTCATCGGAAAGTAGTTTTTAGCCGAAGAAAAGACGTTGCACGGTTGTTTATGTTTTTCTGCAATAGCACTCAGAGTGAGCGGGGCGCTGTTGAGCGGCAGAATTGGATGAGAGTCGTTGACTAGCCGACCCAGCTTCCAGACTTCCCTCCGTGCTTCTCTAGTACTTTCATGCCCCCCATGACCATCTCCTTATCGACAGCTTTGCACATATCGTAAATCGTAAGCAACCCAATCTGGACGGCGGTCAGTGCTTCCATTTCTACGCCAGTCTGCCCTAGCGTCTCCACGGTGGCGGTGCAGAGAACTGAACTGGATTCGGGTTGCAGCTCAAACTCCACGGATACACGGGTCAAGGTCAGAGGGTGGCACAGGGGGATGAGGTCGCTGGTTTTCTTGGCCGCCATGATCGCTGCGATACGGGCCACACCTAAAACATCACCTTTTCTAGCGCTGCTATTTTGTACAGTTGCTAAGGTTTCGGGCTTCATAACGATGCGGCCTTCAGCCACTGCGATTCGGTGGGTGGCTGGTTTGGCGCCTACGTCGACCATGTGGGCTTGGCCTTGGGCGTCGAAGTGGGTGAGTTCGCTCATTTTTTTCTTTCTCAAAATATCATTACATTGGCAAGTGCAACTTGCGCGGTGGTGTTTGATCATACGTGCTAACTTTGGTTGAGTGATTAGCAGCGATGCCGTTTGTCGCATTGCTCCTCGGACCAGCTTTGTTGATACGGATGTTTGATGAAAAAATGGGCATTTTCGCAGGTGTTGCCTGCATTGATTGCTATCAATTTAATTTTTTTGGGGTTGAGTAGCGCTGTTGCTGCTCATGCCGATACCAACTTGCCAGCGATGGGTGAGGGGGCTGAGATGACGAGCAGTGAGGAGCGGCGCTTGGGTGATGATTATGCGCGGGCGATTTATCGTGATCCACAGTTTTTGGATGATCCCATCCTCTACGAATATGTGAACACCATCTGGCTGGAGCTGATGGTCGCGGCCAAGCAACGCGGCACCTTGACCCCCGAGTTGCAAGAGCGTTTTGCCTGGCAGGTAATGCTGATCCAGGATGCGACGGTGAATGCCTTTGCCTTGCCGGGTGGTTTTATGGGCGTGCAGACGGGGTTGATCGGAGTGGTGGGTAGCCGGGATGAACTGGCATCGGTGTTGGCGCACGAGTTGAGCCACGTGACCCAGCGCCATATCGCCCGCATGATGGCGCAACAAAAGCGCATGACGCCGGTGATGATTGCTGGCATGCTGCTGGGCGCGCTAGCAGTCAGCAAGAACCCGGCGGCGGCGCAGGCGTTAATTGTGGGCGGCTCGGCTGTGGTGGCGCAGACGCAGCTGAACTTCTCGCGCGATATGGAGCGCGAGGCGGATCGCACGGGTATGAGCCTGATGCAGCCTGCTGGCTATTCGCAAAGTGGATTTGTCAGCATGTTTGAGCGGCTGCAGCAAGCCAATCGCATGAATGACAACGGCAGCTGGCCGTATTTGCGTACCCACCCGCTGACGATAGAGCGTATTGGCGATATGCAATCCCGCTTGCCTGCGCAGGCTGGCCGTAAGGCGCAGGATTCTGGGGCGGTGGCGCTGATGATGTCAGCGCGAGCCAAGGTGCTGTCCAAACCCGAATCTCAGGTGCTGAACGAGTGGATAAGCTTGCCACGTGCCCCGGAGTTTTCCAAAAAGGCGCCCGCGCAGCAGGCGGCAGGCTGGTATTTGGCGGCCATGGCAGCCCAGCAGCTAGGCCGTATCGAGCAGGCGCAGGAGGCTTTGGCACAGTTAGATGCATTGGTGCAACACGATGCGGCGGCGCTGCGCCAGGCAAAGCTGCTGCGTGCCGACATCGCTATGGGTGCTCGCCAGCCGCAGCAGACTTTGGCGGTGCTGGCGGCGATTGCGCCGCTCAAGCTCGATGCGGAACACTCATTCGCTACGGCGACAACCGTCAGCAATATCATGACGGGCTTGGTGAATGAGGCGGTTATATCGCATGGCACTGATAAATCAATCAGCATATCGGACCGCAGTGGTGACCCGACCTTGCCTATGGTGACAGTGCAAGGCGAGGCCGTCGCTAGCACCGGGCAGGCGGCAGATCGGCCAGAGTTGTTGTTGCGTGCCCAAGCCCTTGCGTTACTGCCCGCCGCTGCACTGGGTGCAGAAGAAGGCGTGTTGCGCAGCACCGGCAACCGCTTGCAAACCATGCTGGCACAAACGCCCAAGGATGCAAGTGGTTGGCAGGCGCTGGCAACGGTGTTCCGTTTGCAGGGCCAGCCATTGCGGGCTATACGTGCAGATGCCGAGGCACGTGCTGCCCAGTATGACTATCAGGCTGCGGTGGATAGATTGCGTGCGGGACAGGATTTGGCGCGTAGCAGCACGCAGCGCGCGGATTATTACGAGGCATCCATCATCGATACGCGCCTGCGCGAGATGCAATTACTGGCGAAGGAACAGGCTGCGCGTCAGTGAATCAATGGCCAGATTGATCAGGGAGTACAGCACCGAGCCAATCAGCGCTGCCCAAAAGCCGTGCACTTGAAAGCCGCTGCCTGATAAACCTGAGGCTGCCCAGAACATGAGGGCATTGACGACAAACAGGAACAAGCCCAGCGTGATGACGGTTACGGGCAGTGTCAAGACCACTAGGATTGGGCGAACGATGGTGTTGCACAGGCCGATGACGAGCGCGGCTATCAGGGCTGCGCCAAAGCTGCGCACTTCTACGCCGCTGTAGAGGTAGGCCACGCACAGCAGGGCGAGGGCGGAAAGAATCCATTTAAGAACAAGTTTCATATCTTGAGCTTAGCGCAATAAAAAAGCACCCGAGGGTGCTTGTGGTTGAAGTGTGGCGGGCTCTTAATCGAGCACTAGCGTAAAGCACAGTCCCAGTACGCTCAAGAGCGAGCCAGCCAGTTTGGCGGGCCGTGGTACGAAATCGGCCGATGGTGGCTCGGAGATCGCTTTGGGGCGGCGCCAGTCCAGCACTTCGGCTTGTGGATACTCGACATGCAGTTGCGCAGTCATTTGCTGCACGCTGACTTCCGATATGTGGGTGGAGACATGCGCTTTTTGCAGCTCTGCACTGTGTGGCACGATGCCTTCAAACAGGTTTTTAGCCCACTTGTTGCGCCACTTTTCGAGTGTGCTGCGGTTGCCCCAGCGGCTGGCACGGCGCGTGATTTTTGGGGCGCATGCTACCAAAACCCAGTGCCCGTCAGTGACAGCTGCGTGCTCTTGCAAGCGTTGCAGGGCGAAAGCGGCGTCATCAACAAAGACTATTTTTACGTTCATCCAAGTGCCTAAAGTGGGCTGGGCAGCGGCTTGTGGCAACCGCCCAAGTGGGTTAAAGGATACTGCTTAGTGTGCGTTACCCGCAGGGAGTTCCGACTTTTTACGGCTGGCAGCCCATTTACCAATGGCAAGCACCAGCAGCGCACCTCCTACGTGGGCAACCCAGTACAGCGTGGTGGAGATCACGGGCAGGCCCTTATCGTCCAGCGTGCCCAACTTAGGCATCCAAGTCCACTTGTCGGGGTTGGTGAAGACCGGGTCGGTCACCAGCATGCCGCCGGCAATCCAGCCCAGCAGCATGCCTCCGGCCACGATGATGGAAGGGTAGCGCTCCATCAGCTTGATGACCAGCTGCGAGCCCCAGACGATGATCGGGATCGAGATCAGCAGTCCCAGCACGATCAACAACATTTGGTGCTCGCCCGAGCTTTGGGCTGCGCCAGCAATGGCGATCACGTTGTCCACCGACATCACCAAGTCAGCCACGATGATGGTCTTGACCGCCGCAAGCAGCTTGTCGTTGCCCTCGATGTTGTCATGGCTTTCTTCATCGGGGGCGATCAGCTTCATACCAATCCACACCAGCAGCAAGGCGCCCACCACTTTCAGGAACGGCATTTGCAGCAGGACCATGGCGAAAGCGATCAGGATGATACGCAGAACAATGGCGCCCGCAGTGCCGTAAATAATACCTTTGCGACGCTGGGCAGGCGGTAGCTTGCGGCAGGCCAGCGCGATCACGACCGCGTTGTCACCACCGAGCAAAATGTCGATGATGATGATTTGGCCCAAAGCTATCCAGAAGGGCGTGTGCGTTAAAAAATCTAAATCCATGAGAGTGCACCTTGTTAAAACAAAGCCCGAACGCAAATGTGCGGGCAGCAAGCGGGTGCTGGTGCAAATCTTGGGAGGCGACATCAAAGGGGGTGTAGAACCACACCCTTTGGGGAGTTGCTTCGAAAGACCTGTAGTGCAGCACTGTGGGTTTTCAAAGGTCTTGCTCAGTGTGTTGAAAACACACCTAACGCGCCGGAAGCTGTGAGGCTTCGTACTGACGACGCATTACAGACTGCCGCCGCTGCCGTAGGCGCGGTGCAGACAAGAGCTACTCCCCTTCGTCAGCTAGTATTGGAACACAGCAAATGCTGTATTTTGTGTAAATAACCTGCGGGTTTATCTGTTATTGATGTTCTTTATTTTTTATCCACCGCTGTGGATAACTTCTTGTGTGTAAATGGCGGTACTGCACGCAGGTGCTTGTGAATGTCGCCAGTAGGGCAGTGAGGCACGCCGTTAAGATTCAGTCATCCATGGACTGCATACACATTACTGATATCGAGGCTGCAATCAACCACTGGCGTCGCCTATCACCTAGCGGGCCGGGCATGGCGCTGGCGCCCGAAGTATGTGCGTTGGCAGAGGTGTACGCGTTGATGGTGTTTGGGCAGGCATCACACGTTGCCTATGCACAACTACCGGCTGAGGCCCAGTTTGCCTGGCTCGCCTGGTATGACACCACGCCCGATACGCCTTGCATTGCTATTTGCTCCACCAGCCAGGGGGATGGGGAATGCAAGGGCTGTGGTCGCAGCTTTGCCGAGGTGCAGCACTGGCTGTCGTACACGCCCATGCAAAAGCGGGTGGTGTGGCTGCGCATTGCTGCAGAAGCTACGGCCTGGCGCTTTAACCGCTATGCAGAACGGGCGAGGGAGCAGCACCAAGCGCGTGCTTAGGGTGTGTTGCGCTCTACGACTTGAATCGTGGTTTCGGTGTGTGCTAACACCTCGGCAGCATTGCCGTTTTTCACTAGGCTCAGCTCTAGTGCGTAGGTGCCTGCGGGTGGGGCAAACCAGTCTTCGGTGGCGCCGTTGTTGAACTCTATGGTTTCGTCCTTGCCTGGGCGTTTGAACTTGAGTACAAAGTGCCCTGACGTGGGTGTCCGGGTGCGTGCGCTGGCGATGGACAAGCCAGATGCGTGGAACTGCAGTTTGAATGGTGCTGTCAGCACGCGGTCGGTGGGCAGGTTTAAAAATTCCACCTTGCGGCCCTTTCCATAGCGCTCAGACAGGTCGGAGCGACCTTCAGCCACATTCACCACCAGCTCGGGGCTGTAAACATAGTAGGGCACGTGGGCGTGGTTGGCCAGCAGTAGTCGCAAGGTATGGCGGCCTGGCGGCAGGTTCAGCACATGCTCTATCTGGCCGGCGCCAAAGTGCACATAGTTGTCGCTAAAGGGGATGGGGGTGTCCGGCGGTATGGGCAGCGGAGCGTCGATCAGCAAATGGTGGTGGCCAGTGCGAATGATGTTGAACTTGGCAGGCGCCAAGTTCCACTGGCTGAGCCCAAATTTGGCGACAAATGGGCTTTGTACCGTGTCGCCTGACTGTAAATTGGTGAAGTAGGCTGCTGCGCCGGTTTGGGTGACTTGGGCGGATAACCAAGGGTGGCGGGGTGGGCCAGCATTGGTTACGGTTTCGGTGATCTCTGCCCAGGCGGACTTGCTGGCCCCGTAGGCTGCAAAAATCAAAAAGGCAGCCGCCAGCAATCGGGCGCGGTGAGGTGGGAAGTAGGGCAGCATAGGGTAATACAGTCTTGGTTGCGCAGAATGATAGCTATTGCTTACTACATTCGCTGGACTGATTGCCGTGCTGCTGCATCCGCACAACGTATTGTCAACAAGCCCACGGTTGGCGGGCGCGGTGCCCGCCGGTGCTGTTGCCTATGTTGGAGTGCGGCTTTATTTCCAGCGCACAGGCTCGATTTGTACCGTGCCCTGGTTGCTACTCAAAATCAAGCCGCCCTCTTGGATGGTAGCTTGCAGTTGCATGCTGCGCTCGGCCAGTTGGGCCAACTCTTGCGTCACATCGGATGGCAGGCGGTAGACCTCTAGCTTCTCGAGGCGCGTAAGCTTGCTTTGTATGCCCTTCCACCACACTTCGGCCGCGTGGTTGAAGCAGTACAGCAGCATGTGGTCAGATTTGTTGTGCGCCTTGGAGATGGGCTTGTCTTCGGGTTGGCCTACTTCAATCCACAGGCGCTTTTGGCCGGTGAAGTCGGTCAGCGACACATCGGGGTCATCCGGGTCCGACAGGCCTGCGCCAAACGCCAAGGTGCCATCGCCATTGCACATATCTTGCAGTTGGTGGGCGTTAAGTGCCATAGCCACCAAGCGCACCATCATGCGCTCGTCGGTCTCGCTGGGGTGGCGTGCCAAGGTCAGGTTGTGGTCAGCGTAGTAGTTGTGGTCGATATCGGCGATCGACAGATTGGCCTTGTAGACCGTGGACTTGAGGGCCATGATGTGCTGAAGTGGATACTTCAAAAATAATAGCTGCTGGCGCCCGGTAGATGGGCGCTAGCAGCTCATTTTGCTTAAAACTGGGTCGTATTGACCCAGTGCGTGGGCGTAAGAGGCGCTGTTAAACGCGCTTGGCTAGCTCGGCCGCTTTGCCGGTGTAACTGCCTGGTGTCATCGCCAGCAGGCGGTCTTTGTCAGCTTGGGGGATTTCCAGGCCGTTGATCAGCTTGTGCAGATCTTCAGCGTGCACGGTTTTGCCGCGCGTCACTTCCTTGAGCTTCTCATACGCGCCTTGCACACCGTAGCGGCGCATCACGGTCTGGATGGGCTCGGCCAGCACTTCCCACGCGTGGTCCAAGTCCTCGGCCAAGCGCTCTTCGTTCAGCTCCAGCTTGTTCAGGCCTGTCATCAGCGATGTATAGGCCAAGGCCGCATAACCCATGGCTACGCCAATGTTGCGCAGTACGGTGGAGTCGGTCAAATCACGCTGCCAGCGGCTGATCGGTAGCTTCTCAGACAGGTGACGTAGCAGGGCGTTGGCGAGGCCAAGGTTGCCCTCGGCGTTTTCAAAGTCAATCGGGTTGACCTTGTGCGGCATGGTGGATGAGCCGATTTCGCCAGCCTTCAAGCGCTGCTTGAAGTAGCCTACCGAGACATAGCCCCAGATGTCGCGCGACAGGTCGATCAGGATGGTGTTGGCGCGGGCAATGCCGTCAAACAGCTCGGCCATGTAATCGTGGGGTTCAATCTGGATGGAGTAGGGCTGGAAGTTGAGGCCCAGGCCTTGGGGCTCATGCTTCTCGATCACGTTTTTGCTGAAGGCTTCCCAGTCAAAATCAGGCCAGGCGGACAGGTGGGCATTGTAATTTCCCACAGCGCCGTTCATTTTGGCCAGCAGCTTGACGTTGGCAATGCGATCCATCGCCGTTTGCAGGCGCACGACGACGTTGGCCAGCTCTTTACCCACGGTGGTGGGCGATGCAGTTTGGCCGTGGGTGCGGCTGAGCATAGGCACATCAGCGTATTGGTGCGCCATCTCGCGCAGTTTGAGCACGACGCGGTCCAAGCCCGGCAACACAACCTGGTCGCGGCCAGCGCGGATCTGCAGTGCGTGGCTGGTGTTGTTGATGTCTTCGCTGGTGCAGGCAAAGTGCACAAACTCAGCTGCCTTCAGTAGCTCGGGACGTGCGTCAAATTTGGACTTGATCCAGTACTCCACCGCCTTCACGTCGTGGTTGGTGGTTTTCTCAATTTCCTTAATCGCCTCGGCGTCCGCCTCCGAGAAATTGGTGACCAGGCCGTGCAGGTAAGTGCGGGCGCCTTCGGACAGCGGGGCAAATTCGGCAAAACCTGCATCGGACAACGCGATGAACCAGGTGATCTCGACTTGCACGCGGCGGTGCATATAGCCGTATTCGCTCATGATCGGGCGCAGGTTGGCGAGTTTGGAGGCGTAACGGCCATCCAGCGGAGAAAGGGCGGTAAGGGAAGACAGGCTCATGGGCCGCTATTGTAGGAGTTGGGCGTTTGCCGCGATTGCAGTCTGGATTTGCCATAAAGCAGGTGTCAGTACCTTCACCTACAATCAAATTTCGATCTTTGCCCCTGGGTTTGCAAATGGTTTCGTAGATCCGCAAGGCAGTTAACTACCGTATTTATTAATCATATCGCTATGAAATTGATAGGAAGCTTGGCTAGCCCTTATGTGCGCAAGGTGCGTGTGGTACTGGCGGAGAAGAATCTGGACTACCGGCTGGAGTTGCTGGATGTGTGGGCTGACAAAGACACCATCGCCGCCGTCAACCCGCTGGGCAAGGTTCCTTGTCTAGTGTTGGACGACGGCGCGGTGCTAGTGGATTCGCGCGTTATCGTCGAGTACTTGGATACTTTGTCGCCTGTGAACAGGCTCATCCCCGGCATGGGGCGCGAGCGCGCTGAGGTGCGTAGCTGGGAAGCGATTGCCGATGGCGTGTTGGATGCTGCCGTACTGGTGCGGTTAGAGAGCGTGTTTGTGGGCCGTACCCCCGAGCAGCGCAGCCAAGCCTGGATAGATCGCCAATGGGGCAAGGTATGGGCCGGGCTAGCGGTGATGAGCGAAGGCTTGGGCAGCAAAAACTACTTTGCGGGCCATGGTACCCACCTCAGTCTGGCTGATGTGGCCGTGGGCTGCGCACTGGCTTGGCTGACCTTTCGCTTCCCTGAACTTGACTGGCATAGCAAACACCCCAACTTGATGCAGCTGTTGGAGCGCCTGGAAGCGCGGCCTAGTTTTGCAGCCACCAAGCCGGCTTAAACCAAGCAAATCAGGAAAACAAAAGGCCCAGTCCGTTGGACTGGGCCTTGGTAGAAAAAAAGTTGCGAAGCGTCCCGAAGTGAATGATAGAGAGGGAGGGAGGAGAAGCACTCCAGGTTTGCAGTCATACCGCAGACGGTCTGAAAGACTTCGCAACATTAAACCGGTTCCGATGGCGACCAATAAAGGTCTTCACTGGGCTTATGAGATAGAGTATGGCCTAAATCCCAAAGTTCCATATGCCAGTCGCAAATGTATTGTAAATAAACGAATTATTTGTTTCTCTGCGTAAGAAATTCCGAAAACAAGTATAGGGTAAATTGTAAAGGCAGCGTGATTTTACGGGTTTCTCCGCACAAGTGATTGCCTACAACAATTGTTAATTTTTGGTGTAAATCGATGGGCTGGAATGTAGTGTACAGGCATCGTTTATGGCTGTTGGAGCACAGCGTTCCACAGTGCCAGCACGGCTTGCTGCTCGGGCTGTAATTGCGGGTGCGGCACCTGGGTCGGAGCCTCATTCAAACGCGCTACGTGCTGCACGCGGCGCAGCTCACGGTAGGCGTTGGCGGCGGCTTGGCCTACGCCCGGCGGCACCAAGCCTTCGGCCTCGGCACGCTGTACCAAGGTGATATTGCCTAGGTTGGGGCGCAGTTCGGGGTGGCTGGCTGAATCCAGCAGTACCAGGTATTGCACGACAAACTCCACATCCATCATGCCGCCGACGCTGTGCTTTACATCAAACAGCCCTGCGGGAACGTGATGTGCACTGCGTACGCGCTCACGCATTTGCGCAATCTCTTGGCGCAGTGCGTTGCCGTCGCGTGGCGCTGTGATAACGGCTTCGCGCACCGCGTTAAAGCGGGCAGCCATGGCATCGTTGCCCAGCACAAAGCGTGCGCGTGTCATGGCTTGGTGTTCCCAGGTCCAGGCGGTGTTGCTGCCGCGCTGCTGTTGGTAGTTGGCGTAAGAGTCAAAACTGGTTACCAGCAGGCCGGAGTTCCCATTGGGCCGCAGCGCCGTGTCAATCTCAAACAGATCGCCTTCGCCGGTTTTCACCGTCAGCCAGCTGATGAGCTTGCGAACAAAGGCAGCGTACACCTCAGGCGCGCGCTCGTCGTCGTCGTCAAATACAAAAACGATGTCCAGATCGCTGCCATAGCCTAGTTCTTTGCCGCCCAGCTTGCCGTAGCCGATGATGCCGAACAGTGGCTCGTCTCGGTGACGGTTGCGCAGGCGTTGCCAGCACCAGCGTGTGGTGATGCGCAGCACGGTGTCGGCCAGGGCAGACAGGTCATCGGCCACTTGCTCTACCGTGATCTGGTGCTCTACATCACGCGCCAGGGTTCGGAAGGTCTCCGCGTGGTGGGCGCGGCGCAGCAAATTCAGTAGGTTTTCGTCGTCGTCTTCGCCGGTTGACGCCAGCGCTGCACGGCGGCGCTCCAGCTCTGCTTCAAATTCTGTAGCATTAAAGCGCTCGTGCATCAACGCGTCACTCGCTAGCTCATCAATTACGCCGGGGTGCTGCAGCATGTAGCGGGCAGGCCATTTGGCGGCGCCTAGCAGGTGCATCAGCTTCTCGTGTACGGCGGGGCGCTCTTGCAACAATGCTAGGTAGCTTTCGCGGCGCAGCAGCGGCTCTATCCAGTCGGCAAAGCGCACGGCGGCAATCTCACTTGCCTGCTCTAGCGCCAGCCACTGTGCAGTGCGCTGCAGCAGTAGCACTAGACGGTTGCGGCCCGTGTCGCTCAAATACGCATAGCGCGGGTTGCGTTGCCATTGCTCGACGCGCTCGCGCACCGATTCAGGCAGCGTGGCAAGCACGGCGTCCAGCTCAGGCGCAGCTGCTGCGCCCTTGGTGCCGCCGCATTGGCCGCTTTTGCAGCTTGGCTCAGCCCCCAGCAGCTTGTCAAACTCTTCAGCCACCAGCTCGCGGTGTGCATCTAGTTGGTGCAAAAATCCGGATTCATTGGGGTAACCCAGGGTTTGCGCCATCCACAGCAAGTCGTCGTCACGGGTAGGCAGCACATGGGTTTGCTGATCGTCCAGGTACTGGATGCGGTGCTCTACCTTGCGCAAAAAGGTATAGGCATCGGCTAAGGCCTGGGCGGTTTCGGGCACCATCAGGTTGGAGCGCGTCAGGCGCTGCAAGGCCTCGAGCGTGGGGCGGCAGCGCAGCTCGGGGAACTGGCCACCGCGCGCTACCTGCAGAAGCTGCACGATGAATTCAATCTCGCGGATGCCGCCGCGCGACAGCTTCACATCATTGGCGCGCTCGGGGTGGCCTGCGCTGCGCTTGGCAGCGTGTTCGCGAATTTGGCGATGCAGGCTACGTAGCGAATCAAATACTGCGTAATCCAGATAGCGGCGGAATACAAAGGGGAGCACCACGCCGCGCAGTGCCTGCACATTGGGCGAGGCAATGACGGCCAGCGGCGCGACGATGCGGCTTTTGAGCCAGGCAAAGCGCTCCCACTCACGGCCATGGGCTTGCAAATAGTCCTCCAGCGCGGCCAGTGATATGGCAGCGGGGCCCGAGTTGCCATTGGGGCGCAGCATCAGATCGACGCGAAAGACAAAGCCGTGCTCGGTCGTCTCGCCTATCAACTGGTAGATCTGCTTGACGGCGCGGATGAAGTACTCGTGGTTGCTGATCTTGCCGCGCCCGTCGGGTTGACCAGTGGTTTCGCCGTCTTGCTCATAGACATAGATCAGATCGATATCGCTGGATACATTCAACTCGCGAGCACCCAGCTTGCCCATGCCGATAACCCACAGCTGCACTGGTTGTCCATCGGTGCCTTGCGGGGCGCCGTGGCGGCTGTCCAGCTCAGTGCGGGCGGCGGCAACGGCGGCGTCTAGTGTCAGTTCGGCCAGCTCGGTCACGCCGCGCGTTACGGTAGGTAGATCAGCTTGGTGGTCGCAGTCTAGGTTAATCAGGCGCTCCATCACCAGCTGGCGCAGTATGCGCAGGGCGGAACCCAAGTCGTAGTTCCTGGCCTGCAAGGCCTGCAGGGTGGGGCGCATGGTGGCCATGGTGGGGGGGCCGGGGGGCAGCAAATCCATCAGATCTGCATAGCGGCGGTGTAAGCGCTGAAAAAACCGGGAGTGCTCTGCCAGCGCAGGGGATGCCTGCTGGGCGGTGATATCCATATCTGCCATAACGCTTTTCAAAAACTGATCCGTCCTGCATGCTGTTCAAATGCTCACATCTGGATGCGAGTTGACGCACGGCCCGCGGGTCATAATTCTTGCTTTCCCCCTATTGATTGGACTCCATTGACTGCGCGCCCGCCCCGACTGCTCAAGCTAGCTGCCCGGCTGATGCAATGGTCATTGCGGCTGTTACTAGGCTTGTTACTGTTGTTGGCGTTGGCCGTGGTGGCGCTGCGTTGGTTGATTGTGCCGCGTATCAATGACTTTCGCCCGCAAGTGGAATCTAGGCTATCGGCCGCGCTGGGCGTGCCGGTACGTATAGATGAATTGGCGGCCGAGGGCGACAACAGCTTGGTGCCCGTCTTCGCCGCCCATGGCGTGCATTTGATGCAGCCCGATGGCACGGCGGGCTTGGTGCTGCCGTCAGTCAAGGTGGCACTGTCGGTGCCGTCATTGATGCGGCTGCGGGCTGAACAAATTGTCATTGATGCCCCCCAGTTGCGGGTGCAACGTGCTGCCGACGGAGCGCTGCGTATTGCCGGGCTGCAGGTAGCAAGCGGCGGCACCGACCAAGACCCTGGCAGCGCGGCAGATTGGGTGTTCCGCCAGCGTGAAGTGGTGCTGCAAGGCGGCAGCGTCACCTGGGATGACCAGCTGAGCGGCCTGCCGCCGGTTACCTTCAGCGATGTGAACCTGCTGCTGCGCAATCCCGGGCTGAGGCATGAATGGCAGATTAGTGCCCGTCCGCCCGCGCAATGGGGCGATGTGCTGGAGCTGCGCGGCCGCATGCGGCAACCGATTTGGGCGCTACACGACGGCAACTGGAAGCACTGGACTGGCCAGTTTTACGCTGAAGCCAAGCGGCTGGATGTGGCACCCATGCGGGCCTACCTGCCGCCGTCGATCAGCCTGCAGCAAGGCGAAGGCTCAGCCCGTTTGTGGGTAGATGTGGCACGAGGTCAGGTGAGAAATGGCACGGCTGATGTGGCGCTGCGCAACGTGGGGGTGCGCCGTACGGCCGTAAATATTGATGAGAACTTGGTGTCTGGCGCCCGATTGGTGGGCGCTGGCAGCTCTCAAAATAATAGTCATGCAGCAGTGCCTGGTGACAGCATCTTATTGTTGCGGTCCGTGCAAGGGCGGCTGGGTGGCCAGGCGGACGAAACGGGCTTCCAACTGTTTACCGAGAAGCTGGTGGTTGAATCTGCCGCAGGCCAGCAGTGGCCAGGTGGTAGCGGGCGCATTAACCATGTTTATGCCCAAGGCAAACAGCTTAGCGAGACCGAGGCCAGTGCCCAAGAGCTGGATATTGCATCGCTTACTGAGCTGGCACGCGCTCTGCCCCTGCCGGAGGATGCCCGTCAATGGCTGGCCTCCAACCGCCCGGCAGGATTGATCCGAAGTGCATCTGCCCGCTGGCGCGGCGATGTCGAGGCCGTGCAGGACTGGCGTGTGAAAGCCGATGTAGCGCAGCTGGCCTTTGGCATGCCTGCTGGCCCCATCCGCAATAACGCCCCGCGTGATGCGCATGGTGGCCTGGTCCTCGGTCCGCACGATGCCCACGCAGGCCTGCGTGGGCTGGATGTGGTGTTGAATGCCAACGCCAGCGGCGGCACAGCTAGCGTGCAGTTTACGGATGGCGCGCTCTACCTGCCCCAGGTGTTTGAGGACCCGCTGGTGCCCGTGACCGAGCTGAACACCACGCTGAGCTGGAGCGTGCAGGGCGATCGCATCGAGGCATATTCTGACGCGCTGCGCTTTGCCAACCCGCATGCAGCCGGGCAGGCGCGCTGGTCGTGGCACACGGCGGATGCGGCCAAGTCGGGTGCTAAATCACGCTTCCCCGGTGTATTGCAGCTCAAAGGCGCACTTAGCCGTGCTGATGGCACCAAGGTACACCGCTATTTGCCATTGCACATACCGGCGGATGCACGCCACTATGTGCGCGATGCGGTGCTGGCTGGACAAGCCAGCAATGTGCAGTTTGAGATTAAAGGCGACCTATGGGATGTGCCCTTCCCAGAGCCAGGCAGCGGTATCTTCCGCATTGTTGCGCCGGTGCGCGATGTGCGCTATGCGTATGTGCCTGCATCGCACTTGAACGCGGGCGACAAACCCTGGCCCGAGCTGAGTCACCTGTCTGGCGAGCTGGTGTTTGAAGGCCCCGGTATGCAAGTCAACAAGGCGCGCGGTATTTTGGATGGCAATGAGCGTATTCGCGTAGAGCAGGCTTCGGCCAGAATTGCGGACTTTCACGACACCACGGTCGTCGTCAACGCGCAGGCGCGCGGGCCACTGGCCGATATGCTGGCTACCGTTAAACGCACACAGGTGGATACGCTAACCCAGCAAGCGCTGGCGCAGGCCGATGTGGATGGCGATGCGCAGCTGCAGCTGAAGCTGGATCTGCCCGTGAACCACATGGACAAGGCCAAGGTGGAGGGCAAAGTGGTGCTGGCGGGCAACCGCATCCAGTTCCACGGCGATGCGCCCATCGTGCGGCAGGTGAGCGGGGCAGTGCTGTTCTCCGAGCACGGGTTTACGTTGCAGGATCTGCAAGGCCAGGCGCTGGGCGGGGTAGCGCAGTTTACGGGCGGTATGGATGTATCCGGCCTGCCGCCTGGCGCCGACCACGGACCGGCGGTGGATGTGCGTATCAACGGCACGGCCACGGCAGAGGGCCTGCTGCAAGCGCAAGAGTTAGGCCCCACCGTGCGACTGGCCCAGCTGGCGCGAGGCCAAGCGCCTTACCAGCTGCGCATTAGCTTGGCGCGGGGCGTGCCGCTGGTGGATGTACGCAGCGATTTGCAAGGCATGGCGCTGCAATTGCCGCCGCCGCTGAACAAAGCGGCTGGCGACAGCTGGCCCGTGCATTTTTCAACCACGGTGCCTGATACCGCTGCCAGGGGCCCGGTGCGTGAACACATCGCGCTAGATGTGGCTGGGCGCGCTCAAATTCGCTATGTGCGCGAGTTGCCCGAGGGCGACCAGGCCCAGTCCCGTGTGGTGAATGGCGCCATCCGCATTGGTGAAGGCGCCTTGGCCATGCCTGCCAAAGGCGTTGCGGTAGAGGTGAATCTGCCCCAGGTAGACGCGCAGGATTGGCAAAAATTGGTGGAGCACTTCAAGGCCTCGAAAAGCGATGAAGCCCCCGCCGCTGCAGGCATCACAACACGCAGCTACACCGAGCGGCTAGAGGAATTTCTGCCCGATCATTGGGACGTACGCATTGGGGTGGCTCAGTTGCGCGGCTTTGCCGTGCAGCAGCTGCAACTGCGTGGATCGCGCAACGGCCAGAACTGGAGCAGCCAGATCTATTCCAGCCTGATGGACGGCCAGCTGGACTACCGCCAAGAGGCCAATGGACCGGGCACCATACGCGCCCGCCTGTCGCAATTGCGGGTGGATAAAGAGGCGGAGTCGGCCAACAAGCCTGCTGTTGTGGATGACACGCCCAGTCCCCAGCTGCGCCAACTGCCCGCGCTGGATGTGGTGGTAGATGACTTGCGCTGGCACAAGCACTCCGTGGGTCGGCTAGAGCTGCAGGCCACCAACCGCTACCAGGCGGGCGATTCTTGGTGGAACCTGCGCCAGATGGTGCTGTCCAATGACGCGGCCAGCCTGCAAGCAAGCGGTGACTGGGGAACTGCGCGCGGCGCAACGACCGGGCCTGGCAGCGCCCGCCGAACCCAGCTGGATATGCGGCTTGATTTGAAGGACACCGGCGCCTTGCTGTCCCGCCTGGGCATGCCAGGCGTGGTGCGCAACGGCAAGGGCACGCTGCAAGGCCATATAGGCTGGTTAGGCAGCCCGGTCAGCCCGGATTACGCCAGCATGGATGGCAGTCTGCACGTGGATGTCGGTCAGGGCCAATTCTTGAAGGTGGAGCCGGGCGTGGCCAAGTTGTTTGGCGTGCTGAATCTGCAGGCGCTACCGCGCCGTTTGACTTTGGATTTTAAAGATGTGTTCAGCGCTGGTTTCGGCTTTGACTTTGTGCGCGGCGATGTGACCGTGAAGGACGGCGTAGCGGCCACCACCAATCTGCAGATGAAAGGCGTGACGGCGGCAGTGCTGTTAGAAGGCAAGGCCGATCTGCGTCAGGAGACACAACATTTGCATCTGGTGGTGATCCCCGAGCTGAATACCACCACCTTGTCCCTGGTTACCACCGCCATTAATCCGGTAATTGGTATTGGCAGCTTTGTGGCGCAGGCATTGTTCAAAGGCCAGCTGACGCAGGCGGTGACGCAGGAGTTTGAAGTGACGGGCTCGTGGTCCGAGCCCGAAGTCAGGCGCATACCGCGCACCGTCGCTGCTGACAAAGGCGTGACTGAACCGTCGCATTGAGTGTCGCCGCTGTTGCCGATAATCGGGGGGTCTTCCCCCGGTCAACAGGATGCCCCCATGAAAGTCGCAGCCCTCCAAATGGTCTCCAGCAGCCGCTGGTCCGATAACCGTGCCCAGGCTTTGCACTTGTTGCAGCAGGCCGCACAGGCGGGCGCCGAGCTGGCCGTGCTGCCCGAGTACTTTTGCATCATGGGCCACCAAGACACCGACAAATTGGCGTTGGCCGAGGACTTTGGCAGCGGCCCCATGCAGCAGTTCTTGGCCGATGCAGCCAAGTCCTTGGGCTTGTGGGTGGTGGGCGGCACGCTGCCGCTGAAAGGGCTGGATATGGGCCATGTCTACAACAGCAGCTGCGTCTTCAGCCCGCAAGGTGAGTGCGTGGCGCGTTACGACAAGATCCATCTGTTTTGCTACGCCAATGAGCGTGAAGCTTATGACGAGCACCGCGTCATTACGCCTGGCAGCGAGCCGGTTTGCTTTGAGCTGCCCAGTCGCGATGGCGAGCTGTGGCGTGTGGGTTTGAGCGTGTGCTATGACCTGCGCTTTCCCGAGCTGTACCGCTTGTATGCCCAGGCTGGCGCACAGTTGCTGCTGGTGCCTAGCGCCTTTACCTATAATACCACCGGCCAGCCGCACTGGGAGGTGCTGCTGCGTGCCCGGGCGATAGAGAATCTCAGCTATGTACTGGCCGCCGCGCAGGGCGGCGTGCACGAGAACGGCCGTCGCACCTGGGGCCGCAGCATGGTTATCAACGCCTGGGGCGAGGTGATGGCGCTGCAGGCCTGCGAGCCCGGCGTGGTGCTGGCCGATGTGAGCATGGAAGCCCTTCAGCGCAGCCGCAGCCAACTGCCCGCCTTGCAGCACCGCGTATGTTGATGCAGCATTTGATGCGCTGGACGGCACAGCGCTGGCACCAAAGCTGGCGCCGCTGGTCGCTGTGGTCGGCCCTGGTGTTGCTGGTGGCCGCCACCTTGGTTACCCAGGTATGGCTGGCAGGCCGCTATGAGATGACCGAGGTGCAGCAGCGCCTGGACCGCGAAACCAATGACGCAGTGGGCGATATCCGCAGCGCCTTTAACAACAATGTAGAGCGGCTGCGTGGCATGCCACGTTTTGATACGGATGTGATGGCCTGGCAATCGGCAGCAGCGGATTTGCTGCGCAACCACCGCGATCTGGCACATATCGAGTGGCGTAGCCAAAATCTGCAAATTGAGGCCAGCGAAGAATCGCCTTACCTGAACCTGCAATGGGCCACGGTGGATCGCACTGGCTCCAATACAGAGAGCAATACGGCTTGCATGCGTGCGCAGCGCGCGGGCAGCGCATCCTATGCGGGCAGCTATTTTCTATCGCAAGGCAATGGCACGGGGTTAGAGCTGCTGGAGCTGTGTGTGCCCATGCAAACTGGCGATCAGCTGCACGGCTTTGTCGTCGTCACCTACATCCTGCAAAACGTGCTGGCGGATTTGGTGGGCGAGAACTTCCGCCGCAACCATGAGCTGTCGTTTACCGAGACTGATGGCACGCGCTTGGCCATGGTCAGTACTCCGCGCCGCGGTACGCGCATGTTTACATCCAGCCAACTGCTGGATTTGCCCGGCGCCACGCTGATCCTGCGGGTGGACAGTTGGCATGCCGCGCCCAATGTCTTCCCCAATGTGATGACAGCGCTGGTGACCGGCATGTCGATTGCGCTGATCACTGTGCTGGTGGTGCTAGTGCGCGACAACCGTAAGCGCTTAAAGGCAGAGCGCGATTTGGGTGACGCGCTGGCTTTCAGAAAGGCGATGGAGGACTCGCTGGTGACCGGGCTGCGTGCGCGCGATTTGCAAGGCCAGACTACCTATGTAAACCCGGCTTTTTGCGAGATGGTGGGCTTTTCGGCGGAGGAAATTTTGGACCCCGGCGTCTCTACCCCGTACTGGCCGCCCGAGCTGGCACCCGAGTACGCGCGTCGCCAGCGCATTCGCCTGTCGGGCCAGCTACCGCCGCCGCGTGAGGGGTATGAGACCACATTTATGCGCAAGGACGGCATGCGCTTCCCCGTGCTGGTGTTTGAGGCACCGTTGATCAATGCCGCTGGCATGCACACCGGCTGGATGAGTGCTTTTGTCGACATGAGCGAGCAGCGCCGGGTCGAGGAGCAATCACGTGCCTCGCAGGAGCGTCTGCAGGCCACGGCCCGCCTTGCGATGGTGGGCGAGATGGCGTCCCTGCTCAGTCACGAGCTGAACCAGCCGCTGGCTGCCATATCCAGCTACGCCACTGGCACGCTCAACCTGCTGCCCGATGGTGCGCGGCTTGATGAACTGCAAGAACACCTGCCTGATGTGCGCATGGCCGTGCAGCGCATGGCTCACCAGGCCGAGCGGGCGGGCAAGGTGATCAAAAGCGTGCATGATTTTGTGCGCCGCCGCGGCCAATCGCGCGAGCTACTGCAGGCCCAGGCACTGGTCGACGCCGTCTTGCCGCTGGTGCGCCTGCAGGCGCGTAAACTGCAGGTGCAGGTGCATACGGACGTGGCGGCTGATTTGCCTGACGTGTACTGTGACCGCACCATGGTTGAACAGGTACTGCTGAACCTGAGCCGCAATGGCATGCAAGCCATGGAGCAAGTCGGTATGGAGCAGCGCATGCTGCACATCCAGGTACGTCGGGCGGTTGGCATCACTGGCCGCGCCTGGGTGGAGTTTGTGGTGACTGACCATGGCGTAGGCATTGCCGACGAAGTGGCCCAGCAGCTCTACACGCCGTTCTTCACCACCCGCGACGAAGGCATGGGCCTGGGCCTCAGCCTGTGCCGCACCGTGGTCGAGCAGCATGGTAGCCACCTGCTTCACCAGCACCACAGCCCGCAAGGCACGATATTCAGTTTTACCCTGCCGACTTGGCGCAATGATTGAAAGATGAGATGCAGCCGCTTGTAAATGCCACCGTGTATATCGTGGATGACGACGCAGAAGTGCGCGAGGCACTGGCGTGGCTGCTGCGCTCGCGCCGCTTGCTGAGTGAGGGTTTCGCATCCGCCGAGGCCTTTGAAGCCATGCTGGATGCGCGCACCATGCGCGGCGATCCCTCTTGCTTGTTGCTGGATGTGCGCATGCCCGGGATGAGTGGCCTGGCGCTGTTTGAGCGACTGATCGAGCGCCGGGTGGTGGATGCGTTGCCTGTGATTTTTTTGACGGGCCATGCCGACGTGCCCACTGCTGTCGCTACGGTTAAACGCGGTGCCTTTGATTTTTGCGAAAAGCCGTTTTCCGACAACGCCTTGGTCGACCGCGTAGAGCACGCGCTACAGGCATCTGCCGCGCACTGGGACACCGTACGCGCCCAGCAAGAGATACGCCAGCGGGTGCAAGAGCTTACCGAACGTGAGCAAGCGGTGATGAAGTTGGTGACCGATGGCCTGCCCAACAAGTTGATCGCCGATGAGCTGGCGATTAGCGTGCGCACGGTAGAAGTGCACCGCGCCCGCGTGTTTGACAAAATGCAGGTGAAATCAGCCGTTGAACTGGCAAATTTGCTGCGAAATTTATAGCTTATAGCGCCCGGTGGATGTGCGTTGAAGGCCGGAAATTATTAAAAAAAGAGCGCCTTAAAGGCGCTCTTTTTTTGGGTGGTGCAATCAGCAGCGGGTTTGTTTAACGAGGAGCTTGCTGGGTTTCGCCCACAAAGATTTCTACACGGCGGTTGTGCGCACGGCCTTGTGCCGTGTCGTTGGTTGCAACGGGCTGGCGCGAGCCCATGCCTTGTACCTGGATGCGCGCGCCGTTGATGCCGCGTGCCGTCAGATAGTTGCGGGTGCTTTCCGCACGGGCCAGTGACAGAGGATCATTGATGCTGTCGTTGCCAGTGCTATCGGTATGGCCAATCACGCGCACTTGCGCGTTCTGGTTGTTGCGCAGGCCTTCTGCAAAGCGATCCAGGATGGGCGCGAAATTGCTTTGGATGTCTGCACGATTGGTCTGGAACGAGATGTCGCTAGGGATGTCGAGCTTGAGCTGGTTGTCCGGCGTCTGTGTCACTACCACGCCGGTGCCCACGGTGGCTTGTTCCATCTCGCGCTTTTGCTTTTCCATATGTTGCGACCAGATGTAGCTGCCCAGTGCGCCGACGCCCGCACCAATGATCGCACCCTTGCCAGCATGGCCGCCCGCAATGGCGCCGACTGCCGCACCGCCCAGTGCGCCAACGCCCGCGCCGGTGGCGGTAGAGCGTTGGGTATCAGACATATTGGCGCAGCCGCTCAAAATAGCCAGGCTGGCTACGGCGGATACCAAGATTGTTTTGCGCATATTGTTAACTCCTGTATTGCGTTGAACAGGCGCCATCGGCCTGTGTCAGAGGCCCAAATTGTGAGCGCCACTCCGGGTAAAGACCAGCGACAAAGCTTAAAAATGGTAAAAACGACCGAATGAGCGGCCTCGTCCTACGGTTTGCAAAGCCTACTCGCGGGGTGGCTGCTCGTCTTTGCGTACGATTTCACCTTTTTTGCGACCGGCAAACATCGTCCACCAGACGATCGCCACGAGTATGACCAACGCCAATAGCGCTTCCAGTAATAACAATCCCATGGGTTCTCGTTCCTTACGTTCGCTGTGGATGTTTGCGATTGTAGGAATTCTCTCTGCCTGTTCGACCCAAGTCCCTCTGAATGAGCCGGGCTCCCCGACGGCGCGCCCGCCGATCTCGGGCAGCATTGAGGTACCGTTGCCCGATGCGAACGAGCCGCTGCCCCCTCCTATCCAGCAAACCAAGAGCCGCTGGGTGGCTGTGCACTGGTCGTCCATCCCGGGGTGGGAGCAAGACCGCCTGAGCGATGCCTGGAACGCGTGGATCAAAAGCTGCGGCCGCCCCGGCCCGGCATTTGCCGCGCTGTGCTCTGAGGTGCGCCGCATGAGCATGGCGACGGTCGAGGAGCAGCGCGCCTGGATGGTGTCGCGCTTTCAGCCCTACCGTGTGGAATCGCTAGACGGCAGCCCTGACGGCATGTTGACTAGCTACTTTGAACCCATGCTGGAGGGTACGCGCCAGCCCGGCAATGGCTACTCCATTCCTTTGTACAAGGCTCCCAATAGCCTGGGCAGCCGCAAGCCCTGGTACAACCGCCAGCAGATCGAAACTCTGCCGCAGGCCCAGGCTGAGCTGCAGGACAAGGTGATCGCCTGGGTGAACGACCCGGTCGATGCAATGGTGCTGCACATTCAGGGCTCGGGCCGTGTGCGCGTGCAAGAGGCTGATGGATCGAGCCGCTTGATCCGCGTGGCCTATGCCGCCACTAACGATCACCCGTACAAAAGCATTGGCCGCTGGTTGCTGGACCAAGGCCTGGTGCGCGATGCGACCTGGCCCGGCATCAAGGCATGGATTGCGCAAAACCCACAGCGCGTGAATGAGCTGCTGTGGAGTAACCCCCGCTATGTATTTTTTAAGGAAGAGCCGCTGTCAGCGCTGGACGCAGAGTTTGGCCCCAATGGCGCGCAAGGCGTGCCGCTGACGCCAGGCCGGTCGATTGCGGTCGATCGCCTGTCCATCCCCTACGGCACGCCTGTGTGGTTGTCGTCCACCGGGCCTACCGTGTCGCTCAACCGTTTGGTGATGGCGCAAGACACGGGCAGCGCTATCTTGGGCGCTGTGCGTGCAGACTACTTTGCCGGCTGGGGCCATGAGGCAGGTGACTTTGCAGGCCGTGTCAAGCAACCGCTGCGCTTGTGGGTGCTGTGGCCGCGCGGCATGGGTAAACGTTAACAGCGACTAAGCCAAGCTTAGAGGCACCGTTGTTTCGCCCTGCCTCACTCTTGCACCGCCTGCGGCTTCGCACCTCGTCTTAGGCGCAAAACTGCAGTTTGTAGGCTTATATTAGCCGCATGAAGTGTTAACTTGATAGCTGCTAACGCCCAGCAGGAGGGCGCTAGCGGTCTAATTCGTTCAAAAACACCAAGCTGAGCTGACGGGCACAGCTTGGTGTTTTTTGTATTCGCCTATCGACTTCTGTACACAGGCTTGCAAGCCTGTCATGTTGCAGGCAAAACCTTCCAGTGCTTTTTACAAGCCAGCAAGGCCGCTAGTAACTCGGGGTGTCGCGCTGCTAAATGCTATCAAAATATAACCTCTGGTGCCCGTTGGTAGGGCGCTAGAGGCCTTCTGCATAGAATTGCCACTGACTGCAGTCGCTGCGGTCATCGCGCAGGTTTGTGTGGTGGTGGCGTTTTGTTGGTGGGTGTAATTGGCAATGGCAGCGCGCTGCTGGATTTGACCTCGCCCAAGGAAAATGTGGTGTGCACATCTTTCACATTCGGCAGGCGCAGCAACACATTGCGGATAAAGCTCGAAAAGCTCTCCAGATCCTTGGCCACCACCTGTAGCTCAAACGTGCCTGCGCCGCTGATGTAGTGACAGGAGGTGACCTCGGGCAGGTGGCGGATGGATTCTTCCATTTGCAGCGTGATGTCGGCCGTATTCTGCGCCGCGTCCACACGCACAAAGGCCAGTACGCCCAGACCCAGCTTGTGCCTGTCGAGCGTGGCATGGTAGCCGGTGATGTAGCCTGATTCCTCGAGCGCACGCACTCGACGCCAGCAGGGCGCGGCTGACAGGCCTACGCGCTGGGCTAATTCAGCATTGGTAACGCGGGCATCGTTTTGCAGCTCATGCATGATCGCCCAGTCAAATTTGTCGAGTTGATTCATTTATTGGAATTATTGAGCAAGATTCTTTTAAATACTAGGTAAATCCCGGCAATAAAAAGAATACTTTATCCGCGTGACTCCTCGTACACTGCTGCGATGATTCGCGGCAGTTTTGCTGCGGCCTATAACAACCCCACAATCCCGGATCCGCCACGAGCGGTCACCGGGTTGATCTCCACAGGAGACAAGACGATGAATGCCTCATTGCCAGAATCCGTCCGCAAAGCGCTAGAAACCGTTTCGCTAGACGACAAATATGCGCTAGACCATGGCCGCGCTTTTATGAGCGGTGTGCAAGCGCTGGTGCGTCTACCCATGCTGCAGCGCCAGCGCGATGCGCTGCAGGGTCTGAACACTGCAGGTTTCATCAGCGGCTACCGCGGATCGCCACTGGGCGGCTACGACCAAGCGCTGTGGGCCGCTAAAAAGTACTTGAAAGAGAACCACATTGAGTTCCAGCCCGGCGTGAATGAGGAGCTGGGTGCAACGGCTGTGTGGGGTACACAGCAGCTCGATTTGTACCCGCAGAGCAAAAAATTTGATGGCGTTTTTGGTATCTGGTATGGCAAGGGTCCCGGCGTGGATCGCAGCGTGGATGTGTTCAAGCACGCCAACATGGCCGGTACGGCCAAGTATGGTGGCGTGATTGCGTTGGCAGCTGATGACCACATCAGCAAATCGTCCACCGCAGCGCACCAAAGCGACCATATCTTCAAGGCCACAGGCTCGCCAGTGTTCTTCCCCTCCAGCGTGCAAGACATTCTGGATATGGGCTTGCACGCGTTTGCGCTGAGCCGTTTCTCGGGTGTGTGGTCCGGCATGAAGACGATCCAGGAGATCGTCGAATCCTCATCCAGCATCTCGGTCGATCCGGACCGCGTCAACATCATCACGCCTGACGATTTTGTAATGCCGCCCGGCGGCCTGCACATCCGCTGGCCTGATGCGCCACTGGAGCAGGAGGCCCGCTTGATGGACTACAAGTGGTATGCGGCCTTGGCATACATTCGTGCCAACAAGCTCAACTACAACGTCATTGCCACCAAGCAAGACCGTTTCGGCATCATCGCCAGCGGCAAGGCTTTTAACGACACGCGCCAGGCACTGATTGACCTGGGCCTGGATGACGACACCTGTAACCAGTTGGGTATTCGTCTGCATAAAGTCAACGTGGTCTGGCCACTGGAGGCATCCATCACGCGCGACTTTGCCATGGGTCTGCAAGAGATCTTGGTGGTCGAGGAAAAGCGCCAGGTCATTGAGTACCAATTGAAGGAAGAGCTGTACAACTGGCGCTCAGACGTGCGCCCCAATGTGCTGGGCAAGTTTGACGAGACCGATGGCGACAACTCTGGTGGCGAATGGTCGGTGCCTAACCCCAGTGCACACTGGCTGCTGCGCCCCAAAGCTGATCTGACACCGGCCATCATCGCCCGCGCCATTGCCAAGCGTTTGAAGAAGCTGGGCGTGCCAGACGACATCGTGCGCCGCATGGATACGCGCTTGGAGATTCTGGATGCGCGCGACAAGGGCTTGGCCGAGCTGAAGCAAGACAGCGGCGACCGCCTGCCTTGGTTCTGCAGCGGCTGCCCGCACAACACCAGCACTCGCGTGCCCGATGGCAGTCGTGCAGTTGCAGGTATTGGCTGCCACTACATGACGACTTGGATGCCTGACCGGAACACTAGCACCTTCACGCAAATGGGCGGCGAAGGCGTGACTTGGGTGGGCCAGGCACCGTTTACGACCGACAACCACGTTTTTGCCAACCTGGGCGACGGCACGTACTTCCACAGCGGCTTGCTGGCCATTCGCCAAAGCATTGCGGCGGGTGTCAACATCACCTACAAAATTTTGTACAACGACGCGGTTGCCATGACGGGCGGCCAGCGCGTGGGTGAGCGCCCTGAGGGCCACACTGTGCTGCAGATCATGAACAGCGTGCTCTCTGAAGGGGTGAAAAAGCTGGTGATCGTGACTGACGAGCCGCAAAAATATGATGGCGTGGCGCTGGCGCCTGGCGTGACTGTCCACCACCGCGATGAGCTCGACCGTATCCAGCGCGAGTTCCGCGAAATCAACGGCACGACGGCCATCATCTACGACCAGACCTGCGCCACCGAAAAGCGCCGCCGTCGCAAGCGCGGCACCTTGGAGACGCCAGATAAGACGGTGGTCATCAATGAAGCGGTGTGCGAGGGCTGCGGTGATTGCTCGACCAAATCCAATTGCCTGTCGGTGGAGCCGGTAGAAACGGAATTTGGCCGCAAACGCAAGATTAACCAAAGCACCTGCAACAAGGATTACTCTTGCGTCAACGGCTTTTGCCCCAGCTTCGTGACGGTGGAAGGTGGCAAGCTGAAAAAGGCCAAGAAAGAGCAGAAGGGCGACATGAGCAAGCTGCCCGCACTGGCTGACCCGGTGCTGCCGATTGCCAATCAGGCGTGGGGCATTGTGGTGGCAGGTGTAGGCGGCACGGGCGTGATCACTATCGGATCGCTGCTGGGCATGGCGGCGCACCTGGAGGGCAAGGGTGTGATAACGCAGGACGCGGCAGGCTTGGCGCAAAAAGGTGGGTCGACCTGGAGCCATATCCAGATCGCCAACTCGCCTGATGCCATCTACACCACGAAGGTGGACACGGCAAAGGCAGATTTGATTATTGGTTGCGATCCGATTGTGACTGCCACCAAGACCACCCTTGCAGCCATGCAGCAAGGCCGAACCTTTGTTGCCCTGAACACCCACAACACGCCGACGGCCGCTTTTGTGACTAATCCGAACTGGCAGTACCCTGAGGCAAGTTGCGAGTCGGCCATCCTGGCGGCTGTGGGTCAAGAAGGCGTGGGCATGTTTGATGCCGAGCACATTGCCACCCACGCGCTGGGCGACAGCATCTACACCAACCCCTTGATCCTGGGCTACGCCTGGCAAAAGGGGCGCGTGCCACTGTCCTACGCAGCACTGATGCGCGCGATGGAGCTGAATGGCGTGCAGGTCGACAACAACAAGGCTGCGTTTGAGTGGGGTCGCCAGTGCGCTGCCAATATGGCGCTGGTGCAATCCATGTTTGCTGCGCAGCAGGTGATCCAGTTGGTGAAAAAGCCATCGCTGGAGGAGTTGGTCAACAAGCGCGTAGCTTTCTTGACCGACTATCAGGACGCGGCTTACGCAGGCGAGTTCCAGGCTTTCGTCGTCAAGGTGCAGCAAGCCGAAGCCAAGCTTGGCAATAGCACGCGTTTGTCACAGGCGGTGGCGCGCTATCTGTTCAAACTGATGGCGTACAAGGACGAGTATGAGGTGGCGCGCCTGCATACCAGCCAGGAGTTTGCCGACAAGATCGCCAACATGTTTGAAGGCGACTACAAAATCGTGCACCATCTGGCCCCTCCGCTGACCGCAGCCAAGAATGACAAGGGCGAGCTGGTTAAAAAGGCCTACGGCCCATGGATTCGCAAAGCCTTTGGCTTTATGGCTGGCCTGAAGGGCTTGCGCGGCGGTGCACTGGACATTTTTGGCCGCACCGAAGAGCGCAAGATGGAGCGCGCCCTGATTACCGAGTACCGCACTTGTGTCGAGGAGCTGCTGAGCGGCCTGAATGCCGGTAACCTGGCTTTGGCCGTGGAGATTGCATCGATCCCTGAAGATATCCGCGGCTACGGCCATGTCAAAGAACGTCATCTGACAAGCGCGCGCGTTAAGTGGGTGCAGCTGATGCAGCGCTGGCGTAACCCTGTAGCGGCTAGCGCAGATGCCGCAGCGCCAAGCGCGACTATAGCCGTGTAGTTTTACCCTAGAGGGTGCACTACACCGCTTCAGCAAGGGCCGCTGGTAAAGCGGCCCTTGCTGCTTGGTCGTGACATTATTGTCATCAGGCAAGAGAATGCCCAGCCGAGGCTTCTACAAACAAAGCCTTAGTCTGTAAATCCTCGTCGGTAATAGCAAGTCGCTTGGCATGAAAACTGCTTAATCTCATGAAAAACACAGGAAAAACCGCCTAGGGTGCAGGTCTTGCCTACGCATTGCGCAAAGGGCACGCATACAATGCCTATCTTTAGGGCCGCCACAGATGGCGCCTGCATTTAAGTTTGGAGCTTCATTTGTTTATCTCTTCTGCTTTTGCCCAGACCGCCCCGGCTGCCGCTGCATCTGGCGGTATGACATCGACCCTGACCAGCATGCTGCCGCTGGTGTTGATGTTTGTGGTGCTCTACTTTTTGATGATTCGTCCTCAGATGAAGCGCCAAAAAGAACACCGCGCCATGATTGATGCGATTACCAAGGGTGACGAGGTAGCTACCTCAGGTGGCTTGGTTGGGCGCGTGGCAGGTTTGGGTGAGCAGTTCATCCAGCTGGAGCTGGCAGATGGCGTGGTCGTACAGTTGCAGCGTAGCGCTGTAGTGCAAGTCCTCCCCAAAGGGACACTGAAGTAATCCCCCGATAAAACAATATGTGGCGCAGCTAGGCTGCGCCTTGTATTTTGCGTAAGGTTAGAGCGCGATCATGAACCGTTATCCGGTCTGGAAGTACGCGATCATTGTGATCGCGCTTCTGGTGGGGATTATTTATTCCCTGCCCAATTTCTTTGGTGAGGCGCCTGCTGTGCAGGTTGCTTCGGTCAAGTCCACTGTCACTGTGGACGCTGCGCTGCAAACGCGCGTGGAGTCGCTGTTGAAAGAGGCGAATGTGCAGCACGTGTCCATTGCGTTGGACAACGGCTCGATCCGCGCCCGCTTTGATAAAGAAGACGATCAGCTCAAGGCTAAGGGCGTGCTGGAGAAGGCGCTGATCCCAGATGCAGCCGACCCGAGCTATGTGGTGGCGCTGAATCTGATTTCACGCTCACCCCCTTGGCTGACCGCGATGCACGCCAAGCCTATGTATCTGGGCTTGGACTTGCGCGGTGGCGTGCACTTCACCTTGCAGGTGGATATGCAGGCTGCCATCACCAAGCGTGTAGAAACTTTGGTGAGCGATGTGCGCTTGGCCCTGCGTGACAAAAAAATCCGCCATGGTGGTGTGAATCGCGAAGGCCAGTCGCTGGAGGTACGCCTGCAGGACGAAGCCACGGCAACGACAGTACGCAACCTGATTGCGGACACGTTGCCCGATTTGACGACCAGTGTGGACAGCGTTGGTGGCGCCTTCGTAGTGCGCGCCAGCATCAAGCCTGAGTCGCTTCGCAGCGTGCAGGACCAGGCGCTGAAGCAAAACATCACCACGTTGCACAACCGTATCAACGAGCTGGGCGTAGCCGAGCCGGTGATTCAGCAGCAAGGCGCTGACCGTATCGTGGTGCAGTTGCCTGGTGTACAGGATCCGGCACAAGCCAAGGACATTCTGGGTCGTACCGCGACGCTGGAAGTACGGATGGTCGATGAAAGCTCGGAAGCGCGCTCGGCCGAGATGGGCTCGGGCCCCGTGCCTTTTGGTTCCGAGAAGTACAACGATGCGAATGGTCAGCCAATCATCGTGAAGAAGCAGGTTGTCCTGACCGGAGAAAACCTGAATGATGCTCAGCCCGGCTTTGACAGTCAGAACCAAGAGCCAACTGTCAATTTGACACTGGATGGCAAGGGCGCCACGATTTTCAAGGATATCACCCGTGAAAATGTGGGCAAGCGTATGGCTATCTTGCTGTTTGAAAAAGGCAAGGGTCAAGTCGTTACCGCACCTGTGATTCGCTCAGAAATCAGCGGCGGTCGCGTGCAAATTTCGGGCCGTATGACGACCAAGGAAGCCAGCGATACCTCTTTGCTGCTGCGCGCTGGTTCGTTGGCCGCCCCGATGGAAATCATCGAGGAATACACCATTGGCCCAAGCATGGGTAAAGAAAACGTGGAAGCCGGTGTGAAGAGCGTGGTGGGTGGTTTCATCCTGATCGCTGTCTTTATGTGCGCTTACTACATGATTTTTGGTGTGATCTCCTCGATCGCGCTGGCTGTCAACCTCTTGCTGCTGACTGCAATCTTGTCGATGCTGCAAGCGACGTTGACTCTGCCGGGTATCGCAGCTATGGCACTTGCGATCGGTGTGGCCATTGACTCCAACGTGCTGATTAACGAACGCGTTCGCGAGGAGTTGCGCGCGGGCGCTGCACCGCAGACGGCGATCAATGCGGGTTACCAACACGCCTGGCACACGATTTTGGATTCGAACGTGACGACCTTGATCGTCGGCCTGGCGCTTTTGGCTTTTGGCTCTGGCCCGGTGCGCGGTTTTGCGGTGGTGCACTGCATTGGTATCTTGACCAGCATGTTCTCTGCCGTGTTCTTCTCGCGTGGCCTGGTGAACCTTTGGTACGGTGGCCGTAAGAAGCTCAAGAGCGTGTCGATTGGTCAAGTTTGGAAACCCGAAGGCAGCGAGCATCGCTCGGTAGCCTCGGTGAAACGATAAGGAGGAAGACAATGGAATTCTTCCGTATTAAAAAAGATATCCCGTTCATGAAGTACGCGTTGGTACTCAACGCGATATCGATGCTGACCTTTGTGTTGGCAGTGTTCTTCTTGGTGACACGCGGTCTGCACTTGTCGGTGGAGTTCACCGGGGGGACGGTCATGCAGGTGGCCTATTCGCAACCGGCTGACGTGGGAAAAATCCGCGAGCAAGTGGCTTCCTTAGGCTATCAAGACATCTTGGTGCAAAACGTAGGTAGTGCAGATCGTGTGATGATTCGCTTGCCATCGGAAAAAGGCGTTTCATCTTCGCAGCAGAGCGAAAAAGTCATGGGTGCACTCAAGACTGATGACGCCAATGTGACGCTGCAGCGTAGTGAGTTTGTTGGCCCTTCAGTGGGCGATGAACTAGTTCATGGTGGCTTGATGGCTCTGGGGGTGGTGGTGCTTGGCATCGTCATCTATCTTGCGCTGCGCTTTGAATGGAAATTTGGCGTTGCTGCGGTAATCGCCAACTTGCACGACGTGGTGATTATTCTTGGTTTTTTCGCCTTCTTCCAGTGGGAGTTTTCGCTCTCGGTGCTGGCCGGGGTGTTGGCGGTGTTGGGCTACTCGGTCAATGAGTCAGTGGTGATTTTTGACCGGATCAGGGAGACCTTCCGAAAGTTCCGCAAGCTTAATACCCATGAAGTGATCGACCACGCTATTACGTCGACCATGAGCCGAACCATCATCACTCACGCCTCTACTGAAGCTATGGTGTTGGCAATGTTCTTTTTTGGTGGCCCTAGCCTGCACTATTTTGCACTTGCATTGACTATCGGTATCCTCTTTGGTATTTACTCGTCGGTCTTTGTGGCAGCTGCCATTGCCATGTGGCTGGGTGTAAAGCGTGAGGACTTGGTCAAGACGACCAAGAAGGAGCATGACCCCAATGATCCTCATGCAGGTGCTACGGTTTAAGACGTCTATTTATTGATCAGGAATCCTGTGGCTGTTGTCGCAACATTGCATCAACGTGTTTGGCAAAAAAAGCTGGCACGGCAAGCTCGCCTACGTTTTGTGGGCGGGCTTTGTACGGGATTGCCTGAAATAGTTAGTCGCATGAAGGCCACGTTGGCTAAGGTATTGGCAAAGCCTGGTGTAGACCTTGGGCGCTTGCACGTGGCCCTGAGTGGGGCGCTATTAGATTTTGAAAAAAACCAACAGGCCTGGATAGATGCAGCAACCAAGTTGTTGCGTCAAAGTTTGCTAACCCCTGACGCGCTAGCAGAGGCTGCTTCCGCCAACATGAGCTTTGAGCTGGTGAGCGACGAAGCCATGGAGGGGAAAATTGTTGCCTCCAGGCTGTCTGCGCAATTGCTAGAGGCGGTGGGAAGCAGCTTTGATGGAGTGCGGCGAATAACCCAGTTTTTAGAGGGTGAAGAGCTGGGCGTCGCAGACGTATTGAGGCCGGAAGTTTGGTGTCTGAAGCTAATTGAGGCGTGGGAGCAGGCGGAGATGGATCGCTCTACCCTAGAGGTATTGCGGCCTGAATTGCTGGATGAGTTGATTCAGTTGGGCGCTCAAGCGTACTCAAGTGCACAGCAGTTCTACACTGAGCAAAATGCGGCTTCTGAGGAAGATCTGCGAGCCAATCGAATTAAGCGCTCTGAAGGTGAGGGTGGAGTAGGGGCGCAGTCTTTGGCTGGTGCAACAACGGCCCACATGGTGCCTGGTGTATCGACAGGGATGGCACCAGCAGCCGCCCTTCAGCAGAGTACGCAGCATTTTGGCGCTATAGCCATGGCGCGACAAAAAGCCAGTGGCGTTTTGGCACAGCTGAGAGGCTTTTTAGGCAGTGTCGTGCCAAGTGGTGGCGTGGCTGCTGGCGGTGGCACGCCTTCGGTGCGGATGATGTCTGCGGGCAGTGGATATGCGATGTCTCCCGCACTACAGCAAGCGCTGGTTGCGCAGCAAACAGCTATTCAATCCGTATGGTTCAATACAGTTCCTGCTGAGTATGGGGGCGCTGTGCAGCTCGTGGCGCCAGTGGCTATGGCTGCGCGGCAGCAGTCTTCCGCGCTAAAACATGTTGCTACGTCGGATGAGGAAAAGGCGATTATTGAAATCATCGCCTTGATGTTCCAGAGCATCTTGAACGAGGATCGTATTCCGGCAGGCATTCGTATTTGGTTTGCGCGCCTGCAAGTACCAGTGCTGCGCGTTGCATTAGCAGAGCCTGCATTTTTTAACGATACCGAACACCCTGCTCGTCAATTGATCGATCGCATGGGGGGCTGTGTGTTGGGGTTTGAGGCTTCAGCGTTGAATGGCACGGCGCTAGAGACTGAAGTCAAGCGTGTTGTACAGGTAATTGAGCAGTATCCCGAGACCGGCAGCCGTGTGTTTCAGCTGGTGCTTAAAGAATTCCAGAAATTTCTTGAAAAAAATCTGACCGAACAGGCGCCCAAAGCCCAAGAATTGGTAAGCCTTGCGCAGCAAGTCGAGCAGAAAGAGACGCTGGCAATCCAGTACACCATCCAGTTGCGTGACATGCTGCTGGATGTACCGGTTGACAGTGATGTTCGGGATTTTTTGTTCAAGCAATGGCCAGATGTGCTTGCTATGTCCGCCATCCGCTTTGGGGCGGAACACGACAACACCAAGAAATTTAAAAAAATGGCTCTGGATCTGGTGTGGTCGGCCTCTGCCAAGCCTAGCAAGGAAGATCGAGCCAAGGTCATCCGTCAGTTGCCCCTCTTGCAGACCGTATTGCGCCAAGGCTTGGCGCTAGCCAATGTGGTGGATGAGCGGCAAGACGGGCTGGTGAAGGCATTGATGGACATCGTGGCGAGCGCTTTCCTCGCCAAGACTAATGAAATTCCTAAAGAGCGCATAGATGCCATGGCTGAGCGATTTGCTCACCTGGAGGATGCGCTGGATGAGGTGGTGACTGAAGAGTATCCACTTAGTGCGGAAAGTATTGAGTTGATGCTGGGCATTGATACCAGTGCGATTCATGTCATTGCTGACAATAGTGTGCAGGTGTCTGCCGAAGTGCTGGAGTGGGCTAAAAATCTTGCTGTGGGTAACTGGTTTATGCTGGATCACAATGGCAGTCCCATGCAGGTGCAGTATGCATGGCACAGCCAGCACAAACAGCTGCAGCTGTTTGCAACGCCTAGTGGCATGTATTTCTTGTTCCAGTTGCGCCGCTTGGGCAACTATTTACAGTCAGGCTTGCTCGCGCCGCGTGACGCAGAAGGTATTACGGCCCGCGCTGCCCGTGATGCTTTGGCCAAAATTGAGGCCAACCCTGAGCGTCTGCTGCAGTAGCGATAGCTGACTAACTCTGCCCTTGGCGCTGGAACAAGCCCCCAGGCAGGCGGGCGACTTGGCCGTTAAGCTCCAAATCTAGCAATTGCATTTGCAAGCTGGCAACGCTCATGCCGGTTCGGGCAGATAAGGTGTCCAAATCCACGGGGTCAAAGCCCAGAGCGTTGAGTAATGGGTTGTCTTGTTGGAGGCGTGACTCTGTGACAGGTATCACGACCTCTTCGGTGCTCTCTTGTCGTTGCGCTTTAGGCTGAGTGCTTGTTAATGATGGCAACTCTTCCAGAATATCTGTAACGGATTCCACCAGCTTGGCCCCTTGCCGAATGAGTAAATGGCAGCCCTTACTTTGTGGCGAGTGAATAGAGCCTGGGATGGCAAACACTTCGCGACCCTGTTCGCTGGCCAAGCGGGCGGTCACCAGTGATCCGGATTCTGGCGCAGCTTCTACTACCAGGGTTCCCAAACTTAAGCCCGAGATGATTCGGTTGCGCTTGGGGAAGTTATTGGCCAGTGGTGGTGTGCCTAAATGGTATTCACTAATGATTAAGCCATGCTCTGCAATCTGTTTGGCCAGTGCATGGTTGTTCCGTGGGTAGACGCGGTCAATGCCGGTGCCTATGACGGCAATCGTCGCCGGCTGTAAGGTATCCGTGCCAGCTTCTATGGCACCCAGATGCGCAGCTGCATCAATGCCCAGTGCCATGCCCGATACGATGGAAATACCTTGTACAGCCAAGGTTGCGGCGAATGCTTCCGCATTGCGGCTGCCTTGTGCCGTGGGGTTGCGGCTGCCGACTATGGCTAGCGCCTTGTCCGGCCAGTACTTGATTTGACCTCGCGTGTTAAACCAGCGTGAATGGCCCAGTACATATAAAAGAACTGGCGGGTCGGCGGTTTCCAGCAGGCGCTGCGGGTAATCGGCGTCACCCAATACGATGACGTGGCGTTGCAAAGGTGTGGCGGTGGCGCTTAACCAGTCCCAAGTGCTGGACTGCAATGCATGCAGAACGTTGGTGGGAGTGCGCAGCGCCTTGGCTTGCGCGGACGTAACGCAGGTTCCCAAAACGGCAGCGGTTTGCTGAAGTATGTTGCCTGGTAGGCCAAACTGCGCTAGCAGGCGCCGGATCGAGGTATTACCCAGTCCTGGCGTTGCCGTCAGCTGGATCCAATCGCGCAGCTCTTGTTCTGTCATGGTTCAAAAGCTGCGTTGGATTGCCGATTAAGGACGGTAGTCAGGTGAGATGATGGAGTCGCCGACTTTCACGCTTTCCTTGGCTTCTAGAATCAAAGCGTAGGACACTTTGTCGAAGGTGCGGAACACCATCGCCAAGCCATTGGCTTCATTCGGCAGCTTGATCACAGACTGGTTGGCGTCGGTCTTGTCTTTGATGCGTGCGCCACGTGTCATCAGGCGGAAGACATGGCCCAGCTCCACGCCATCTGCTTGGCCGCGGTTGATGGCAATTACGCTGTTGCGGGCGGCATTGGCCACGGCGTTGCTGCCGTAAATGGAGACCACGCTGCCTTGCATGTTCTCGTCAGGCGCATGCGGTACATAGCTCGACACATTGAGTCGTGGCATTGGTAGTAGCTTGTCGCCGATGCGGATCTCTTCTTTGACCGAGGTCACGTCCAGCGATGCGGGTACAGGGTCGGTGTGCTGCACGCCCTTGATATCGACCGTGGTCTCTTGGCGTTCGCCGGCAATCAACTGCACCTTACCTAAGTACTGTGCTTCGTAGCCCAGAATAGTGCTGGTTTCAGGGTCCTTCATCGGCACGGCATTGCGGAACACGCGGTAATACTGGCGCTCTTGGCCCATCTCCAGCGTTCTGCCATCACCGGATCGGCCATAGACACGGTCGCCCGGCGACAGCAGGGCGCGCTCTTGCGTGGCGCCTACCAAACGGGGGGATTTTTCGCTCTCGCCTTCGCCCATCACTTCAGGTTCGACCAAGAACGCTTCGATCAGGCGTTGGTTAACGGCTGGAAGAGCGTTATCAGACAAGCTGGTGCTGCGCACGCGAGGTGAGATGCGGATGACGTCGCCTTCGCTGTTGCGCGATGTGACTAGGCGTGCAAAGCCATCTTTGCGCTCTAGGTACAAAGTCTGGCCGGGGTAAATCAGGTGTGGATTGGCAATGGTCTTGAGGTTCATGCCCCACAACTCGGGCCAGCGCCAGGGTTGCTTCAGAAACAGGCCGGAGATGCTCCACAGCGTGTCACCGCGCTTGACGACGTAGGTGTCGGGCGCATTGGCTGCCAAGTCGCCCACGGGAACGCCTTGCTCGGATACTTTTTTTGCTGTGCTCTGCTGCGTGGCCGTAACGGGTAGCTGTGATGCAGGCGTTGTCGCCAGCGCCGACAGGCAGGAGCCCGAGATTGCAAGCGCTACAGCCGTCTGGCTGAAGCGGGTGAACAGTGGCTTGGTAGGCATGAATGCTGGCATTGCCGAGTGACTCCCTCTCAGTCGCTGGCGGGCAAATAAGGCGCCCGCTCAGCTATCAATTGTTTGTATTCCCTTCGATTCTCGGGCCAAGCCCTTGATCGATCAACGATTATTGCAAGCCAGTCGGGCATTGGCGAGTAAAAGTGGCGAAAATAACGACATTCACTGATCAAACTATGTCAATTCTGCCGATTCTTTGCTACCCCGATCCCCGTCTGCACAAGGTTGCCAAGCCTGTTGCTGTGGTGGATGACCGTATCCGCACGCTCACACAAGACATGCTGGAGACCATGTATGACGCCAGCGGTATTGGCCTGGCGGCCACGCAGATCGATGTGCACGAGCGCGTCGTTGTTATTGATGTGTCCGAAGAGCGCGATCATCCCATGGTCCTCATCAACCCCGAGATCCTTTGGGCCAGCGATGAAAAAGCGCTCGGCGAAGAGGGCTGCCTGTCCGTGCCTGGAATTTATGACGGTGTGGAGCGTTCGGTGGCCATCAAGGTCAAGGCCTTGAATGAAAAGGGTGAGTCCCGCGAGATTGATGCCGAAGGCATGCTCGCCATCTGCATTCAGCACGAGATGGATCACTTGATGGGCAAGGTGTTTGTTGAATACCTGTCCCCGCTCAAGCGCAACCGAATCAAGACCAAGCTGGTCAAGCTGCAAAAGCGCGACACCAAGGACTGATATGCCGCACACATCGTTACATTTGCACAACATAGGCCGCCCGCTGGCCTGGTGCTGGGCAGCAGTAGCGGTGTTGTGGCTGGCGGGCTGCGCCTACCCCACACAACTCAAGCCAGGGGCGACCGAGCAAGAGGTGCAGCAAAAGCTGGGTGCACCTTATGTCGCCGTGCCCCAGGTCGATGGTGGCCAGCGTTGGCTGTACTCTACCCAGCCCATGGGGCGCGAGGCGTTCCAGTTGCGCTTTGGTGCCGATGGCCGCCTGCAGTCCACCACCCAGGTGCTGACGGCCGAGAACTTTGGCGCCATACGCAATGGCCAGTACACCGAGCGCCAATTGCTGCAAGACTTTGGTCCTCCCATGGAGGTCACCCAAGTTTCCAGTTTTGATGGGCGCGTGTTTACCTACCGCTTCTGGGACAATAGCATTAAGCGATTCGCGCATGTGCACATCGACCGCCAGGGCGTGGTGCAGCGCTTGATGTTTATGGACGAGCCCCTGCCCGAGCCACGCCAGCGCGACTAAGGATTAAGCGGCACCTTAGCCCGCACCGCCTGCAGCCGTGCCGTGTGGCCACAGAGATAGAGACCCCATGAAAGTAGTATTTGCCGGTACGCCGGATTTTGCCCGCGTGGCGCTAGAGCGGCTGTTGGCTGCTGGTTTTGAGGTTCCGCTGGTGCTGACCCAGCCAGACCGCCCCGCTGGCCGTGGCATGAAGCTGCAGGCCTCGCCTGTCAAACAATGCGCCTTGGCGCACAACATCCCTGTCATCCAGCCGCACAGCCTGCGCCTGGATGGCAAGTACCCAGATGAAGCTGCTGCCGCGCGAGAGGCGCTGCTGGCTGTGCAGCCTGACTTGATGGTGGTGGCTGCTTACGGCTTGATCCTGCCGCAGTGGGTGCTGGATTTGCCTGCCAAGGGGTGCCTGAACATCCACGCCAGCCTGTTGCCACGCTGGCGCGGCGCAGCGCCCATTCATCGGGCGATCGAAGCGGGTGATGCGGAGACCGGCGTGACCATCATGCAAATGGATATTGGCCTGGATACGGGCGATATGTGCTTGATCGAGCGCACCATGATCGAAGCCAACGACACTACTGCCAGCCTGCACGATAAGCTGGCCAGCCTAGGGGGCCGCATGATTGTGGAGGCGCTGGAGCTGGCGGCCTGCGGCGGCCTGATGCGCACGCCTCAGCCTGCAGAGGGCGTGACCTACGCGCATAAGATTGAAAAAGCCGAGAGCACCGTTAACTGGGCCGACAGCGCCGCACAGATTGACCGCCGCATCCGAGCCTTCAACCCCTTCCCGGCTGCATCTACCCGCATTGGTGATGAAGTCGTCAAGCTTTGGTCTTGCAAAATTGATAGCTGTCAGCGCCCGGAGAGTGTGCGCCCAGGGCAGATTTTATCTATAAATGATGCTGGCATCGTCGTCGCCTGTGGCGAAGGCGCTCTTTGCATTACCGAGCTACAACGCCCCGGTGGCAAGCGCCTGGCGGCGGCTGATTTTTTGCGCGGCCATAGTCTGCAAGTGGGCCAGCTACTGGGCGATACCGGTACCGCCACGGCGGCAGTATGACCCTGCAGCAGCTGCGGCGGGCGACCCAGCACCCCAGCTTTCGTGCCGGTGTGGTCGATATGTCGGGTACCGCCGTAGGCATTGCTGCCTGGGCTTTGGTGACAGGCGTGGCCATGGTCAAGGCGGGTATTACCGCGCCTATGGCCATTTTCATGTCTCTGGTCGTATATGCGGGCAGCGCCCAGCTGGCGGTACTGCCGCTGCTGGCGGTAGGCGCGCCGCTGTGGGTGATCTGGTTCACGGCTGCTTGCGTCAACCTGCGCTTCGTCATTTTGTCGAGCATGTGGCGCACCTATTTTGCCCATCTGCCGCTGTGGCACCGGCTGTGTATAGGCTTTTTTAGTGGCGACGTGATCTTTGTCGCTTTTATGCGGCGCTATACCTCGCCAGTTACCAAACCGCAGCAGGTGTACTACTTCTGGGGCGCATCATCCATCAACTTTGTGGTGTGGCAGGGCTTCTCCATCGCCGGTATTTTGATGGCGAACGTAGTGCCGCTGGAGTGGGGTTTGGGCTTTGCGGGTGTGCTGGCGCTGTTGGGTGTTCTGTATTCCATGCTGATTGACCGAGCCACCAAAATATCGGCAGTGATTGCGGCTACCGCGGCGATTGCGGCCTATGGCATACCGCTGAAACTCAACATCCTGGTGGCCATTGCCTGCGCAGTAACGATTGGCCTGCTGGTCGAATCGGTGGACCAGCGTGGCCGCAAGCCCAAGGTCATCGTCGTGCCCAAAGATAAACCCCTGCCGTCGCCCGGCCCCGAGCAGCCCGACGATGGCACCAGCGCCGTGCCCGTGCGTGAGGAGCATGTGCGATGAGCCCTGAAGACTGGGATTTGCTCTACCAGCTGACGGCCACCGTAGGCCTGATGCTGATCACCATCGTTTGCCGCGCGTTCTTCATGATCCCCAAGAATGAGCTGCCACTGCCCGATTGGCTCAAGCGCGGGCTCAAATACGCACCGCTGGCCGCGCTCACCGCCGTGATTGCGCCCGAGGTGCTGATGACCCAGGGCCATTTGACCGACACCTTGCTGGATGCACGCATCCCTGCGCTGATCTGCGCCACCATCTACTACTTTAAAAAACGTGGCATTTTGGGCACCATCGTGGTCGGCATGGCCGTGTATTTACCGCTGCATATCGGCCTAGGCTGGTAGTTTGCTATAAAAATAGAAGCTACCAACGCATGCTGGATGGGTGCTAGCAGTCTTTTTTGTGCCTATGTTGTGTGCGTGTTGGACAGTGCCAGTCGCCCCCTGGCTGGCTACGCCAACCTGCGCCTCTACAATGGCGGCCATGTGGGTGGCACAAAGCCGCCCAAGTGCTGGCTTTTTGACTCTCTTGTAGTAGCAATCCCATGAACATCATCCGCTTCTCCGATCTGTGCGCCCAAGGCAAGGTGCAAGGCAAACGTGTGTTTATCCGCTCTGACCTGAACGTGCCGCTGAGCGATGCAGGCGAGATCACTGAAGACACGCGCGTACGCGCCTCGATACCTGCCATTGAGATGGCTTTGAAGGCGGGTGCTGCCGTGATGGTGACCAGCCACCTGGGCCGCCCGACTGAGGGTGAGTTCAAGCCCGAGGATTCGTTGGCAGTGGTGGCCAAGCGTATGGCTGAGCTGATGGGCCGCGATGTGCCTCTGGTCGCCAACTGGGTGGACGGCGTACAAGTGGCGCCTGGCCAAGTCGTGCTGCTGGAGAACTGCCGCGTGAACAAGGGTGAGAAAAAGAACAACGCGGAGCTGGCGCAAAAGATGGCCAAGCTCTGCGATATCTATGTAAACGATGCCTTTGGCACCGCCCACCGCGCCGAAGGCACCACTTATGGCATCGCCGAATACGCGCCAGTCGCCTGTGCAGGCCCGCTGCTGTCAGCCGAGATTGATGCCATCACCAAGGCCCTGGCCTCCCCAGCACGCCCACTGGCCGCTATTGTGGCGGGCTCCAAGGTGTCAACCAAGCTGACGATTTTGCAATCGCTGGCCAAGAATGTGGACCAACTAATTGTGGGAGGCGGCATTGCCAACACCTTCATGCTGGCCGCGGGCCTCAAGATTGGCAAAAGCCTGGCTGAACCCGATCTGCTGGGCGAAGCCAAGGCTGTGATTGAGGCCATGGCCGCACGCGGAGCCAACGTGCCAATCCCTACTGATGTGGTTACCGCCAAGAACTTTGCCGCTGACGCAGTAGCCACGGTGAAGAAGGCCACTGACGTTGAAGACGACGACATGATTCTGGACATTGGCCCAGAGACCGCGGCCCTGCTGGCCGAGCAGCTGAAAAAGGCCGGCACTATCGTCTGGAACGGCCCAGTCGGCGTGTTTGAGTTTGACCAGTTTGCCAACGGCACCAAGACGATTGCTGCCGCGATTGCTGAATCGCCCGCCTTCAGCATTGCCGGTGGTGGCGATACGTTAGCCGCCATTGCCAAGTACGGCATTGAAGACAAGGTGGGCTATATTTCCACAGGTGGTGGCGCCTTCTTGGAGGTGCTGGAAGGCAAGACTTTGCCTGCTTTCGAAATCCTGGAAAAACGCGCCAACGGCTAAGGTGCAAGCGCGGCCAAGTAGACGATTGCATAAAGTGTGAGCAAAAACAACAAAATGGCAGGTTGTGTTCGCACTTTGGACCGTTTTTCTTGTCTTTGCGCTGCCAGATCAACAACAATGGAATACAAGTATGGGCGGGCATAGGTTCGCCCACTATCTAATTCCGAGGAGGGAAACATGGCATTGAAAAAGACCATTGGAGCTGCAGCGCTGGCTGGCGCTGTGCTCGCATTGACGGGTTGCGCGGTAGACGCTCCCGTTCCTTACGGCGCTAACTACGCCCAACCAACCCAAATGAAAGTGCGCGCCGCAGGCCACTGGGATCTGATGGCCAATGATGTGGTCGCTGAAACCCTGGCTACGCTGGAGCGCAATGGCCTGAACGCCAAGACGCCGTTGTACGTGGCCCTGCCACAAAACGCCAGCGCGTTTGATTCGGTCTTCCACGACCTGGTCGTGACCAAGCTGGTGCAAAACGGCGCCACTGTCTACAACACCCCTGGCCAGCAGCTTGAAGTGAGCTACGACGCCAAGGTGGTGCACCACAACCTGCAACACGCAGGCGCTTACAGCCCTGAGGCTGGTGACGGTTACAACCGCCGCGGCCAGAACGGTTTTGGTGCCACCATTGGTGATGCGGACTACCAGCCTGTGACGGCTGCTGGCACACCTGCGTATTCGGAAGTGCTGCTGACATCAACCGTGCTGCGCCAAGGCCAGTATGTGGCCCGCAAGTCCAATGTGTACTACGTGGATAACGCCACCGTCGGTCAGTTCGCTAAGACGGAAGCTTTCCGTGCAGTGAACCTGAAGGTGGTGAACAAATGATGATGCGTATCACCTCCATTGCCGCCCTGGCCGCCACCACCGTGCTGGCCGGTTGCGCAAGCTGGAACCAGCCTGCACAGCCTGTGAGCACCGTGCGCACCGAGCCTACTTACCAAGCAGCAGATGCCAATGTGTTTTTGGCTAACAGCCAAGACGCAATCAACCAGCTGACCGCCAACGTCAACCCCGGCAATGTGGGCACCGGCCCTGTGCTGGTGGCGACTGTGGTGAACGTCAACAACATGGGCACTTCGTCTCCCCTGGGGCGCACCCTGTCCGAGATCTACGCCAACCAGATGGCTGCACGAGGCTTCAACGTCAAGGAAGTCAAGCTGCGCGGCGAACTGTATGTGCGCGAAGGCACGGGCGAGCTGATGCTGTCGCGCGAGATGCGTGACATCGCTCGCAGCCAAAACGCCGCCATGGTGCTGGTGGGTACGTTCTCGCCAGCGGCCAACTTCACCTACGTCAGCCTGAAGCTGGTGCGTACCGAAGACAGTCGTATCATCACCGGCTATGACTACGCACTGCCGAATGACCGCGACGTAACCCGTTTGCTGGGCGCGCCACGCTAATAGGTAAAAAGCCGGCTAGCGCCGGCTTGATTGCAAAATGCACTATCAAATTGGTAGTGCATTTTTTATGCCCGATCGTAAACACGCGCATCTAGCATGACGCTTCAACAATAGGCTGCATCTCCCCGTGCCAGCATAGCTAGCCCTTCATTGACAGGGCTCAACCATCAATGGCAGAATCGCGCGGCCTTCCTGGCGCGATACGCGATCCAGTTGGTGGATGCGTTTCCCAGACGCGCTACCGGCTTCAGGTCTTCCAGTCCCGATCCCCGCGCCTTTGTGCTTATGCACGTCTCTTTGCCAACCCCCGGTTGGTGTCTTATTCAATAGATCCGGTGCTGAACGCCTAGGCTCAGCGCTGCGTGTCTGTTGCTCACTATTCCCCTTTTTTGCCTTCGGAGTCTCGAATGATGATTCGTCTGTCCAAGTCGGCCATGGTATTGGCCATGGCTCTTTTCGCCTCTCTGGTTGCGTTCGGTAATATCACCGATTACGCGACCAACTTCGCCTTTGTCCACCATGTGTTTTTGATGGATACGACCTTCTCCGGTAACGGCATCATGTACCGCGCGATCCAGAGCGAGTGGGTGCACCACGCGGGCTATATCGGCATCATCGCGCTGGAGGCGTTGACAGCCGTGCTGTGCTGGGTAGGCGGCGTCAAGCTACTGAAGGCACGGGGCGCTAGCGATGCGGTGTTCCGCGCGTCCAAATCTTGGGCGATTGCGGGTTTGACACTGGGTTTTTTGACCTGGCAAGTGGCGTTTATGTCGGTAGGTGGTGAGTGGTTTGGCATGTGGATGTCCAAACAATGGAACGGTGTGCCCGACGCTTTCCGCTTTTTCATCACCTTGCTGTTGGTGCTCGTCTACCTGACGATGAACAACGACGGCATGGAGAGCGATCAGCTTCGCCGTTGAGGGAACCGCCAGCACTGCAAAAATGCGTTGTTTGACACGGGTGTGCGGCAGGTGCGGGTGGGCCTGGTAAAGGTAACTCCTTTGCAGCAGTGGTTGCGTCCCCCACCCTGGCGTGCAGGGAGAGTGGGGGGCGCGAGGCGGCTCAGGGGGTGGCTGTGGATTTTTTGGGCCACAGCACTGATGCAATAGCCACCACCATCAAGGCCACGGCAGACCAGTCTTGCCAGCGCAGCACCTCGCCTAGCCACCATGCGCCGCTGAACACGCCCAGCACGGGGATCAGCATCACGCTCAAGGTGGATGCCAGCGGCGGCAGCGTGCGCGCCAGGTAAAACCACACGGCCTGCGCAAAGCCAATCACCAGTACAGCGTTGAACAAGATGGCGCCCCAGGCTGGGCCATTTGGCAGGTGCCAGCGCGGACGCTCTAGCAAGGTAGTCATTACGCACAGAGTGACGGTGCTCATCACCGTCATCCAGAAAGCCAGTGTCAGCGTGGGCGCGGGGATGGTGGTGCGGCGCAGCAGCTGCGTGCCCAGCGCCCAGCTGGCGGCTGCTATCAGCATCAGCGCCACGCCGGTAGGCCGTCCGCCCAGCTTGTCCATCTCGTTCCACAGCAGCAGCAAGACGCCGCCGGCCGCTGCCACCACACCAGCCCAGGCGCGGGGCGGCAAGCGGTCGCTAAAAAACAGGGCACCAATAGCGGCTGAGAAAATGGGCATGGTGTAGCCCAAGATAGCTGCGCGTCCGCTGGGCAGCATGGGGATGGCAATGATGATCAGCGCATGCCACATCACCATGTTGAAAAACCCCAGCACCAGCAACTGGCCCCAGTAACGCCGCTCTAGTTTGAAAGGCGCCTTCATCACCACCAGGGCAATAGCCAGCAGCGGCAGGCCTAGCAACATGGATACGGCGCGGAAGGCCAGAGGCGGAAAGTTCTGCACGCCCAGCTTCATCACCGGCCAGTTCAGGCCCCAGACGATGGTCAGCAGTGTCAGTGTTATCAGTTGTTGTCGCGACAAGGTAGGCATGGCCAGCAATGTAACTGCAATCCCCGACTGCGCCGGTCACCCGCGGGATCAGCGAGGTCAGCTGCGCTTTTACAATAGCGCCCATGCTATTTATCGACCAACTGCGCGCCGCAGCCACCCAAAACAACTCTCTGCTGTGTGTGGGGCTGGATCCGGAGCCCAATCGCTTCCCCGGCACTATGCAGGGTGATGCATCCAAGATTTACGATTTTTGCGCCGCGATTGTGGACGCCACGCATGATTTGGTGAACAGCTTCAAGCCCCAGATCGCCTACTTTGCTGCCCATCGTGCCGAAGACCAGCTCGAAAAGCTAATGGTCCATATGCGCAAGGTCGCGCCCCAAGTGCCCGTTATTCTGGATGCAAAGCGCGGCGATATTGGATCGACCGCCGAACAGTACGCCAAAGAGGCCTTTGAGCGCTACGGCGCAGACGCCGTGACGCTCTCGCCCTTTATGGGCTTTGATTCGATCACGCCTTATCTCAAGTACCACGGCAAGGGCGCATTCCTGCTGTGCCGCACTTCCAACCCCGGTGGTGATGATTTACAGGCGCAGCGCATGGCTGATTTGCCCGGCCAGCCTGCCCTGTTTGAACATGTGGCCAAACTGGCCCAGGGCCCCTGGAACACCAATGGCCAGCTCGGCCTGGTCGTAGGTGCCACTCGCCCCCATGAGATCGAGCGCGTACGCGCCGTCGCTCCCACGCTGCCGCTGCTGATCCCCGGCGTGGGCGCACAGGGTGGTGATGCTGTGGCAACCGTGAAGGCGGCCCGCATCGGTGGAGGCCCCATCATCATCAACTCGTCGCGCGCCGTGCTGTACGCATCGCAAGGCGATGATTTTGCCGCCGCCGCGCGCGCCGCGGCCACCCAAACGCGCGATGTGCTGAACGCCGCCGCTGCTGCTTAAGCGTCTCCAGAACCCAGCGAACTTCGACCAGCCCCGCAGCGGCGACATCGTCAGCGGGGCATTTTTGTGCCTGTACTCAAGTGGTGCGTTCGCTATGGAACGGGGTTTGCAATGCTGTATTTTTATTTTGCCGGCGGCTGCATCAATATTGGCACCGCTTTTGTAAGCGCCGCGCCAGCCAGCCGTGTCACACTTTCTCCAACCTTCTCAGACAAGAACTGATATGCCGCAATCCCTGCCCACCCGCCGCCACGCCATTGCTTGTAGCCTGTTAGGTCTGGCCGCCAGCTTTGGCGCCGCACCTGCCTTTGCGGCAGATATCTACCCCAGCAAGCCCATCACCATCATCGTAGGTTACCCACCGGGCGGCAGCACTGATTTGGTGGGCCGCTTTGTGGGCACCGAGCTGTCCAACCGCTTGAAGCAAACTGTGGTGATCGAAAACCTGGGCGGCGCCGGTGGCGCTATTGGTGCCCAGAAGGTGGCCAAGGCGCAGGCCGACGGTTATACCTTGCTGGTGGCTGCCAATAATGAGGTCGCGATCGCTCCGTTGATCAACAAGGCCATCAAGTACGATGTGTTCAAGGATTTCACGCCCATCGGCCTAGTGGCAACCCAGCCCATGGTGTTGGTTGCATCTAACTCCACCGGCGTTAAAACCGCCAATGAGTTCATCAAACTGGTGGCTGCACACCCTGGCAAGTACAGCTATGGCAGCTCAGGCGTGGGCACGGCGTTGCACCTGGCCGGCGAGATGATCAAGCAAAGCAGTTCGCTGGATATGATTCACGTGCCCTATAAAGGCGTGGCGCCGCTGACGAATGATTTGGTGGGTAACAACCTGGAGTTCGGCATGTTTGTGCTCTCCAGCGGCCTGCCCCACATCAAATCTGGCAAGGTGGTGGCACTGGGCACGACGGAAGCCAAGCGCTCAGCCGTCACCCCGGATATCCCCGCGCTGGCTGAGAACCCCCAGTTCAAAAACGTGGACATCAACAGCTGGTTTGCGCTGATGGGCCCCGCCAACCTGCCAACCCCTGTGGCGACCAAGTTGCGCACTGCGCTGGCTGAGGTGCTGCAGTCGCCCGAATTCCGCAGCAAGATGGAGGCGTCGGGCAACGTGGTGGCATCACCCACGGTGGATATGGCCGGCTATTTGAAGGCAGAAGTCGCTAAATACCAGAAGATCGTCAATTTTGCCAAGATCGAAGAGTAAGCTGCAATACTCCTAAAACAATAGCTGCTAACGCCCAGTGGTCGGGCGCTAGCAGCTATTTTCATGAGGATCGACTATTTGCGCCGTGCTGCCTGCAATAGCCTGCCGCCCCACACCACCACAATCAGCGCCATCACCACCAACGCCGCGCCTGCCCATTGCCACGGCGCCACCGTCTCGCCCAGGGCCAGCATGCCCGTTGTCAGCCCGATCACCGGTACGCAAAGGCTGAACGGCGCCACGCGGTTGGCCGAGTAGCGCTGGATCAGCTTGGTCCACAACCCGTAACCCACAATGGTCGCCATCCAGCCCAGGTAGGCGATAGACGCCCAGGCCAGCCACGGTATCTGCTGCCAGGTCGCAACTTGCAGCCATTTGCTGACATCTCCGTCGAAATGGCTGCTGAGCAAGATGAAGGGGATGATAGGCATTAGGCTGCTCCAGGTGATAAAGGACACCGGGTCGTAGCTGGCGTTCTCCTTTTGCGCTAGGCGCACCACCACGTTCGAGCAGGCCCAGGACGTGGCTGCACACAGCACTAGCAACAGGCCCAGCAAGCTGGTGCCGCCGGCGCCATTGCTTTGCAGCTCATACATTAGCAAGCAGCCCAAGCCCAGCGCAGCAATGCACATGCCGGCAATCAAGGGGCGGCTTGGCTTGTCGCGCAGCAGCACCCAAGTCCACACGGCTGTCAAAAACACCTGTGTCTGCAAAATGACGCTGGCGAGCGAGGCTGTCATGCCGACCTTGAGCGCCGTAAACAAAAAGCCAAACTGGCCTACGCCCTGCAGCAAGCCAAACAGCACCACCCAACGCCAATGGACCTTGGGCGGTTTGATAAAAAGCACCAGTGGGAAGGCAGCGCAGATATAGCGCAGGGCGCCTAGCTCAAACGGAGTCAGGCTGCGCAGGCCCCATTTCATCACCACAAAGTTGATACCCCAGACCACCACCACCACCAAGGCAAGCAAAAGATCAGACGAGCGGAAGGCGGGCGTGACGGACGAAGGGGCGGGTGTCATGAACGTGGTGTGAAGTATTTTTACAGTGTAGAAGCCACCGCAGCGCCTTGCTGGCGCTGCGGTATTGGGTTAAAAGTGCTTAAATTTCAAGCAAAAGAAGCTATTTGCAGGTGAATGAGCGGTAAACCACAGACTTATCCACAGCAATCGCCCGCATCACTCAAACACCCAGCCGCTTAGGGGAAAGCGCATTTACCTGCACACCCTGAGCCAGCAACTGCGCATCTAGCGGCTCATGCAGTGCCAGGTTGCGCGCCAACAGGCCGTAACCGTATGCGCTTTGAATGCCGTAACCGCCTTGCGCGGCCACCCACAAGAACTGCGGCGCGCTTGTATCCCAGCCAATCACCATCTCGCCATCGGCCACAAAGCTGCGCAGCCCGGCCCAGGTGTGCTGCGGGCGACGAATGTCAAAGTGTGTGACCTGCATGATGCGGTCAATGCCAATGGCAATGTCCAACTCCTCAGGCTGCACATCGTGCGGCGTGGTTGCATCAGCATTGGCGGGCGAGCCTAGCAGTTGGCCCGCATCGGGTTTGAAGTACCACTGCTCGTCCACATCAATCACGGCCGGCCAGGTGTGGCCGTCCATGCCTGCAGGCACGGCAAAGGTGAAAGCGCTGCGCCGCTTGGGCGTGAGGCCAATGGGGCTGGCGCCCGCTAATTGGCCCATCACATCGGCCCATGCGCCAGCGGCGTTGACGATATGGCGTGCCTGCGCGCTACGGCCGTCTTGCAAGCGCACGTTCCACAGTTGGGTGGCAGCATCCCATTGCAGGGCGGCTACATCGGCGTCTGTCCACAACTGTCCGCCGCGCTGGCGTAGGCCGCGCAGAAAGCCTTGGTGCAGGCTGTGCACGTCGATATCGCGGGCGCCGTCGTCCATAAACCCGGCGATCAACAGCTCAGTGTTCAAGGCAGGCAGCAGAGTTTGGAGTGCGCCGGCATCCAGCCAACGGGCGCCTGGCGAATGTTGCAACGCCTCTTGGTAGGTGGTTTGCAGTTGCGGCAGTTGGTCTGCGGTTGCCACATACAGCACACCGCGTGGGCTGACGATGGCGTGGTCGGCAAAATCGGAGGGCGGCTGCTCGTAAAAAGCGCGACTGGCGCGGGTCAGCGCCTGCACTTGTGCGGGGCCATAGTGCTCTTCAAACAGCGCAGCCGATCGGCCGGTGGTGTGATAGCCGGGCTGGGATTCACGCTCTAGCACCAGCACCGTGGCGCTATCGGCCAGCTGCCAGGCCGTGGTACTGCCAGCCATGCCGGCGCCGATAACGATGAAATCCCAAACGGGTGTTTGTGGGTTGAGGTTGGGGGTGCTGTTGGCGGTATCCATGGTCACCATGGTACTGTTTGCATAGCCTTAAGAAAGGGAAAGCCTGTGACGATCTTGACACCCAAAGCCAGCTGCCGCCGCCCTGCACAGCCGCTTGCTGCACTGGCTGCTGCCACGCTGGTCGCTCTCGCTGCAAGTGCCCACGCCCAATCTGCGCCTAGGCAAGAGGTGGTGGCCACGGGCTTTGCCAACCCCTGGGCCATCGCCCCGCTGCCCGACCAACGCTTTGTGCTGAGCGAGCGCATAGGCAAATTGTGGCTGCTAGATGCCAATGGCCGAAAACAGGCTGAGCTGGCTGGCGTGCCGCCTGTGGCCTTTGGTGGGCAAGGGGGATTGCTGGATGTGGTGGCAGACCGCCAGTTCGCCAGCAATCGCCGCATCTACTTTTGCTACGCCGAGCCCGGCACCGATAAAACCACCAACAGCACGGCCTTGGCCAGTGCCCGCATTGCCAGCAACGAGCGCCAACTGGAGGATGTGAAAGTGCTGTTCAGCCAGCACCCCAAGATCAAAAGCACTGCCCACTTTGGCTGCCGCATTGCAGAGGCGCGTGATGGCAGCTTGTTCCTCAGCCTGGGCGATCGCTTCTCCATGCGCGACGACGCGCAAACACTGGACAACCACCACGGCAAGCTTGTGCGCATCCATAAAAACGGCAGCGTGCCTGACGACAACCCGTTTACAAATCGCAAAGATGCGCTGCCCGAGATTTATAGCTACGGCCACCGCAACAGTCAGGGCCTCACCATGGGGCCTGATGGTGCCGTCTGGATGCACGAACACGGCCCGCAAGGCGGCGACGAAATCAACCTGCCCAAGCCAGGCAAAAATTACGGCTGGCCGGTGGTGACCTATGGCGAGGAATACGGCGGTGGCAAGATCGGCGAAGGCACGCAAAAAGCCGGTATGGAGCAACCACTGAAATACTGGGTGCCCAGCATCGCACCCAGCGGCATGGCCTTTGTGACGAGTGACCGCTACGGCCAGGCGTGGAAAGGCAACCTGCTGATTGGCGCCCTCAAAGCCCGCAAGCTGATACGCTTAGAGATCGAAGGCGGAAAAATCACCGCCGAACACTCGCTCTACGCCCAGCCCGGCGAGCGCATTCGCGATGTGCGCCAAGGCGCCGACGGTTTGATCTACCTGCTGACCGATGGCACCGACGCCAAGTTGATCCGCTTGCAACCATAGCTATCAAAATAGATAGCTGCTAGCTCCCTATGGGCGGGCGCTACAAGCTAATTTTATATATTTCACAGCTTGATCTTGAAGCCCAAATGGCTAGCCTCAAACCCCAGCTTTTGGTAGAAGCGATGCGCATCGGCACGAGATTTGTCGGTAGTCAGCTGCACCATGCTGCACCCCTTGGCTTTGAACTGATCCAGTGCCCATACAAACATTTGCTGCCCAGCCCCTTGCCCCCGTAACGTCGACGCAACCCGCACCGATTCAATCTGCCCCCGCCAAGCGCCCGTGTGCGACAAGCCAGGCATAAACGACAGCTGCATGGTGCCTACCACCTGGCCATCTTGCTCGGCAACCACCAGGCGCTGGTTGGCATCGGCGGTGATGGCGTTAAAGGCGGCTACATAGCGGCTGTCAGGAGGGTCAGACAAGACCTCGCGCTGGCTGCCCAGCTTGTCATCGGCCAGCAGGGCGACGATGGAGGGGAGGTCTGCTTTGATAGCGGTGCGGAAGTGGAGGGGAGAAGGCATGGGATGGCGTATTTTGCAGACTGGGTGGTGATAGTTATCAGGCCAGTGCTGACTGGTTGAAGTGCTTTACGGTGCGCCGGCCAATGGCAGTTTTACAGGGCGAATTCAGCCGGCCAAGGCAACAAGCGGAACTCACGGATTCGGCAACTTTGTGCTCATGGGTAAACGCGCCCGAAGCAGCGGGAGTGATTGGCGTAGAAGCTACTGTTGACATCGTCACAGTCGGCCCTCAGTCCACATCGCTTCGGCGGGTCTCAAGCTACTTCTCAAAACCCAGAGCTCATGCATGCGACTCATTGCAATCGTTGACGCTTGGAGAACACTGTCATTTAAATCTAACGTGAGCGGTACGTTGCGGGCGTACCTCGTCGCCGGAAAGGCTAGGAGCTTGTACCGTGAGACTTTAAGCGGCTAAGGCGGTTGCCAATAATGAGCAAGGCCCAGCTCGCAGCAATAAACGTAGTAGTGATGCCCAATGAGTAAGCAGCAACCGCCCCATAGCCACCGACATTCTTTGGATTAAGGAAAGGGTATGGGTACCAGCCAATGCTTGCTCCACGAACCATTACGTATGCAAGGTAGGTCGCTGGAAAGACCAAAGCGAGAAGCAAATGCTTTGAGGTCAGCTTGGAGGCCGGTGGAGCTATGAGCCAGATGAGAACGATGGCCGATGGCATGACGTAATGGAGGACAAAGTTAACCCAAGGAAGCAGTGCACCTAGATCAACGTTCCTGAGCAATACCGCAAAGACGAGTCCGACTACGGTCATGTTGACCGTTGACACGTACCTGGCAAAGTCTTGTGAGCTGCCTTTGCCAGAGAACACTGAGAACAGCAAAACCAAGGCTGCAAAAATATTGGACAGGTTCGTAAAGTAGCTGAAGAAGTTCAGCACGTCATAGGACGCCGCAATGTGAATAATCAGTTGTTGACCCACTGCGGCCAGGGCGAGCACTGCAAGAATCAGTTGTGTGAGTGAGAGCATAGGCGGGCGGGGGAGCGGCTAACTTTGTTTTGGGGCAATTACCCTGCTGCTTAATATAAAACTGCTTCGTCTCGCGCTTGTCGCTTAGAGGCAAGCAACATTTTCTGTCGCAGCACTTTCGCAGGATTCTGGTGCAGTTGCGGAAATATATGCGCTATTTGAATACAGTTTATGAACCGCGGCCAGAGTCACTAGGGTAGGCGCCAGATCCACTTCAACAGTGTGCATCCCCGCAAATTTTGGGGTCGATGGCTCCGCTATCTTTGCCCCTAATCATCACTTTTTCATCCAATGCCTGATTCGTGAGCTGCGCGCCGTGTTCGTTTCTCGGCCAGGGGTGGCGAGGTCAACATGAATCTTTAGAGCAGGCATTCGAGGTGCAGAGCAAATCAGCCAGCTATCGCTTTCAGGGTATGAGTGAAATAGATAAATCGGTGGCCAGAAACGGTCATTGAGCGAGAGCGGCCTGACGGGCTACTGCACGGCAGAAAGCACTTTTATTTTTGCTTCTATGAGCACTTATAAACGTGCCTTTGCCGATGAAGAGCTACACCCCAAGAAGGCTACTTGTAGGCTGGCACCGCATGAAGAGCGTGATCTAGCTACTGATCGAATTGAGCCTTCTATACTTTGACGGTCTCCATAAGCCGAGGTGTTGATCATGGATTCAAGTCACTCAGTGGTTTCCTCTGTTGACGCGCTACTCGCTGTAGTCGGGAAAGCAGAAACTAACCACATCGTCATACAAGGCCAACTAAGCAATGTGCCGGGTTTTGCTCTAGCTCCGGGGCAAGTCCTCGAAGGCGAAGATCAACAGGCCATCATCAGGTTCGCACCCAATCAGGACGGCTTGCGCTTGTCCACTGATAACACGGTGTGCAATCTGAGGCTGGAGACAACCCCTGAATATCGGGCGATTTACAACGACACCCAGGTGAGTGGCCTCGGCGTTATACGTTTAGCTGATTTAGTAACTATTGGTCAGGTACAGATTCTGGCGCGCGATCAAGTGCGCAGCGGGCATGTGGAGGTGGCTGGGCTGGATGTAGTAGCCGCTGATACGCGCTCTCAGGGAGACCGCCCGGAGGGTTTCGGTGTGCACGTTATCCAAGGCGCGTTCACGCTTTGGAACATGCAGGCCGATCCGCAGGTAGTCGTGACGGCCGATTTGCTCGGATTGTCTGCGGGTCGTGCATCAGCACCGGTCATTGGCAGCGGGGTCTTTGTGAGTGGGCCAGGCTTCGACCAGGGCTGCTTGAGCGTTCGCAGGCTCGAGACGGGCCCGATCTTTAGTGACGGACGCATTCCTCCCGGTACGCCGGATGTCATTACCGGAGGCGTCTTTACGGTGCACGGCGCCTTTGTAGATAGCGTGCGTAACCTCGGCCCGGTCACCACTTACGGCGTTAACGATATGGTGCTGGACAACTGGGGGCAGGTGGATCGCTGGGAGGCTGATGCAAAGATCACCTCATTCGGCCCAAGCGGCATAGGCTTCGTGAACTTCGGCGGTTTGGGCTGGCTCAAGGTCAATGCCCCTATCGAAACCTTTGGCCAGGGCGCACGCGGCTTCAATCTATATGCAGGCACCTTGAACCGGGCCGAGTTTGAGCGCATTACTACCCATGCGGATGGTGCGGTCGGAGTACAGGTCAGCAGGCCCATGGGGCCGTTGCATGTGAGCCGGGGAATCGAAACCTATGGAGCTACCGGCGATTCGCTTGTCAAGGGCGTGGTGGTATCGCTCAGTGCCGTTGCCCTGAGCATCAAGCCCGGTGGTTCGGTGGCCGAGGTAGTGATTGCGGGCGGTGTGATCACCCATGGCAAGGATATTGCGCCACTGGAAGTCCATGGCGAAATCGGATCCTTGCAGATCAGCGGCGGCATTCGCTCTGCCAGCAATTAATCAGAGAAAGGGGAACGTGATGACACGCACCATTACGACCGTTTTGCCGGGTCAACGTTTGATTGATGATGGTGACATGCTCCTGTGGCGTGCGCTGCCCTCTGGGCAGCGTGATCATCTGGGGCCATTTGTCTTCATTGATCACTATCGGCACCAGAGTCGACGCGGAATTGGTGATCGGCCGCATCCGCATGCGGGCATCGAGGTACTCAGCTATCTGCTGGAAGGGGGCGTAGAACACCGTGACAGCATGGGCCGTACCGACCGGCTTGGCCCCGGAGATGCCCAGCACATCCGTGCAGGCCGAGGGATGCTCCACGCCGAACAACCGCAAAGCGGGCGGCATGGCCTGCAACTCTGGGCCGCGTTGCCACCTGCGCAAAAGCTGGCTGAGCCCGCGTATGCTTCATTTCGTGCGGCTGCCATCCCAGAGATTAAGCGTGATGGGGCTGACGTAAGGGTGCTGGCAGGCCGGGTCGATGACGCCGAAGGCCCTATGCAGCTGGCCTTGCCCACCATCTGGGCCGTTGTGCGGCTCGATGCAGGCGCGAGCATCACATTGAGAGTCGATGCCAGCGCCGAGCTGGGCCTATATGTGCTGGATGGATGGATTGAGCATGGAGCGGGCCCTGCCATTGGCGCCGGTAGTCTTGCGTTATTGAGCCAGGGTGATGACAGTGTGCGCATCACCGCGACAGAGCAGCAATCAGCGAATGTGGCTTTGTTAGGCGGCGCGCCGGTCGAAGGCCCCATTCTGTTTTCGGGCCCCTTTGTCATGGATACCCCAGAGCGCTTGGAACAGGCCAAACGGGACTATGCCAGCGGGAAAATGGGAACGCTAGACGGCGTTCCCTTCTGATTTTCTGCGACTGGGCGAGCCGTTGGTTGCTAGATCCGAGTGCCGCAAGAACATCTCAGCCACTCGCCCAAATAGGTTGACTGGCTGAAACGGATCGACAGCACCGTTTGCCCCTGTCAAAAGCAACTATTGATAGTCCGCTAGCTTGAGCGGTGGCCAATTGACGGGCTGAACCCGCGGGTATAGAGCGGCCTTTCAGACTAATTTTTCTAGCAATATCCGCTTGCGACAAGAGCTGTCGTTTGACGGCGTGGAACTGGATTACTGCAGCCATCGGCCGAAGTGGTTCACCGCTCTGCGGCTCGGATGGACGGCGCTTGGTCGCAGCAGTGGGGGGAATGAAACGGTGCGAATCGGTTAAACGAATGCCTGTTTAATGCCTTGGTTTTTCCCTTCCATCGGTCGCAAGCAGCTATTGATTCTGCAGTTATTGCTTTGTGCGGGCTGCAGCGGTTTGGCTAGTGCCGCTGGCAGGGGGCGCCCCGGCGGGTGTCTCACTTTCTTGTCGAACGACAAGAACGCAAGCAACGGACAAGGCGGCACTCAGATTCCCGCCGCTGTGGGTAAGCTTCGTCATGCAGCCGCAGCCGCAGCCGCTGGCAGGGCTGGGTGAAGATTCGGTCGCTGCGCTTCCTCAAACGCCTTCCTTGATCAGCCAGCCTCTGCGCGAAGCACAGAAGTTAGTTCTGACAACACCAAGCTGCAAAACCTAAGCCCAACGACTCCATCGGAGCTTTCACCCCAGCCGTCTCCCGCACGCGGGAGAGAGTGCAAGAGCTGATTACCGTGCAGTCATTCAAAATGATTTACATGCTCTAGCACGCCAGCACATACAAGCCGGGCGCCAGCAGCTATCAATTTGATAACTGCAGCAGCGCGCTAGCGGCTAAGGCAGCCCTCACCTGCGCTTGAGGTACGGCACTAAATAGTGCCCCGTATAGCTAGCAGGGTTGGCCGCTACCTGCTCGGGCGTGCCCTGGGCTACTACCTGGCCGCCGCCTGCGCCGCCCTCTGGTCCCATGTCGATGATCCAGTCTGCGGTTTTGATCACGTCCAGGTTGTGTTCGATGACGATGATGGTGTTGCCCGCGTCGCGCAGTTGCTGCAGCACCTGCAGTAGCAGGGCAATGTCAGCAAAGTGCAGGCCGGTGGTGGGCTCGTCCAGGATGTAGAGCGTGCGGCCGGTGTCGCGCTTGCTCAGCTCCTGCGCCAGTTTGACGCGCTGCGCCTCGCCACCGGACAGCGTGGTCGCGCTTTGGCCCAGGCGGATGTAGCTGAGGCCCACATCCAGCAGAGTTTGCAGTTTGCGGGCGATGGAGGGGACGTCTTTGAAGAAGGCGTACGCGTCCTCCACCGTCATCCCCAGGATCTGGGCGATGTTCTTGCCCTTCCACTGCACCTCCAGCGTCTCGCGGTTGTAGCGCTGGCCGTGGCAAATGTCGCACGGCACGTAGACATCGGGCAGAAAGTGCATCTCCACCTTGACCATCCCGTCTCCCTGGCAGGCCTCGCAGCGGCCGCCGGCCACGTTAAAGCTAAAGCGCCCGGGCCCGTAGCCGCGCTCTTTGGCGGTGTTGGTCTCGGCCATCAGCTCGCGGATGGGGGTGAACAGGCCGGTGTAGGTGGCGGGGTTGCTGCGCGGCGTGCGCCCGATGGGGCTTTGGTCAACGTTGATGACTTTGTCGAAATAGTCCAGCCCATCCATTTCGTCATAGGGGGCAACATCGCCCTGCGCGCGGTTGATTTTTTGCGCGGCGGCGGCGTACAAGGTGTCGTTGACGAGCGTTGATTTGCCCGAGCCCGAAACACCCGTCACGCAAGTGAGCAGGCCCACGGGGAAGTCCACCGTAGTACCGCGCAGGTTGTGGCCGCTAGCGCCTATCACGCGCAGGGTTTGTACCTCATGCGGGTTGATGGAGTTAACGTCAAAAGCGCCTCTGGTGCCCGCATCTGCTTCACTGGTAGCTATGGATTTTCTAGTGCTCTTTTGTTTGGTGATAGGGGTTCGTACGGTCGGGAAGTGCGATTTTTTCGCTTCCACAGGAGCACTGCTGGGCGCGCCCACCGTGCTTGCTAGCACGGGTAGCCAAGGCGTGCGCTGTTTGGGCACAGCAATGCTTTTTTTGCCGCTTAAATACTGGCCTGTCAGCGATTCGGGGCTGGCGCAGATATCGGCATACGTACCTTGCGCCATGACCTGGCCGCCGTGCACTCCTGCGCCAGGGCCCATGTCGATGATCTGGTCGGCGGCGCGCATCATGTCCTCGTCATGCTCGACCACGATCACGCTATTGCCGATATCGCGCAGGTGCATCAGGGTGGCGATCAGGCGGTCGTTGTCGCGCTGGTGCAGGCCAATCGATGGCTCGTCCAGCACATACATCACGCCCGTCAGGCCACTGCCGATTTGTGATGCAAGGCGAATGCGCTGCGCTTCGCCGCCCGACAGGGTCTCGGCGCGGCGGTCCAGGCTCAAATACGTCAGGCCCACATCGTTCAAAAACTGCAGGCGGGTACGGATCTCGTGGATCACGCGGGCCGCAATATCGGCTTTGGCGCCGGCGAGCGTGACGGTGCTAAACCAGTTGTAGGCTTCGGCCAGGGTCACGTGGCTCAGGTCCTGAATGGCCCGGGCCTCATCATCTTCGCCCACGCGTACAAAGCGCGCCTCGCGGCGCAGGCGGGCGCCGTGGCATTCGGGGCAGGCTTGCACGCTTTGGTAGCGGGCAAGCTCATCGCGCACGATGCTCGAGTCGGTGTCGCGGTAGCGCCGCGTCATATTGGGCAAGATGCCTTCAAACGGATGCTTTTTGGTGACCATCTTGCCCGCGTTCTCGCCACTGGCGAGCTCGTATTTAAAGGCAATGTCTTCGTCGCCAGATCCGTACAGGATCACCTGTTTGATGTTGTCTGGCAGGTCTTCAAACGGCTGCTCAATATCAAACTTGTAGTGCTTGCCCAGGCTCTCCAGCATGGCAAAGTAGTAGCCGTTGCGGCGGTCCCAGCCTTTGATGGCGCCGCTGGCGAGGCTGAGCGTGGGGAAGGCTACCACGCGCTCCACATCAAACACCTCGTGCACGCCTAGGCCATCACACGACGGGCAGGCGCCGTGCGGCGAGTTGAAGGAGAACAGGCGCGGCTCCAGTTCGGCCAGCGCATAGCTGCAGATCGAGCACGAAAATTTGCTGCTGAACAAGTGTTCTTGGCCTGTGTCCATCTCCAGTGCCAGCACACGTCCGTTTCCGTCATTGCCGCCTACGCGTAGCGCTGCCTCAATGCTCTCGGCCAAGCGTTGCTGTAAGTCCGGGCGGATTTTGACGCGGTCAATCACGACGTCGATGTCGTGCTTCTCGTTCTTGGCCAGTGGCGGCAAATTCTCATGCTCGTACATCTGGCCATCGACACGAAAACGCACATAGCCCTGTGCCTGCATTTGCGCAAAAAGCTCAACAAACTCCCCCTTTTTGCCACGCGCCACCGGTGCCAAGATCATCAACTTGGTCTCATCGGGCAGGGCCAAAACCGCGTCTACCATCTGGCTCACGGTCTGGGCGGACAGTGGAAGGTTGTGGTCGGGGCAAAACGGCGTGCCGGCGCGGGCGTAGAGCAAGCGCAGGTAATCGTGGATTTCGGTCACTGTACCCACGGTTGATCGTGGGTTGTGGCTGGTCGCCTTTTGCTCGATAGAAATCGCAGGCGACAGGCCTTCGATCAGGTCGACATCGGGTTTATCGAGGCGCCCTAAAAATTGGCGCGCATAGGCTGACAGGCTCTCTACATAGCGGCGCTGGCCTTCGGCATACAGCGTGTCAAACGCCAGGCTGGATTTGCCTGAACCTGACAACCCCGTGATCACCACCAGTTGGTGGCGCGGGATGTCCAGGTCGATATTTTTAAGGTTGTGCGTGCGCGCACCGCGGATGGCGATGCGGGTGTGCGCCAGGCGTGCGCCTAGGTAGCGTGCATCGCTGCTGCCCGCTTGCTCGTCGGCACGCAGTGCGTCCATCTCGGCGTGCAAATCGTTGGGGGCAGCGGCAGTCTTCAAAGGGCTATTGGGCATGGGCGGCGCGGTGAACCAAAACTCCCCATGATAGCCAGCTCGCAATATTTGTGGGTGGCAATCCCGTGATCGACCGCTGCATTTGCTGATAAAAGGCGCTCAATCTGCGTCTTTGTCACCTAAGCATTTGAGTGAAATATGCTTCTATCGTCCAGCTGGCGGGCGCTGGCAGCTATTGTTTTTATAAATGAGGGCTGATGGTGGAAACCGCGCTGCTGCATAGCCCGTGCCGCCGCCCTACACTTGCGGCTGGCGCTGAGTCGCCATGCGCCGTTGAGGGCGCCTTTTTTCTTGATCTGCGTTTTACGCCTCTCTCACTTTGTCGCTATCCACCCGTTCTCCGTCGACCTCCACCGCCATGCTGCCTGCCGAGCGCCGTGCCAGCATTGGCTTGGCGCTGATTTTTGCGCTGCGTATGCTGGGCTTGTTCATGGTGCTGCCGGTGTTTGCGCTAGAGGCGCGCAAATACCCTGGTGGCGATGACCCGGCGCTGATTGGCCTGGCCATGGGCATTTACGGCCTTACGCAGGCGATCTGTCAGCTGCCGCTGGGCATGGCGTCGGATCGCCTGGGGCGCAAGAAAATCATTGTGCTGGGCTTGATCGTGTTTGCCGCCGGCAGTTTGCTGGCCGCCATGGCGGGTAATGTGCAGACCTTGCTGATTGGCCGTGCGCTGCAAGGCGCGGGGGCAGTGTCTGCCGCTGTAACGGCGCTGTTGGCTGACCAAACCCGCGATCTGGTGCGCACCAAGGCAATGGCCCTGGTGGGCGCCAGTATTGGGTTGATGTTTGCGCTGGCGCTGGTTATCAGCCCAATGCTGGTGGCGCATATTGGCTTGTCAGGCCTATTTTTGCTCACCTGTGGCCTGGCCATCGCCGGTATAGCTGTTGTGCTGTGGGTGGTGCCGCCCGAGCCGACCGAGCACCGTAATCAGCCGCGCGGCCGTCTGCGCGATTTGTGGGTGCATACCGATTTGCTGCGCCTGAATGGCGGCGTGTTTGTGCTGCACACCGTACAGATGGCCATGTGGGTGGCCGTGCCTGCCATGCTGGTGCAGGCTGGCCTGCCTAAAGCCGCGCACTGGAATGTCTACCTGCCCGCCGTGGTGCTGTCTTTCTTGCTGATGGGAGGGCTGTTTGCACTGGAGCGGCGCGGCCACTTGCGTGCAGCCTTGCTAGGCTCCATCAGCCTGATTGCTGTGGTGCAGCTGGGCTTGGGGCTGCTGGCGGGCAGCGGCAGCCAGCCATCGCTGTGGGTGATGGGGCTGTTACTGTTTATCTTCTTTTGCGGTTTCAACGCACTAGAGGCATCGCAGCCCAGCCTGGTCTCGCGCATGGCGCCAGCATCGCTGCGCGGCGCGGCGCTGGGGGCTTACAACACACTGCAGTCCTTAGGATTGTTTGCCGGTGGCGCCTTGGGCGGTGTGCTGGCCAAGTGGGGCAGCACAGCCGATCTGTTCATTGCCACGGGCATGCTCACTCTGTTGTGGCTGGCCTTCTCCTGGCAGCTGCAGCCGGTGGCACGTGCCAGCTATAAAGCCGACGCTGAAAAAGTGAGTACTGGCAACACGCAGGCCCAATAAACCGCAGCAGCAGCGTTTTTCTGTGGATCGTACTGGCCAAGGCGTTTGCGCTTTGGGGTAGGATACGATCCTGTTTTTCACAGTGATGGGCGCTTGAAGGCCGTAGAGGCTAGGCCAGGCTGCCAACGCATAGTAGGCGCCCATTTTTAATAGGAAACTCCCCTTCATGGCATCCGTCAACAAAGTCATCATCGTCGGCAATTTAGGCCGCGATCCAGAAATTCGTACCTTCCCCAGCGGCGACCAAGTCGCCAATGTCACCATTGCCACTACCGACCGCTGGCGCGACAAAAACACCGGCGAAAATAAGGAAACCACCGAGTGGCACCGGGTGGTGTTTAATGGCCGCTTGGCCGAGATCGTAGGCCAGTACCTGCGCAAGGGTAGCCAAGTCTATGTAGAAGGCAGTCTGCGCACCCGTAAGTGGACCGACCAGGCCACCGGCCAAGAGCGTTACGCAACTGAAATCCGCGCGGACACCATGCAAATGCTGGGCAGCCGCCAGGGCCAAGGCGGCGGTCAAAGCCAGGGTGACGATTACGGCAACAGCGGGTATGGCGACAGCGGTTACGGCGATCAAGGTGGTGGCAATGCCGCAGGCCAAGGTGGCTACCAGCAGCGCCGCGCCCCCGCACCGGCCCCTGCGATGGCCCCACGCCAGCAGCCACCTGCACCGCGCCAAGCCCCAGCACCCATGCCAGCGCCCGCACCGCGCGCGGCATCGGGTTTTGATGACATGGATGACGACATCCCGTTCTAACTGGCGTTTGCCGCCTATTTGCGACTGATCCGCGAATGAATCAAGCCAAGCCTGCCCGCCCCTGCGTGCAGGCTTTTTTATTGGAAAAAGAGCTTTGCCATGACTGATTTTTCTGCCATTGCCTCCGCCTTCGCACCCACTGGTAGCCTGCGCGCTGCCATTAACGTGGGCAACCCCATACTCGCCAGATTGCAGGCCGATGGTCTGCCCGTCGGCGTGTCGGTAGATCTGGCGCAGCGCTTGGCTGATCGACTGGGCTTGCCGCTGGAGCTGGTGGTGTTTGATGCAGCGGGCAAATCGGTAGAAGCCGTGACTGCTAATCAGTGTGACTTTGGTTTTTTTGCGGTGGATCCGCTGCGCGGCGCAGGCATTGCGTTCTCCGCCCCTTATGTGTTGATTGAGGGGGCATACATGGTGCGTGCCGATTCACCATTGACCGACAACGCCCAGGTCGATGCGGTGGGCCATAGCGTAGTGGTGGGCAAGGGAAGCGCGTATGACCTGTACTTGTCGCGCGAGTTGAAGGTCGCCAGCATCGTGCGGGCACCTACATCGCCCGCCGTGGTCGATGTGTTTGTGGCAGGTGAGGGCGAGGTAGCGGCAGGCGTGAAGCAGCAGCTGGAGCTGGGGGCTACCCAGCACCCCAGCCTGCGTATGCTGCCGGGGCGGTTTATGGTCATCCAGCAGGCCATGGGCCTGCCCAAGTCGCGCGGGGATGCGGCGGCGCGCTGGCTAGCGGCGTTTGTAGAAGAGGCTAAGGCATCCGGCTTTGTTGCCGATGCACTGGCGCGCCACGGTATACAAGGTGCGGGCGTGGCGCCTGCGCAAGGGGCATAAGCATGAGCACGGTTTTTGAGCAATTGCAGCAGCTGCTGGATGCAGGCGCCGCGCGCTACCGGGTAATGGAGCATGCTGCGGAGGGCAAGTCGGACGAGGTGGCCCGTATACGCGGAACCCTGCCCAGCCAAGGCGCCAAAGCCATGATGTGCAAGCCGAAAGACGCCAAACCTGGCGAAGGCCCGTGGTGGTTGGCCGTGCTGCCGGGCGATCAGAAGCTGGACTTCCGCCAACTGGCAGCGGCTGTGGGGGCCAAAAAGGTCACGCTGGCTAGCCCGGAGGAAGCCATGCAGGTCACCGGCTGCGTGATGGGCTCTGTGCCGCCGTTTGCGCTGTCGCCCCAGGTCACGCTGGTGGTTGATCCGGGTTTGGTCGAGCGCCATGACGAGATCGCTTTCAATGCTGGGAGGCTGGATCGATCTATGGTGCTGAATGCGCAAGACTATGTGCGTATCACCCAGCCGCTGCTGCATGCGCTGTGCACAGCGGCTCCAATTATTTAAATAAAAAAGCTTTTGGCGCACAACTGGCAGGCATTTCATGCTCCTGTATTGGTAGCAAAATGCCTGCGGCGCCAATCCAACACTTGCACCAACAGGGCAGCGCGGGTGGCGCATGCCCCGGCACAATGGCGCCATGTTTATTGCGATACCGCTCGATATCAAGCCCAGCTGGCGCTCGCCGCCGTGGATGACAGCGCTGCTGATTTTGTTGAACTGCTTGGTTTTTTTTGGCTGGCAGGTACCGGAGGAAAAATCGGTAGAGCGCGTAGCCGGCATCTACGCCAGCACGCCGCTGCCCGCGATCGAGCTACCTCGCTTTATTGAGCATTTGCAGCAAGAGAGCCAGCGTGCTGACAGCCGCATCAAGCCTGCCATGGTGCGGGCGGCCAAGGAGATGCTTAAAAACAAGGATTACGACGAGCTCTACCAGCTGATGTGGCAAGAGCGGCAGTTTGCGCGCCAGCTGAAGGCGGGTGAGGTCATCAAGCCCGGCGATCCGCAGTATGAGGATTGGCGCAGCGCCCGCGCAGGCTTTCAACCGCGCGAGCCCAAACCGTTTACCGCTCGTTGGGCCATGAGCTACGAGCCCGGTGCGGGCCTGCAGCCCGTGCAGGCGCTGACATCCACCTTTTTGCACGGCAGCACCGGTCACTTGTTGGGCAATATGGTGTTTTTGTTCCTCTTTGGCTTCACCTTGGAGCTGGCGCTGGGAGCGGGCGTGTACCTGCTGTTCTATCTGTTGTGCGGTGTCAGCGCATCCCTGTTTGCGGACTTGTTTTATGCCGGCAAGGGCAGCATGGGCCTGGGCGCATCGGGGGCGATTGCGGGGCTGATGGCCATGTATGCGGTGATGTACCGCATGCGGCGTATCCAGTTCTTTTATATTTTTGCCTTCTACTTTAACTACGCGCGCTGGCCTGCGCTGGTGATGCTGCCGGTGTGGATGGCGTTTGAGGTGGCCCAGCACTTTATCGGCGGCGGTAACGTGGCTTATATGGCGCACTTTGGCGGCTTGTTGGCGGGCGCCATCATCATGGGCGTGTATATGCGGCTTCGTACTACCGAAACCATTGTGGATGTGATGGCGCGTGAAAAACAGGTGGCCGAGGCCAGAGATGGCGCTTTGCGTGCCGCCATGCAGCGTGCCCAGCAACTGACCGACTCACTTACTTTTGAGCGTGCCGCCCGTGCCTGGCGCGAAGCCGCCAAGCTGGCGCCACGCGACACCAAGATCTTGCGCACCTGGCTGGATTGCGCCCGCCACGCGCCGGCGAGCGAAGACTTTCACATGGCGGCGCGTGCCATCTTCAAATTACCGGCACAAAGCGATGCTGATCGGCAACTGCAGCACCATGCCTGGCGCATCTACTGCGAGCGCGCACAGCCTGTACCGCGAATCAGTGAAGCCAGCTTGCACGCGCTGGCGCGCAGCTTTGCGCGGCAGGGTGAATGGGGGGATGCGCAAAAGCTATGCATGCAGCTAGAGAAATCGCCCACCCACCCCGACTGGCCCGCCACGTTGGCCTTGGTGGCCAACGGTTTGGCCAAGGCGGGGCGCATGGATGAGGCCCGCGCCTGGCTGCCCGCCCTGCAGCAAGCAGCTCCGCAAGAGCCGGTAACAGTCTGGCTGGCACAGGCAGTTACCCGCTAGACGCGTGATCACAACATGCCCCCAGTGCCGCTAGGCAGCTTTGTAAAGCCTTGCGGAGGTGATGTCGTATCATCGTTTCTAACTATTACTTTGGTGTGATTTCATTTCTTAATTAGATGGTGGCTGTACCAGCTATCGTTAGATACGCCAATGAAATCCAAGCCGCAACCGCCCAATTGGAGTGGGATATGAGCCTAGCGCGTTCACAAAACGACGAAGACAACGACAGCGCCCAGTGGGTGATACCGCCGTTTTGGCACAAGCTCAACAGCTTCTTCCTGTTCCCACTGCAGCGCAGGCCGCTGATGTATGCCATCGTTTTGTCGATGTGTGCCTACATGCTCTTGTTTGGCGTTCTCTTTGCCATTGTGGTGGGCTTGGGCCTGCTGCTGGCGATCAGCCGCTACGGCTTTAAGGTGGCGGCCTATGCATCGCGCGGCATCTTGGACAGCAACGACTACGACCGCTACAGCAGCGATGACGATTGGAAAGTGCTGCCCTGGAAGTTTTTTGGTGTCTTGGTGGTACATGGCTTTGTCATTGGCATGTTGGCCAGCGCTAGCCGAGGCTTGGGTGTGCTGGGCGATTTGTTCTCGTCCTTTCTCATCCCCGTCACCTTGATGGTGCTGATCAGCAGCGGCAGCCTGCGTGCGGCCATCAACCCTTTTATTTTGCTGGGCACGATCGCTGGTATCGGTCTGCCGTATTTGCTGCTGTGCCTGTTCCTGTTCTTGCTGATGCAGGGCGCGCCCATGGCTTTTGTCATGTTGTTGGCGGTTATGCCCAAGGCCGTGCTGGCACCATTGCTGGCCTTTGTGTCGATCTACTTTAGCTGGGTAATCGCCGCGATGATTGGCTACGTGATGTACCAAAACCATGCGGAGTTTGGCATTGAACCCGAGAAGGCTCCAGAATCGGCAGATGATGCGCCCAAACTTGACCCGGCAGCCGTTGAGGCGCAGCGCCGTGACGCCTACATCGCCCGCATGGTGCAAGACGGCGATATGCAAAGCGCCCTGACCGAGAGCCGTGAGTGGCAGCGCATGAACCCTGACAGCCTGCCCGACCAGCGGCGCTACCACCGCGTGCTCAAGCTCAGCGACAAGGTAGATGACTTGGCCTACCACGCACAGCGCTACATCCCGCTGCTATTGCACAAGCAAAAGGGCAGTGACGCGCTGGATGCATGGTCTAGTTGCTACAAACGCAATAGCAAGTTCAAGCTGGACAGTGCCGAGGCCACGCTGGCATTGGCGCAAATTGCGTGGAAGCGCGCACAGATCCCGCACACCCTGGCGCTGCTGCACGGCTTTGACAAAAACTACGCAGGCAGCGACTTGGTGCCGCAGGCGCAAGAGTTGACTGTGCGTGTACTCAAACAAGGCATTGGCAAGCCAGACCAGGCGGTGCGCATGTTCATGCGCATGAAAATGCGCTACCCCGACCATCCGAGCACGCAAGAAGCGGCCTGGGTGTTGCGCGATGAGCTGCCGCCAGCGCCTGTTGTAGCTACTTAGTTTGCTATTGTTTTTGCGATACGCCGGCTACGCTGGCAATAATGCCGCCACCAAGGCATACATCGCCGTCATACAGCACGGCAGATTGCCCCGGCGTAACCGCCCACTGCGCATCGGGAAAATCAAGGTGGAAGTGCGTGGCTGTGGCGTCTGCACCAATTACCGCAGGCGAATCGGGCTGGCGGTAGCGGGTTTTTGAGCCATAAGTGCCCGCTGCGGGCGCGTGGCCTGCTACCCAGCTGGCACTGTCTGCGTCTAGCGCGTGCGACAGCAGCATTGGGTGGTCATGGCCTTGCACCACGCGCAAGATGTTTTTGTCCATCTCTTTGCGCGCCACAAACCACGGATCGTGATCGCCAGCACCGCGTGCGGCGCCTTTTTCCTTAACGCCGCCAATGCCTAGGCCCGATCGCTGGCCCAGCGTGTAGAACGACAAACCCACATGCTTGCCCAGCTTGCGATTGCGGTCGTCCAGGATCAGGCCGGGTTCTTTGCTGATGTAGCGGTTCAAAAAATCGCGGAAGGGGCGCTCGCCAATAAAGCAAATGCCCGTCGAATCCTTCTTTTTGGCATTGGGCAGGCCGATTTCCTCGGCAATCTCGCGCACCTGGGGTTTTGTCAGCTCGCCCACGGGAAACAGGGCTTTGGAGAGCTGCGCCTGGTTGAGTCGATGCAAAAAGTAGCTTTGGTCTTTGGCTGAGTCCAGGCCCTTCAATAGCTCAAACAGCTGCGTGTTGGGGTTCTGGCGCACACGGGCATAGTGGCCGGTGGCGATTTTCTCGGCACCCAGGCGCATGGCATGGTCGAGGAAGGCTTTGAACTTGATCTCGGCATTGCACAACACATCGGGGTTGGGCGTGCGGCCAGCTTGATACTCGCGCAAAAATTCGGCAAACACGCGGTCACGATAGTCCGCAGCAAAGTTGACGTGCTCGATCTCGATGCCAATCACATCGGCAACGGCAGCAGCGTCCACAAAATCAATATTGGACGAGCAAAACTCGCTGTCGTCGTCATCTTCCCAGTTCTTCATGAAGATGCCGACCACGTCATGCCCTTGCTTTTTCAGCAAATATGCGGTCACGGCGGAGTCCACGCCGCCACTCAAACCTACTACGATGCGCTGTTTAACCATGGGTGCAATTATCCGCCGCAGGGGCAAACGCCTGCTGTGCGAGGGCTATGCATGCAAAAGTTTGCTGTTCTATTAAAGGAACGATGAATGTCAAATTCTAATATTCAAAAGAGTTCGTTCCTCAATTAGGATCATATCCATGCGTTAAGCACGAATCTTCGTCGCAGACGCTACCAGCAGGCTAGGCCTGCGCCCCGATCTGACAAGGAATTGACCATGACCAATAAACCTTATGTACGCCTCGACAAAGACAATGCAGCTGTGCTACTGGTTGACCACCAAACAGGCTTGCTGTCTCTGGTACGTGATATCGATCCAGACAAGTTCAAGAACAATGTGTTGGCGTTGAGCGACTTGGCCAACTATTTCAAATTGCCTACGATCTTGACCACCAGCTTTGAAGACGGTCCCAACGGCCCTCTGGTGCCTGAGCTGGTGCAGGCCCATCCCACAGCGCCGTTTATTGCACGCCCTGGCCAGATTAACGCTTGGGATAACGAAGATTTCGTCAAAGCTGTCAAAGCCACCGGCAAAAAGCAGCTGATCATCGCTGGTGTGGTGACTGAAGTGTGTGTGGCCTTCCCCGCGCTGTCGGCCATTGCTGAGGGATTTGATGTGTTTGTGGTAACCGATGCCTCGGGCACCTTTAACGAAATAACCCGCGACTCGGCCTGGCGCCGCATGGAGGCTGCTGGTGTGCAGCTGATGACCTGGTTTGGCGCAGCTTGCGAGCTGCACCGCGACTGGCGCAACGATGTGGAAGGCCTGGGTGCCTTGTTCAGCAATCACATCCCTGATTACCGCAATTTGATGAACAGCTATGTTCGCTCTAGCGGGAAGTAAAAGCTTTTAAGCACGCAGCACACACCTCTTTATAAAAAAGCAGCAGTACCACCCGGTGCTGCTGCTTTTTTTTGCGATGGATTTTGATTACGGTGTGAGTCGAATGCGCTCGCGCGTGGCCTTCTCTACTGCGTTGCGCGAATAGGTCAGTGGGAAGTACTGCCCAGCAGCCCAAGTGTTGGCTAGATCGCGGTAGTGTGGGCTAGCTGGGTTGCCTGACTGGCCCGGTGTGTTGACGACGCGTGACGCATCCCAGTTGCCGACATCTACCACCATGCGAAAGGATGCCCCTGACGTCAGCTGGTAAGTGGCTGCGTTGTAGCTGGTAGCCATGGGCGTGGCCCACGAGCCACCTACGCCACCGGCGCCCACGTTCAGGCGCTGGCGCGTGGTGGCGTCCACGACACCTGCCAGTGGGTGCACGAAAATCGCCTGGTGCAGGTCGCCCCAGGTCCAGGTGGCGGCATCGGCGCCCAGCTTAGTCTGCAACCATTGCATGGCCGGGGCGATAGATGACAGCAGCAACTGGTCGCGCTCCGCATCGCTCATCCAGCCCTTGGGTGACTCCAGCACGGTGATCATGCGTGTAGCGCTGGTGTCCTTGGCAAAGGCGCGTTCGTTGCTGGCCAGTACTTTGTCGGTCAGCGCTTTTTTCAGCGTATCGCTGCTCCACACCTCGTACAACGCGGCTGCAGCGCTATTGGGTGCCATGGTTCCGTCCCAGGATTTGAGCATGGCTAGCCCTTGTGCTGTCACGGCATCACTGCTTTGCAGCGGCGCCAACAGTTTGAGCAAGCGCTGCGCGGGTACGGCGACGATATCCGTCTGCCAGGCTTCAGAATCGGCCACGCTGAGCTTTTTGCCATCTTTGGCAGCTTTTTCAAAAAGCGCGTGCAGGCGCTGGGCGCGGGCAGAGTCTGCCCATTCGTAGCCCACGCCCTTTTGGTAGAGCTGGTGCTGGGGCGGGATGTTGTTCTCGTTCGCCGTCACCACATAGCCGCGCTTCGGGTTGAACTCGCGAGGCAGCTCGTCGCCGTTGCGGTAGCCCGCCCACTCATAGCGGCCGTCACCAGGCACGGGCATCAACCCATCCCAATTGGGGCGGATGGGGGTTAAGCCACCGGGGATCCAGCCGATATTGCCGCTGTTGTCGGCGTAGACCTGGTTTTCACCCGGTGCGCCCCAGCGGTTCATCGCGGCCTGGAACTGCTCAAAATTCTGCGCCCGCATATAGTCCATGGAGCCAAAGTAGGGCGCCATGCCCAGGTCCAGCCAGGCGGCGCGCAGCGCGTAGGCATGGTTCTTTTCAGCCGCAAGCACTGGGCCATGGCGGGTGTACCAGTTCTCGACGATCAGTGGCTTGGCTGCACCTTTGACGGCGATGGTCTCCATCACCTTGGTCATGGGCTCCCAGCGGCCTTGGTACTTGTATTCCTTGCTGTTCTGCGGATTGGTTTCGTACGTGTACAGGTCTTCCTGGTCCATGTAAAAGCGCGTCAACCCAAAAGCGATGCGACCGTTGTGGCCAATGGAGATGCCGGGCAAGAACGGCTCGCCTGCACCAATCACATCCATCCCAGGCGCCGATATGTGCGAGATATAGCGCAGGCTAGGCGCGCCATGGGCACGGTGTGGGTCATTGGCCAAAATCGGGCGGCCGGTGGTCGTCATGCTGGGCGCAATCGTCCAGTTATTGCTGCCGTAGCTGGCCAGGGTGTTGGCGTCTGGCGTGTTCAGTGTGGATTCGGATAGCGCCAGTAATTGCTCGGGCGTCATATTGCTGGCCAGCACCTTCACATTCTCTTTGGTGAACTTGGGGCTGGCGGTGGCTAATGCATAGGCGCGTTTCAGCTCTTTGGCTGGCAGGCCGCAAACCTCCAGGCCATCAGGCACTTGGGGCTTTACATCGGGCACTAGCTCGCGGCGCAGCCAATCTACCCGAGCGCCGTTTTGCTTGCCATCGCAAAAGGCTTGGGCACGGTCCAACTCGCCGGTAAAGTTCAGGGTCAGCCCGTGGTGGCGGATGCGTACCGTGTCTTCTGCCGCCCATGCGGCAGGCTGGTAGCCCAGTAGCTTGAACTCCTCGGGCAGCAGGCTGGCATCGGCCTGGGTTTGTGCCACAAAGGCGTTGACACCGGCCACAAAGGCCTCGGCTACGCGCTTGGAGTCCGACCCGTAGGCCAGCCATTCACGGTACATATCGCCGCGGAACAAGACAGCACGTGCCGCTTTGTCGCTCTCCACCCAGGCTGGGCCAAAATCCTTGGCCATTTCGCCCAGGCCGCGTTTGCGCCACAAGTCCATCTGCCACAGCCGGTCGCGTGCAGCCATATAGCCTTGCACCACAAAGGCATCATAGGTGGTGCCTGCGTAGATATGTGGCACGCCCCATTGGTCAACCAGCACCTCGGCAGGCTTCTCTAATCCTGCGATTTTGGCTTGGTGTTGAGCGACGGGTGGGCCGGATAATGAGCTGCAGCCTGCGGCAATCAAGGCAGCGGCTAGCGGCAAAGCTATGCGCAAGCTGCGCGGCAAGGGGGGGTGGATTTGGGGGCGTTGCATGGTGTCTCCTTTTTGGGTTTTATGAGTCGGAGACAACCATGCCATGGCGGGCTATTGCGCGCAATCGCTTTTGCGCCAGTTAAGCGTGGTGCGTGCTAGGTGGGTGAGGGTTTTTCGCCCATCCATTGGGCTGCAAACTCCGTGCGGAACGCGCGCAGCCACTCCAGGCGCTTGAATCCCAATTGGCGCGCCGCTTCGGTTTGCATGCTTTGGGGCAACTGGGCTAGCTTGAGTTCGATGTGGTCCAGCGTGTAGCGAGCGTCGTCTAGCTCGCGCGATTGTGCCAAGGGATCGGAGGGGTGGGCCAGAGCGCGTGACAGTTGGCCGCCTACGTAGAACATGCGGGCCAAACCCACGGCGCCTAAGGCGTCCAGGCGGTCGGCGTCTTGCACGATTTGGGCTTCAATCGTGCGGGGAGCAATGGCTGCAGAAAAGCTATGGGCCTCAATTGCGTGGGCTACCGCATCCAGCTTGTCTGCGGGAAAGCCGGCATCGCGCAGCAATACTGTCGCTTGGCGGGCTGCCATGCGTGAAGCCTGGTTGCGCTCTGGGTGGTTTTTGGGCAGATTGACCAAATCGTGTAGCAAGGCGGCCGCCAGTACCACCAGCGCATCGGCCTCAGTGTGGTGGCGCAACAGTTCTTCGGCCGTGGACCACACGCGCATCAGGTGACTGGCATCATGTGCACCATCGTCGTCACCCGCAAGGCGGTGGGCTGCTTCCAGCAAGAGAGGTTTCCAAGTGTCGATTTCTTGCATGGCGTGCCGCATTGTGCTCAAGAGGGTGGGGGCGGTTGTAGTGCCTTAGAGCAGCTAATACAGGCCTTGGTACATCGTTGCTTCGCCTTGCCGTACGCTTGTACTGCCTGCGGCTTAGCACCTCGTCTCAAACGCAAACCTGCGTTTGCTGGCTTGCGTTTGCCGCACTTCGTTCAGCAAGGAGCTTGGGCTGGCCTGCGTGAATGCTCGGCGTTCTTTAGCGCAAAGTCTCAGGCGTTACCAAGACTGAGGCATCGGTATAAATCAAATTCAGTGGGAAGCGCTGGCCACTCAGGTAGTCCTCTAGCGACTGGATGACCAGCGGGCTGCGCATCTGGCCTGCAGCATCTGCGGCGCGAATCTCGTCTGCCGTCATCCATACCGTGCGGCGAATACCTTCATCGAGCGGCTGGCCTTCGTGGAAGGTGCCTACGGTGCCGGTGAACGAGAAGCGCATATATGTGGTGTCGGTCCCCGTCTTGGTGCGCACAAAGCGGTTCATGTACACGCCCAGCAAGGCGGTAGGTTTGAAGTCGAAAGCGGTCTCTTCCAGCACCTCGCGTACGCAGGCCTGAATGGGCGATTCCCCAGGGTCGAGGTGGCCGGCTGGGTTGTTCAGGCGGATACCGTCGAAAGTGTCTTCCTCAACCAATAAGAATCGGCCATCGCGTTCAATGACGGCGGCCACGGTGACATTGGGTTTCCAGCGGAGGGGCATGCGGCATTATGTGCGAAGTCGGAAATTTACCTCCGCTGCGGTCGCCGTTGTGTTGTATTTTTAGGTGAAAACCGATGCTTGTGCCCGTCTGGTGGGCGCTAGTAGCTATCTTTTTGGTGGTTTTGGTGTTTTCCCGTATTTGCGGTTTTGCGCTGCTGCGAACGGCGCAGGGAATTGGGTGCGGCGCTACGATAGCGGGCATGCAAGATAACAATCCTTCCACCTCTGCCATTCCCGCCCTGTCTGTTTACGCCGAGCGGCGTGCCCGCGTTGCGCGCCAGCTGGGTGAGGGTGGTATTGCCATTATCCCCACCGCGCCCGAGCATCCGCGCAATCGCGACAGCGACTATCTGTACCGCCACGACAGCTACTTCTACTACTTGACTGGTTTTACCGAGCCGAATGCGAGCTTGGTCATTACCTCCGACGGCAAGAGCACGCTGTTTTGTGCCCCCAAGGATTTGGCCCGCGAGATTTGGGATGGCTACCGCCTGGGGCCCGACGCTGCTGTGGCCGCGCTAGGGGTGAGTGAGGCCTATGCCAATACCGGGCAAGACGCCCACATGGCCAAGATGCTGGAAAACCGCAGCACCGTCTGGTACCCGTTTGCCATCCACCCCGGCCTGGAAGTGACGATTGCCAAATGGCTGAACGGCGTGCGCGCGCGCGCACGCTATGGCGCCCTGGTGCCCGAGTCGCAGCGCGATCTGTGCGGCATTCTGGACGAAATGCGCATGTTCAAAGACGCGCATGAGGCGCCCATCCTGCGCCGCGCCGGTGCCATCAGCGCCCGCGCACATATTCTGGCTATGCAGCGCTCGGCCCGCATGATCCGCGCTGGCCAAGATGTGCGTGAGTACCACCTAGACGCCGAGCTGTTGCGGGCCTTCCGCGAATACGGCTCGCAATACCCTGCCTACGGCTCCATTGTGGCTGCCGGCGCCAATGCCTGCGTGCTGCACTACCGTGCCGATGCTGCACCCGTCAAAAGCGGCGACTTGGTTTTGATTGACGCGGGCTGCGAGCTCGATGGCTATGCCAGCGACATCACCCGCACCTTCCCCGCCAATGGCAAATTCACTGGCCCGCAGCGTGCGCTGTACGACTTGGTGTTGGCATCGCAAGACGCCGCCATCGCCATAACCAAGCCCGGCAAACGCTTTAACGACATCCACGATGCCACCGTGGCCGTGCTGGCGCAAGGCATGCTGGATCTGGGCCTGCTCGACAAGAACAAGGTGGGCGGCGTGCAGGATGTGATCGAGAACCGCAACTACTTCCAGTTCTACATGCACCGCACCGGCCACTGGATGGGTATGGATGTGCACGACTGCGGCAGCTATGTAGAGCCTAGCGAAGTAGGCCATATCAGCGAGCGCCGCGACCCGCTGTCCGGCGAGCTGATCACCAACCGCCCCAGCCGCATCCTGCGCCCTGGCATGCTCACCACCATCGAGCCCGGCATCTACGTACGCCCAGCAGAAGGCGTGCCCGAGCAGTTCCACCACATCGGGATCCGCATTGAAGACGATGCGCTGATTACCGAAGACGGATGCGAGCTGCTGACGCGTGGCGTGCCTGTGAAGGCCGACGAGATTGAGGCGCTGATGCGTGACGGCGCACCAGCACCGGCTGATCTGTAAAGCTCATTACTCTTATATTGATAGCTGCTAGCGCCTAATAGACAGGCGCTAGCAGCTATTTTTAGTTTGGTTGCTGTTGCGGCACAATTGTGCAAACGCACATCGAATGAAACCGTGCTGTAACCGGTGGATGGTGCTTCTCATGTCAGAATGGAAACTCGATTACAGCAAGGCGCTGCACAGAGTTACACGCCTCGTATGACTGAGACAACGACACCAACAAGGGTTGCCCATGCTTTCTCCCAAAATCCGCCGCGCCACCAAGATTGTTGCCACGCTCGGCCCTGCGTCTAGCGAACCAGCGCTGCTGGAGGAGATGATCCGCTCCGGCGTCAACGTGGTGCGATTGAACTTTAGCCACGGCAAAGCGCAAGACCATATCGACCGCGCCAGCGCCGTGCGTGCAGCCGCACAACGTGCGGGCCGCGAGGTCGCCATCATGGCCGACCTGCAAGGCCCCAAGATCCGCGTTGGCAAGTTTGTCGACGGCAAGGTGATGCTGGAGCCGGGTGCCAAGTTTGTGCTCGATGCATCGCGCACCGAGCCGGGCGATATCAACGGTGTAGGGCTGGATTACAAAGAGTTGCCGCGTGATGTAAAGCCTGCCGATGTGCTGTTGCTGAACGACGGTCTGATCGTGCTGACGGTAGATGATGTGCGCGGTGATGCCGTGCACACCACCGTCAAGCTGGGCGGCGAGCTGTCAAACAACAAAGGCATCAACAAGCAAGGCGGCGGTCTGACAGCTCCTGCGCTGACAGCCAAGGACATGGAAGACATCAAGACTGCCATGTCCTTCCAGGCCGACTATGTGGCCGTGAGTTTTCCCAAAACCGCCACGGATATGGAGATGGCGCGCCAGCTGTGCATGGTGGCCGCCGCCGAATACCGGCACCGCCCCGGCTTGATCGCAAAAATTGAGCGTGCCGAGGCCATCCCGCACCTGGAAGCAATTTTGCGCGTGTCCGACGGCATCATGGTTGCCCGTGGTGATTTGGCCGTAGAAGTGGGCCACGCCGCCGTGCCTGCGTTGCAAAAGAAGATGATCAAAATGGCGCGCGCGATGGATAAGGTGGTCATCACCGCCACGCAGATGATGGAGAGCATGATCACCAACCCCGTGCCTACCCGCGCCGAGGTAAGTGACGTAGCCAATGCCGTACTGGACGGTACCGACGCCGTGATGCTCAGTGCCGAAACTGCCGCCGGAAAATACCCGCTGGAGACTGTGCGCGAGATGGTGGACATCTGCGCGCAAGCGGAGGCGGCTGCAGACATGGATTCGGACACCGATTTTGTCGGCCAAACCTTCCAGCGTATCGACCAAAGCATTGCGCTGGGCGCCTTGTTTACCGCCACGCATTTGGGCGCCAAGGCCTTGGTAGCGATGACGGACAGTGGATCGACCGCGCTGTGGATGAGCCGCCATCGCACGCAAATCCCGATCTATGCGCTGACACCCAAGGTCGCCACCCAGCGCAAGATGGCTCTGTACCGTAACGTGCGCCCATTGCTCATGGACACTAGCGCTGACCGTGACACTGCCCTGGCCCAGGCCGAGGTGCACCTGAAGGCCCGCGACATCGTGCAAAGTGGCGATATCTACGCCATCACCTGTGGTGAGCCCATGGGCTCGCCCGGCGGCACCAACATGATGAAGATTTGCCGCGTGGTGTGAGCTGGGGAGTTAAGCAAAAGCGCTACGCTTTTGCTATTGAATGAAGAGCTGCTGGCGCACCGTGGATGGCCGTTAGCAGCTCTTTTTTATTTGAATCCCGTTGTGGCTTATGTGTGAAGAAGATTTTTATGAAAATGGGCTCTGGCGCCCATCCATTGGGCGCTAACAGCTATCAATTTGATAATGTACTAGGCTGAAGACGCAACCTGCGCTGCACGCCAAAATCCACTGCCAGCCCCATTGCCCAGCACACCCAAGCGGTCCACAAGGTGTGGCTCATGTAGTGCGCGCCCCGCATTTGCTGGCCAATGCCCAGTGCCGTGCCCACGACCAGCACGATGGCTAGCCACCACCGTGCGGCCTTAGGTGCATCACGCCACAGGGCAAAATAGCCGCCGATAAAGGCAAAGCCAGCGGCCGCGTGGCCTGCGGGGAAGCAGTGGCCACCCCCACCATCGCGAAGCCCCCAGCGCCAGTGCGATACATAGTCCGCCACACCGCCAAATACTTGCAGATCCCAGGGGCAACTGGTGGCACTGCTGCGCTTGATGATGGCAATGGCGGCCAGCGACAGCAGCACGCTGGCGACTAGTTGCGCGCGGCGCATGGTAGGCAGGCGGCGCAGCAAGCCAAAGGGGACCCACACACCAATGCTGAGTGCGACCACCACTGCCCAGCCCAGCATGCGCATGGCCTCATGCATATACGTCACCAGAAAATAATTGTCGCGTAGCGCAAATCCTTGGGCGTTGCCCCACCAGCGGGCGGTGGCCACGTCCTGGCCAGCTGCATCCCACAGTGAGACGAGCACAAGGCCGACCAAGGTGATGACTAGCCAGCGGGTGCTGGGCGCCTCGTGTGCGTTGGTGGGGTGGGAGAGGGAGATGCTGGGCAAGGGTTGCATGCGCGCATCATTGGTTGCTTGGCTTAAGTGTTTCTTAATCAGCCCAGCGTTGTGCTCATGCAAAATGCCTGCTATGCGAATACTCTTGGTCGAAGACGATGCCGGCATTGCCGAAGGCCTGAAGGCTAACCTGCAGCAGCGAGGCCACGCCGTGGACTGGTGCGCAACGATTGCATCGGCCTGGACGGCACTCACCACTGAGGGTTTTGACGCTGTGCTGCTGGACCTGGGCCTGCCGGATGGTGACGGCAGCAGCCTGCTGCAGCGGCTGCGCAATGCGCCTGCGCCGACTGGGCTGGCCAAGGCGCTACCGGACCCGGCTACGCCCGTCATTATTTTGACGGCGCGTGACGGCATTCATGATCGCATCGTAGGGCTGGACCAAGGCGCTGACGACTACCTGCCCAAACCCTTTGATGCAGAAGAACTGCAAGCGCGGCTACGGGCCTTGGTACGGCGTGCCGCGGGGCGCGCCAACCCCTTGATTCATTACCGCGACCTGGTGGTAGACCCGGCCCAGCACCAGGTGCGGCTGGAGGGAGCTGTGGTGGAGATGTCGCCGCGTGCCTATACGATTTTGCTGATCTTGCTGCAGGCCCATGGACGCGTGCTGTCGCGCCAGCAGCTGGAGGAGCGCCTCTACAGCTTTGATGCCTCGATCGAGAGTAACGCGGTCGAGGTGCATATCCACCACCTGCGTAAAAAACTAGGGGCTGATTACATCCAAACCATGCGCGGTGTGGGCTACTTTATGCCGCAAGAGGCGCAGGTATGAGCGCTGCCAGCGCCCCACAAAAACTGCCCCGCTTGCAAACGCGGCTGCTGTTGTGGATTCTGGGAGCGTTGGTAATTGTGTGGGCCAGCTTTGTGTTCTGGGGCTACCAAACGGGGGTCGAAGAGGCGGACGAGCTGACCGATGGCCACTTGGCCAGTGTGGCCAGCCTGGTGCTGAACCTGCCGGTGAGCGACGCTGTTGCCCAGGGCCGCCCAACGCCACGCGTGAAGCTACCCGGCCTGCTGGCGCACGATTACCAGCAATCCATGAGCCTGCAGTTGTGGAACGAGCAAGGCCACATGCTGCTGTATGTGGGTGGCGCGCCGTTGCTGAACTTTGCCGACGAGCGTGAGGGCTTTTTTGATGCCGAGCTGGGCGATAAAAAAGAGGCGTGGCGCACGTTTACCCAGTGGAATGCGGAGCACACACGCAAAATCACTGTGCTGGTGCGATTGCAAGAGCGCGATGCTTTGGCCGATGACATTGCCGAGCAGATGGTGCTCCCTGGTATGTGGTTGCTACCGGTGGTGACCTTGGTGCTGGGCTTTACTATCCGGGCGGGTTTGAAGCCGCTGCACCAGCTGTCTGCCGATGTAGAGCGGCTGCAGCCTGGCCAAAGTGAGCGGCTGGATACCGGCCACAACTGGCAGGAGTTCCGCGCTGTCACCCATTCCATCAACACCTTGCTCGACCGTAACGACGCCGCGATGGAGCATGAGCGCAGGCTGGCTAACGAGGTGGCGCATGAGCTGCGCACGCCACTGGCCGCTATCAGCTTGCAAGCACAGGCGCTGCAAGGGGGCTTGCCTGCAGCGCAGCAAATGCAGGCGATAGAGCACATTCGTCGTGATGCGCTACGCGCAGGCCATGTGTTGGGGCAAATTTTGGCGCTGGCGCGAAGCAGCCGCGTAGCGCTTACGCAGCAGGCACAAACAGTCGATTTGGCGCCGTTAGTGCGCCAAGTGGCGGGCGACTACGCCCAAGCCGCCTGGCAGCGCGGCGGCAGCATTGCGGTGGAGATGCCAGACAGCTTGGTGACCCATGGCCATGCGGTGCTGCTGGAGATGGCGCTGCGCAATCTGGTGGAAAACGCCATGCGTCACACGCCTTCGGGTACGCAAATTGATGTGCAAGGCGGGTTGGATGGCACTCAGTGTTGGTTGCAAGTGTGTGATGACGGTGCTCGCGCTGGCCATACAACGCTGCCCGAGCCGGTGGATAGTCTGCATCTGGGGCACGAGATCATCACCCGCATCGCTGAGTTGCACCATGGCCAATTCGCGAAGGTGACAGCGCCTGCACCCTATACCACCTGCTACCGGCTAACCCTGCCAGTGGGCACGGCTGCCTGAGCTTGTTAAAATAGCCAGTTACCAAGCGGTTACCACGCCGCAATTAACGAATTCCAGGTGCTGCGGCTACAGCTGCAGCGCTTTTTTCTTTGTATTAGAACGGACTCGACCACCATGCCTTTGATCTCGATGCGCGAAATGCTCGACCATGCCGCTGAAAACGGCTATGGCATCCCCGCTTTCAACGTCAACAACCTGGAACAAGTCCAGGCCGTGATGTCGGCGGCTGACGAAGTCGGCGCG
>JAVXMM010000003.1:0-96962 GCA_036646255.1 Comamonas sp.
CGCGAACCTTCACGTTGTAGTCCACCACGCGCTTGACGGGTACCAGTACTTTCATAAACCTAGGCTCCTGAGTTATTGAAATGATTCTGCGCCAGAGCACGGGCGCACGTCCTGCGCCTGGCACGTTAAAACAGCAAAAACTATCATCGCATACCGCGGCACGCTTGCGCCTGTTGGTACCCGAGCAGTCTTGACTTGATTATCTGCGCTTCGTAGCGCCTGCCCTCGCATTTTCCGCACAAGTTGGCAGTGCATCAGCCATTGGCGGCAGTTATTGCGCCTTCGCCATTGTTCTGGATATGCACTACCTGCTGCGGGAACGGAATCTCGATCTGTGCTGCACGTAATCCCTCAAGAATAGCGATATTGACCGCTGACTTCAGGTTCGCTTGACCATTGATCGGGTCGTTGACATAAAAGCTCAAACTGAACTCCAATCCATCGGGCGCAAAGTTGACCAGATAGACCGCAGGTGCAGGCGCTTTCAGTACACGCGGCTGTGCCAAGGCGGCATCGGATAACACTTGCTGTACTACGCTCACATTACTATCAGCGCCCACCACAATATTAGTGGTCAGGTTGAACTTCTTATCGGCATCCGTTAGGTTCTCAACCCGCTGCGTGATCAAGGTCTCATTAGGCACAATAGATTCACGGCCATTGCTGGCCCGGATAACGGTGTAGCGCGTACGGATGTCAGTAATACGGCCTTCAAATCCATCGACGCGCACGTTGTCGCCAATACGCAAAGCACGCTCAAGCAACACCAAAAAACCGCTGACGTAGTTAGAGGCAATTTTTTGCATGCCAAAGCCCAGGCCCACCCCCAAAGCGCCGCCCAGCACCGACAAAGCCGTCAAATCAACACCAACCGCCGACAACGCAAACAACAAGCCAATGGTAATGAGCACCATGCGCGTCAAATTCATCGCCATCTTGCGCATGGACAGGTCGCTCACCATGTCATTGATGACGCGCTGCTCAAACGTTGCCGATATCCACAGCACCACGATCATGACCACGCCAACAGACAGCAAGCCCTGGCACAAATCCAGCAGCGAGATGGTGGTTTTACCAAAAGCGAACTGTATTGCGCTGAGCTCGGCCATCACCTGCGGCAGCAAACCCAAGATACCGAGCACCGCAACCGCCCAGGCCAGCCAGGAGAAGATGCGCTCTACCAGCCGCACCATGGTTGAGTTGGGGAAAGTTTTAGACAGCACCCGCGCCACCAGCCGAATGACGGCCAGCGCCATCAGAATCTGCTCAGCAAGCCGAAGCAAAAATACGGGTTGGTAGTGCTCTACGATCGTGCGCGCCACAAAGACCAAGGCCAGCGCCAGCAAGGGGAACAGCGCGCCACCCATCGGCGTTGCGCCAAACCACACCGATGGTTCTGCGTTATAGCGCTTGTGCAGCAACCGGGTCAGCACCCAGGCCAGCAACAAACACGCCAGCAGTACGCCAAGCTCAGTCATCGCTTGCGCGTTTTGGAAATCATCAATCAGCTTTTCAAACACATTCATGCCAGCCATCCAGACAGTGGAATGCATTTATTAAACCATGGCATGAAAGCCAATCCGCGTACTTAGCGAAGTGCCTGGTCGCAAATGGAATCTTGTTAAAGCGCCCAGTTCGGCTTGCGCTTTTGCGCAAAAGCCTGCGCACCTTCTTGGGCATCAGCGTCCATCATATTGCTGGCCATGCACTGGCTGGCGGCTTGGTAGGCAGCCTCCATCCCCAGCTCGCGCTGCTGGTAAACCAGGGCCTTGCCCATGCGTATGGCCGCTTGGGGCTTGCTAATGATCGCTGCAAGTAGCTTCTCCAACTCCGCATCCAGCTGATCAGGTGTCGCCACGCGGTTGACGAGGCCTTGCGTCTTGGCCTCGTCAGCGCTAATGAAGTCGCCTGTCAGCAGCATCTCCATAGCAGGTTTGATCGACAAATTGCGTATCAATGGCACGCTGGGCGTAGCGCAGAACAGGCCGTAGTTGATGCCACTGGTCGCAAAACTGGCGTCGCTGCTGGCCACAGCAAGATCACATTGCGCCACTAACTGGCAGCCCGCTGCGGTAGCCATGCCCTGTACCCGAGCAATGACCGGCACGGGTAGCTTTTGGATCGCCATCATCACCTTAGTGCAGCGGTTAAATAGATCGTTGTACCAAGCCTTGTCAGGGTGCGCAGCCATGTCTTTGAGGTTGTGGCCCGCACAGAATGCGCGGCCGTTGGCGGCCAGCACCACGGTGCGCACGGCATCATCCTGAGCAACTGCTGCCAGCGCAGTTTGCAACGCGGCCAGCATCTCATCGCCCAATGCGTTAAAGCGCGCAGGGTCATTCAAAGTCAAGGTCACCACGCCGCGTGCGTCGCGTTGCTGCAGCAAAATATCCGGATCACTCATCACACGCCCTCGTTATTCCACTTTTAGTTCACTCATGACGCGAGACAAGATCGCAGGCATCGCTGCAAGCAAGACGAGGCGAGAGTGACAAAGTCATGGAAGTTTAGAAATGGAACTACAAATCTGCCAGCACGCGGATATGAGCCTCTACGCTGGCTGCCAGCGGCGCCATCATGTAGCCGCCCTCCAGACACGAGACAATGCGCCCTTTGCTAAAGCGGCGCGCCACATCCTTGATGCGGTGGGTAATCCAGGCGTAGTCCGCCTCCACCATACCTAACTGCCCCATGTCATCCTCGCGGTGTGCATCAAAACCTGCGCTGATGAAAATCATCTCAGGCTTGAACTCTTCTAGCCGAGGCATCCAGTAGGTTTCGACAATCTCACGGATATCCATACCCTTGGTGTATGCCGGCACTGGCACATTCACCATATTGGATGCGGGCTCCTTGTCGCCTGAGTACGGATAGAAAGGATGCTGGAAGATACCGACCATCAGGATCTGCGGATCATTGGCACAGATGTCTTCGGTGCCATTGCCATGGTGCACATCAAAATCCACAATCGCCACCCGCTTCAACTGGTGTCGCATGAGCGCATATTTGGCAGCCAGCGCCACATTGTTGAAAAAGCAAAAGCCCATGGCTTGCTTTCGTGTGGCATGGTGACCGGGCGGGCGCACGGCGCAAAAGGCGTTTTCCAGCTCACCTCCGATCACCGCATCCGTCGCTGCCAGCGCAGCGCCCGATGCACGCAGCGCTGCGTTCCATGTATGCACATTGACCGAGGTATCGGTGTCCAGCATCAAAGTGTCTGGGCCGCCAACAGCTTGGTTGTCACCCGCCATCTCCGACAAACCTCGGATGGCAGCGATATGCAGGCGGTCATGCGCCAACTCCAGATCCGACATCATGGCGCAGGGCGCATCACGCCGCTCTAGCGCATCGCCCACGCCCGTCATCAAAAGGCGATCCTCAATCGCATCCAAACGCTGCGGGCACTCTGGGTGAGCCGGCCCCATGTCGTGTTTCCAACAGTCACGGTGTGTGAAATAACCTGTCTTGGACACTGTCTTCGTCTCCTTACTCGTTTTTGTCGTTTATTGTTACGCTATGCAGACACAGCACACCATACAAAAATTATTGGCTCAGCTTAACACGGTGATTGTGGGGAAACCGGCGCAAATTCAGGATTGTCTGACTTGTTTGCTGGCGGGGGGGCACTTGCTGATTGAGGACGTGCCGGGGGTTGGCAAAACCACCTTGTCGCACGCTTTGGCACGCACCTTGGGCTTGCAGTTTTCTCGCGTCCAGTTCACCGCAGATTTGATGCCCAGCGACCTGACCGGCGTGTCAGTTTATGAGCGCGAACAGCAATCCTTCGTTTTTCATCCCGGCCCCGTCTTCACCCAGATTTTGCTGGCGGACGAGATCAATCGCGCCAGCCCTAAAACCCAGAGCGCATTACTAGAGGCGATGGAGGAAAAGCAGGTGACCGTGGAAGGTGCAACGCGCCCGCTGCCACAGCCGTTTTTCGTCATCGCCACACAAAACCCACTAGAACAGCTAGGCACGTACGCGCTGCCCGAAAGCCAGCTCGACCGGTTTTTAATGCGCATATCGCTGGGCTACCCGGACCAGGCGGCCGAGTTCCAGCTGCTAGCCGGCCAGGGCCACCGAGACATCGCCAACCAACTGCCTGCGCTCACCTCTGCGGTAGAACTAAAGTTTTTGCAGCAAGAAGTTACCAGCGTTCGCACCAGCGATGCGTTGATCCACTATGTGCAAGCACTGATTGCGGCCACGCGATCAGGCAAATGGTTTGTGCAAGGCTTATCCCCGCGCGCCGGTATTGGTCTGATCCGTGCAGCCAAAGCGCAGGCGCTCATCCACGGCCGCAACTATGTGGCGCCTGACGATGTACAAGCCATCTTGCCGCAAACCACGGCGCACCGCCTGGTGCCTGTCAGCACATCGGGGCGCAGCGCAGTGGAGCAAGTACGCGCCATGATGGACAGCGTTGCGCTTCAATAAAGTGAGCAATAAATCGCCTAAGGACGGCCGCCAGCAAGCCTTTTTACACCACAGCCTGCGCCAGCGCCTACGCCTGTGGTGGCTGGACAAGCTGACGCAGTCCACCACCCACCCTATCACCCGCCGCAACCTGTATTTGCTACCCACCCGTGCAGGCTGCATGCTGGGCGTGACCTTGCTGATCCTGTTGATTGCCAGCATCAACTTTCAGCTCAATCTGGGCTTTTTGCTGACCTTTATGCTAGCCGGCGCTGCCTTGGTATCCATCGGCATTGGCTACCGCAACCTGCTGGGCCTGCAGTTGGCCTTGCAAGCGCCAGAGGCGCAGTTTGCTGGCCAGGCCGTGCGCGTCAGCCTGCACCTTGACAACACGAGCCACCGCGCACGCTATGCACTGGGTGTACGTCTGTACCACGAGCAGGGTCTAAGCATGGCCAACATTCCCGCCCAGGCCAGCGCCACCGTCCACCTCGCAACCCTGGCTGAGCGACGTGGCCTGCAACCGCTACCTGCCGTGGTGACAGAGACGCGCTTCCCGCTTGGCGTGTTCCGCATGTGGACCGTGTTTCGCAGCGCAGAGCAGGCCTTGGTCTACCCTAGCCCCGAGCCAAACCCACCGCCACTGCCGCTAGGCGCAGCCGATGCAGGCAGCGGCACCAGTGCCAGCCTGCGCGCCGCCAGCGGCGAATTTGATGGCGTACGCAGCTACCGCCGGGGCGATCCTCTCAAACTGGTGGTGTGGAAGAAAGCCGCCACAGCGCTCGCCACGGGTGCCGGCCATTTTGTGGTGCGCGACAACCAGCACCAGGCCCAACAAGACCTGTGGCTGGACGCCAGCCGCGCAGGCCTCGTCGACCGCGAAGCACAGCTATCACGCCTGGCCGCATGGGTATTGATGGCCGACCAGCAAGGCCTGCGCTATGGCCTGCGTATCACAGCCGCTAATGAGATCGCAGTCGACAGCGGCCCCGAACACCGCCTGGCCTGCCTGCGTGCGCTGGCCTTGGCCTAAACCAACGATGGCAACGATATCCACTCCAAAAACCAGCACCGGCTGGTGGTCTACCTTGCCGCGCGATGTGCGCGATACGCTGTTTCTGCTCGCCGTCGTGGGCTGGGTGCTGCTGCCGCTGACCGCGTCGCTACCTATCTGGGCATCGGCCCTGGCTTATGCCATGCTGGCTTGGCGCGCTACGCTGGCTGTGCGGCAAAAATCGCTGCCTGGGCGCTGGCCGCTGGTGGCCTTGCTGGCCCTTGTCATCGGCTTAACGGTGATGAGCTACAAAACCATTGTTGGCTCAGAGGCAGGCGTAACCCTCGTCACCATGTTGCTTGCGCTCAAAACACTGGAGATGCGCGCCCGGCGCGATGCCATGGTGGTGTTCTTCCTTGGTTTTTTCGCGCTGCTGGCTAATTTTCTGCACTCGCAATCACTGCTCACGGCGCTTGCCATCGCCATAGGCTTGGTCGGCTTACTAAGCGCGCTGGTCAATGCGCATATGCCGGTGGGCGAGTCATCACTCAAGTTTGCTGCCGGCTTGTCGCTCAAGATGATTGTGATTGGCGCGCCGCTAACGCTGGCGCTGTTTGTGCTCTTCCCTCGCATGGCACCACTGTGGGGAGTGCCCAATAACCAAGCTGGCAAGACGGGGCTTTCTGATGAGATGACGGTGGGCAATATGGCCTCGCTGGCCATGGATGAGGGCATTGCTTTCCGAGTCAAGTTTGATACACCCAGCAACCGCCCACCACCCAGCAACCAGCTGTACTGGCGCGGCCCGGTGCTGTCGGATTTTGATGGCACGACATGGCGCACTACACCCAGCTTTCGCCCATCCGGCGACAAGTCTTTGGCGGATGTTGCCACCACCGGCGAGCCACTTCGTTACGAGCTAACCTTGGAGCCGCACCGCAAGCCCTGGCTGCTAGCACTGGACCTGACCACCGAGGCACCGCAACTGCCACGCGGCCGCGCCTACGCCAGCGGTGATTTGCAATGGCTGAGCAACCAGCCAATCAATGAGGTCACACGCATCGCCATGCAAAGCCACCTGGACTACCGCTTTGGCATGCAGACCAATAACCGCGAGCTAGCCTTCAACCGCCGCCTGCCTGCTGCCAGCAACCCGCGCACACAAGCCTGGGTACAGCAACTGGTGAGCGAGATTGGCGACAGCCCTGATCGCAACCTGCAACTGGTTCGGCGTTTGCTAGCCCAACTGCGCAGCGGAGGCTACACCTACACGCTTGATCCCGGCGTCTATACCGGTCAAGCGGCAGACGAGTTCTGGTTTGATCGCAAAGAAGGCTTTTGCGAGCATATCTCGGCAGCCTTTGTAATTGCGCTGCGCAGCGCTGGCGTACCCGCCCGCATCGTCACCGGTTACCAAGGCGGCGAGGCCAATGGTGTAGACGGCTACTGGACCGTGCGCCAGGCCGATGCCCATGCCTGGGCCGAGGTTTGGCTGGGCGAGCACGACGGCTGGGTACGCATCGACCCGACTGGTGCCGTTAGCCCTGGCCGCATTGGCGCTGCGCGGCGCCTCAACCAACCCAACTTTATGGGCATAAATGTCGACAGTGCCGCGGCCATCAGCACCATCCAGCACATGCGCGCCGTCTGGGAGGCTGTCAACAACAGCTGGAACCAATGGGTGCTGAACTACACACAGCGCGAACAGATGAACCTGCTGAGCAAGCTCGGGCTGTCCAGCCCCAATTGGGTAGATCTGGTGCGTATTCTGGGTGTACTGATCTTGACCAGCGCACTCATTGCCGCCATGGCCTTGCAGTACCAGCGCCGCCATACCGATCCATGGTTAGCCATGCTGGCCAACGCACGCCAGCGCTTGGCAAAAGCAGGCATCGACAGCCCGGATAGCGCCACGCCGCGCGTTCTGGCGCATGCCGTGCGCCGCCATGCGCCACAACACGCCCAGGCCTTTGCGAATTGGCTGCACGCTATGGAGCAGTTGCGCTACGCACAGCCCAGTGGCGGCACACCCACCAAAAGCGCCATCACCCACTTACGTAAACAGTTACGAGAACTACCTTGGTCGCAGCTGAAACCTGCAACAAACAAGGTATAAAACCCCATGCACCGAATTCTCCAAAATACTCTTGTTTTGATAGCTGCTAGCGCCTGCCTGACGGGCGCTAATGCACAAAAAATTACTAAGAAAAATCGAGACATCGACTCACCCACCACGGCCACCAGCTACGCGCAAAACCCGCAAGCCGATGCCTTTGTGCGCGAAGTCGCTGCGCGTCGCCATATCGACGAAGCCTGGCTACGCGCCAGCATCAACCAAGCGCGCTTTAATGCCACCGTGCAGCGCCTGATGACGCCGCGCACCGGCCCGGCCGGTGTTAAAAACTGGCGCGCCTACCGCAGCCGTTTCGTCGAACCCATCCGCATTCGCGCTGGCCTGCGCTTTTGGAACGAGAACGAAGCCCTGCTGGCCCGCGCAGAACAAACCTATGGTGTACCTGCCGAGTACATCGTCGGCATCATCGGTGTTGAGACCATCTACGGCCAGCAAATGGGCAACTTCACTGTGGTCGATTCGCTTGCAACTCTCGCCTTTGACTACCCGGCCAGCCACCCGCGCGCCGCTGATCGCGCCAAGTACTTTCGTGGTGAGCTCGAACAGTTTTTGACCACCGCCTACTTGAACAACGCCAACCCATTTGACACCGTGGGCAGCTATGCGGGCGCCATGGGCATGCCGCAGTTCATGCCAACTAGCTGGTCCAGCTTTGCGGTGGATTTTGACAATGACGGCAAGATCAACTTGTTCACCGACAAGGCTGATGTCATCGGCTCCGTCGCTAACTATTTTGTCGCCCACGGCTGGCAGCGCGGCCAACCCGCCTACTACGATGTGGATGTGCGCAGCAACTCAGGGCAGCTGGCCACCTTGCTGGAGCCCGACATCAAGCCCAGTTTTAGCGCCGCCGACATGGCCGCCAATGGCGTGCAAGTAGCACCGCCAGGGAACACCAGCACAGCCCAGTTGGCTCTGATCGAGCTGAAAAACGGTGACGCCGAAACCCAGTACGTAGCTGGCACACAAAACTTCTACACCATCACGCGCTACAACCTCTCCAGCTTCTACGCCATGTCCGTGATCGAGCTTGGCCAAGCCATCAAACGCGCCCGCAGTGGCGCGGCACCTGCGCCTGATCGCGTTGTAGATAGTATTGAGACCAATAGCGAAAGCAGCAACTCGCCGCAGGCCGAAGCTGCAGCACGGGCCTATTTGAAGAGCAAAGCGCGCCAGCAGCGCACACCCGATCCAGCCAATTTCAGTACGCCATAAATCCGCTTACGGGCACGCAATATGGACATGATTGGCGGTGATTCAAGAGCGATACTGCAAAAATAAAAAGCAGCTAATTTCTCTTGAAATCACCGCAACACCATCCAATTACCAGTCATACCGCAGCAAGACGCTGCATTGATTGAAAAGGATTGACGATGATCATGACCCCTCTGCACCGCTCTGCTTTTACCGTATCGCCTGCTGCCATGGATGCAGCGCTACAACGTTTTTTGCAATCCACCACGGCAGCACCTGCTGCGCAGGAGCAGGTTCGCCAAGACGGCAACACCTTCATCATTGCGCTCGATGTACCCGGCTTGACTCGTGAGCAACTAACGATTGCCCTACAAGATAAAACTGTGCGTTTAAACAGCGTTGAAGGCGCACCTCGCAGCGTGCAACGCGCCTGGAAGCTACCTGCCAGCATTGACCTGGCGCAGTCCAAAGCAACGCTAGAGAACGGAGTGCTGACCTTGACCTTGGCAACACAACAGCCAGAACCGCAAGTGCAAACACTGGCGATTCAGTAAGCGTCAAAACAATAAAAAAGGCCGTGAAGTTCACGGCCTTTTTTATTGTTTGTGGCGTTCTGTCAAACAGTCACTTCTTTCGCCACGATAGAGTCCAGCGGCCAGCGCGGCTTCACATCAAAAGCGTACTCCTTGGTCGCCTCTTGTTGCCCGGCCTGTATGCGCATGGCAGCGGCCATGGCAATCATGGCTCCATTGTCGGTACACAGGTGCAGCTCGGGGTAGTGCACACGCACTTTGCGCTTGGCACAGGCCTCGTTCAGTTGCTCGCGCAGCAAGCGGTTGGCCCCCACGCCACCAGCTACCACCACACGGTCCATGCCCGTCTCTTTCAAGGCCGTCATGGTTTTTTTGACCAGTACATCGACAATCGCAGCTTGCGTGGATGCAGCCAAATCGGCCTTGCGTGCTTCCAAATCATCGCCCAGCTTTTTAGCCTGGGTCAGCACAGCGGTTTTCAGACCTGCGAAGGAGAAATCCAGATCGCCACTGTGCAGCAGCGGGCGCGGTAGCTTAAATGCAGCCGGGTCGCCCGTTTGCGCCAAGCGCGATAGCTCCGGGCCGCCAGGGTATGGCAAGCCCAGCAGCTTGGCGGATTTATCGAAAGCCTCGCCGGCGGCGTCATCAATGGTCTCGCCCAAAATCTCGTAGCGTCCCACACCATCCACCCGCATCAGCTGCGTGTGGCCTCCCGATACCAGAAGCGCCACAAAAGGGAACTGGGGCGGGTCTTCGCTCAAAAAAGGCGACAGCAAATGGCCTTCCAGGTGATGCACGCCCAACACGGGCTTGTCCAGCGCTGCGCCCAGTGCGCAGGCCACACCTGACCCTACCAATAACGCGCCGGCCAAGCCAGGGCCGCGTGTAAAAGCAATCGCATCCACGTCTTGCAAGGTGGATTGTGCGTCGTCCAGCACCTGCTGGGTCAAAGGTAGAACGCGGCGAATATGGTCACGACTGGCCAGCTCAGGCACTACGCCGCCGTAGGCACGGTGCATGTCGATTTGGCTATAAAGCGCGTGGCTTAGCAGTTGTGGCACGGCGCCATCATCACGCGTGCGCACCAAGGCCACACCGGTTTCATCACACGAGGATTCGATCCCCAAAATCAGCAAACTCATAGGGCGAAAGTGTAGGCCGTCTGGCCTTCGGACATCAAAAAACCCCAACACCACCCTGCGAGACAGGAAGGTATTGGGGCCGATAGTGGGGCCTAAAGAATGAACTTAGCGACGGCCGCCCAAGAACGAGCCACCAATCTTCATCAGATCGCTTACATCCAGCTTGCCATCGCCGTTCTGGTCCAGCAGCGATCCCAGCAGACCACCGCCCAGGCCGCCTTGCTGCTGCACATTGGCCTTTTCCTGGCCCAGGGCATTACCCAGGTCGGACGAACTCATGCCACCTGCCATCACCCGTTGTGCCAAGAACGACATCACAATCGGTGCAAGCATTTTGAGCAGATTGCCAGCATTGCCACCGCCCAGGCCGGTGGCTTGGCCCAGATTGCTCGACACTTGGTCTTGCTGGCCGCCAAAGATGTTGCCCAAAATGCCGCCTGCATCCAAAGATGCAGGGGCAGCCTGTGCGCCGCCACCCATGGCGCCACCCAGCAGGCTGCCCAACATACCGCCCAAACCACCAGCCGCTTGGCCACCGCCTGCACCGCCGCCCAGCAGCGATCCGAGCAGACCACCCAGATCCGGGCCGCCTGCATGGTCGCGCTGCAGTGCGCCAAACAGCGCCTCAGCACCACCCGCGCTTTGCGCGTTGTTGCCCAAGGCACCCAGCATCATGGGGATGGCTGCGCTCACAGCTTGCTGGGTCTGCTCAGGGCTTTCGCCCAAACTTTGTGCCATTTGCTGCATAGGCGCGCCTTGCAACTGGGACAGGAGCTCTTCCACCATCGATGGAGATACGGACATAGGATTTCCTTTCAAAAGCCCCTGCGGGGCATGGCACAGATTGCTGATATTAGGGCCTACTCGTCACAAGGCAAGCACGCCCAGCGCAAAACTTCGTTAATTGTCGAGGCGGCTAGCCTGGCCCCTAGCTAAATGCCCCAACAATTAGACATAAATCCCAAGCACAAACAGTTGCTTTGGCAACCTTACTAAGATCCATCCCTCTTGCCAGCGCCAAACGCGCAGAAGACCTTGCTTGCACCACCCCCGCAAGCCTGCGTGCAAGCACCCTCCCACCTCAGGATCGCTTACACCACTGACACATGGTAATTTATGCCTCTAGCGCTTGCCTACCTAGCGCTAAATGCTATCTTTTTTGAGTTTTCGTAAGGGTTTCACCATGCAGGCTATCGCTCGCCTGAGCCAGTTTGTCGGCAAGACATTTGCCATCTGGACGTTGCTGTTCGCCGTCCTCGCCTTCTTCGCCCCCGATTATTTCAAGTGGATTGGTCCCTACATCGTGCCTCTGCTGGGCATCATCATGTTCGGAATGGGACTGACTTTATCCAAAGACGATTTCCGCGAAGTGCTACGCCGCCCGCGCGACGTGGCCATTGGCGTGGTCGGCCAGTTCGTCATCATGCCTGCGCTGGCCTGGGCACTGGCCAAGCTGCTGCAACTACCGCCTGAAGTGGCCGTGGGCGTCATCTTGGTAGGCTGCTGCCCTGGCGGCACGGCATCTAATGTGATGACCTTTTTGGCCCGTGGCGATGTAGCGCTGTCGGTGGCAATCACTTCGGTCACCACCTTACTGGCACCAGTCGTCACCCCCGCGCTGATTTATCTGCTGGCCAGCCAATGGATTGAGGTAAGTGCCGCGGCCATGTTCTGGTCCATCGTGCAAGTCGTGATCTTGCCCATCCTGTTAGGCGTGATCTGCCAGACGCTGCTGCGCGACAAGGTGAAGGCCGCTGTCGAGGTGCTGCCGCTGGTTTCTGTCGTCGCCATTGTGGCAATCGTGGCCGCCGTGGTGGCGGGTAGCCAACAGCGCATTGCGACCAGTGGGCTGATGATTTTTGCCGTAGTAGTACTGCACAACGGCCTAGGCTATTTGCTTGGCTATGGCTTGGCAAAGCTGTTTGGCATGAGTGTGCCCAAGCGCAAAACCTTGGCGATAGAGGTGGGCATGCAAAACTCTGGCTTGGGCGTAGCACTGGCAACTGCGCATTTCTCACCACTGGCCGCTGTGCCCAGCGCCATTTTTAGTGTGTGGCACAACATCTCTGGCCCTGTCGTAGCGACGATTTTTCAGCGCTTTGACAACAAGGGAAAATAGGCGATTGCCTGCTTGATTGATACAGCCCGCACCGGTTTGATCCGTGCGGGTTTTTTCTTGCCCCAGTGCATGGCGGGATGATTTTTTATATTATTTTTTAATCTATTAAACCTAAAATAATATGCAAATCTACCGAAACACCCTAGCCCACCATGGCCATACAGCACTACATCAAAGAGATTGGACGCGGCGCGCGCGGCGCCAAGGCACTCGATCGCACCCAGGCGGCTGATCTGCTGGGCCAGATTCTGGATGGCCACGTCAGTGATTACGAAGTGGGGGCCTTCTGCATCGCCATGCGCATCAAGGGCGAGACGGCGGACGAGATGTGTGGCCTGTGGGATGCCGTGCACGCCCGCATCGCCCGCTTTAGTGCTGCCAGCGGCCCGCTGGTCATCATCCCCAGCTACAACGGTGCACGCCGTCTGCCCACACTCACGCCACTACTCGCCCTGCTGTTGGCACGCCAGGGGCTGCCGGTACTCATCCACGGCATGCAGACCGAGGCCAGCCGCACCACAGCCTTTGCGGTGCTAGAGCGCCTAGGCATCACGCCTTGCTCCCACGCCGGTGATGTAAAGGCGGGCGAGCTAGTCTCCGTTCACACCGCAACCTTGCTGCCGGGCCTGGCGCGCTTGCTGGCGGTACGCGCCATAGTCGGCCTGCGCAACCCGGGCCACAGCGTGGCCAAGCTGCTGCAACCAGCTATCGGCGACAGTCTGCTGCTGGGCAGCTACACCCACCCCGAATACCTGCCCATGTTGCAAACCACCTTACACGGCTTGCAAGCCAACGCCTTGCTCTCACGCGGGCTGGAGGGCGAAGTCTGCGCCGACCCGCGACGCACGCCGCAGTACGACGGTTTTCTGCGCGGCCACTACCAGCTACTGGCCCCACGCGAAGCCGGCACGCAGTCTCAAATACCAGGCCTGCCTGAAGCCATAGATGCAGACACCACCGCCCGCTACACCCAAGCAGTGTTGGACGGCGCACTACCCGTGCCTGATGCACTGACCCAGCAGGTGCAGCACATTCACGCGTTAGTAGATTTAATAAAAAATACGCCCCTAGCGCCCACCCAGCAAGCGCTAGCAGCTATCTAATCAGGAGTAACCACGATGCACAACTCCACCATCACAGCCCGCCAAGGCAGCTGCACGCTCGTAGGCGCAGGCCCGGGCGACCCTGATTTACTGACCATTGCCGCCGCCAAAGCCATCCGCCAAGCCACCGTGCTGTTGGTTGATGATTTGGTGAACGACGCTATTTTGGAATGGGTACAGCCAAGCGCTCGTGTGGTGCATGTGGGCAAACGCGGCGGCTGCCAGAGCACTCCCCAGGCCTTTATCCAGCGGCTGATGCTGCAAGAGGTGCAAAACGGCGAGAAAGTGGTGCGCCTCAAAGGGGGCGATCCGTTCATCTTTGGCCGAGGCGGTGAGGAAGTTGAGTTTTTGCGCGGCCATGGGGTGAATGCAAAAGTCATCAACGGCATCACCGCGGGCCTGGCCGCCCTCACCAGCTTGGGCGCACCGCTCACACACCGAGACCACGCACGTGGCGTCTGCTTTGTTACTGGCCACACCAAACCCGGCGGCCATATGCCTGACTGGGCGCAGCTGGCGCGCACCGCAAATGATGCGCGGCTCACCCTCGTCATTTACATGGGTGTAGCGAGCGCCAGCAGCATCAGCCAAGGCCTGCTGGCCGGCCTGCCTGGCGGCACCCCCGTTGCCGTAGTACAGAACGCAAGCCTGCCCCAGCAGCGCCATGCGGTTACCAGCTTGGCGGATTTACCAGCCACCCTGGAGCGAGAACACCTCGCCAGCCCCAGCATTATTGTGGTGGGCGATGTGGTGCATTGCGTGGCTTTGGCAGCGCAAGCAACAGCCTCACTTTGCAATGGGGAACGTCGCGATTTCTCCGAATTTTGCGGATACGATAGCGATTCACTTATGGAGCAGCCTTCCGCTATTGCGGTTTGCAATTAGCCAATTAACCATGCGGCATGTTGACAGCGCTCCATATAAAAACCGCACAGCAAGGAGCACTATCGACATGCGCACACGACGTATTCTGGTTATCGGCCTGACCGCCATCGCCGCCACCGTTTTAACAGCATGCAATACCGAGTTTGGCCCCGGCGATGGCAATGATGGCGGCGGTGGCAAACCCAAGTACCCCACGCTCAACGGCGATCTGCCCTTGGTGATTGGCCACCGAGGCGCCGCTGGCCTGCGCCCCGATCACACGCTAGAAGGCTATTTACTGGCCATGCAGCAAGGTGCGGATTACATTGAGCCCGATATCGTCGTCACCAAAGATGGCGAGCTCGTGGCCCGTCATGAGCCCAATATCACCGACACCACCAACGTATCCGCCCTGCAACAGTTTGCGGACCGCAAAACTACCAAAGTAGTGGATGGTGTGCGCGAAACGGGTTGGTTTGTGTCCGATTTCACCTTGTCTGAGCTAAAAACCCTGCGCGCGCGCCAGCCCTTTGCCAACCGCGATCAACAGTACAACGACCGCTTCAGCATCCCCACCCTCAAAGAAATCATCACCCAGCTCAAGCAATACAACAGCACCAACAAAAAAAATGTGGGCCTGTATATCGAGACCAAGCACCCTACTTACCACCAAGACCTGGGCCTGCCGATAGAAGACAAATTGCTGCAACTCCTGAAAGACGAGGGTTACAGCGCAAAAACGTCGCGCGTATTCATCCAGTCCTTTGAAGTAGGCAATCTCAAGGCTTTGCGCAAAAAAACCGATCTGCGCTTGGTACAACTGCTTGATGCCGATGATGTCAAAGCAGATGGCACTATTGATGTATCAGGCACCTATGGCCGCCCGTATGACCTGGCTGTAGCGGGTGACAAAACCACCTACGCGGATATGGTCACCAAGGCAGGCTTGGCCAACATCCAGCAATATGCCGACGGCATCGGTCCGTGGAAGCCCTATGTGGTGTCCTACCAGTACCTGGACAAAAACAACGACAACAAGCCGGACGACCTGAACGGCGACGGCAAGATTGATGAGCGCGACCGCGTCATGCTGACCGCCAGCAACTTGGTAACGGATGCGCACGCCCTGAAGCTCTTCGTCCACCCATTCACCTTCCGCAGCGATCCATCCCGCCTGGCCAGCACCTTCCAGGGCAACCCAATCGCCGAGTACCAGCTGTTCTACAAGCTAGGCGTAGACGGTGTGTTCTCCGACTTCCCTGCAGACGCCTTCAAAGCACGCTGATCGCTTCGCCCTGCAATACAAAAGCCAGCACAAGTTGCTGGCTTTTTTGTTTGCATACGGCGGAGTTGCTATTTGGCACTGCCGTTGTCTGCGCTGGGCGCCACCTCGACTTGGCGTGTCTCAGCAAAGCGGCGGGTCAACTCTTTGCGCAGTTCTTTACGGGTAATCGCGGCATTCCAGCGGCGTTTCTCATCCACAGTCTCAGGCGTCAACACAGGTACGGGCACGGGCTTGCGGTCGTCATCCACCGACACCATCGTAAAAAAGCAGCTGTTGACATGGCGCACGCTGCGCTGCTGAATATTCTCGGCCACCACCTTGATGCCCACTTCCATCGACGAGGTTCCGGTGTAGTTCACGCTAGCCAAGAACGTTACCAACTCACCCACATGGATGGGCTCCAAAAACATCACCTGATCCACGCTCAACGTGACCACATAGCGCCCGGCATAACGGCTGGCGCAGGAATACGCCACATTGTCGAGCTGGCGCAAGATAGCGCCGCCGTGCACATTGCCGGAGAAGTTGGCCATGTCAGGCGACATGAGCACAGTCATCGTGAGTTGGTGGTGGGGGAGTCGCATGGCGCCGATTGTAGAAGCTGTTGGCCGCCACAGGACATCTGCTCCACACCCCGCGCCTGCCGCGCAGCTACAGTCAGCACGCCACGCCAGCTTGCAAGCTGTTTCTTGCGCGTTCGCCACCCTATCGATGAAATGATTGCTTAATCACTCGTATCAACAAAACATCACAATGCATGGCGTAACGGCGGGGGGAGTTGAATGTATCGCCACAGAAGGCGGCAGCAACCACGCACTACAACGCCCCTAAAAAAGAGCGCCACCGCACCTGTCATCGACACGGAGCTGCTATTGCTTTCATACTCTTTGATTAAAAACTGTACACCCCATCACACATGTACTTTTTCGATCACTGGCTTAGTTACCCCAGCCAGATTCATTAAATGAATTTGGTTGGGCAACTGAAAAATCCTTTGCATGAATCCCTTAGCGTAAAAAATATGCGAGCGAGACAGGCACTCCAGCCTGTACACCAGTACAACAAGCGCCAAAAATAATAGAGAGGGAGGGGAGGCCAGCGTATACGGCGTCGGTACAGCGATGCACCAGGGCCGCGTCTATTGTGCGGTGGCAGCCCCCCTGTCTTGCTATGCTTGCCTGCACTATGGCAGCCCCGAGCAAGCAAACACCCGCCCTAAGCCAAGCGCAGCAAAGCGCATTGCACGCCATGCATCAGCGCGGCCTGCACCGCCCAGCCCCTGCACCGGCATTGGCGGCTATCCACATCCACTTTCACCCAGATTGGCTGGTAGGCGGTACCCCCATCATCGCCCGTTTGGCCCACAGCGGCCGTTATCTCTCACAGTTTGAAAGCGGTTGTAGCAATGGCAGCTATAGCCCCGAGCCAGGCGGCCAACGCTGGCAGTGGGAGCACAACTGGTTTGGTGGCGCCTACGACAATGCTCCGCCCTGCGAACGACCGGTATACGGAGCCGTCGATTTAAGCTCGCTCAGCCACACCAGCCCATGCGGCCATGGCGCAGCGCCCCGCTTTGGCTCAGCCTGGCTACAGCTGCACCCTGCCGCCGCCAGCTACAGTAGCTTTTGCGACCCCGATAGCTACTGGCAGCCGCAGCACCTTGGTCTGTGGTCGCAAATGGATTGGCAACAGCTGCAGTGCCTGGCCCTGTCCGACCCGCTGGACCACTACGTAGAAGCCCAGGTACACAGCAGCCTGCTGCTTACGCGCGATGTGGTCGCTATCGTGCTGGACGCGAGCTTTGCCAATACCGCCATTGCCGATACCGCCAGACGCTGCGGTGTGCTGGTGCGCTTTCATTCTGGCTACCGATTTACCACCGCCATGCTGGATGCCGCTGCGCAGTACCGCGGCCGGCCGATTGCGGACGCGCTGCACGACATGCAGGCACGCTTTGCAGGCGGCAGCGCACTCACACCCGCCCATCTGGGCCAAGCGCAGGCCAGTGGCGGCTACGACGGCCAAACACTCAAGAAAGCCTGGCATTGCATGGCACGACTGGGGGCGATTGCTGCAGATCGCCGATAATGCGCCCTCTGCGCCTGTGCATCTATTTATAAAAAACAGGCCCTGACGCCTGCCCAACGGGCGCTAGTAGCTCCTAAAATCATAGTAATCACGCATGCCCGCCTCTACCCCACTCCCGCAATTTGACGCCGTCATCATCGGCGCCGGCGCCGCTGGCCTGTTCTGCGCTGCGCAAGCGGGGCAGCGCGGCTTAAAGGTTTTGCTGATCGACCATGCGGACAAGGTGGCCGAGAAAATTCGTATCTCCGGCGGCGGGCGCAGCAACTTCACCAACCGCGATCTGGATGTACGCGCGCCACACAAACATTTTGTGGGCCACAACCCGCAGTTCTGCCGCTCGGCACTATCGCGATTTACGCCAGCTGATTTTGTCGCCTTGGTCGATAAACATGGCATTGCCCACCACGAGAAGCACAAAGGCCAGCTGTTTGCCGACCGCTCCGCCGAGGACATTATCTCCATGCTATTGGCCGAATGCGCAGCCGGCGGTGTGCAGCGCTGGCAGCCTTGCGCTGTCAAAACTATAGATAAATTGACCGATAGCGCCCACCCAGCAGGCGCCAGCCGCTATCAAATCAATACAGACCGTGGCGCTGTGCAAGCACATAACCTGGTTATCGCCACCGGCGGCCTGTCGATACCAAAGATTGGCGCGACTGATTTTGGCTACCGTTTGGCTGAGCAGTTCGGACTACCGCTGGTGCCACGTGTGCCAGGCTTGGTGCCTATGACTTTTGACGGCACGGCCTGGGCGCCCTATTCGCAACTGGCAGGGCTGGCGCTGCCCGTCATCATCAGCACCGGCAGCAAAAAAGCACGCATGGATTTCAGTGAGGATCTGCTCTTCACTCACCGAGGCCTGTCCGGCCCGGCAATCTTGCAAATCTCCAGCTACTGGCAACCCGGCACGCCACTGTCCATCAACCTGGTGCCCGATGTGGATGTGGCCGATTTGCTGCTGACAGCCAAACAACGCTCGCGCAAACTCATCGCCAACGAGCTAGCGGCCATCGTGCCCAGCCGCCTGGCCGATGCCTGGGTGGCGCAAGACACCGACTGGCAGCGCCCTATCGCCGAGGCCAGCGACAAAGCCCTGCTACGCCTGGCAGAGCGCCTGTCCCGCTGGGAACTGACACCAACCGGCACCGAAGGCTACAAAAAAGCCGAGGTGACCGTGGGCGGCGTGGATACCAGCGCGCTGTCGCAGCAAACGATGGAGAGCAAAGCCCAGCCGGGCCTGTACTTTATCGGCGAGGTGGTGGACATCACGGGCTGGCTGGGTGGCTACAACTTTCAGTGGGCGTGGGCCAGCGCACACGCCTGCGCTATGGCGATGACGCAAGCGCAAGCGTGCGACCATCCTTGATACACCGTAGCACCAGCTCGCCGCAGCGCTACCACTGTTTTTGCTGCTGCTACCTAGCCTTAAAGCCGCGGCGGACCGCTTGGTGACGTTGTTGCCCAAGCTGCGCTCAAAGCAAAATACCAACATTCCGTTTTAAATCTGGTTATAATCTTCGTCTTCGCTGGCAAAGCCCTGTCTGCCAATACTAGTTAGATGACAGGGCACAACCGCCATTCATGGCTTTTGGGCGCGATCTTCCCAAAAACCCGCTGTTGGCACCAAATGTTTGGAAACATTAGCTAATGACGACTATCCGTGTAAAAGAAAACGAACCCTTTGACGTTGCTCTGCGCCGCTTCAAGCGCACCATCGAAAAGCTGGGCCTGCTGACCGACCTGCGCGCTCGCGAGTTCTACGAGAAGCCAACGGCTGAACGTAAGCGCAAGAAGGCAGCTGCTGTTAAGCGCCATTACAAGCGCGTTCGCAGCATGCAACTGCCTAAGAAGCTGTACTGATCGCAGCTCTCACGTCGCCTTGTTGATGTATTGACACAAGGCCGTGAAATCACCCGCGCTCGGGACGCCAGGCGCGGGTTTTTGTTTTTGGGCGGCAGCACCATTGCCTGCCACGCCCGTCCGGCAGACCGCCGCTGACTCTCTCCGGCCTGCCTTCTTTGGAGAATGCCATGAGCCTGAAAGCACAGATTACCGAAGACATGAAGACCGCCATGCGTGCCAAGGACAGTGAGCGCCTGGGCACCATCCGCTTGCTGCAAGCCGCCATGAAGCAAAAGGAAGTAGACGAGCGTGTAGAGGTGGACGACGCCATGGTCATCGCCATCGTCGACAAAATGATCAAGCAGCGCAAAGACAGCATCGCTGCCTATGAAACCGCCCAGCGCCAAGACCTGGCCGACAAGGAAAAGACCGAAATTGACACCCTGAAAGCCTACCTGCCCGAGCGCATGTCGGCCGAAGAAGTGACCGCTGCTGTCAACGCCATCGTCGCCGAAATCGGTGCCTCAGGCCCAGGCGACATGGGCAAAGTGATGGGCGCAGTCAAGACCAAATTAGCAGGCAAGGCCGATATGGGCCAGGTATCGGCAGCGGTTAAGGCTGCTCTGCAGTCTTAAGGTATACGGGCCACAACAGGCTGTAACTTGCCTCAAGTTTTGCAGCCTGTTTGGCCCATTTTTGGACTCGTGCCGGCTAAGCATCTAAAATAGATCGGTTTAACTGCAGTCGCAGCTACGCCCTCGACCGGTTCGGAATGTATTTCCGCACCTGTACATCCACTCTTAAATACACATGCAACTGATCTCCAAAAGCATCACAGCTGCTCTGATATCTTGTGCGTTTTCCGCAAGTTGGGCCGCCAATACCATCACGCCGCAAAACGGCAACTGGATTATCACAAACGAACTTACCGGTAAGCCAGGTCGCGGCATGGGTATTGATGTGCAAGATGGCATCTTCCTGATGCAGCTGTACAACTACAACAAAGACGGCACACCCACGTTCCACATGGCCACGGGTACGGTTGTAGACAACAAAGTTGTCGCCCCCCTAAAGCAGTACAAGGACGGACCTTACTTTGGTAGCCCACCTAGGGATGGCGTAGAAGCAGCTGATGCTGGCGAAGTCGAAGTCACATTCACCAGCCGAACCACCGCAGTCATCAAACTGCCTGGTGAAAAGGCCAAGCGCATGCAGCGTTTCAACTACGAAAGCATGCCGGAAGATCAATGGTCGGACAAAGCTTATTCCGAGCGCTGGGCGATTGTAGAGTTCGATGAGAATGACCAGCCTGTGAAGACCTACTTTACCGACATCGGTGTAGGTTCTCAATTAGCGCTCAATCCCGACATGAATGCTGGTTGGCCTTACACGAAAAGTGAGAATTTCACCGTTCACCGCTTCGACACAGCCGACTCAAAGCAGTATGGTTACATGGAGTGTGAATACTCCGGCGCAGATCGCATCTTCAACTGCGCTGGCGATGAAATCAACACTAGCAGCGGCTCAGCCCTCAAAAAGCCGACAACGCTGACAATCCAGCGTAGCCTTGATGAATTGCATGGCAGCATCACGGTCGGATCTGATGGCACAGCGCGCCGTATTCTGGGTGCTCGCGTAGAGAAAGTGGCCTATCGCATCACGGAAAACAAGCTAGTTAAGTACGAGTATTTCCGCCGCAACTCATTGCCCGAAGCGGGCACCTGGATTGTTGGCAAGGAAATCACGGGCAAGGCCGGCCGGGGAATCTCGCTGGATGTGCAAAAGCCCACCAATGCCAAGCACACGCTGTTTATGCCGGTCTACAACTACGATCGCAACGGCAAAGCCACCTTCCATATCGGCCTGCAAGTTCACAGCCCCAGCACCATCCCAACCCCAGATACCCCATCAATCAAAATGATGAGATACAAGGATGGACGTTACTTGGGCGGCCCTGCAGCCGATGGCGTTGAAGAGATCTACTCTGGCCCAGCCGAGCTGACATTTGCGACCACTGCAACTGGGTTGGTTCAGTTCCCCAGTGAAGAGCCATTAAACATTCAGCGCTACTACTTCGGCGTAAACGCAGATAGCGTTGACAGTTTGATCGGAACTTGGGCGGTAGTGCCCCATACAGGGGCGATGAAGCACCGTATTTTGAATTTTGTCAAAACCGGCAAAGGCATCGTAGAAGATAAGGATGCTGGTTACACCTGCTTCACGAATTTCTGGCTCCAGTTCCGATTCGTATGCGAGCCAACCTCCCTCAGCGCCGACCAGCAGCGCATCCGCATAGGTTCGGGCTTCTACGGTGCTGCACGCGGGATTCTGGGTGACGGAGGACCAACCCCAGATGCATCGCCTGAAGTCACCATCATGCGTATCGCCGACGGCAAGGGCAACCTGGTTCAGGCAGGCCCTCTTTATCCGGACCCATCCATTGATGACGGAGTAGAGCCTGACGATGGCAGTGATGGTGGCGAAGCGCCCAAGCCCAATACACCACCGGTTGCCGTGATTGCAGAAGTTACCAAAGCAATCCATGGCACCGCCGTCAACTTGGATGGCAGCGGTAGCTCCGATGCTGAAGGTAGCTCGATTAAGTACCAATGGCGTTTGGTGTCTAAACCAGAAGGCAGCACGGCCTATCTCTCGTCAAGCACGGCTGCCAAGCCTAGCTTCCTCGCAGACAGCGTGGGCGAGTACGTAGTAAGCCTGGTTGTCAACGATGGCAAGGACAATAGCCAAGCGACAAAGCTGACGATCAAAGTCGCTGCCACCAACAACGTATTGCTGTACAGCGTTGGCAACACCATTGGTGGTGATATCACCGAAAACCTGGTTACTTGGCCCTACACCACCACACTGACAACGACTGCAAGCTGTGCAGAAAACTGTGGCACTAGCTATAAGTTAGCTGACTACAAACTGGTGGCAAATGGTAGCGACTACACCATTACGGATCTGAAAGTGGAAAATCTGACTACTGACTCGACCATCCGACCATCGTTTGATGGCCTGAAGGATGGCCAGGTAGTCACTACTGGCCAACCGCTGACTTTTGCACTGCGCAGCACCTATACCGATGGTGCCGCAGCCAAGCTGCGATACTCGTTCTCCATCAAAGAGACGGGTCAGAAGTTCAGCTACACCGTCACCCTCAAGACGAATTGATGTAGCGCGCAAGCGCCAATACATTCAGCAGTAGATTCCTACTCAATACCCAAAGCCTTTTGCCTAGCGGCAAAAGGCTTTTTTCGTCTATGGAACCAACCCGAAATCAGCGCCTCGAGTTTGCCTGGGCAAGCATTGCAGTACCGCCCCCCCCCGAAAAGCCCAATACCCCAGCTAACACACTAACTGGCATAACGGCCACTCACCTCTGCGGCAAATTAGAGAACTCGGTACACCAGGCGAAGAGAGAATTTATCACCTCTAAAAATGCAGATAATTGCCGTCTAGCGCCCACTGAATGAGCGCTGAAAGCTATCAAATAATGAGTAAGACTGATTCCCCCAGAAAACTCCCACTGACCGGCATCCGTGTGGTCGAATTCACCCACATGGTCATGGGCCCTACTTGCGGCATGGTGCTGGCCGATTTGGGGGCCGAGGTTATCAAGGTGGAGCCGGTGGAGGGTGACCGTACGCGCCACTTGCTGGGTGCCGGGGCGGGTTTTTTCCCCATGTTTAACCGCAACAAAAAAAGCATTGCACTCGATCTCCGCCACCCGCAAGGGCTAGAGGCCGCTATCCGCCTGGCCAGCTCGGCCGATGTGGTGGCGCAAAACTTCAAACCTGGCGTGATGACCAAGTACGGCCTCGATTACGCGGCACTGTCCAAGCTCAACAACCGTCTGGTCTATGTAAACCACACCGGCTTTCTGCCCGGGCCTTACGAACACCGTACTGCACTTGATGAAGTGGTGCAAATGATGGGTGGCCTGGCCTACATGACCGGCCGCCCGGGTGATCCGCTGCGCGCTGGCACGAGCGTGAACGACATCATGGGCGGCATGTTTGGCGCCATTGGCGCCATGGCCGCGCTAATGCAGCGCGCGCAAACCGGTAAGGGGCAAGAGATCGACTCGGCGCTGTTTGAGAACAATGTCTTCCTCGTTGGGCAACACATGATGCAGTACGCGGTAACCGGCGAAGCTGCCGAGCCCATGCCCAACCGCATCTCAGCCTGGTCCGTGTATGACGTATTCACCGTCAAAAATAACGAACAGATTTTTCTGGCCGCAGTCAGCGATGCACAGTGGCGCACCATGTGTAGTGCCTTTGGTTGGAGCGATCTGCAAGCCAACCCTGCATACGCCAGCAACAACGAACGCGTGCGCGCCCGCCCGACTCTGCTGCCAGACTTGCGTGCGCGCTTGGCAGATATGGATGTACAGCGAGTGGCCAAAATTTTTGAAGACAACGGTCTGCCCTATGCCCCTATCAGCAAGCCAGAGCAGCTCTTTGACGACCCTCATTTACAGGCCACAGGCGGCCTGGCCGAAATCAACCTGCCAGATGGGGAACGTGCGGGTCATACTGCCCGCACCACCTTGCTACCACTACGCATGGATGGTGAACGCCTGCCCGTGCGCAGCAACCCGCCACGCATGGGTGAACACACGGCAGAGTTGCTGACAAGCCTGGGCTACGATGCCACCCAGATCAGCGCCATGCAAAACGCACAAGCAGTGGCATAAATACTTGTGCCTTGCCCCGGCTTACAGTGATTCACCATGTCTTCACAAGCTTGGCTGCAATAGCCGCTACGATGCGGCTATTGCAATCTGAGGAGTTCAGCTTATGAAATGGTCTCGCCGCGCTACCGCCGCCTTTGCCGTGATGGTACTTCCGCTTTCCGTGATGGCGCAAGCCAATGGTGCTGGCAACAATGCCCTCTACCAAGGCCCAACGCTCACGCTCGAGGCTGAAGCCACCCAGCGCGTAGCCCAAGACACAGCGTGGGCCTTGTTCTCGGTTGAGAAAGAATCCAAAGACCAAGCCCAAGCACAACAAGCAGGCAAGGCGGCTTTGGCCGAAGTGACGGCCATCATCAAAAAATCGTCCAGCCTGCAAGTCAGCACCGAGAATCTGTTTACCAGCCCGGTCTACAACAAGGACGGCAAGATCACCAACTGGCGCACCAACTTCAACGTGCAGTTTGAATCGACCGACACCACGCAGGTTGCTCAAACCATGGCAGCGCTGATGGACAAAGCTCGGTTGTCGGGATCCGGCTTTCGCCTGTCTGAGGCGGCCGCCAAAAAAGCCCAGGAGCAACTGATTGGAGATGCCGTCAAAGCCTTTGATGCAAAAGCCAAACTTAGTGCCAGTGCCATGGGCTTTTCTCGCTATGAATATGGAAGCATTAACCTGAACCAAAGCGGCAACAACCCACCCATCATGCGCGCTAGCCGTGGTGCCATGATGGCCTCGAAAATGGACAGCGGAGCCAACGACCCAGTCGCACTGGAGCCCGGCTACACCACGGTGTCGGTATCGATGTCTGGCTCGGTCAAACTGATCAAATAACCTGCGCCGCATCCATGGATAGTGATTAACCACCTAAATCGGTGGGACAGCCCCGCTGCATAGGAGGTAACTGCTGCTATATATGCGCCATGGTCATCCCGGCCTGGAGGAGCGCATGATGAAGCACACGTCTCACCCATGGCTGCAACGCAGCCGGATCTTTCCCTCATCTTTGCTGGGGGCTGCTGTGATGATGACCTGCCCAGCGCAGGCGGCGAGCGATTTCACGCCACTGAATGGCACCTGGATCGTCAGCGCCGAGCAGGACGGCAAACCCGGGCGTGGCATGGCCGTCGACATCCAAGACGGCACCCTGGTTATGCAGGTCTACAACTACCAAGCCAATGGCCATCCCACCTTTCATTTGGCAGTAGGCGCAGTCAACGGCAACCAGGTCATCACCCCGCTCAACAGCTACCAAGGGGGGCGCTACTTTGGCAGCGGTCCTCTGTCTGGCACCGAAGACAGCAACGCGGGCAATGTCGAGATCAACTTCACCAGCGCCAGCCAAGCCACAGTTCGCTTTCCGGGTGAGCAGCCTGTCGCCATGCAACGCTTTCGGTTTGAGTCGACGCCCCAAACGGACTTACCCTCCGCGACTTGGCTGCTCTCATTGCTGGATAGCTCGGGTCAGGCCGTGCGATCGGGTTTAGGCAGCACGACAGCAAGCAATGGAGAGCAGCGCTTCTCGCTGCTGCTGGCAGATGGTTCAACCGCTCAGACGCTGTGCAGCTACAGCCTCGCTCTTGAAGGATTTAACTGCCTGGACAATAGCGGCTCCGCCGGAATCCCGGTTGTCAAGGCACAAGTCAAAACGGCACTCAACCAGATCAGCGGCTATGCACAGTGGGGTGCAGTGCAATACCGCCTGGTGGGCAAGCGCATTGGCTCCAAAGATGGTCTTGATATCTCTACCCCCACCTCTGAAGAAATGCCGGTTCCCAACAGCGGAACCTGGATTGTGAGTGGAGAAAAAAATGGCAAGCCCGGTCGTGGCATGGCCATCGATGTACAGACGGGTACCCTCGTCATGCAGGTGTACAACTACCAAGCCGATGGCAAAGCCACCTTCCATTTGGCGGTAGGCAGCTTTAGCAATGGGCAGGCCAGCGCCCACCTGAAAAGCTATCAAGGTGGCCGCTACTTTGGCAGCGGCCCACTCAGCGGCACCGAGGCCACAGATGCGGGAGAGGTATTTTTACAGTTCACGTCGCCCACCCAAGGGTACGTCCGTTTTCCAGGCGAGTCGGCTGTTGCCATAGAGCGCTACCAGTTTGCGCCACAAGCCCCTGATCTACACAGCTTGATGGGCACCTGGTCCTTCAGCGAGAGCACCAACCATGAGAGTAGCAACGTCAAGCTCACCAAAGTGGAGGGTGACTTTGCCAGTACTGCTGGCGGCGGGGTGCGTTGCTACTTTTTGAATCCCACGGCGGCCCTGGTGCGCTGTATCGAAACCTTCAGCATCACGGGCCGTGGCTCCCTGTACCTCAAGGACTATCGCTTTAGCTTGCAAGGTGACATAGGTATTGGCAAAGCGTTAAAGGCGGGAGCACTGGTGGTCAGCGGCACCGTACCTGACGATTCGGCAGCAAATTCGGGGTCGTTAACCGCGTTGCGTATTGAAGACCGCAATGGCGTAAAACTCGGACTTGGCGCACCGTTTTAAAGCGCCCGCGCCAAAATCAGCACGACTCCCGCCACCGTCAACACCGCACCGCCTAAAGCGCCCAGTGTGGGCGGTATGCGGGTCTTCCACCACAGCAGCGGTAGCAGCAAGATGGGCGAGATCGATGACAGCATGCCCACTAGGCCCGCACTACCGTATTTGAGCGCCGCCAAAATCAAAGTCATGCCAAGCGCCATCGACATAAAAGCGCTGCCTGCCAACAGCAACCAGTCACGCTTGTCCATCACCGCCTCTAGGCGCGCAGGCTTCCAGCCAACGACTAGTAACACCGCATGAAAGCCAAAGCCTGCGGCCATGCGAATGGCTGATGCGGCCACGGGGTCTACATCAGGGCCCATCACCGGTTTGACCACCAGAGTGCCCAGTGCCTGCCCCAGCGCGGCCAACAGCCCCAAGCCCACGCCTACAGCCAAGCGCCCCCGCGTGGCCTCCCATTCCGATTCGCTGCCCGCGCGCTTGCCAAAAGCAATGGCCGTCATCACGCCCCCCACCAGCAGCGCGCAGCCCACCATGGCCAGGCCACTCATGCGCTCACCCAAAAAAAGCGCTGCCAACACGGCGGACATCATCGAGTGAGTGGCAAACAAAATACCAGAGCGGCGCGGACCCAGTCGGTTCATGCAGGCGAACAGCACGGTATCGCCGATGAAGATACCGATAAAACCCGACAGCACCAGTACACCGATCAACGCAGGGTTTAGCGTACCCCAGGTGCCCATCACTGTGGCCGCTCCCCCTAGCATGACGGTGGCAAAAACCATGCGCCATCGGGTGAAGGCAAAGGCCCCCATCTTGCGTGATACAGGGGCAGAGAACAGCGCAGCCAGTGCCCAACAGGCAGCGGCCAGCACGGCCAAAAATTCAGGGGGAAATGGGAATTGAGACACAGTAGATCGGCAAAAACCGCGCCAAGCGCGCAGACTGTCTCGCAAATGCTGCGCAGCCGCTGGCGTTGACGCTAGGATGCTGGGCAACGCACTGGCATCCGCCTTGCAGCCATGCAAGAACGCGCCATTGTATGACCGTCGCCGCCCTGTAAGCAGTTGGTTGCAGCGACTTCAGACACCAAAAGGACTTGAGATGAGCAAGAAACTACGCATTGCCGTACTGGCCGGCGACGGTATTGGCAAAGAAGTGATGCCCGAGGGCATTCGCGTGCTGGAGGCTGCGGCCCGACGCTTTGACCTGCCGCTTGAGATGCAGCATTTTGACTGGGCACATTGCGACTACTTTGCCCAGCACGGTCAGATGATGCCCGACGACTGGAAGGCACAACTGCAAGACTTTGACGCCATATTGTTTGGCGCCGTAGGCTGGCCCGCTACCGTACCCGATCACGTCTCGCTGTGGGGCTCGCTGCTCAAGTTCCGCCGCGAGTTTGACCAGTACGTGAACCTGCGCCCCGTACGCCTGTTTGACGGTGTCCCCTGCCCGTTGGCAGGCCGCAAGCCCGGCGACATTGACTACTACGTGGTGCGCGAGAACACTGAGGGCGAGTACACGTCACTGGGAGGCGTGATGTTTGAAGGCACAGACCGAGAGATGGTGATCCAAGAATCGGTCTTTACCCGCAAAGGCGCCGACCGCCTGCTCAAGTTTGCCTTTGACATGGCCCAAAGCCGCGCCAAGAAACACGTGACCTTGGCGACCAAGTCGAACGGCATTGCCATCAGCATGCCGTGGTGGGACAAGTGCGCCGAGGCCATGGCCAAAAACTATCCCGATGTGACCCTGGACAAACAGCACATCGACATTTTGAGCGCCCGCTTTGTGCTGCAACCTGGCCGTTTTGATGTGGTGGCCGCCACCAATCTGTTTGGCGACATCCTCTCCGACCTGGGCCCGGCCACCACGGGCACCATTGGCCTGGCGCCATCCGGCAATCTGAACCCAGAGCGCAACTTCCCCAGCCTGTTTGAGCCAGTGCACGGATCCGCGCCCGATATCTATGGCCAAAACATCGCCAACCCTATCGCCATGATTTGGTCAGTGGCGATGATGCTGGACTTTTTAGGCAAAGGTGAAGGCAGCTGGCGCGCCGCCCACGACGCAATTGTGGACGCCATCAGCCGCGTGATCTTAAGCGGCCCGCGTACGCCTGATTTAGGTGGCACAGCCAAAACGCCCGAGGTAGGGGCTGCGATTGCACAAGCACTGGCCTAAGTGGTACTACGCCTTGGGCAGCCTTGCCGCTGCCCTGGCGCTGTGCCCCCCAGCACAGGCTCGGGGCTATACGCCGCGTGGTGAATGCGGCGGCTTTGAACGCGTTGCTATTACCAGCCCGGCGGGTACCTGCGTTGCCTTGGTGGCCGATGAGCGCGATGGATTACGCGCACCGCGCCGCGTACTGGAGATAGAACCCGGGCGTCTGTGGATCATGGACATGGGCAGTTGGATGCCCCGCCAAGGCCGCCTGCTAGAGCTAACCATGCCGCCCACCGGCGGCAGCGCCCAGCGCCCTAAAATCACCACGCTGGCCGACAAGCTGGATCGCCCGCTGGGCCTGGTTCGCGGGCCTGATGGGCACATCTATATTGGCGAAACCGACCACATCTGGCGCACTCCCATACCTGCGCGCGGCCAAGCGATTCAGCCAGAAACCGTGTTGGACAAACTACCCAACGATGGCGCCCATCCACTCAAAGAGCTGGCCTTTGGCCTGGATGGCAGCCTGTTCGTCAACATGGGCGCTGTCACCGATCGCTGCCAAAGCACACAAGGCGCACTACCCTCCCCCTGTGCAGAGCGCGAAGCCCCGCAGTTTCGCGGGGCGGTCTGGCGTGCCGTGCTGAATCAGTCTCCCACTGCAAACCAGCCCCTCACTCAGCAATTCGCCCCTTACGCGCTGGGCCTGCGCAATTCAGTAGCACTAGCTACCCTCCCGGATGGCCCCGCAGCGGGCAGCCTGTGGCAAGGCGAAAACAATATCGACTATCGCGACAAGGCCGAGCCGCCCGAAGAATTGAACGAGCTCATCGCCGGTGCAGACTACGGCTGGCCTTACTGCGTTGGTAATCAGCGCGCAGCCAGCGGTTATGAAGGCCAAACTCCTTGCCAGGCCACCCGGGCACCTCACCTGCTGTGGCCCGCGCACAGTGCGCCGCTGCACTTGCTGGCGACACCGCTAAACAGCCCATTCCATGGCCAGTTGTTAGTGGCCTGGCACGGCCCACAAGGCCACCGCGTAGTCGGGTTTGCGCGCCAAAAAAATGGCAAACCCGGCGGCAAACCCATAGCATGGCTAAGCGGCTGGACAGCCCAAGCCGGTGTGCGCCCACTGGGCCGCCCTACGGGCCTAGCTATCAACCACCAAGGCCATTTGCTGGTGGTGGAAGATTACAACCGCAGCTTACTCATGCTGCTGCCAGATTTAGCGAACACAGCAAAGCATTGAGCCACTTCTTGCAACAATACCGTGCGGCTGCACCTCCATCTTTTTATAGATAAAAAGCCAGCGTTTCGTCTAACCGCATGCGCTAGCCGCTATTAAAAAAGCAGCATTCAATCCATTTTTTCCATCCAGGAGTGGGTTGCCAGCCACCACAGCAAGGCCGCACCGCTGACTAGCGCCCCCAGTACACATACGCCCAGCCAGCCATAGTGCGCATACGTTGCGGTTGCCGCCCAGGCCCCCACTCCACTGCCAGCCGCATAAAACAGCATGTAAAGCCCCACCACACGGCTTTGCGAGCCAGTCTGCTGCGCAAAAATCATGTTTTGGTTGACTACATGCACGGCTTGGCCGCCCACGTCTAGCAGCACAATACCCAGCACCAGTGCCAGCAGGCTCTGCGGCATATACGCCAGCGGCCACCAAGCCAGCAGTAGCAGCAACAATGCCGCCGCTGTAGTGCGCTGGCCCCGGCCGCGGTCCGCCCAGAGGCCTGCACGCGCTGCCGCTAAGGCGCCTACCGCACCTACCAGGCCAAAAGCGCCAATCAAAGTGTGGGAATACGACCAAGGCGGCGCCGACAGCGGCAGCACCAGTGCAGTCCAAAAAATATTGAACGCCGCGAACATAAAAAACGCCAGCATGCCGCGCACCTGCAGCACCCTGCTGGTACGCAGCAGCTGCCACATTGACGCCAGTAGTGACCCATAGGCCAGCCGTTGAGATACCACAAACACCGGGGGCAGCTGGCGCCACAGTGGCCATGCCAGTACCAGCATACACAGTGCCGATGCGATATACACGCCGCGCCAGCCAGCTAGATCACTGATGGCACCAGCAAACACCCGCGCCAGCAGCAAGCCCACAAACACGCCACTTTGCACCACACCCACTACACGGCCCCGGTCTGCATCAGGCGCAGCGGCGGCGGCATAGGCAATCAAGCCCTGCGTCATTGCCGTGCCCAGCAAACCCACGGCCAGCATACCGGCCAGCAGCGCGACGGCGGAAGGCGCCACAGCCACACCGCACAAGGCAGCTGCCAGCAGTGCCAGTTGCACCAACATCAAACGGCGGCGGTCTACCCGATCACCCAGCGGAACCACCAGCAGCAAGGCCAGCAAACAGCCCAACTGCGTGGCCGTTACCACACCCCCCACCACCGCTTGACTGATAGCAAACTCGCGCCCCAGCGCGTCTAGCAACGGCTGGGCCAAATACACGTTGGCAACGCTGCAGCCTGCCGCCACGGCCAGCAGCCATACCGCTGAGTTGCAAAGGCCTGCCTTTACGGCGTTTTTCGAAGCAGGGGTGCCGCATTCTGCAGCGTAGGTTGAAGGTGATGGCACAGCACAAATCCAGTTTCAAATAAAAACCAGATGCAGCATACTCAAAGCAGTTTTAAAATGCAACTTCATTGTTTCAACCCTGCTGCCATGACTACCACTACCCTCCTAGACACCTGCCCCGTGGGCCGCTGCGTCAACCTGATAGGCGACCGTTGGTCACTGCTGATCGTTCGCGATGTGATGGACGGCCTGCACCGCTTTGGCGATCTGCAACGCAACCTGGGGGTGGCGCGCAATATCCTGGCCGACCGGCTTAAGCGTCTGGTAGATGCCGAGGTGCTGGCCACACAAGCGGCAGCGGATGGGTCTGCCTACCAGCAATACGTGCTGACGGCCAAGGGGGCGCAGTTGTTCCCAATCATCGTGGCGTTGCGCCAATGGGGCGAACAGCACCTTTTTGCGCCCGACGAGCCGCACTCAGTCTTGGTGGACAGCGCCAGTGGCCAACCCATAGCCCCCATGCAGCCCGCCACAGCAGACGGGCAGCCGCTGCTGCTACAAAACACCACGGTACAGCGCCCGTCACAGGCCACCTAAAACGGTTGACACTGCCCAGAAAATCGCAGATTAGCGGTTGTGGTCAGGCATGAAACCGCAGGCAGTACAGCGTACGAGAAGGCATCGCAACGACGCATCAAGGCTTGTATCAGTCGCCCTTGAACACCGCTACGCGACACTCAGCCTGCCGCACGGGTGACATATCTGGCGGCCCGCGCATGGTCTGCCGGCCGCAGCAGGTCTATGATTTCTGCACTATCCCCCGCAGCGGGCTAGCGCCAACGGGCCACAGGGCTGCAGCGCGCCCGCGCCTGCCATGACAGCCACCACCATCCACGCGCCCGGCCCCAGCAGGCCGCCCACACCACCCACGCCTCCGCAGCAAAGCGGCCTGTATTTTGGCTGGGTCATCGTTGGGGCTTGCACCATCCTCACCCTGCTTACTGTAGGCATGCGCATGGGCATTGGCCCGTTCATGCTGCCTATGTCGCAAGACCTGGGCTTTAGCCGTAGCCTGCTGTCCTCCATCGTGGCCATAGGCATGCTGTGCTACGGCCTTGGCATGCCCGTAGCAGGCTGGCTGGTGGCGCGCCAAGGCACGCGCAAGGTGCTGCTGCTGGGTACGGTCATCGTTGTGCTGTCGTGCATTTGGACGGTAAACGCCCGCACACCATGGAGTTTTTTCTGGGCCTATGGCGTAGCGCTTTCGCTGGGCCTGGCGTTTACCAGCCCTGTAGCCGTCACCCCCATGATCAGCCGCTGGTTCAGCCGCCAGCGCGGCATGGCGCTGTTCTTTTTGTCCACGGGCTCCATGGCAGGTATTGCAGTGATGACACCCGTGTTTACCTACACCATCGGCCGCTGGGGCTGGCAATACAGCCTGCTGGGTTTTGCACTGGTATTTGCCCTCATCATCAGCGCGATGGCGTTGGGTATTGTGCGTGACGAAGCGCCCGAGAACACTGATCTAACCGCTGCACAAATTGAAGCAAAACGCCAGCTAGCAGCTGCCACACAGGCGCAAGCAGCTATCAAAAAAACAGCGTTAAGCTTTCGCCAAGCCATTGCCACCGCGCCATTCTGGATCATTTTCCTGGGCCTATTCGCCTGCGGCTTCAGCATGAACCTGCTGGGCACCCACGGCGTACCCATGCTGATGGACCATGGCTTTGATGCTGGCAGCAGTGCCGGCGGCATTGGCCTGATCGGCTTGGTTGCCATCTTCAGCACACTGGCATTGGGCAAGCTGTCTGACATGGTTCCGCGCCGCTACATCCTCGCCGTGATCTATCTGGTGCGTGGGCTAGGCTTTATCGGCCTGGTCGCCGTCATCCACCACTGGCAGTTGTACGCCGTGGCAGCCATCGGCGGCATCGTGTGGGCGGGCTCCATCGCCGCATCGTCCGCTATCTTGGGTGATCTATACGGCATCAAACTTGTCGGCCTGCTCTACGGCTGGGCTTATCTGGGCCACCAGATCGGCGCCATGATCAGCAGTTGGCTAGGCGGCTGGGCTTTTGAGCAATTTGGCACCCACTGGATCGCCTTCGGCGCGGCAGCCGCACTGCTGATTGCAGCTGCACTGGTGTCGCTTAAGCTGCCTACAGCACTCAAAACATAAAGCCCGCACCAGGGCGGGCTTTGTTCGCACAGAACGTTGGCTTAATCGATCTTCAAATTGGTGGCCTTGGCCACATCGCCCCAACGCTTGATCTCGGTATTAAAGAAGGCCTTGAACGATGCAGGCGAGTTGGGCTCAGGTGGCAACAAGAAGCCGTTGGTTTGGTACTTGGCCTGCACGTCTTTGTTGGCCGTTAGTGCTTTGTTGATGGCCTTGTTGACGGCTTCCACAACATCGGGCGGCGTGCCCGCTGGAGCAAACACGGCAAACCATGCTGCCACATCAAAGCCCGGCACTCCTGACTCTGCTACGGTGGGAATATCGGAGGCAAAGCTCACGCGCTGCGCTGTTGTCACAGCCAAACCTTTGAGCTTGCCTGAACGAATTTGCGGCAGCAGCGGCGGCAGATTGTCCATCATGGAGTCGACCTGACCACCAAGCAGATCCGACACCGCCGGGCCACTGCCCCGGTAGGGCACATGCAAAATACTGGCACCTGTTTTCAGCTTGAACAACTCGCACCCCAGGTGGGCGGATGAGCCGCTACCCGGCGACGCGCAGGTCAACTTATCCGGGTTCTTTTTCCCATATTCAATGTACTCAGCCACTGTGCTGACTGGCAGCTTGGCGCTCACCGCTAGGATATTGGGCACCACATTCAGCTGCGCCACTGGCACCAGATCCTTGGCTGCATCAAAGCTGAGCTTGGTATAGAGGCCTTGGTTGATGGCGGTCGATATCGAGCCTACAAACAAGGTGTAGCCGTCTGGGGCCGCACGCACCACGAACTCCGCACCAATATTGCTGTTGGCGCCAGGGCGGTTCTCTACGATGAAAGATTGCCCCAGGTCTTTACCCAGGGCATCAGCCATCATGCGCGCGCTGATATCGGTTGCACCGCCCGGTGCATAGCCCACGACCAGTTTGACGGGCTTGTTGGGGTAGCCCGTTGTTTGCGCCTGCGCCGCGGGGAGTGCTGCTGCTGCGCAAGCGATTGCCACACAGGACAATGCCAAGCGGCCAGTGGTGTAGATTTTTTTAGTCATGAGATGTCTCCTTAAATAATAGGTTTATGCCAACCTTGCCGTGCTTGAGAAGTCTCCACAAACCCGCAATAGATCAGTCGTTACCTGGCTCGGGCTGCTTACCCCCAGCAGCGCCAGGTTGGTCATCAGCTCTTGGCGAAAGATGTGAACTGCATGGGCAATACCAGCCTCACCCGCCACAGCAGCACCATAGAGTTGTGGGCGCCCGGTAAACACCAGGTTGGCACCCAGTGCAACCGCTTTCAGCACATCAGTGCCGCGCCTAAAGCCGCCGTCGATAAACACAGGAAACTCTCTCGGCACCGCGCTGCGCACATCGGATAAGGCCTGCAGGGGCGAGATACATGCATCCAGCTGGCGTCCACCATGGGTGGACACGATGACTGCATCCGCCCCGTGCGCTACCGCCAGACGTGCGTCATCCGGGTGCATCACGCCTTTAAGCACCAGTTTGCCTTTCCAGACGGCGCGAATCTGGTCAATACAATCCCAGTCAAGCTTGTCGCGCTCACCGCGAAAGCCATTGGGCGGATCGGCTGTAATCGCTGGCCCCATCTCATGTGCCAGATTGGCAAAGCGAGGGATGCCTTGGCTAAGCACCGTCTTCAAAAACACCCCTGCAGTCCAGCGCGGATGGCACAAGCCGTCTATTAGCAGCTTGGCACTGGGGCGAAATGGCACAGTGAACTTGAGTCGCTGCAAATTCTCGCGATTGGCACCTACGCAGGTGTCGATGGTGATCACCAGCACCGGGATATGCGCCCGCGCGAGGCGATCCAGCAACGGACGTATGCGCGCCATGTTTCCTGGCAAGTAGGCTTGGTACCAGCAGCGGTTATCGTTCTCTTGCTGTAAGCGCTCCAGCGGCACCGTGGATGCGCCGCTGATGATGAAAGGCAACTCCTCATTCCGAGCAACCCTGGCAAGGGCCGCATCGCACTCCTTCATCACAATTGCCGAAAAGCCTGTGGGCGCAAAGCCCATGGGCAGCGAATATGTCTGGCCCCACAGGGCCGTACTGGCGCTGCGTTTTTCAACATGACGCAAGCCTCGTGGCACAAAACCCAGGCGCTGAAAGGCCTGCAGACTCTCCTGGAGCGAAGCACCATCTTCGGTGCCACCGCATACATAGCCGCGCACACAGGCTGGCATGCGGCGGCGCGCTTCGCGCTCCAGATCGGCAATAGATAGGTAGTTATGCAGCCCTGCCATGGTGAGCGGTCTCCTGCGTTTTGATGTGGCTCAAAACTGCGTATTGTTCGGAGTGCACCAGCTAGCGGCAAGGGAATTTAAATAATCGAGCTATTCCAAAATTTCATGCGCTTGGCACATCATGGCGCCGCATAGTCTTGGGCTTGGGCAAGCACCCAGTCGACAAAGCTGCGTACTTTAGGCAAAGCACTGCAATGGCTGGCGTAGGCCACGTGGTAGGCACCGTCGCTGGGCTGCACATAGGGCCAGGCTTGCACCAACAATCCACTCCCTAAAACATGCTCAGCAAACATCTTGGGCATGATGGCCACGCCCACCCCATCCAGCGCGGCTTGCAGGCACATGGCAAAAGTGTCGAACCGTGGCCCACGGTAAGCATGAATGGCATGAAAGCCTTGGTGTGCAAACCAGTCACGCCAAATCTCGGGGCGCGAGGAGCACTGAATCAACATACGCTGCTCCAACGCCGCCAGCGATTGAACGCCATCCGCAGGCAGCATGTCGGCCCGGCAGACTACGGCAACGGGTGCATCAAACAATCGATGGCTATCGGCACCAGGCAAGCTGCCTGCGCCATAAAACAAGCTGACATCAATGCGTGACTGCATTAAATCAAAGGGCCTGGCATCGCCCTTGGTTACCACCTGAATATGGGGGTAAGCCTGCAAAAAATGCTTGAGACGCGGGATCAGCCAGCTGGTGCCAAACGTGGGCTGCACCGCAATGGTCAAGGTCTCATCCGCCTGCCCGTAACCCATGACATAGCGGGCCGACGCATCCACTTGGTTCAGAATGCTGCGCACCTCGCTTAAGTACATTCGGCCCGCAGGCGTCAAGGCCAGGCCGCGAGGCGATCGATGGAACAAGGGCTGGCACAGTGTGGCCTCCAGCTGGGCAATTTGCTTGCTGATAGCGCTTTGCGTCAGGCTCATGTCCTGCGCAGCCAAAGTAAAACTCATGTGGCGCGCCACCGCCTCGAAACATTGCAACGCCATCATCGACGGCATGACACGCTTGTTCATGCCGACTGCCCATGCAGCCGGGTTGGCACTCCCCTCCACTGCCCTAGCCTTTTGGCAGTTGTGGCGCCTTAACAAAATCGTCCAGCGACAAGCCCTTTTCACGCAATAGCGCTTCCAGCACGGGCTTGAGCTGGCCCAAGCTTTCATCCACAGCCTCGCGTACCGTGTCCACCACCACTTGCGTTCCGCGCTCGATCTCAATATTCAGGCCATCACCCACGCGCTTGCTCTCAAACACGGTCATGCGGCGGGTTTCGGGGATGAGCCAGACTTCGAACCAGCCTTCGACGCGGTTGACCTCGGCCACCGTCAGGCTGGCGCCGTTGATGGCGATGTAGCCTTTGGCGAAGACATATTTGCGAAAAGCTGCTGGCACGGCAACGCGCATCACATAGTTGTTGTCAAACTCACGGATCGCCACCAGGGTGCCCGTAAAGTCCACGTGGCCGGACAGCGGGTGACCACCAATTTCGGCGCCGTCTTTCGCCGCGCGCTCCACGTTCACAGGGGAGCCTACTTGCAATTGGCCCAAGGTAGTGATGTTCAGGCTTTGCTGCATCACGTCAAAGGTGGCCTGGTTGCTGCCGAGCAGCTCAGTCACCGTGAGGCACACACCATCGTGCGATACGCTGGCGCCAATGGCCAAGTCCTGACAGAAGCCTTCAGGGAAGGCAACGGTAAAGCTGCGCAGACCTTGCTGATCCTTGATGGCGTCAATCCGCGCCACTGCTTGAATAATGCCGGTAAACACGGGCCATCTCCTCATGCCGCCAGCGTTATCAGCACAACGGCTTTGCTATCAAAAATAAACTCCCTATCAAATAGGGACAGGCGCTAACGGCCGCTTTCACCCAAAAACCACCAACTAAAGCTGGATAAATCGCTCAGCCCATCGGAGATGGGCGGTTAAGGCGATAAGCGAAACCAGAAGCGGCGGCAGCGCCACGGCGACACTACTGCAAAGAAGCGTCAAGTCAAGGGCGATATGCCAAGCCCTTAGGAGCCTGCAATCTTCATGCGGTTGATGAGGATGGAGCCCAAGGTCTTTGAGCCCGCGCAGTACTCATCCGCACCTACGGCTTCAATGCCCTTGAACATGTCCTTCAGATTGCCAGCAATCGTGATCTCTTCCACCGGGAAGGCGATCTCGCCGTTCTCCACCCAAAAACCGCTGGCACCGCGCGAGTAATCGCCCGTTACGGGGTTCACGCCTTGGCCCATCAATTCAATCACAAAGAGGCCTGTGCCCAGCTTTTTCAGCATGGCATCCAGGTCGTCGGTTGCACGGGTCTTGGTGGAGTAGAAGTGCAGGTTGTGAGCGCCACCCGCGTTACCAGTGGTGCGCATGCTCAGCTTGCGGGCTGAGTATGTGGACAGAAAATAACCCTTGACCTGGCCATCTTCAATCACCTTGCGCGGGTTGACGCGCACGCCTTCATCGTCATACGGTGCACTACCCTTGCCACCGAGGATGAAAGGGTCTTCCGCCAGTTGAATGTGCTTGGGAAACACCTTTTTCCCCAGCGAATTGAGCAAGAACGAGCTGCGTCGATATAGCGCACCACCGCTAATGGCTTGAACCAGCGACCCAACCAGGCCCGATGCCAGCGGTGCATCAAACAGCACGGGGCATTCGGTCGTCGGAATCTTGCGAGCGCCCAGACGAGATAATGCGCGCTCTGCAGCGTAGCGGCCCACTACCGCAGGGTTAGCCAAATCTTGGGCACGGCGCATGCTGCTGTACCAGGCATCGCGCTGCATATCGGCGCCCTTGCCTGCAATCGGTGCAACCGAGATGCTGTGGCGTGAGCTGGCGTAGCCGCCGCCAAAACCGGCGGTGTGTGCGCTGTAAAAATGGCTTTGTTGGGCTGATATACCAGCGCCTTCGCTGTTGGTGATGCGCTTGTCGGTGGCAAAGGCGGCAGCCTCGCATTCCAGCGCTAAACGGGCAGCGGCTTCGCTGTCAATCGTCCATGGATGGAATAAATCCAGCTCGCGCTGGTCGGCAGCTGGCACAATGTCGGCTGGATCGGGCAGGCCTGCCATCGGGTCCTCTGCCGTAAATCGGGCGATGTCATAGGCCGCTTGCACGGTGCGCTGCACCGCTTCGGCCGAGAAATCGGACGTACTGGCATTGCCGCGGCGATTGCCAATATAGACCGTTACGCCTAACGACTTGTCGCGGTTGCGCTCCACCGTCTCCAACTCGCCCTTGCGCACGCTGACCGACAGGCCCGCGCCTTCGGATGCGTCGGCGCCGGCGTCCGTCGCGCCCAGCTTTTTGGCATGGGCGAGCGCCTGCTCGGTCAGGTCTTTGAAAAACGCGCGGCTGTAGCTAAAGCCGGCTGCCGCCTTGGATTCACCAAGGCTTTTGGAGCGGGATACGGTTTTTTTCATACTGCCCGCTATGATACTGATAACCGCCATCGCCTAGGAATTGCGCCAGGCGATGGCCTTTTGAAAAAGCATTCATTCATGTCACGCAAACCTAAAAAAGGCTATTTCGTCCGAGGAAAGTTTGTTGCCGAAGGCAGCGAGCTGGACATCGAGCTGAAAGCCGAGCTCAAAGGCACGACCGAGTCGAGCAAGTCCGATCTAAAAAAAGAAATGGACGCCTTGCAAGACTTGGGCAAGGATCTGCTCGCCCTGCGCGCTGACCTGTTTAACCGCCTGAACCTGCCCGAAATTTTGACCAACGCCTTAGCCGAGGCCAAACGTATCACCAACTTTGAAGGCAAGCGCCGCCAAATGCAGTTTGTGGGCAAGCTGATGCGCAGGCTAACCGACGAAGAGGTCAACGCTGTCAAAGCTGCATTGCAAGTGCAAAAAGATGGCTCCAGCGCCGAAAAAGCCCTGCTGCACGCGGCCGAGCAATGGCGCGACCGCATGATTGTGGACGACGACGCTGTTGCCCAGTGGATCAACAATGCGCCGGAGACCGATATCCAGCAGCTGCGCTCGCTGGTACGCCAAGCCCGCAAAGATATGCCCACAGCACACGACGCCAACGTGCAGGAATCCACCGGTCTGGCCGCCCGCAAAGGCCGCGCCTACCGCGAGCTGTTCCAGCTGGTGCGCGACCACGTGATGGCCGCCCACACCGCCAGCTTAGAAGCAGCCAAAGCCGCTGACGACAAGACCAGCGACGAAGACTAAGGAAAATACGCATCTAGCGCCCCATCAATGGGCGCTAGATGCTATCAAAATAGTAGTATGCAATACGATCCCGTAAAAATCGGCATTGTCTCCATCAGTGATCGCGCCAGCAATGGTGTGTATGAAGACAAGGGGCTGCCAGCGCTGCAAGACTGGCTGGGCCGCGCGCTGCACAACCCCGTCACCTATGAGGCGCGCCTGATTGCCGACGAGAAAGCGCTGATCAGCCAAACGCTGATCGCGCTGGTGGATGCCGGCTGCAGCTTAGTGCTGACTACCGGCGGCACTGGCCCCGCACTGCGCGATGTAACCCCCGAAGCCACCTTGGCCGTGGCCGACAAGGAAATGCCCGGCTTTGGCGAGCAAATGCGCCAAATTAGCCTGCAGTTTGTGCCTACGGCTATCTTGTCGCGCCAAGTCGCCGTTATCCGCAGCCAAAGCCTGATCATCAACCTCCCCGGTCAGCCCAAGGCGATTGCAGAAACGCTGGAAGGCCTGAAAGACGCAGAGGGCAAGCAACTGGTGCCCGGCATATTTGCTGCCGTACCGTATTGCATTGACTTGATCGGTGGACCGTATCTGGAAGCTCGTGCCGAGGTGTGCAAGGCTTTCCGCCCTAAAAACGCTATTCGCGCAGCAAAAAACTAGTCGCTCAGGGCAGGCTATCCGCCCTCTTGTTTCACTCCACCACGCCAGGGCCCAGCTACGCCCTGTGGTTCTGTGGCAATAACAAACCATTGCAAAGCTAGCAGGACTGCATTCAAGCGAATCAACATCAACAAGGCCCTTCGCTTTAGCCTCGGTCGAAGTTTAAAAAAGCGCCAAAGGCAAAGGCCCTTGGCGCTTTCAAACTGGCATGCCGCAATCAGCTCATCAAGCAGCAGACGATCTGCGCTGACGCAGCCATGCAAAACAGCCCACAACCGCAGATAGCAGCATCAACGCACCTTGGCCCAAACCAGGCACAGGTGTTGCCGTAGCCGTACCGGGGCCTGTGTCGCCACTCACCACAGCCACGCCACCCGGGTCGCGGATCACGCCGTTGGCGCTCAAGTCATCATCACCCGTTTGTCCATCGGTCAATGTCAAGAGCACTTTATTGCCTTCGATACGCACGTTGGGGTATTCGTACCAGTGGTCTTGCGCATGTTCGGCAGTCTTGCCAAATTTGTAGTACTTGGCGTTGGCAGGCAAGGCTTCTGGGTAGATCATCTCTACCGTGGCTGGCATGCCAGCTTCACCACCCACCAACTGCAGGCTCACCACCCCGAAAGGGAAGCTCACGCCTTGCGGAGGAGACATAGCAGGTTTAACCGATACCGCGCTCGCCGCATCAAACGCCCACAGCCCAGATCCGCCGCCTTGCACCGTTGCCTCAACCGCACCAGCTTTCCCCACGGCACCCAGCGATGCCTGCACTGGCAAAGCGGCAAAGTCAAACCTGACCTCGCAGTTGCCCGCAATCAAGCCCGTTGTGTAGATGCTGCGCTCCGCGTTCCAGGCGCCTGCCGGGCAAGTACTGCCAGGCGCAACGCCTATCAATTGGTAGCCGGGTTTGGCTGCAACCTCGCACGCGCTACTTTGGCCGGGGACCGCAGAACTGCAAGATACGGAGCCGCCATTGGCCGAGTTGGGTATCCCCACCACACCGCCAGACCCATCCCCCACCACCAAGCTTACGGGTTGGCCCACGATGACATAGCTATAGGTCGCATCCATATTGTGACGATAGCCCGGCATGACCACAGCCGTGCCAGCACTGCTAAAGCTGATGCTGCCATCGCCCCCTTTTTGCATGGTGGCAGTACCGCCCAAGTACACCAGCTCGTTCGCCTTGGCTTGCATGGTTTGTTTGACTTGCGTGGTCAGCTCTATATCCAAGCTGAGTGCCTGGTTCAACTTCAGTGCGTCGGGCGCCGGCTTGGCGACGATATCAACAGGGAAGTTGGACGCCAAATACGCATGGTCCGTGGTGATGCCGTGCGTGCCCCAGCTGTAGTATTTGTAGAAGTCGGTAGCGTTGTTTAGCGTCCACGGCCAGAAGGTGGTACCCCGGTGCTTGGCAGCCTCCATAGTGCTTTTACGGATCACGCCAAAATCTGGGTTAAAGGTGGACGAATTGGCCTGTGTTGCCTCCAGCACATTGCGCACGCTATTCAGCACGTTGTCGCTATCAGCAATTTTGTTGAGGATACCGCCCGCCAGTTCAGGCATTTGCTCTGTACTGCGCTTGAGCTGATCGGGGTAAAAAGAAATGGCAACCGACTGGTCGGCAACTCCCTCTTCCGCCATCTCTTTTTTGAGCTGGGCGATGATGCGCGGATTGCTGCTTTTGAGCTCAATCACATGCGTGATGGGCTTGTCTTTAAAGGCTTTGAAGTATTCACGCATGGTGGGCACCTTGTACCCGCCCGTCTTAGTGCGCAGGGCCTTCACATCCGCCAGTGTCATATCTTCAACGCGACCGACCCCGTTGGTGGTGCGATTAACCGTTTCATCATGCATGATGACCAGGTGATCGTCCGTAGTGATGTAGATGTCGTTCTCCACGGCATCAGCACCCGCTTCTACCGCGGCCTTGGCGCTCTCTAGCGTGTTCTCGTCAAAGCGTGCTGGCATGCCGCGATGGCCCACCACCAAAGGCTTGCGCAACAGCGTGTTGGCAGGCAGCTTACGCAGCACATCCGCAAACGCAGCACTGTTATGCGATACAACGCCGTTCACCCCCGTTGCCAGCACCGCAGCCGCTTGCGCGTTGGTGGCGACATCAGCACTGGCCCACACCGTCACAAACAAACGCTGTAAATGGCCAACAAAATCGCGCGTTACCAAGGCTGCGGGCAAGACAGCAATCTTGGCTCCCGCGCGGTGCGTATCGCCCGATATGGTGAGCAGGTCTTGTGCCGAGTTCGTTAGGCCCCGTGCCGTGAAATCCACCGCTGTGCGCAAGCGCGGCAGCTTGGTGCGTGCGCGCTTTAATAGCGCAACATCGCCCGACAGCAGCGTTAAATCTGCCAGATTGTGTACATCGCTGGAGAAAGCCTCCAACGCGTCAACAGTTGCATCATCTTGAATGCGCAGCAGTGGAATTGTGGTGCGCCCTGCCTGTGCAAAATACGCTTGCAAACTGCTTACCACCGTGCCGCTGGCATCTTTCAAGTTCAGCGCGCTGTCCAGCGACAGCAAGGCACTGCTAACGCCCGAGCCGTCCAGCGAAGCACCACTGGTCAAAGGTTGTACCAGGGTTGGCGCCATAGCCGCCTGGGTGCCCGTGTCCTGCACCGCGATAGGCATATCAAACTCTGGCAAGGGCGCGGTCTGCTCAGTCACCTGAATACTGTCTACTCGCATCACCAGGCCTGCGGTCTGCAAGCCAATGCCACCCTTGGGAATATCTGCAGGCAGCACTTCATCAATCACCAACAAACCGTTGAGGTACTGGCGCACGCGATTGCCATGTACCACCACAGTGGCAGTGTAGATTTTGGCGGAATCAATGTCTTCCGTGAATGCTTTGGTTTTACCAATTTGCCATCCACCTTTGTTGCGGTAAGCCAGCTCCAAGCCATTGTTGGCCGTTGCTGTCTTTCGGATAGCAAACTGAAAATAAGGCTCATGCGCTGGCACATTGCTGGCAGCTGAGGTGCGGTACATCACACTGCCCCAGCGTGTTGCATTGATGGCTTCATCAAAGCTAAAGCGCACATCAATGCGGTAGTTGCTCAGTGTCTCCAGCGACTCTGGCAACAGTACGGCCGTCATGTTGGTGCCGTGCTTACGTCCGTCAATGATCAAGCTACCGTCTTCAACGTAGGCGGTACCCACATTCCAAGCCGCCTGGCGCCAGCCTGCAGGAAGCTCGCCTTTGGCAACCGTATCAAAAGTCTCTGTCAGCAGCACCGCGCCCTGGGCAGATGCGGATTTTTGCTGGGAAATACTCTGGGCGCTTGGCGCGTCCGCGTCTGCGGCATGAACGATGGATGTTGTGCAAGTCAGCAACGTTGCCATTGCCGCTATCAGTTTTGCGTTTTGCATGCTACCTCACGAAGAAAGACGAGAGTGTTGCAACTGACAGTGACAGCATCGTGAAAGACTAGCTTTAGTCACCTGTAATTCGCAATGATTCCTACAGCTTGTTATATCTTTTGAAGATAAAAATAACTGCGATAACGATGACAAAAACCACAAGCATCAGTGCGCCAGCACAGTAACTGCTGCGACAGATTTTTGCGCTATGCGGGCAGCGACTGCATGTTTCTACCAATACAAATAGCCAGCGAGATTCTTAGGATGGAACACGAAACACCAACTTCCAAGCAAAGGCCTCGTCATCTCATGCAGAAAGCTTTTCAACCAAGACTCCGCGCACAATCTGCCAGCTCACTCATTGCTTTGGCGACCCTGGCCATGTGTGGAGCAAGCCATGCCCAAGACAAAGTGCGATTGGGCTTTTTGACCGATATGTCGAGCCAGTACGCCGATGGTGATGGCAAAGGCGGCGTGCTGGCGATTCAGATGGCGATTGATGATTTTGGTGGCAAGTTGCTGGGCAAGCCCATTGAACTGCTCAGCGCCGACCACCAGAACAAGGCCGATATTGCATCGACCAAAGCGCGCGAATGGGTAGACACGCAAAATGTGCAGCTGCTCATTGCAGGCACCAACACGGCCACGGGTCTGGCGATGGGCCAGGTGGCCAACGAGAAAAAGCGCGTCATGCTAATCAACGGCGCCTACTCCTCATCGATCACCGGGCCTGGCTGCTCGCCCTACTGGGTGCACTACAACTCTGACACCACAGCCATTGCACGCGGCACGGGCAAGGCTGTATCAGAGCAAGGCATTAAAAGCTGGGCGCTGCTGGTAGCCGATTACACCTTTGGCCACACACTGGAGGCTGACCTGACCAAGGTGATCAACGCTAACGGCGGGCAGGTGGTCAAATCGGTGCGTGCCCCTTTTCATGCCAATGATTTTTCGTCCTACCTGATGCAGGTGCAATCCAGCAAGGCGCAGATCTTGGGTCTGGCCAACGCAGGCGGTGATTTTATGAACTCCCTCAAAGCCGCCAAGGAGTTTGGCGTCACCCCAAAAATGAAAACCGTGGCGCTAATGGTATTTGCCAACGAGGTGGAAAGCCTGGGCCTCAAAAACGCTGGCGGGCTGATGTTTACTGACAGCTGGTTCTGGGACCGTACGCCCGAAGCCCGCAAGTGGACCGACCGCTACTACTCCAAAACCGGCAAAATGCCCACCTCCATCCACGCATCCGATTACTCATCAGCGATGACCTACTTCAAAGCGGTGGAGAAAGCCCAGACGCTAGACGCCGACAAAGTGATGACCACGCTCAAATCCATGGATCTGAACGACATGTTTGGCAAAGGCAGGATCCAGCCCAATGGCCGCTACGTACACGATATGTACCTGCTGCAAGTGAAGACGCCCGAGGAGTCAAAAGGCAAGCATGACTCGTTCAAGCTGATCAAAGAGCTGCCCGGCGACACCTTGTTCGCCAGTAAAGAAGAGGCCAATTGCCCGCTGTGGAAATAAGCCAAGGTGCACCACTGGATCTGATCGTCAACCAAGCGCTTAGCTCAGCCATGCAAAAAGCCGTATACGCGCCAAGCGATACGGCTTTTCAATTGCGGCCAGCAGCCAACTCAGGATGCTATCTATTTTGATAAAAAGGTACTTACCTGGCGGGCGCTAGCGATCAGTTTTATCTAAACATAAACTTCAATCAAACCCACGCATCTGCGCCCACTCGGAAAATGCTGCGCGCTCTGCGCGCAAGGCGTTGATGGGGGCTGCTGTGTCCTCATACCCCAGCGCCACACCATAGGCCACGCGATAAGGCTCAGGCGCCTTCAGCACACGCTCGACCGTGTCGCCAAAACGGCGCCAGTAGCCTTGTGCGCAAGTTGCCAAGCCACGCTCAGTCGCCAGCAACATCAGCGACTGCAGGTAGATACCCAGATCCACCCACTGTGCGTAGCCCATGCGCTCATCGGAAAACACCAAGATGCCAACCGGCGCACCAAAGAATTGACCATTCTTGGCCAACTGCTCCAGGCGTGCGGTTTTATCCTCTCGCGAGATGCTGATGGTTTTGTACAAATCTTCGCCATTCTTGAAACGGCGGCTGCGATACGGCTCCCACAAGTTAGGTGGGTAGGACTGATTGGGCACCGACTCGTCTTGCGGCGTGGCCTGCGCAATGGCATCGGTCAACTGCCGCAATGGATCACCCGCCAAAGCCACCACCCGCCAAGGCTGCAAATTACCACCCGACGCAGCTTGTGCCGCGTCAGTCAGCAAAGCTTGCACCAGCTCAGGCGCTGGTGCCTCAGGCAAATACGCACGCACGGAGCGACGCTCTTTCATGACTTGGGTAACGTTCATGGTCGATAAATGATGTGTTTGACAAAACACAGGCTAGCCACAAAAAAGCGCCAGCCTGTCTATTGGTGCCAGTGTATTGCAGCACCATCAGCCAGGCTGACGCGTCGGTTGCATCAGCTGATTTGAGCGCAATCAATGCGCAGCCGACGCAGCCTCCGATCCGCCACCATGGCCCTTGGGCCCTTTGGCCAGCCAGACCAGAGGAATCAGCAGCAGGAACAGCACGGACGATGCCCAGAAGATGTCGTTAGCTGCCAAGGTAAATGCCTGCTGGTTGATCATCCGGTCGACCTGGGCCAGCGCTTGCTGCATGGTCATGCCTGCTGCCTGCAAACTTTGCACGACCTGAGCGGTGGGCCCATCGCCCAGTGTGATGTGCTCTACCAATTGCGCATGATGCAAGCTGGCTCGGCGCTCCCACATCGTGGTCGATATGGAGGTGCCCACTGCGCCTGCGGTAATCCGAACAAAGTTAGACAAGCCGGATGCACTGGGCATTTTTTCGGGCGGTATCTCGCTCAGCGTGATCGTCATCAATGGGATAAAGAAGCCCGCCATGGCAATGCCTTGGATGATGGTCGGGATCATGATGGTTTCTAGATCAACCTGGGTGCTGAAGTGCGAGCGCATCCACATCACAATGCCAAATACTAGGAATGACGCCGTGGCATAACGCCGTGGATCAACCTTGTGAATGGTTTTACCCACAATGGGTGACAGCACCATGGCCAGCAAACCCACCGGGGCCATCACCATACCTGCATCGGTTGCCGTATAGCCCATGTACTGCTGCAGCCACAGCGGCAGCAGCACTACATTGCCAAAGAACAAACCGTAGCCGACCGAGATCGCCAAGGTGCCGGCCCAGAAGTTTCGGTTCTTAAACAGCCGCAGATCAACTACCGGGTGCTTGTCGGTGAACTCCCAGATCAAGAAGTAGGCAAAGCCCACCACCGCTATCGCAGCACAAGCCACCACCACGGGCGACTGGAACCAGTCATGCTCCTTACCCACGTCCAGCATGATTTGCATGGCCGAGATCCACACCACCAGCAAGCTAAGGCCAATCGCATCGATGGGCAAAGCTTTGCGCGGTGTATCGCGGTTGCGGAAGATGGCCCAGGTAGCCAAGATCGCCAAGACACCCACGGGGATATTGATGTAGAAGATCCACGGCCAGGTCATGTTATCGGTGATCCAGCCGCCCAGCAGTGGCCCCATCACCGGCGCAATCAAGGTCGTCATCGACCAGAACGCCATCGCCGTTCCCGCCATGGCGCGCGGGTAACTGGCCAGCAACAATGACTGAGATAGCGGGATCATGGGCCCGGCCACAAAGCCTTGCAAGATACGGAAAGCGATCAGCATTTCCATATTTGGCGCCAGGCCACACAGCCACGACGAGATCACAAACAGCACCACGCTGAGCATGAACAGGCGCACCTGGCCAAAGCGCATAGACAGCCAGCCGGTCAGCGGCACCGATATGGCATTGGCCACCGCAAAACTGGTGATGACCCAGGTACCCTGGTTGGCACTGACGCCCAAGTCGCCGGCAATCGCGGGCAGCGATACGTTGGCGATTGAGGTGTCAAGCACATTCATAAACACCGCAGCCGACAGCGCGATAGTGCCTATCAGGCGTTTGGAGCCTTCTAGCGGAGGGTGAGGTAGCGCGGGAGAATTAGGAGATGCCATAAACGCACCCTTGGGCAGCGCACACGTGCAGGCGCTTCAATGCTCTATATTTCATAGCAAATTTGGCGTTTACAGACGTTTACCGGCGTTGTCAGCAATCACCTTGGCCACCACAGCGTCCGCCCCTTGGTCTTGCGCGTCGTAGATCGTGGTGGTCAGTACCGGGTCTTTGCGCGGCACATCGGCCAGCAGCTTGCCATCCTTGTTGGCGATGTCCACATCCACCAGCATCGACAGGCCCACGCGCAGCGGGTGCTCATCCAGCTGCTTTGGATCCAGCGCAATACGCACGGGCACACGCTGTACCACCTTGATCCAGTTGCCGGTGGCGTTTTGCGCAGGCAGCAGCGAGAACGCCGCGCCCGTGCCCACACCCAAGCCTTCCACCGTGCCAGTGAACTCGATCTTTTTACCGTACAGGTCCGCCTTCATCGTAGCGGGCTGGCCTATGCGCAAGTTGCGCAGTTGGTTCTCTTTGAAGTTGGCCTCTACCCACAACTGCTTCATCGGCACCACGGTCATCAAGGGCGATCCGGGAGCTACGCGCTGGCCCACCTGTACAGCGCGCTTGCCAACAATGCCCGATACCGGCGACAGCAGCTCGGTGCGTTGCATGGCCAGATAAGCCTCATGCACCTTGGCGGCAGCAGCCTGCACATTGGGGTGTTGCTGGATGTCAAGGCCATCGGTGAGTGACTGGTTGCTGGCCAATTGTTCGCGCGCAGTGCTGACGGCGGCTTGCGCAGCATTCAACGCGGCTTGTGCAGCATCTACCTGGCTTTGCGCGTGGCTCAGTTCCTCTTTCGATACGGCGCCGTTGCCGGTCAACGCCTGGCGGCGCTTCAAATCACTTTGTGCGCGAGCCACATCATTTTTGGCCTTGGCCACTTCGGCCTGTCGCTGAGCGATTTGCGCCGTGAACGAACCGTTGTTGACATACAAAGTGCGCACCTGGCGCACGGCCTGTGCCAGGTTGGCCTTGGCCTGCTCAAACGCTACTTTGGCGTCTGCAGGGTCTAAGCGCACTAACACCTGGCCCTCCTGCACATAGTCAGTCTCGTCTGCCATGATGGCCTGCACCGTGCCCGCCGTCTGCGGCGCTATTTGCACGATATTGCCTTGCACGTAGGCGTTGTCGGTATCTTCAAAATGGCTGTTGGCCATCCAGTCGTAAATACCCCAGGCGGCGCCTACCAGCACAACCAGACCGGTCAGGCGGAAGATCCATTTTTTACGGGGGCTACCCGTTGGTGCGGCTTGCACAGCGGGCGTGGCGGTAGGTGTCGATGCGTTGGTGTTAGACATGTTGATGCGTTGCGTAATTTGTGATGGCGTGCACCGCGCTATGCGATGCGTTGCCGGTATTGCTTATGGGTGTTGCACGCTAAGGGTTGGCCGGTATTCGGCTCAGGGCGATCAGCTCTGCGAAAGAGTTCCGCGATCTGGCGCAGTGGCAGCCGGCACATCGCTTGCGGCGCTATAGCCACCGCCCAGTGATTGCGCCAGCGCCGCATTGCTAGACAAGATGCGCGCCTGTATATCCACGGTGAGTCTGCGCTGCGCCAGCACGTTGGTCTCGGCCGACAGCACATTCAAAAACGTGCCCAGGCCAGCGGCGTAACGCTGGTTGGCAATGTCGAGCGCGCTTTGTGCAGCCTCGGCCGCTTTTTGCTGCTCTGGCATTTGCGCGTAAGCAGATTTCGCGCTCGTGATCTGGTCGGCCACATCGTGCACGGCATTGATCACCGCTTGGTTGTAGCCCTCAACCGCCACATCGTAGTCAGCTGATTTACCGGCCAGGTTGGCGCGCAGGCGGCCAGCGTCAAAAATTGGCAGGCTCAGCGCCGGGCCCACACCCCACTGGCGGGCATTGCCTTGCAAGAAGTTGCCGAGTCCAATACTGGACAGGCCTACAAAGGCTGTCAAATTGATGTCGGGGTAAAACTCGGCTTTGGCCTCGGCGATAAGGTGGTCTGCCGCCTCTACGCGCCAGCGCGCGGCCACAACGTCCGCCCTGCGGCCCAGCAAGCTGGCCGACAGTTGCTGCGGCAGCTGCGGAATGCGCAGCGCCGCCATGGGTGCTGCTTGCAACTGCGCCGCTTGCACGGGCTGGCCCAGCAAGGCGGCTAGCGCGTTTTGCGTCAGCTGCTTTTGCTCCAGCACCTGGGTCAGCTGCACACGTGCTTCAGGCACCCCGCTTTCGCTTTGACGCACCTCTAAGTTGGTGTCTAAACCTGCGTTGTAGCGGTCACGCACCAGCTTCAAGGTGTTCTCGCGCTGGGCGATAGCGCGCTCGGCCACCTTCTCTTGCTCTTGCCAGCGAGCCAGTTGCACATAGGCCTGCACGACGGAGCTGGCTAACAGCACGCGTGCAGCGTCATGGTCGGCCTGTGTAGCACGGGCAGTGCCCACAGCGGCATCGAGCGCGGCACGGTGCTTACCAAACAAATCTAGCGACCAGCTGCCACCTAGCTGCGCGGTTGCCGTACTGTAGTTATTGCCAGCCATGGGCGGCGGCACCATACCGTTGGCAGGTGCGTGGTTGCGTGATGCATTCGCTTCTGCATTCACCTGGGGTTTATCTGCAGCCTGCGCCATTTGAGCTACCGCCCAGGCTTTGCGGATACGTGCCTCTGCCACCTTCAGATTCGGGCTGTCGGCCAGGGCCGTATCCACCATCTGGTTCAAACGCTCATCGCCCAGGCCCTTCCACCACTGGGCATCCACAGCTGCCACGACAGCGGCCTGGTCAGCCGCGGATGGCTCTGTCGCCAGGCCCAGGGCCTGAGGACTTCGCAGCGTGGCTTGCGTATCAATGCCACGCGTATCGGCGCAGGCGCTTAGCAGCACGGCCACGCCAGCGGCGGAGGCACACAGCGCCAGGCGGCGCACAGGGGCCGCCAAAGAAATTATGCGTTTCATAGTGCCCTCTCCTTATGGGGCGTCTTTTTCGGGTAGTTCAGTACAGCGCATGCCGTCCGGCAAGCAGATGTCGGTGTTCAAGGTCTGGGGCATGGCTTCAAAAATGCGGCGCAAATAGCCATGGAACTGTGCCAACTCATCGGCTGACAGCGGGCTCAATGCAGCTTGGTTCACGCTTTTGACAATATCGGGCACCTGCACGGCTGCGCGCATGCCCTCATCCGTCAAACGCAGTTGCACCACGCGGCGATCGTCGGTGGATCTTTCGCGTTCGATGATGCCTTTGTCCACCAAACGGTCGATCAGCCGCGTCATCGCGCCCGGCGTCTGCATGGTGCTACGCGCCAAATCAGCGGCGGTCTGCGCCTTACCACTGGCCAATCGCAAAACGGGTATCCATTGCGCCTGCGTCAGCCCCAGCGGCTCCATGCGCTTATCCACCTCGGCACGCACCACGGTGGAGATGATGCGCATCAGCCAACAAGGGAAATCCACGGCCTTGATCAGCCCTAACTCAGGCAATGGCAAACCCAGCGGCGGTACAGCGGGGTTGTCGTCATGGTCGTCCTGCATATGATGTGAAATTGGAAGTTCAACTTACTAGGCAATGATTATCAAATAAACAATTGACTAGGCAATCATTTGCTTCGTAAAGACCACGATTGCATGCAGGGGTAAGCGCAGGCTTTGCCACGCAGGTATTTACCCGCAGCCCAACAAAACCACCCACAGCCAGCGCACTGCGTAGCCGAAAGCCTATCTCACCGTTAAATCTGGCTATCTGCTCGCCAAATGCTTCCTTCGACCCATATTTAGCAAAACGCGCAGCGTAGATCACACGAAATTCGTGCCCTTATCTCCATACACATTGCGTAGAACAACTTGAACTTTATGCATCAACGCATGCCAATTCGGCATAATGTCGGTTTTGGTGCATCGCTGCACCACTGTTGTGCAGCGCACTTTTTGCGCATTCCGGCCGTCCGTTTTTGAAAGTTTTGTCCATGCAACACCAATCTCTGGAGCAATTTCTCGCCTACGTAGAGCAGCGCAACCCCGGCCAGCCGGAATTTCTGCAAGCCGTGACTGAAGTGATGGAGAGCCTGTGGCCCTTCATCCAGAAGAACCCAAAGTACGCCGAGCACAGCCTGCTCGAGCGCCTGGTGGAGCCTGAGCGCGTAGTGAGCTTCCGCGTCAGCTGGGTGGACGACCATGGCAAGGTGCAAGTCAACCGCGGCTACCGTATCCAGCACAGCATGGCCATTGGCCCCTACAAGGGCGGCCTGCGCTTTCACCCCTCGGTCAATCTATCGGTACTCAAGTTCCTGGCTTTTGAGCAAACCTTCAAAAACGCGCTGACCACCCTCCCCATGGGCGGCGGCAAGGGTGGATCGGACTTTGACCCCAAGGGCAAGAGCGAAGCCGAGGTGATGCGTTTCTGCCAGTCGTTTGTGAGCGAGCTGTTCCGCCACGTAGGCGCTGACACTGACGTACCCGCAGGCGACATCGGCGTGGGCGGCCGCGAAGTCGGCTTTATGGCTGGCATGTACAAAAAGCTGGCCAACCGCGCCGACTGCGTGTTCACCGGCAAGGGCCTGTCGTTCGGCGGCTCGCTGATCCGCCCTGAAGCCACTGGCTTTGGCACCGTGTACTTTGCGCAAGAGATGCTAAAAACCCAGGGCAAGTCGTTCGAAGGCCTGACGGTCTCCGTCTCTGGCTCTGGCAACGTTGCGCAGTTCGCCATCGACAAGGCCATGGCGCTGGGCGCCAAGGTGGTGTCCGCCTCTGACTCATCGGGCACCATTTATGACCCCGCAGGCTTTGACGGCGACAAGCTCGTCAAACTGATGGAGGTTAAAAACAAGCAATACGGCCGCGTGGCCGATTACGCCAAGTTGGTTGAAGGCGTGCAGTACTTTGAAGGCAAGACACCTTGGTTCATCAAGGCCGATGTAGCCCTGCCATGCGCAACACAAAACGAATTGCATCTGAGCGACGCGCAAGAGCTGATCAAAAACGGCGTGCTATGCGTGGCCGAAGGCGCCAACATGCCTTGCACGATTGAAGCCGCCAAGACCTTTGAGAAAGCGGGTGTGCTGTACGCGCCAGGCAAGGCCTCCAATGCCGGTGGCGTGGCCACTTCGGGCCTGGAGATGAGCCAAAACGCCCTGCGCCTGGGCTGGCCAGCCACTGAAGTAGACGAGCGCCTGTTCCAGATCATGGAAGGCATTCATGCGGCCTGCGTCAAGTACGGCAAGCGCGGCGACGGCAGCGTCAGTTACATCGACGGCGCCAACATCGCCGGCTTTGTAAAGGTAGCCGACGCCATGCTGGCGCAAGGCGTGCTGTAAGCGCTGCTTGGTGCCCCCCAAGAAAGGAGCCGAAAGGCTCCTTTTTTCGTTCTACACTGGTAGGGATTAATTACTCACTTATTAATAGCTGCTAGCGCCCACCAGCCGGTCGCCAGCGTTAATTTTTACCTAGATACCCCGTGCTCTCCAACGCTGATACTCCTCTCTGCCTAGGCCTTGCTGGCCCCACCGCATCTGGCAAAACCGGTGCCGCCATTGCCTTGGCGCAACAACTGGCTGCTGTGAGGCCGGTAGAGATCATCAGTGTGGACTCCGCCCTTATCTACCGCGATATGGATATCGGATCAGCCAAGCCCAGTGCGGAAGAGCAAGCGGGTATCCCCCACCATTTGATCGACATCCGTGACCCACTGGAGTCGTACAGCGCGGCCGAGTTTGTGCGCGACAGCTTGGCGCTGATTGCCGACATCCACGCCCGCGGCGCCATCAGCCTGCTGGTGGGCGGCACCATGCTGTACTTCAAAGCTCTGATCGACGGCATTGACGACATGCCTGCGGCCGACGCCGCCGTACGTTCCCAGCTGGACGCCGAGGCTGCCGAACGTGGCTGGCCGCATATGCACGGCCTGCTCGCCCAGGTAGACCCCATCACCGCCCAACGCTTGGCCCCTGGCGACAGCCAGCGTGTGCAGCGTGCGCTGGAAGTGTGGCGTGTTACCGGCAAGCCGCTGTCGCATTTTCACGCGCAAGAAAAACGCCCGTCGCCCTTGCTGCAACTGGCGCCCGGTTTTCAGCTCTTTAGCCTGGAGCCCGGTGACCGCACCTGGCTGCACAAGCGCATCGCGCTGCGCTACGAGCAGATGCTGGAACAAAACTTTCTGGCCGAAATGCTGCAACTGCGCGCCCGTGGCGACCTGCACCTGAACCTGCCATCCATGCGCTGCGTGGGCTACCGCCAGGTGTGGGAGATGCTGGACACCTGCACTGCGCAAGGCATTAACGTAGCCACGCAGGCCGACGTACCTGCCCCGCTTTGGGCCGATATGCGCGAGCGCGGCATCGCTGCCACCCGCCAACTGGCTAAACGCCAAATTACCTGGCTGCGCAGCATGCCGCAACGGCGCGCAATCGCATGTGATGTGCAGGATATGCGAGAGCAGTGGCTAGGCTTGGCGACACAGCAGTTGGGGCTTGGATCGTAGAAGCAGCACCAATTGTTTTACGCGCCACGCTGGGCTGCAAAGTTCATCCACCAGGCGTAAAAAGCTTCTTTTCAATAGCAAACCACCGTCCCAGCACAACCCCACCTTACGCGATACGTGACAGCCGAATTTGCATGCCATTGCAATAATGTTGTCCCATGAATCTCTCGACAACACCCGCCGCGCCCGCCGCATTGCGGATTGACTTTAGCCTGGACCTGATCTGCCCTTGGTGCTGGATTGGTTTGCGGAATTTGCTTTCAGCGCGAGATGCGTTGCTGGCCCAGAGCCCGGCGCAGTCGGTTTCCATCCACTGGCATGCAGATACCTTGCTGCCCCATATTCCCAAGGAAGGCGTCCCTTATCAGGCGTTTTATGAAGCGCGCTTGGGTGGGACTGAAAAGCTGGAAGCGCGCCGTGCGCAAGTGCGAGCAGCGGCCCAGGCTGCGGGGTTGACGATCAACCATGGCTTGATCCAGACCTTTCCCAATACGCGGCTGGTTTGCGCCTTGGTTAACTATGCGCAACTGCATTTGGATGATGCGGCCATGATCGGTTTTGTGGAATCCATTTTCAACGCCTACTTTGTGCAGGGGCGCGATATTGGATCTACCGCAGAACTGCACGCATTAACGCAAGCAGCAGGGCTCGCCTACAACCCGGCCAGCTTTGATGCACAGCAATACCAAAGCACCCAAGGCCACGCAGGTGGTGTGCCCCACATGGTGTTTAACCAGCAGTTGCAAGTGACTGGTGCCGTTTCACCCAATGATCTGCTGCGTGCCATGGTGCATGTACTGGCTGAGCAGCATGCAGACTGAGGCAGATTTGATCGCTGCGGGCAACGCCAAGGCTCTGCCACCCGGTGGGCGCAAGCTGGTTTTTGTGCCAGGTTTTGAATCATTGCTGCTGCTGAACGTAGAAGGCCACTTCTACGCGATAGAGAACAGTTGCCCCCATGCGGGTGCATCGGTGGCAAGTGGCACCTGCGAGCACCATGCCATCAGTTGCCCCGCACATGGGCTGAAGTTCGACATCCGCACCGGCCAGTGCACCGCATCGCCGCAGATAAGAATACCGGTGTATACCGTGCTGGAGCAAGACGGACAACTGTGGATACGGCACAAGACACCGGCCAATCCACCGCCACTGACATGATTGCCATGCTGCGCCTGGCTGACGCGATGCGATGCGCAGCAAATGAACACTATTTACCCACTTAGTATGGGTGGGGAGAGTTCGAGGTTTACGGGCATGGGAAACAGGCCTGGTGACAGCGTTGCTGCATGGGATCTGCCGCTTTTCGAATAGCGTATTGCGCGCCGCCCCGGCTACCCTCGTTACGCTTTGGCCCTAGCGATCAATATTGCAAAACGCCTCGAGTATCTCGAGGCGTTTTTTGCATGCTGAAACAGGCCTGTACCGGCTTACACCAGGGGCACTGGCCAGTGCTTTAGCTTATGGCACGACCAGTGCCAGCCCTTTGGCACGCGGATCAGTCACGGGGATGGGCGTGTCGCCTACGACCTGGATGGCCTCGATATTCAAGCCACCGCCTACACCGTCTTGCATGATCCAGCCGCGACTCTTCAAGTCTTCGGTCACAGATGCCGAGTACTTGCTAGCCTCGTAGTAGATGATGTTATCGGGCAGCAACTGGTGGTGAAAGCGCGGTTGCGCTTGCGCCTGTGCAATCGGCAGCTGGTAATCAAGCACATCAACCAGCACCTGGTAGACACTGGTAAAGATGCGAGAGCCACCCGGCGTTCCCAGCACCAGCACCACTTTTCCATCCTTCGTCGCAATGGTTGGACTCATCGACGACAAGGGACGTTTGTTGGGCTGGACTGAGTTGGCGTCCGAACCCACTACGCCAAACTGGTTGGGCACACCGGGCTTGGCAGCAAAATCGTCCATCTCGTTATTGAGCAAGAAGCCTGCGCCCTCGACCACAATGCCGCTGCCATAGCCGCCGTTGAGCGTATAGGTGTTGGATACCGCGTTGCCCCATTTATCCACGATGGAGAAGTGCGTGGTCTGCGGCTTTTCGGTGGCGCTAGGAGCCGCAGGGAAGTCGGTACCCAAGCCTGGCTTAATGTTCGCCAACGGCGTAGGTCTCATGGGATTGACCTCGGCAGCGCGGCGCTTCAAATAGTCGTCCGCCAGCAGCTCTTTCATCGGTACTTTGTAGAAGTCCGAATCACCCAGGTACTGGGCTCGGTCCGCGAACGTGCGCTTCTCCATCTCAGCGGTCAGGTGGATGTACTGTGCAGAGTTCAGCGGTGCTTTGGCAAACTCAGGTGCCAAAAAGCCTTTCATCTTCAACAGCTGACCAATACCAAAGCCACCGGAGCTGGGCGGCGGCGCGGTGTAGACCATAGTGCCGTTCCAGTTAATAGCGACAGGGTCGCGCCAGATCGCCTTGTAGTTGGCCAAGTCGCTCTTGGAGATCAAGCCGTTGGTGCGCCCCATCTGGGCCACCAGGAGGTCGGCGGTTTGGCCTTTATAGAACTCATCAGCACCCTTGTCACTGATGCGCTGCAAAGTGGTAGCCAGCTCTGGCTGTTTAAATATCTGCCCAGCGACCATCTTGCCGCCAAAGTAGTCATTAAAGTTAACGCGCCGGTCATTGCTCGTCGGCGTTGCCGTGGAGTAAGCCATGAAGCCATTTTTGGCGTAACCAATAGCTGGCGCCATGACCTGGCTCCAGCTTAACTTGCCAAATTTTTGATGCGCCTCTTGCATGCCCGCAACGGTGCCGGGTACGCCCGCCGCCAAGGAGCCATTGAGACTCAGGCCGGGAATCACTTCACCACTCGCGTCTAGGTACATGGTGGACGTGGCTGCACCTGGTGCCTTTTCACGGTAGTCCACAAAATACGGCTTCCCATCCATATAAATGGTCATAAAACCACCACCGCCGATATTGCCCGCGGACGGCAGCGTCACCGCTAAGCTAAATGCCACAGCCACCCCGGCATCGACTGCATTACCGCCTTGCTCCAAAATCATCTTTGCCGTTTGCGCACCAAACTCATTGGGCGACGACACTGCGCCGGACTTCAGCTGCGGCGGGCCGCTACCATCACCACCACCACAAGCCGCTACACCAAGCGCCAACGCCGTAACCATAAAGCCACGTCGACTGCGCCAAAACAAAGTCTTATTACTCATAGAGGTCTCCTGATTAACGTATTTTTAATCTATGGACTGAACACCCGCCACGCCATTAATGCGGGCAGCAAAGAAACGCTCAATAGCGTCGCGTGCACCTCCTTGGTATAGAAGCTTGGCAAGCGTAATCCTCCAACCGAAAAGCACTGTCGTCTACATGACTCCTCTACACGGCATGAAAACCAGTTTGAATACGATTTGCTACTATTTTTGAAGATCTCTTCTTTAAAATTCAGGAACAAGCAGGCTATTAATCTAAATATCAATGTGCATTTATTAGCGGCACAGCATTGGCGCCCTGGTGACGACGAGAAGGTCATTGAATGAGGTATTCAAAGCCGCGCAGAGCTGCTAACACGCCCCAGAAAATTGCAAATTTCGGCCGAGGACAGTCGCGAAGCCGTCGGCATTACCACCGTACGACAAAGCGAATCTACGACGCGCAAGGCTTGTGTTAGCCACTCTTAATATGGATTGGAGAATGCGGCATGAGTCGCGCTTCCCAGAGGCAACTCCGCGAGTGCCCATCGACACCATGAAAAACGGCCTGCATTGCAGGCCGTTTTTCATGGTGCAAAGCAAAGCTATTTGCCCACCAGATCATTCATCTTCTTGGCTTCAAACCCAACCTCACGCTGTGCATCGCAAGGCACGCAATCACCCAACTTGCTTTGCTCAGACAGCTTTTCAATCGCTGCCCAGAGCATGGTGATTTGCTGCTCATGCCCGACGGCGTTGTCGATGATGCCGCGCATAGCTTTAGACAGAGGATCATCTTCTTGCGTAACGCCGTAGGCCGCAAATTTCTTATCAGCGGGGGCTTCAGTCACATCGGCGCTGGCGCCTTCTTTAGACGGGATGATCCGCGCTGGGATGCCGACTGCCGTGGCACCTGCGGGCACAGGTTTGATCACAACGGCATTGCTGCCGATCTTTGCGCCGTCACCCACCTCAAAACCGCCCAGCACCTTGGCGCCAGCGGCTACCACCACATCTTTACCCAAGGTAGGGTGGCGTTTGGCACCTTTGTAGAGCGTGGTACCGCCTAGCGTTACACCGTGGTAGATGGTGCAGCCATCGCCCACCACGGCCGTCTCGCCAATCACCACGCCCATGCCGTGGTCGATAAACACGTTGCGGCCGATTTGCGCGCCGGGGTGGATCTCGATCCCCGTGAGCCAACGCGCGATGTGCGAGATAAAGCGCCCCAGCCATTTCAAACCATGGCTCCAGCACCAATGCGCAGGGCGTTGCAGCCAGATAGCATGCAAGCCCGGGTAACAGGTGATGACCTCCCAGCGGCTGCGGGCCGCAGGGTCGCGGTCCAGGATGCACTGAATGTCGGAGCGCAGGCGGTCAAGCATGGAAACTATCGTTTTATAAAAATTTGAGGGGCTGCCAGTCTAGCGGCTTGCAGCCTCGGCCGTACGCAGCATGGCCTTGGCAACACCACGCAGTATGTGGATTTCCTCTTGGGTCAATTGCGCGCGGTTGAACATCTGGTTCAGGCGAGGCATCAGCTTCTTGGGCGCATCAGGGTCCAGAAAGCCTACTTCGGTCAGCGCCTGCTGCCAGTGCGCCAGCATACCGGCTACTTGCTGTGCATCTGCCCGGTCGCCCTGCGCAGCCACATCCTGCACGCCGTAGCCACCCAAGGCCTGGCGCCAGTCATAGGCAATTACCTGCACAGCAGACGCCAGATTGAGCGAGCCAAAATTGGGATTGGCAGGAATGGAGAGCGCCACGTTGCAGCGGTACACATCCTCGTTGGCCATGCCATAGCGCTCGCAACCAAAGAGAAATCCAATACCAGTCTCGCCGCTTTGGTCGATCACAGGCACTGCATCCTTAGATAAAACAGGCTGCTGGCGCCCGTCCTGCTTGGACTGCAACTCCCCTTTTAATAGCAAATCAAAGTGCTGGCGCGGCGTGCGTGCAGGTGGGCCAAAGTCACGTGGCGTCATCGCGGTGGCGCACAGGTGGCTGATCCCATCCAGCGCTTCTTCCACCGTATCGACAACACGGCAGCTCTCCAGCACGTCCAGGGCGCCACTGGCGCGTTGGATGGTTTCTTCCTTGCGCAGCACATTGGGCCAGCGCGGGCGCACTAGAACCAGGTCGTCGAAGCCCATGGTTTTGATAGCGCGGGCAACAGCACCCACATTGCCAGCATGGCTGGTCTCGATCAGGACAAAACGGGTTTTCATAGTGACAACAATCCAAATACATCAGTAACCTGCGCGATTTTTTGGGCACAGGTACAATTTGGCCCCTATTGTCGCTGCCGCATCGCCGGTGTCGATCCAAGCTTGCTCTTGACCCAGCGTCCCGCAGCGCTATTGCTGCCAACCCAACGCCCACACAATTTATGTCGTCCTCCTCTTCCCTGCACCCCATGCTCAACATGGCCATCAAGGCCGCTCGCGCTGCTGGCGCCATCATCAACCGCGCCGCGCTTGACGTGGAAGCGGTGCGGGTATCCAACAAGCAGGTGAACGATTTTGTGACCGAGGTGGATCAGCAAGCCGAACAAGCCATCATCGAGACACTGCTGAGCGCCTACCCAGACCACGGCATCCTGGGCGAAGAGACGGGCAACGAGTACGGCAACAAAAATTCCGACTTCATCTGGATCATCGATCCGCTGGACGGCACGACCAACTTTATCCACGGTTTCCCCGTGTACTGCGTCAGCATCGCGCTGGCCGTTAACGGCCGTATTGAGCAAGCCGTGGTGTATGACCCTACCCGCAACGACCTGTTCACCTCCACCCGTGGCCGTGGCGCGTTCTTGAACGAGCGCCGCATCCGCGTCTCCAAGCGCACGATGCTTAAGGACTGCCTGATCACGACGGGCTTCCCCTTCCGTCCAGGCGACAACTTCAAGCAGTACATGGCCATGCTGGGCGATGTGATGCAACGCACCAGCGGCGTGCGCCGCCCAGGCGCTGCAGCGCTGGACCTGGCCTATGTGGCCGCAGGTTTTAGCGATGGTTTCTTTGAAACCGGCCTCAACATCTGGGACGTGGCGGCAGGCTCGCTCCTGATCACCGAAGCCGGTGGCTTGGTGGGCAACTTCACCGGCGACGCTGACTTTTTGGAGCAGCGCGAAATTCTGGCCGCCACACCCCGCATCTACGGCCAACTGGTGCCTGTGCTGGGCAAGTACAGCAAATTTGCCGGTGCTGGCGACAAAGCCGCCGTGCGCCAAGCTGCTGAAGCCGATGCCGAGCAAGCGACTGAAGAAACTGGCGACAGCGACAAGGCCAAATAAGAACGGCGTGTTATCCGCCAGTTAAATCAAAAGCCCGCACATTGCGGGCTTTTTTGTTTTAACCGCCCCAGGCTTGCCGGCGATGGCTGCATGGCAATAATCCAATCAGAAACAATTCATGACCTGCGAAATCGGAGATGGTAAATTCGAACTTGTTAAAAAGCATAGCTGCTAGCGCACCGTTAATGGGCGCTAGCAGCAGTTTTTCCGCATATCGCTGTGAAAGCAACGGCCATATTGCCTACTTACAACCGCCTTGCAGTGCAGGCCAGCAGGCGCAGCGAATCACCACCCTGCCCGCTGGCGGCTAGAAGCGGCTGCAACACCGCCCCCTGCGCCCGCCAACACACTCCACACGGGTAAGAGGCCTGGCACTACCGCGCGCGCCGTCAACCCCTAAAGCTCGCGCAGCAGCCCTTACCCGACCAGTTTAGAGATCCACAGCACAACGGAGACCGCCAGCAGCATCGCGCCCCGTGCGAGCAGGCACGTGAGCAGGATCGCGTTCGCCAGATGGAGGCTTGCTGCTAAGCAACGCCAAATTGCGCACCTACCAAGAACAAAGCTCACAAAAACGGGCGTTGTTATTGATAGACGGTCTGCCTAGTCACCCTGTAGCAGCTTCGTGGCCACGCAGCACACCATGTTGAATCGAGTGAGAGACACGAGGGAAAGCGCTCGCACCCAAGGCCGCATCGATAGCGACGACGACGAATCGTCCAACTTGGCATAGACCCAAAATTCAATGCTTGCCTACGGCGAAAAGCCGTTTGAGCAGGTATTCAGCAAGGCTTTTTGCTTCAGCCCGCTCAGCATTAGCAATCCTCACAAAAACACCCTTACTGCAGGTATTGGGCTGGCCGATATGACCGGGCCCTGTGGTGCAAGGTGGCACAGCAGGTACGGTAAGATGCAGGGTTTACCGAGGGTAGTGCTTGCATCGGTGCACACCAAGGCCACGGCTGCCTTGCCGCTACCATGCACCGCCCCTCCACCCTCGCAGCCCTACTCTTTGCGCCAGACAATGGATTCAGACACCCCGAAAGATCAAACTCCCTCCAAGAAGAGTGATTTTTCTGCCCACACGCCCATGATGCAGCAATATCACGCTGCAAAAATTGACTACCCAAATACCCTGCTGTTCTACCGCATGGGTGATTTTTACGAGCTGTTTTATGGCGATGCCGAAAAGGCCGCGCAGCTACTCGACATCACCCTCACCCAGCGCGGCCAGTCGGCAGGCCAACCGATCCCGATGGCGGGCATACCCTTTCATGCACTCGAGAACTACCTGGGCCGCCTGATCAAGCTCGGCGAATCGGTAGCGATTTGCGAGCAAGTGGGCGAAGTCGGCGCAAGCAAAGGCCCGGTAGAGCGCAAAGTGGTGCGCGTGGTAACCCCCGGTACCGTGACCGACAGCGAGCTGATGAGCGACAAGGCCGAGGCCATGCTGCTGGTAGTGCACCAGGCACCGCGCGCGCGCTGCGGGCTGGCGTGGCTCAGCGTCACACAAGGCAAGGTGTTTTTGGCCGAGTGCAATACCGAGGAGCTCGCCGACTGGATCGGCCGCATCGCACCTAGCGAGATTGCCTACAGCGCCGGTGCATCACAGCGCTTTGAGCAAGAGCTCTATCAAATGCGCAGTGCCAGCGTCTTCCAATGCCCGCTGGCCTTGCGCCCGGATTGGCAGTTTGACGAAAAGCTGGGCGAGCGCAAGCTGCTGGAGCAACTAGGCGCCGCCAGCCTGAAAGCCTGGAACGCCGAAGCATTGCATGCGGCCCACGGTGCCGCAGCAGCCTTACTGACCTATGCCGAGCACACCCAAGGCCGCTCGCTAACCCACATCCACAGCATCCATGTGGTGCGTGATGATGCATTGATCAATCTGCCGCCCACCACGCGCCGTAATCTGGAGCTGGTGAAAACATTGCGCGGCGAGGATACGCCCACGCTCTTCTCGTTGATCGACACCTGCCAAACCGGCATGGGCAGTCGCTTGCTCAAAGCCTGGCTGCTGGAGCCCAGCCGTGATCGCAGTGATGCCAACGCACGCTTAGCGGCACTTGGCGTGCTACGCGGCGAAAGCGGGACTGCATCTGCAGCGCCATGGCAAATTTTGCGCACCGAGCTGAAAGGTGTGTCCGACGTAGAGCGCATCACCGCACGCATTGCACTGCGCCAAGTGCGTCCACGGGAGCTGGTGGCGCTGGGTCTGACACTTCAAAAAGCAGAGCTGCTAGCGCAAAATGGACGGGCACCAGCGGCACTTTTGAATCAAATTTTTGAACACCTGCAACCACCGCGCGATGCGATGGAGCTATTGCTCAAAGCCATCCACCCCGAGCCAGCAGCCCTAGTGCGCGACGGAGGTGTGATTGCCAACGGTTTTGATGCCGAGTTGGACGAGCTGCGCGGCATACAAAACAATTGCGACGACTTTTTGCTAGAGCTGGAGACGCGAGAAAAAGCCCGCACCGGCATCCCCAACCTGCGCGTTCAATTCAACAAGGTGCATGGCTTTTATATCGAAGTCACTACCAGCCACGCCGGCAAGGTACCTGACGACTACCGCCGCCGTCAGACGCTAAAAAACGCCGAGCGCTTTATCACGCCGGAGCTAAAGACTTTCGAAGACAAGGCGCTATCAGCCCAAGAGCGCGCCTTGCAACGCGAAAAACTGTTGTACGAGCAGGTACTAGACCAGCTGCAACCGCATGTGACTCAGCTCACGCGCGTGGCGCATGCGATTGCATCACTAGACGCACTGTGCGCGTTGACCGAGCGCTCGCTGACCCTCAACTGGTGCGCACCGCAGTTTGTACCAGAGCCCTGCATTGACATTGACGGCGGCCGCCACCCGGTGGTGGAGGCCCGGTTAGCAGAGACATCGAACGCCTCCTTCATTGCCAACAACACACGCCTATCCAACAACCAGCGCCTGCAAATCATCACCGGCCCCAATATGGGTGGTAAATCGACCTATATGCGCCAGGTGGCACTGATAGCCCTGCTAGCCAGCATGGGCAGCTATGTGCCCGCCACACGCTGCCTGCTGGGGCCGATTGACGCCATTCACACCCGCATTGGTGCCGCTGATGATTTGGCCAACGCGCAATCGACCTTTATGCTGGAGATGACGGAGGCTGCTCAAATTTTGCACAGCGCCACACCTTTCAGCCTGGTGCTGATGGACGAAATTGGCCGAGGTACCAGCACGTTCGACGGCTTGGCACTCGCCAGCGGCATTGCCACGCATTTACATGACAAAACCAAGGCCCTGACCTTGTTTGCCACGCACTATTTTGAGCTGACCGAGCTGCCCGCCAAAGCCAAACACGCGATCAACATGCATGTGGCCGCGACCGAAGCCGGTGCCGATATCGTCTTTTTACACGAGCTGCAACCCGGCCCCGCCAGCCGCAGCTACGGCGTGCAAGTAGCCAAGCTGGCTGGCATGCCCGCGCCAGTGCTGACCCACGCGCGCCACGCATTGGCCGCGCTGGAGTCACGCCAACAAGCCAACGACACGCAAGTCGATTTGTTTGCCGAGCCCGCCGCCGCCGACTTGCCGACGCCCAGCGCGGTAGAGGCAAAATTGCGCGATCTGCAACCCGACACGCTGACCCCACGCGACGCACTAGATCTTCTGTACTCTCTCAAACGGCTCGCCGACCATTCATGACCTACTGTGTAGCCATCAAGCTGAACGCCGGCCTGGTGTTCCTCTCCGACTCCCGCACCAACGCGGGCCTGGACCATATCAGCACCTTCCGCAAGATGATGGTGTATGAAAAACCGGGCGAGCGCTTTATGGTGCTGCTGTCGGCCGGCAACCTGTCCATCTCGCAATCGATACGCGAGCTACTGCAAACCCAGCATCTGGTAGACGAAAACGGTGGTCCACCCATCACGATCTGGAACGCCAAAAGCATGTTTGACGCCACCCGCGTACTGGGCGCTGCGGTACGCCATATCTACGAGCGTGACGGCAAGGCGCTAGAGCGATCAGGCGTGGATTTCAATTGCAGTCTGGTATTTGGCGGACAAATCGCGGGCGAATCCCCGCGCCTCTTCCAAATGTACTCAGCAGGCAATTTCATTGAAGCCACCAGCGAGACGCCCTACTTCCAGATCGGCGAGGCCAAGTATGGCAAGCCCGTTCTGGACCGAGTGCTCACCCCGCACACCCCGCTGAACGAAGCCGCCAAATGCGCCCTGGTGTCGATGGACAGCACACTCAAATCCAACCTGTCCGTAGGCCTGCCGCTGGATTTAGTGGTGTACGAGACGGACAAACTGGCGTGCGACAACATCGCCTGCATTGACGAGCACAACGCCTACTTTCGCATGGTGCGCAACACCTGGGGCGACAAACTGCGCCAGGCCTTTGACAGCATCGATGACCCGCGCTGGGATAGCGGAACCAGCGCAGAATCGATACAGCCATCAACCAGCCAGGCGAGGCCGGTCAAGAAAATTACCGATTCGACCGAAATGCTGTAAGCATCTAGCGCGGCTAATACAAGCCAGCAAATTGCAGATTTGGGGTTGAGGCCAGGCGTGAAACCGCAGGCAGTACGCTAGCAAGACTACGCGAAGCGGCGGCGCATTTATGCTTGTGCTCGCCGCTTTTAGGCAAGGTTGGGGTTTTGCGCCAACTGCGCACTAATAGCGCGAGAGGCGTTTAACAGCGGCTGGATGTAGGCAGCATGCACGTCATCTTTCTGGCGGAACAGCAAGGTGCTGACGCTGATCGCGGCCACCGGGCAGCCATCCAACCCCAGCACCGCTGCACCAAAGCAGTAAATACCTTCTTCATTCTCTTGCGCATCGGTAGACCAGCCTTGCGCACGCACCGCATCCACTTGCTGCTGCAGCGCTGCGGAGTTTTTCACGGTATTAGCGGTGAGCGGTGCATAGCTCAGTTGCACCATCAACTCCTGCGCAGCAGCAGGTGCCAGTGCGGCCAAATACGCTTTGCCCACGGCGGTGGAGTAGAGGTTGACGCTGGTGCCAATGCGCGATGACATCTGCACGGCGCTGGGACTCTCCAGTTTGTCGATATACACCATGCTATGGCCAGATGGAACGGCAAAGTGAATGGTCTCGCCGGTCTCATCACGCAGCGCACGCAACGCATGAGCAGCCGCCATGCGCAAGCCCGATCCGCTCCAACTGCGGCTGGCCAGCTGGATGAGGCGCGGGCCTAGAACCCAGCTGCGGGTGGCACCCACTTCAGCAACCATCCCCTCAGCCTGCAAAGCAGCGACAATGCGGTGCGCCGTGGGGCGGGGGTAACCTGTGGCCTTGGCGATATCAGCAATGCCGAGCGGATGCGTGCTATCTGCCACCAGTTGCAGAACCCGCATAAATTTAGAAAAAGCCGCCGTGCCCGCCACGCCCTTGTCGACAGAAGAAGTAGAAGTTGCCATGGTTCCATCAAGTTGAGGCGCCAGCATACCGCAGTGCATTTAGCAAATACCTCAAAGCAGCCAGCACAGTCCAGCAAATCGAAAATTTGCGCTTGAAACGAGGCACCTAAAACGATGACAGCAGCAGCGCTACGGCAATTTACAACAACAACGTATCAACTGCTGAAATCGCCGCTGGTCATCAAGAGACCATGTAGCCGCCATCTACAGGCATCACCACCCCGGTCATAAAGCTGGCAGCAGGCGTGCACAAAAACATTGCAGCCTGCGCCACATCCTGCGGCGTACCCCAGCGCCCCAGCGGCGTGCGCGCCAAGATGGGGCCTGAGCGCGCCGGATCGTCTTGCAGCGCTTTGGTAAGCGGCGTAGCAATCCAGCCTGGTGCAATAGCGTTCACACGTATCCCGTCTGCCGCATAAGCAATCGCCAGCGACTTGGTCAGTTGGCCCACGCCACCCTTGCTGGCTGCGTAACCTGGGACCAGGCCTCCGCCAAAAAAGGTCAGCATGGATGCGGTATTGACGATGCAACCTTTAGTAGCTTTGAGCTTGTCGCGCACGGCAGTGCACACACGCATGGTGCCGGTCAGGTTCACCTCGAGCACACGCTGGAAGACCTCAACATCGTGCTCTTCGCCGCGCTTGATGATGCCCGCGCAGTTGAACACGATGTCAAGCGTGGGCAAATCGGCCAGGACACGGTCCAGATCCTCCTGCTTGGTCACATCGGCTTCGCGCACTTCCACGGCAGCGCCCAAGCTGCCATCGCCCTGCCCCAGGCCCAACGCAATCGTGCGGGCACCCATAGCCGCCAACTGGTTGGCGATGATCGCGCCAATGCCCTGGGTGGCGCCAGCCACCAAGGCAGTTTTGCCTGCAAACAGGTCTTTCTGGTACGTGGTACTCGTCATGTCTTCAATTTCTGCGCAATAAAAAGACCAACCCAACTCCACTTGCTAACAGCAAGCAAAACTGTGTTGGTCGGGTCTCTCTTAGTTCTTCATGTCCAACAGTTTGATCAGATCGGTGAAGTACCCTGCATCGTTCTTCATCTGATTACGGAAGGCATCGCCATCACGGTAGACAAAGCCCAGGTTTTGCTTGGACAGCACCTCCTGGAAACTTGGCTCATCGATGGTCTTCTTGGCAGCCGTCTTGAGGTAGTTCACCACTTCAGGCGGCATGTTCTTGGGGCCTGCAATGCCGCGCCAGGTGCCGATGGTCAGGTCAATGCCTTTTTCTTTCAAGGTTGGTACCTTGTCAAAATTCTTCAGGCGCTGGTCGGCCATCACCGTCAACATCTTGAGCTTGCCGGCTTGCAGCTGCTGAGCCACTTCGGCCGGGCTCACCGCTACGGAATCCACGTGGCCGCCCATCAGCGCCAGCACGGCAGGGCCAGCACCCTGGAAAGGAATGTGATTGAACTTGATGCCCGTCTTGTCACCCAGCGCCGTGGCAGCAAAGTGCCAGATGGAGCCATTGCCCGCATTGCCCACGCCCATCTTGCCAGGCTCTTTCTTAGCGGCAGCCAAGTATTCCTCAATCGTGTTCCAGGGTGCATCAGCACGCACGGTGATTGCAGCCTGGTCGGCGTTGAACTGGATGATCGGCGTCACGTCGTCGTACGAGAACTTGGCCAGGCCCATAGGCTTCAGGGTGACCAGCTCCACCGTCACCACAGCTAGCTTATAGCCATCGGGCTTGGTGTTGATCATTTCGTTCCAGCCAATGGCACCACTGGCACCGGGCTTGTTGATGACCACTACGCTTTGCGGAATGTGCTTGCGTGCAGCATCGCCAAAAGCGCGGGCCACACCGTCTGTGCCGCCACCGGGCTGGAAAGGCACGATCAACTCGATCTGCCGTGCGGGGAAGTCCGCTGCTGCCGACGCCGTACCGCCCATGGCCATCAGCACCGCGCCGGCACCTGCCGCCACCATTTGGATTGCGCCGCGGCGCGTTTTTTGCATACCCATGTTGTCTCCTAGTATTTATCGATGTATTACTTGTGTGCAGTTTCAATAGGTCGCACGTCCACCTGATGCATCAAACACGGCGCCAGTGCTGAAAGAGCACGCATCGGACGCCAGCCACAACACCTGTGCGGCAATTTCATCGGGCTCACCGAGCCGCCCCATGGGGCTTTTGGCCACCATGGTGGCTACGTGCTCAGGCGCCATTTGCTCCAAGATAGGCGTGCGCACCGCCGCTGGCGCAATCGCGTTGACAAGCACGCCCGTGCACGCCAGCTCTTTACCCAAAGATTTTGTCAGCGCCAGCACGCCCGCCTTGGCCGCGCTATAGGCCGATGCGTTGGGCGTGCCCTCTTTACCCGCCAGCGATGCAATGTTGACCACGCGGCCATAGCCCTGTGCACGCATGCTGGGCACCACGGCTTTACAGATGTTGTAGACGCCGACCAGGTTGATATCAATCACCCACTGCCACACTGCATCGTCAAATGCATCCAGCGGCATGGTCGGGCCGGTAACACCTGCGCTGTTGATCAAAATATCAACCCGACCATGAACGGCCAGGGTGCGCTCCATCGCGGCTTGTATGCTGGCGCGGTCCGTCACATCCACCAGGCAAAACAACGCATCGCTTTTGTCCGGCACCTGCAAGTCCCACACCACCACGGTGGCCTGTGCGGCCAAAAGCGCTTGCACTACGCAGGCACCAATACCACTGGCACCGCCCGTTACCACGGCGACTTTGCCGCCAAAGTTATAGCTGCAATCAGACATGCTTAACGGATGAACTGGTTGACGTAATCAGCGCCCAAACCCACTTCTTCAAAGTGTTTGCGGCACATGTCGATCTTGGTGAACACGTCCTCGTAGCCCATCCCCTTGCCCCACGGGTCGGTGTAGTACATGACGCCGTTCACTTGGAAGTAGGTGATCATCTCCTCACAGTCCTCGGGCACGTACAAGGTGTGGGTCTCGCCAGGCGGCTCAAACACATAGCTGCCCTCTTGCGCCCACCAGTCATGCTCCAGGTACTTCCACTTGCCTTTCAGCACAAAACCGTGCACGGCTTGTGGGTGGCGGTGGCGGCTCAGCACACCGGATTTGCGCACCTTCAACAGGTTCATCCAGTAGCCCTGGCTAGCGTTCAGGCACAGCGGGCGGAACCATACATTCTCAGCCTGTGGCACCCACAGGCGCTCATCTTTAGGGATGGCACTTTCAACCACGATCTCGGGCAATGCATCCGACGGGTTCGGATACTGGTAGGGCATCAGCGGGGTTTCGTCTTGTCTCTCTACAGGCATTTGTCCACCATATGGTCATTAATTCACAATATGGATAATTATAGAAAACTGCAGAGATATGACATCCCCATGGATACCCGCATTCAGCTTGCCATGGACGCTTGCGTGACACGCATTGTTGTCTGACAACCAGCGGCGTCGCTAGAGAGTTTTCACGCATAAAAAAACCCGGCTTGCTCAGCCGGGTTTGCTCGGTGGGGGGCTATTGCGTTTGCGCAATCAGGCATCCGCCCAAGTCACCACGCCGGTAAATGCCGTCACCAGAACGATGATGCCAAACACAATTCTGTACCACGCAAAAGGCACAAAGCTATTGCTGGCGATGTAGCGCAGCAACCAGCGCACACACAGCCACGCGCTGATAAACGAGAAAATCAGCCCCACCGAAAACAGCGGGATATCGGCCATGCTGAGCAGCGCACGCTCTTTGTAGAGGCTGTACACGCCCGCACCTATCAGCGTAGGGATAGCGAGGAAAAATGAAAAATCCGTTGCCGCTTGGCGCGACAAACCCATCAGCATGCCTCCAATGATGGTGGACCCACTGCGGCTGGTGCCGGGGATCATCGCCAGGCATTGCACCAGCCCTACCTTCAGCGCGTCCAGCGGCGTCATCTCATCCACCGTCTGTACGCGCACATGGCCGGCTTGGCGCTTCTCGGCCCACAAGATCACAAAACCACCCAAGATAAAGGTGGTTGCCACGACCACCGGCGTAAATAAATGCGCCTTGATGTACTTGCCAAACAGCAGGCCCAACACCACGGCAGGTAAAAATCCGATGAACACGTTGAGCGCAAATTTTTGTGCCTGGCGGCTGCTGGGCAAGGCAACCACGGTGGAGCGGATCTTTTGCCAGTACACCAAGATCACAGCAAAAATTGCCCCCGTCTGGATCGCAATATCAAACACCTTGGCCTTGGCATCGTCAAAACCCAGCAAGCTACCTACCAAAATCAAGTGCCCGGTGGACGAGATCGGCAAAAACTCGGTCAGCCCTTCCACAATGCCCATGATGGCGGCTTTGATTAACAACAAGGTGTCCACAACAGTCCTTCAAAAATACGTGCCCGGATTATGCTGCGCCCCGGCGCTATCCGTGCATATGTACCAAGGCCTGCACTAAATTTTACAAAATTGATAGCACTTAGCGCCCACTGGGCAGGCGCTAACTGGCAAAAAAGCTTAAAGCTTTCTTAATGGGGCAAATCCAATACATAAACACTGTCACTTGCAGGCAGCAAGGCCTCGTAATGCGCCACCACCAGGTAGCGCCCCTCGCGCGCAAAACGCGCCGCCGCTGCAGCCAATGCCTGTGGCACATAGGCCATCGCGGGTTTGTCCAGCCCCGATAACGGCTCATCCAGTAATACCAGCTTGGCGCCACTGGCCAAGCCCAACGCCATCACCGCCTTGCGCAGACTGCCGGTCGACAACGCCAACAGAGGCTTGTGCCAGTGCTGCACTACATCCAGACCTTGCTGCAGCTCGGTCAGCAGCGCATCGTCCCAATCGCTGAAGTTACTACGCAAGGCTTCAGCCCACTGCGCCAGCGTCGTCGTATCAGGCGGCATGGTGTGGGGCTTGCGTGGCTCGTGCCAAAAGATGTGCTGCGCAGCCTTGGCTTGCGCAGCGCTGTCGCCATTCAGCAAAAGCGCCCCGCCCTGCGCGGCCACATCGCTCGCTAACAGTTGCAGCACCGTAGTCTTGCCCACGCTATAACCATCTACCAACTGCAGCAAACCGGGCTGGGCCAGCCAGCGCCAACCGGGCAAAATAGGCCCACAACCGGGGTAGGAGAACTCAACAGCATTCCAATGCAAGGCCATGTTTTGCGCTTCTGCTAAAGGGGTTAAACACTCCTGAAAACATAGCATAAAATGCGCACCCAACTAGCGATAACCTTTTATGCTCGACTACCTGGACTTTGAAATCAGCGACGACGGCGAAGGCATAACCACCTTCGACGCCATGGCCTATGCCACGGCAGAACGCTGGCCCGCACTACAGGCCGAAGTGACGCAAGTGCTGGCTTGGTGCACCCAAGAGTTTGGTGCACCCGGCCCGTTAGACAGCGGCAAATTATGGGACCTGGATGTTCAACTGCAAAGCGATGCCAGCCATGCACTGGCCTGCCGCTGGGATGGTGCGGCGCGCGTGTTGGCCGCACCAGATGCAACACATTGCAGTGCCGTGCAGCTCAGCCTCACGATCAGTGTGCAGGAGTCACTCACACCAGCGTTTGAGCAACAGTTCTTATCAAGCGATATGTGAGCCAAGGCACTACCATCGTCCCAAACAGCTCCGTCAGATAGCTGGCAAGTTGGCACCAAAGGAGATCCATATGAAAAAGCCCTTTCGCATTTTGATGGTGTGCATGGGCAATATTTGCCGCAGCCCCACCGCTCACGGCGTGATGCAAAGCCTGTTGCAGCGCGAAGGCTTGCAGGGCCGGGTGGTGGTTGACTCCTGCGGCACGCATGATTTCCACATCGGCGAGGCGCCTGATACCCGTGCGCAACAGCATGCGCAGCAACGCGGTTATGACTTGTCAGCCCTGCGTGCGAGGCAGGTGGAGGCGACTGATTTTGAGAACGCCGACCTGATCCTGCCTATGGATATGCAGAACATGACGCGCCTGCGCCTGCAGTGCCCGCCCGCGCACCAACATAAGCTGCATTTGTTGACTGAATTTGGCCAAAAGCTGCACGCCAAGGCCGTGCCAGACCCCTACTATGGCGGAGACAGCGGGTTTGATGAGGTGCTGGATTTGATTGAAGATGCTTGCGAAGGCCTGCTAAAAACACTGCCATCTGAGATGCGTCAAAAAGATTGACCCATGGCGCTTGCTATCAATAAATGATTTCCAATGCCCATATAACGGGCGCTAGCGGCCCATTTCATCTATCTCAATATCACTCCCCGCTGAGTGCAATCACCACCGCCGATGGATCTACCGCTACCCGCACTTTGGCGCGGGCACGCAGCGATGTCGCCTCCCGGCTAAAGCCCACCAACTGCACGCCGGCATCCAGCCGCACGGCCAGCTCTTGCACAGCGCCGCCGCGGGTAGCACGGGTGACAGAGCCGCGCCACTGATTGGCATCTAGGCGCTCAGGCATATCAAGCGCCATCACCGTCACCGCCGTGGCTTTGCACATAGCCAGCACCGGCAGGCCGGGTTTGAGACCCAGTAGCTGTGCACTTTCTTGCGTGATATGCGAGCACACGGTGAACTGCTGCGCATCCGCCTCGGCACCTTGCATCTGCACCACCACCAGTGGGCCGTTATTGCTAACACTGGCCACAACGCACGGCCATTGGTTACGCATGCTTGTCACCACTTGCAGCCGCGCTAACGTAGTGGCTACCGAGATGCCTGCTCGCGCATCACCAGAAGCAGATTGGCTTTGCGCCTGGTGCAGCTGCACCTGCAGTTGCGCACGCGCCTGGCCCATGGCCTCTGCGGCTTCTAGCAACAGCAGCGCATCGGGCGTTAACACCGCACCGCCGCCGCCCTTGCCTCCCACGCTGCGCGTGACCAGTTGCACGCCAGCCAGGTTAGACAGGGTATCCAGCGCCTGCCACGCCGCCTTGTAGCTGATGCCGACCTGGCGTGCTGCCTCAGATATCGAGCCGCAGGCCTGGATGTGGCGCAGCACATCAATACGACGATCAGAACGCTTCTCGGTCAGCGCGGCGGTCAGGGATGCTTTGGCAATCATGGCGCGCATCTTCGCATGGAATGCCGCAGCGCTTGCCTTGCAACGCAAATCGGCTACACTCGCTATTCCATTAAAGAATAACGAATTCACTGCACATGATCTTGCGCCACTCCTCCATCGCCGCTGCTTTGCTCGCTACTCTGTTCTCTTCTGCCCATGCAGACGAGGTGAATGTAGCTGTGGCCGCCAACTTCACCGCACCCATGCAGAAAATTGCGCAGATGTTTGAGGCAGATACGGGCCACAAGGCCGTTCTGTCGTTTGGAGCTACGGGCAAGTTCTATGCGCAGATGGCCAATGGCGCGCCGTTTGATGTGTTCTTATCAGCCGACGACACCACGCCAGCAAAGATGGAGCAAGAAGCCCGTACCGTGGCTAATACCCGCTTTACCTATGCCGTTGGCCGTTTGGTGCTCTACAGCACCCAGGCTGGCTATGTCGATGACAAAGGCGCCGTTCTGAAGACTGGTGACTTCAAACACATCGCCATCGCCAACCCAAAGCTTGCGCCTTACGGTCTGGCAGCGCAGCAAACCATGCAAAAGCTGGGTGTGCTGGAGAGCGTGCAACCCCGCTTTGTGATGGGCGAGAATATTGGCCAAACCTACCAGTTTGTGGCCAGCGGTAATGCGCCCCTGGGCTTTGTAGCGCTGTCGCAGGTAATGGTGGATGGCAAGATCAGCAAAGGATCGGCCTGGATGGTGCCCGCAGATATGCATGAACCCATCCGCCAGGACGCCGTGGTGCTGCAACGCGCAGCCAACAACCCGGCGGCCAAGGCACTCACGCAATATTTGCAGAACGACAAGGCCAAGCAAGTGATTAAGTCCTTCGGCTACTCCTTTTAATTCAGTTTCACCCAGCGATTGCACCTTGTGGCCAGTCAGTGCGATAGTGCTGGCTGGCCGTTTTTTCTGTTGATGCATGACCATCCCCTTCACCACTGAGGACTGGGCAGCCATTGCGCTGACCTTGAAGCTCGCCTGCACCACCACTGCGCTGCTTTTATTGATTTGCACGCCCATTGCCTGGTGGCTGGCGCGCACCAACTCACGCTGGCGCGGGCCCATCGCTGCGGTGCTGACCTTGCCCCTGGTACTGCCGCCTACGGTGATTGGCTTTTACCTGCTGGTCACGCTCGGCCCGCACGGCTGGGGCGGCAAACTCACGCAGGCGCTGGGCATTGGTGCCCTGCCTTTTACATTTGCTGGGCTGGTTGTCGGCTCCATCGTATATTCACTGCCCTTTGCCATCCAGCCGCTGCAGCGCGCTTTTGAATCGATTGGCACCAAACCGCTAGAGGCCGCCGCCACCTTGGGCGCGGGCCCATGGGACCGGTTTTTCTCCATCGTGCTGCCGCTGGCCAAGCCCGGCTTTATCACCGCTGCGGTGTTGAGCTTTGCCCACACCGTGGGCGAGTTTGGCGTAGTGCTGATGCTGGGCGGCAATATCCCCAAAGAGACGCGCGTGGTGTCAGTGCAAATTTACGACCATGTAGAGGCGATGGAGTACACCCAGGCCCACTGGCTGGCTGGTGGCATGGTGGTGTTTTCGTTCATCGTCTTGCTGCTGCTGAACTGGTTGCAGCGCCGCCAACAAAGCGTACGCGGTGCAGGCCACGCGGCGCAAGGGGTGCTGTGATGAGCGGCGGCATCGACATTCAGCTGCAGGTGCAGCAAGGCACATTTAACTTAGCGCTCAAAACACAATTGCCCGGACGTGGCGTGACGGCGTTGTTTGGCCCATCGGGCTGCGGCAAGACCACGGCACTGCGCGCAATTGCAGGCCTTACGCGGCCCACGCAGGCACGCATCAGCGTTAACGGCGTGCTGTGGCAAGACGATGCAGCGCGCCAGTGGCTCGCGCCGCACCAGCGCCCGCTGGGCTATGTGTTCCAAGAGGCGAATCTGTTCGTACATTTATCTGTACGCCAAAACGTGGAATACGGCCTGCGCCGCCGCCACTCAAATGGCCAAGCACCCGCAATCGTCTTAGAGCACGCGATTGAGCTACTGGGCATTGCACCGCTGATGCAACGGCCGGTTACGCATTTGTCGGGCGGCGAGGCACAGCGCGTTGCCATTGCCCGCGCGCTGGCCAGCAGCCCCCAACTGCTGCTGATGGACGAGCCGCTGGCCGCGCTGGATGCAGCGCGCAAGGCCGAGCTGATGCCCTACCTGGATCGCTTAGGCAAAGAGCTGGCCCTGCCGATTATTTATGTCAGCCACTCGATGGATGAAGTCAGCCGCCTGGCTGACGAGTTGCTGCTGCTGCACAACGGCCAATTGCTAGCCCAAGGCCCAGTGGCTGATCTGATGACCCGGCTGGATTTGCCACTGGCCCGAGGCCTGCCAGGCGACCACCAGGCCGCGATTGCGCAAGGCACTGTATGCGCCCACGATGCGCAGGACCATTTGTGGTCCATGCAACTAGGCCCGAACCCGCAGCACCAACTGCATTGGACGGAGCCCGCCGCGCATTACCAAATTGGTGATCGCGTGCGGCTGCGTATTCTGGCGCGTGATGTGAGCCTGTCGCTCGCGCCGCCACAAGGCAGCAGTATTTTGAACAGCCTGCCCGTGACGGTGGCTGCGCTGCAAGCCAGCGGCCCGGGCCAAGTGCTAGTGCAAATGCAACTACAAAGTGGTGATACAGATGCGCGTTTGCTCGCCTTGGTATCGGCACGTTCAGCCCGTGTGCTGCAGCTGACTCAAGGCATGCGGCTGCACGCCCAGCTCAAAAGTGTCGCCGTCTTGCGTTAAAAAAAATGCTAGCGACCAGCAGTCAGGCGCAAACAGCTATCTGCTACATAGCAATGCAATTAAAAAAGCCTGGATCAATCCAGGCTTTTTACATGGGGCGAGGCCTCCGTTTACTTGGCCAGCATTACTTCCACACGGCGTGCCTCGGCATTATTGCCAGTGCTCTCCACGGCTTCTGGCTTCTTCATATCCAGCTTATCTTCACTCACACCCAGTACCACCAGCGCATCGCGCACGGCAAAGGCGCGTAGCTTGGCCAGCTCAGCGTTCTTGTCTGCATCGCCGGTCGCATCGGTGTAACCCGAGATCACAGCACGTTGGCCGATCTTCACGCCGGCAACCACTTCGGTCAACGCTTCGTTGGTGCCAGCAGCCAGCTCAGCCTTGGCAGTGGCAAAGTAGAACTTCACCACGCCGTTTTCGATCAGCACGCGGGCCACATCATCGCCTGCAGCCTCACCAACGGCGACAGCACCGGTTTGTGCTGCAGCATCACCACCAGCAACTGCACCATTGGCAGCAGCTGTACCAGCAGCGCTGGCATCCACTGCAGGGGCAGTACCGCCCAATACAGCAACAGCCGTGCCAGCAGTTTGCACCACGACCGCCACTACACCACCAGCCTTGGCCGACTTGGCACCTTGGACACCTTTATAGGCGCCAAACCACAGAACGCTGAGAACCACCAGGGTGATCAGGGCAAAAACCAGGCCCAGGGCAAAGCGCTCATCACTGTCATTGTTTTGCGAAGAACTCACTGTCAGACTCCAAACACCAGCGGTGCATTAACTACAGGGATAAAAATGGACGGGATCTACGTGCCTGCATTTTGATAATCGCAGCGCAAGGCCTTCACCCCACCTGCTCTGCACAACACGCAATGCACCGATAGCGAGCGCGATTGTAACCAGAATGGCCCGCGCCCGCAGCTGTCAAGGCGCAGCCGTTCTGCGCGTAAACCCGCCTGAAATACGGGAAAAAATGCGTCAGATGGCTTCGAAAACCTGCAAAAATAGATAGCAGCAAATGCAGCCAGCATGCGAAAAACATAGTGATTACCCTAGGTTTTTTGCGCTTTCGCGGGATTATTTTCTATTCATGCGCTTCTATACAACAACGGCGAAGTGATTTATCCCTGAGAAAGCGTTGCGATTCGTAGAATCTACTTTTTTCAAAATGCGTACGTGGGCGTATCGGCCTGCCAGCGCATGTTCCCCGGAATAGCCAACCATTGGAGACACCATGCAGGCTTTACTTGCCCTATCCAGGGCCATCGACAGGCTGAACGCCTTTGTCGGTAAATACTCAATCTGGCTGATCTTTGCCGCCACCTTCATCAGTGCCGCCAATGCTATCGTCCGCAAAGCGTTTGACACCAGCTCGAACGCCTTTTTGGAAGTGCAGTGGTATTTGTTTGCCTGGTCATTTCTGATCGCAGCGGGCTACACCTTGCTGCACCGTGAACACGTTCGCATTGATGTGATCAACAGCCGCTTGTCCAAAAAAGCACAGGTCTGGATCGACATCATCGGCTTTGCCCTCTTCCTCTCGCCTCTGTGCATCACGATTTTGTGGCTGTCCATGCCGGTAGTGATTCAGATGTACCAATCGGGCGAAATCTCGGGCAACCCCGGTGGCCTGATCCGCTGGCCCGTGTGGGCGGCTATACCTGTCGGTATCACCTTGCTGCTGCTGCAAGGCATCTCAGAGCTGATCAAGCGAGTTGCCTTCTTGACCGGCGACGGCCCAGACCCTATGGGCAAGCTGGCCGACAAGAGCGCCGAAGAAGAGCTGGCCGAAGCCCTGCGTGCCGAAGCCGAACGCAAGCAAGCTGAGGCAATCGCCGCGCAAGCTGCATTGCACAAGTCCTAAACGGTAGCGGGAGTTATACCAAATGGAATTTATCGCTACCAACTACGCCCCGATCATGTTCGCGGGGTTGATCTGCTTTTTGCTACTGGGTTTCCCCGTTGCTTTCAGCTTAGGCGCTGCCGGACTGATGTTTGGCCTGCTGGGTATTGAGCTGAACGTCTTCCCCTCGTCCGTCATGGCCTGGTTGCCCCAGCGCCTGATTGGCATCATGGCCAACGACACTTTATTGGCCGTCCCCTTCTTTACCTTGATGGGCCTGATTCTTGAGAGATCAGGTATGGCCGAGGATTTGCTTGACACCGTCGGCCAGGTGTTTGGCCCCATTCGCGGCGGTTTAGCACTGGCCGTGATTTTTGTAGGCGCGCTGCTGGCCGCTACTACGGGTGTGGTGGCTGCTTCGGTCATCTCCATGGGCCTGATCTCTCTGCCCATCATGCTGCGCTACGGCTACGACCGTCGCCTGGCCTCAGGCGTGATTGCCGCATCCGGCACTTTGGCCCAGATCATTCCGCCATCGCTGGTACTGATTTTGATGGCCGACCAGTTGGGCAAGAGCGTGGGCGACATGTACAAGGGCGCCTTTATCCCCGGTTTTATGCTGATGGGCCTTTATGTGGTGTGGGTCATGACCTTGGCCATCTTCAAGCCCAAGCTGGTGCCCGCTCTGCCACTGGAAGCCCGTATCTACCGCGAAGCCAATGGCAGCGGCGGCTATACCTCGCTGATGGTGGTGATGGGTCTGTCCACTATCGTGGCTATCTTTCTGGCCAGCCATATGGCCGATTTGCACACCTGGTGGCAAGGCAAAGAGGTGCTGGATGTCGCAACCGATGAAAAGATCGTTAGCGCCATGTGCGGCGGCACTTTTATCGCCTTTGTGATTGCATCGATCAACCGCGTGTTCAAGCTGGGCCTGCTGTCCAAACTGGCCGAGCGCGTGACCTTTGTGCTGATCCCGCCGCTGCTGCTGATCTTCCTGGTGCTGGGCACCATCTTCCTGGGCATTGCAACGCCTACCGAAGGCGGTGCCATGGGCGCAATGGCGGCACTCATCATGGGCTTTGCGCGCGGGCGTTTGAACATGAACTTGCTTAAGCAAGCGCTGGCATCCACTACCAAACTGGCCAGCTTTGTGATGTTCATCATGATCGGCGCCACCACGTTCAGCCTGGTCTTCCAGGCCGCTGACGGTCCCAAGTGGGTGGAGCACCTGCTGACCGGCCTGCCAGGCGGCCAGATCGGCTTCCTGATCGTGGTCAACCTCATGATCTTCTTCCTGGCCTTCTTCCTCGATTACTTCGAGCTGTCCTTCATCGTAGTGCCCCTGCTGGGCCCGGTGGCGGAGAAGCTGGGTATCGACCTGATCTGGTTTGGTGTGCTGCTGGCAGTCAATATGCAGACATCGTTCATGCACCCACCGTTTGGCTTTGCACTGTTCTTCCTGCGCTCGGTTGCGCCTGATAAACAGTACGTGGACCGCGTCACACACAAGGTGATTGAGCCGGTGACTACCATGCAGATCTACAAGGGTGCAGTGCCGTTCGTGCTGATCCAGTTGGTCATGGTGGCCGTGCTGATTGCCTTCCCAGGCATCGTGACCGGATCGCTCGATAAAAAGGTTGACGTGGATATGAACAAGGTCAACGCCGAGATGATGGAACAGCTCAATGATGCTGGTGGTGGCTACGGCGCAGACGACCCATTTGCAGCGCCTGCGGGCGGCGGCTATGGCAGCGACAGTGGCTACGGATCCGACGCCCCAAGCGTTGACGGCGCCACACCCGCCGCTGCAGGCAGTTACGGGTCGGACGACCCCGCCAAGGCGCTACAGGATTCGCTCAGCCCCGCTGCCGAGCCCAAGTAAAACGCACAGCGCACCTACTCCAACCAGCCCCGGTTCACCGGGGCTTTTTTGCTTCTGCGCACCCCACACCCCTACGATGGCAGGACCTATAACTGCAAACAAAATATTGGGTATACAAGACTTTCAATGCCCACCCATCAGGCGCTAGCAGCTATCAATGTCACTAATACACACCCACAAAATTGGACATGAAAAAAGCCGCAGCAAGCTGCGGCTTTGGTAGCTGCCAGCGCAGGGCTGGCGGCTGGGGTGATTAGATCTTCACCGAGCTCATGTACTGGTTGAACGGGAACTCCGAGAAGCGGTTCCACAGAATCTGATCGCGCTGGAAGGCGCGCATGTCTTGGTGGATCTTCTTGAACTCGGGCGACTTGGCATCGTGCTCGGCGAACACTTCCATCGATGCCTTGAAGCCCGCATCCATCAGGTCCTTCGGGAACGGCTTCAGTTGAGTTTTATTAGCCACCAAACGCTTGAGCGCCTGTGGATTCAGCACTTGGTACTTGCTGGTCATGTCAGCAGCGGCTACGCGGGTAGCCGCATCCAAAATGGCCTTGTTCTCTGGCGACAAGGTGTTGTACTTCTTCAAGTTAATGAAGAATTCCAGATCGGCAGAACCTTCCCACCAGCCAGGGTAGTAATAGAAAGGAGCCACCTTGTTGAAGCCCAGCTTTTCATCATCGTAAGGGCCGACGAATTCCACGGCATCCAAGGTACCCTTTTCCAGCGCCTGATACACATCGCCGGCAGGCATGTTTTGCCCCACCACGCCCAGCTTTGCCATGGCTTCGCCAAACACGCCGCCACCCAAGCGCATCTTCAGGCCCTTCAAGTCTGCAACAGTCTTGATTTCCTTGCGGTACCAACCGCCCATTTGGGTGGTGGTGTTCCCGGCAGATGCGGTCTTGAAGTTGTACTTCTCAAAGAAGGCATCCAGCAGCTTGCGTCCATTGCCGTGGTCCTTCCAGCCGCTCATTTGCAGCGTGGTCAGGCCGAAAGGCACAGCGCAGCTGAAAGCGAAGATCGGGTCCTTGCCGGTGAAGTAGTAAGCGGCGGTTTGGGCCATGTCGATGGTGTCGGACTGCAGCGCATCCACCACACCGAACGCGGGCATCAGCTCGCCCGCAGGGTGCACGGAGATTTCAAACTTACCGCCGGACATGGCCTTAACGGCGGCCGACAGTTTTTCAGCACTACCAAAGATGGTGTCCAGCGACTTGGGGAAGCTGGAAGCCAGGCGCCAGCGCACTGCCGCCTGTGCATGCACTGCTGGGGCCACACCAGCGGCCAACACGCCAGCGATGCCAGCATTTTTGATAAGGGAACGACGATCCATTTGTCTCTCCAGTTGATTGTAAAAAATTGAAGCAATGCCTATCCTGCCACAGCAGCCGCCAGGAATTCAGTTTGCAAATTGTAGAAATGGTTGCAGAAGTGACTGGGCCGGGTTTTCCCTCAAGCTGAGCACTTATTTTTGTGCGGTATTTGCCACACTACGCACCGGCATAGAACATCTACGCAATACCCAACAAAAAGGCCTGGTGAAATTCACCAGGCCTTCTCTTTATTGTTTTGCGCGTGTGCCGCGCTATGCCATCAAGCCGCTGCGCTAGCCACGCAGGGCAGACCAAAGCGCGCCGCAACTGAGCGCTGAATGCCCGCGGCATCCAAGCCCTGCAGCGCCATCAGCTTAGCGGGGTCGCCGTGCTCAATGAACTCGTCCTTCAAGCCCAGCTGCAGCACGGGCATATCGATCTGCAGGGTTTGCAACGCCTCCATCACGGCACTGCCTGCACCACCCAAGACGGCACCGTCTTCTACCGTCACCAGCGCATCGTGCGTCTTGGCAATTTGCGCCAGCAGCTCTGTATCCAGCGGCTTGGCCCAGCGCATATTGGCGACCGTGGCGTTCAGAGCCTCGGCAGCTGTCAACGCGGGGTACAGCAGGCTGCCAAACGCCAGAATAGCCACGCGCGGCGCACCGGCTACTGCAGGCTGGGCTTGGCGGCGGATCTCACCCTTGCCAAAGGGCAGGCCTTCCAAGGATTCAAGCGGCGCCACACCTGCACCGCTGCCGCGCGGGTAGCGCACAGTCACGGGGTGGTCTTGCTCATATGCCGTGCTCAACAGTTGGCGACATTCGCGCTCATCAGCTGGGCAAGCCACACTCATGTTAGGGATGCAGCGGGTAAACGGGATATCGTAATTGCCTGCGTGCGTGGCACCATCGGCACCCACCAGGCCTGCGCGGTCCAAGGCAAACACCACGGGCAGATTTTGCAAGGCCACGTCGTGGATCAGCTGGTCATATGCGCGCTGCAAAAAGGTCGAATAAATAGCGACCACAGGCTTCAGCCCTTCGCATGCCAAACCACCGGCAAAGGTGACGGCATGCTGCTCGGCAATGCCCACATCAAAGTAACGTTTGGGGAAGCGTTTGTGGAACTCGACCATGCCCGAGCCCTCGCGCATCGCTGGGGTGATGCCAACCAGACGCTGATCAGCCGCTGCCATATCGCACAACCAGTTGCCAAACACTTGGGTAAAGGTAGGCTTGGGCGGCGTGGCGGGTTTGACGAGACCAATGGCCGGATCAAACTTGCCCGGGCCGTGGTAGGCGATCGGATCAGCCTCAGCCAGCTTGTAGCCTTGGCCTTTTTTGGTGACAACGTGCAGAAACTGCGGCCCCTTCAGCTGGCGAATGTTCTCCAGCGTCGGGATCAGCGAATCCAGGTCATGGCCGTCGATTGGGCCAATGTAGTTAAAGCCAAAATTCTCAAACAAAGTAGCGGGTACGACCATACCCTTGGCCTGCTGCTCCAGGCGCTTGGCCAGCTCTAGCAGCGGCGGCACTTGCTTTAACACGCTCTTGCCCACGCCACGCGCCTTGGCGTAGAACTGGCCACTCATCAGCTGTGCCAGGTAGCGGTTCAGCGCACCCACGGGCGGGCTGATGCTCATGTCGTTGTCATTCAAGATCACCAGCAGGTTGGCATCAGACACACCGGCGTTGTTAAGCGCCTCAAACGCCATGCCAGCAGTCATGGCACCGTCTCCGATGATGGCCACGGCCTGGCGGCTTTCGCCCTTCAATTTGGAGCCCTCGGCCATGCCCAGTGCTGCCGAGATGCTGGTGGACGAATGCGCGGTGCCAAAGGCGTCGTACTCGCTCTCGGTGCGCAGCGGAAAGCCCGAGATACCGCCCAGCTGGCGCAGCGTCGCCATGCGGTCGCGCCGGCCAGTCAAAATTTTGTGCGGGTAGGTTTGGTGGCCCACATCCCATACAAAGCGGTCGTGCGGCGTCTCATACACTGCGTGCAGGGCAATGGTCAGCTCTACCGTGCCTAGGTTGGAGCTGAGGTGGCCGCCGGTTTGCGAGACGCTATCGAGCACAAACTCCCGCAGCTCCTTAGCCAAGGTTTTGAGCTCGGCGCGCGACATCTTCCGCACATCCGACGGGTCATTCACAGTGGCCAGCAGTGGGTAGTTCTTCGTGGGCATAACTATAATTTCGATAGCTGCTAGCGCCCGTCAGGCGGGCGCTAAAGCAGTTTTTTATTCAAATCTCAATATGGACTATGGTAGCGCCTTGCTGCCCGTTGGCAGTAGGCAAGGCGCTAATTCCATATCAATGGGTTCTACGCACCACCATGTCGGCCAAGGCTGCCAACGCGCGGGTTTGCGGCAGACCGCTGCCTGCCAGCGCTTGCTGCGCCTCGGCAAGCAGCTCATGAGCATAGGCTTTGGCGGCATCCAGCCCCATCAGCGATACATAGGTGGGCTTGTCGTTGTCCGCGTCTTTGCCCGCTGTTTTCCCCAAGGTGGCCGAATCAGCGACCACATCCAGCACATCATCAATCACCTGGAAAGCCAGGCCCAGCGCCGCGCCATATACCTTGAGTGCATCCAGCGCCTTACCGCTGATGCTGGCGCAGGTAGCGCCCATCTCTACGCTTGCTTGTAAAAGCGCACCGGTTTTGAGTTTGTGCATTTGCTGCAACTCTGGTTGCGACAAGCGCTTGCCCACACTGGCCAAGTCAATCGCCTGGCCACCGGCCATGCCGCTGTAACCCGCAGCCAGCGCCAGCTGGCGGCACAACTTGGCCTGAATGGCATCGGGGATATGGCGGCCCTCGGGCACCAGCAGCTCAAAGGCCAGTGCTTGCAGCGCATCACCAGCCAGCAAGGCTTGCGCTTGGCCAAACTGGATATGCACCGTGGGCTTACCGCGGCGCAGCACGTCGTTGTCCATACAAGGCATGTCGTCGTGCACTAAAGAATAGGCATGAATCAACTCAACCGCACAACCTGCACGCAGGCTGGCTTCGGCATGCGGCACATCAAGCGTGCCTGCGGCTTGCGCGGCAGCCAGCACCAGCAAGGGGCGCAAGCGTTTGCCGCCATCCAGCACGGCGTAGCGCATCGGCGCGCCCAGGCCTGCAGGGGCATCTTCAGCAATCCATTGGCCCAGGGCGTGCTCGACGCGGGCCAGTTCATCGGTGCACCACTGTGCAAAATTCTCGTGCGCGGCTGTCATTGCTTTGGTTTATTCCTCTGTGGTCCAGGGCTGTAGCTGGCCGTCATCCAACACTTTGATCTGGTCTTGCACAGCGGCCAGCTTCCCACGGCAAAACGCCAGAAGCTCAGCACCGCGCTGGTAGGCAGCCAGCATCTCGTCGAGCGGCAACTGGCCCGATTCAATACGCGACACCAAGCCCTCCAACTCTTGCAGCGCGTTCTCGTAGTTATCTGGTGGCGGTGCGATCGGTGTTGCGGTGGGTTTGGTGGCCTTGGGCATGGACGGGCGTAGCAGCGGGCACTGCTGGGCAGATCAGTAAAACCCCGATTTTAGGCGCAGCGCCTCGCCGCCACGCCCCAATGTGGCGCCGCAACCGTCTCAATGGCGATTTATGTGCTGGCAATATTATTAAAAAAGGCTGTTAGCGCCCGTCCATCAACCGCTAACAGCTATTAAAATTGATATCACCCATGCCAAGACGTGGATGTGCAATGGGCACCAACAGCGCGGCAAAATTCACGCATAAAGAAAACGGGAATAACCCCACTGCCTATAATCCCATTCTCTCGCTGAACCGGCCTTCCTCTGTTGTTGCTGCCGGTTTTATTTTTTTCTACGCGTGCGTACGCGCACCCTCCCTGTGGGGAGTCTTTAGGTCAGGTCACCCATGTCTGATTTAAGTCTTCAACTGCAGCAGGCCGCAAGCCAACTACCAGTTTCAAGTTATTTCGACCCCGCGCTGTTCCAGCGCGAGTTGGAAACGATTTTCAAGCGCGGCCCTCGCTATGTGGGCCACCAGCTAGCCGTACCCGAAATCGGCGACTACTACGCCTTGCCTCAGGAAAACGAAGGCCGGGCGCTGGTGCGCAACAGCAAGGGGGAGATCGAGCTGATCTCCAACGTCTGCCGCCACCGTCAGGCCGTGATGCTCAAGGGTCGGGGCAATCTGAGCTCCGAAGGCAAAGGCCATGCCGGGGGCAACATCGTCTGCCCGCTGCACCGCTGGACCTACAACACCAGCGGCGAGTTGCTGGGCGCGCCCCACTTTGGCCACGACCCCTGCCTCAACCTCAACAACTACAAGCTGCGCGAGTGGAATGGACTGCTGTTTGAGGACAACGGCCGCGATGTCGAGGCCGATCTTGCCGGCATGAAGCTGCGCGATCAGCTCAAGTTCGATGGCTTTGTGCTCCACCACGTAGAAATGCACGAGTGCAACTACAACTGGAAGACCTTTATCGAGGTCTATCTGGAGGACTACCACGTCGGCCCCTTTCACCCCGGATTGGGCAACTTCGTCACTTGCGACGATTTGATGTGGGAGTTTGGCAAGGAGTACTCGGTGCAAACTGTGGGCGTAGCGCCCAGCTTTGGTCAACCCGGCTCTGACACATACAAACAATGGCACGACGTGTTGCTGGCCTACCGCAAAGGCGCGCTGCCAGAGCGCGGTGCTATCTGGCTTACCTACTACCCCCACATCATGGTGGAGTGGTACCCGCATGTGCTGACGGTATCCACTCTGCACCCCATCAGCCCTAGCAAGACGCTGAACATGGTGGAGTTTTATTACCCCGAAGAGATCAGCGCCTTTGAGTCCGAGTTTGTAGCTGCACAACGCGCTGCCTATATGGAAACCTGCATCGAGGACGACGAAATTGCTGAGCGCATGGACGCTGGCCGCAAGGCCTTGTACGAGCGTGGCGACAACGAAGTCGGCCCCTACCAGAGCCCAATGGAAGACGGCATGCAGCACTTTCACGAGTGGTACAGGGGTATGATGGCGGACGCTGTTCCGGCGAAGTGAGCTTACTCAAGCACTGAGAAGCCGCTCTCAAATCAATAGCTGCTAGCACCCTCCACATGGGCGCCAGCAGCTATTTTCGTTATAAAGACTGATCCCGATGCAAGCCCTGTGGATGGTGGCAGCCGCCTTTTGTTTTGCGCTGATGGGCGTGTGCATCAAGTTTGCATCTGTCTACTTTGGTGCAGATGAAATCATCTTCTACCGCGGGCTCATCAGCATGGCGCTTTTGTGGTGGCTGGCCAAGAAGAAGCACGTTAGCCTTGCCACCAAGTACCCGCTGATGCATGCATGGCGCAGTTTTATTGGCGTAGTGTCCATGGGCTGCTGGTTCTACTCCATCGGCAAACTGCCTCTAGCCACCGCCATGACCTTGAACTACATGAGCAGCCTGTGGGTGGCGGCCTTTGTGGTGGGCAGTGCGCTGATGGCATGGCGCCCCAAGGCAGAAGGCGACCAGCCCGCACTTAATATCCCGTTGGTGCTCACCGTCATTGCTGGCTTTTGCGGCGTACTGCTGATGCTGCGCCCCAGCATGGATGCTGAGCAAATGTTTGCCGGCCTCATCGGCCTTTTCTCAGGCCTAGTCTCTGCCTTTGCGTACATGCAGGTGGTGGCGCTATCTCGCATTGGTGAGCCCGAGCAACGCGTGGTCTTCTATTTCTCCGTGGGCTCGGCCGTGGCGGGTGGCATTGCCATGCTGTTTACCGGCGCGTCACCCTTCCCCGGCTGGCCTGCGCTGTGGCTGATCCCCATCGGCATTCTTGCGACCGGCGGCCAGCTGTTCATGACCATGGCCTACGCATCGGCAACCACCCGACGAGCCACCTTGGTCGTCGCCAACCTGCAGTATTCAGGCATTGTTTTTGGAGCACTCGCCAGCATCGTCGTCTTTGGTGACCAGATCCCGCTGATTGGCTGGGCTGGCATGGCGCTGATAGTGGGCAGCGGCATCATCGCTACCGTGCTACGTAAAAAATAGCTGCCGGCACTCACCCATGGGGCGCTAGCAGCCACTTTCATCAAGATTACAGCATGGCGGCAACTGGCCTGCAGCACTACACCATAATGGCTGGCAGTCATTCCCCTTAGGAGCACTGCCATGGCCAACGCGCCCTACACCACCCTCATCACCGTCGCCCAACTGCAGGCACTACAGCAATCCGCCCCCGACAGCGTGATGGTATTTGACTGCAGTTTTGAGCTGGGAAAACCCAGCACCGGGCCTGAGCAGTTTGCGCAATCTCATATCCCCGGTGCCGTGTACGCCAACGTGGACAAAGATCTGAGCGCCCCGCACGGCGCACCCGGTCACAATGGCGAGAGCATTACTGCCGACGATATGGGCAAGCCCGCGTCGGGTGGGCGCCACCCCCTTCCGAGCCGCGAGCGCTTTGCCGTGTGGTTATCGCAAATGGGCTTCAGAAACGACATGCAAGCGGTGGTGTATGACCGCAACGGCGTCAACTACGCCGGCCGCCTGTGGTGGATGCTGAAATGGGCCGGTCACAACGCCGTCGCCGTACTGGATGGTGGCCTACAAGCCTGGCAAGCCACCGGTGGTGCCGTAGAGGCTGGCCAATCCACCAGCCGCTTCCAAAGCAATTTCGAGCTAAGGGCACCACTGCGTGAGTTGAAGACCGCCGACCAAGTAATGCATGCACTAGGCAGCCCACAGCAAACCATCATCGACGCCCGAGCCCCAGCCCGCTACCGCGGCGAAGTAGAGCCGCTAGATCCTGTCGCAGGCCACATCCCCGGCGCCCTCAATCGCCCCTTCACCACCAACATTGCAGCCAACGGCCACTTCAAACCCGCCGCCGAACTGCGCGCGGAATTTGATGCACTGCTGGCAGGCCACGATCCGAAAACCGTCGTCCACCAATGCGGCAGCGGCGTCAGCGCCCTGCCCAATTTGATTGCCATGGAGATCGCGGGCTACGAACCAACGGCTCTGTTTGCAGGGAGTTGGAGCGAGTGGTGCAGTGATGCTGCACGACCAGTGGAGAAGGGTTAAAACCCGCGGGCACCCTTCGGTGAACTAACCACAAACTCACACCGGCCAAGAAAAAGCACGGTAGCACCGTGCTTTTTTCGCACTTGCCGCTAGAACCTATGGGCTGCCCCAGACATAGTAGGCAATGCCTTCATAGCTCATATTGGGCATGGCTGCGATCACGTTATCACGCTCAGCAGCCGTCACCGTATAAAAATGAGCACCAGTCACTTTATTGAAGAAGCGATACATGGGCGTGCTTGCGTCCCCGGCGCTTTGGCGCGCATACCAAACGGTACCTTCAGGCTTCAACGCTGGGTAGTTGGCAACAATGCTGTCACGCTCCCCTTGGTTAATCGTATAAAAGTGCGAGCCTGAATTGGTGTTGAAGAAGCGGAACACTCCATTTGGCGCGGATGGCGATTGCACAGACGCATAGAAACCGATGCCCTCGTACTGCAAGAAGCGATAGGAGGCAATCACGCCATCACGTTCAGCGGCACTGGCAGTGAAAAAATGGGTGCCAGATTGGGTGTTGTAGAAACGGTAAACCGGCATACGCAATGAACCAGGAGGCGCCGGAGTAACACTGGTGTCATACAGCCATTTTTCAGAGCAGGAAATACGCTGTTCAAACTGGGATAAACGCTAATCGAATTTGCATAGCAGCCTGCACTCGAGCCACCTGACAGAACACCCGTCACCAACCCTTGGTAGAACAAAGGCGAGCCACTGCTACCGGGTTGTGTCAACCCTTGCACCCATTGCACGCCGTAGTAACTGCCAGAGCTGTTCGGGGCGCATCTAAAATTTCCAGTTGCAGGGCCACAATCCAAGCGAGCGGGCACCTCGCCCATGCTGATTTTTTGCAACCCACCATCAGGGTTATGAATGCCAACCACGTTTGCGCTGATGGGGACTGCATTGGAATCCCAACCCAGATATACCGCCCCAGCTGGCGGAGCGTCATTCAGCTTGAGCAGGGTCACATCTGGCGATGCGCTGGAGTACAGCAACTGCGCGCCATTTTTCAAGTTCACGGTCGATGCCGACAATTTATTGCTACTACAGCTGCTTGCGGTAAAAAACCAATCCGTCTCCAGTGTCGACGCAACCGCCTGGCTTGATATGCAATGGGCAGCAGTCAGGAAATATGGAGTTCCCGACGACTTGGCATCATTGAGCAAGCTCCCTGTGCAAAACCCATAATATTGCACCCCCTTGGCGTCAGGCGGCATCACATATGCCATGCGTGCAACACCGCGACTCTGCGATTCATATTGTTTATAGCAAGTAGAGTCTAAATGGCAGGACAGTGGATTCCCCGCTGGCAGCGCCCTGGCATCGACCAAGCTGTCATCCAGCCCCTGGATGGGTAGCGACAGGTTTTCATACACATGCAAAAGCCGTGGCAGTGCAATTTGCACGGTATCGCTTGCAATGCCCGGTGGCAACGCAATTTCTAGCGTGATTTGCTCGCCGGAGCTGGTCGGCGTCCACCAAGTACGCCCAGCTTCACCGACATCACCTGCATCCAGATTGGCCTGCAAAATTTGCATCACCCGCTGGCCCGCAATCTCATAGACGGCATTCGGCTGGTGATCGGTATACAGCCTGAATATGGCACTGCCTGGCAACTGCTCAACAACAACGCCCAGACGCATAGCCTCAGCGCCACCGGAACGCACACTGATCGCCGCTACCGTGCCACCATTGGCAGAGCTCTGCCAGCGCAACAGAGATGAAACTGCCTCCGTCGATTGGGTTTGAGCGCTCTCTCTGGACTGCCCAACAATGAGTGCTGGGCCTTGAGGTGAGGATTTGAGCCCCGCCCACTCACCCAGATCTACCCGCACCGGCTCAATGGCAAGCCCCAGCTCCATACTCTTGGTGCGAACAAATTCACGGGGCGTATCAACCGGCTGCTCGTAGGCGCCGACCTTGAGTGGCGAATGCGTTGATGCTTGCTGTGCGCCAGCACTGGCAATGCAGGTGATAGATAAAAGCCCCAATACCCAACTAGTTGCGCGATTCTGTAATTTCACAAACTCATCCATTATTTAAATTGATTGACTTATTGATATTAATTTAAATTAAATATTCAAAGAAAGTAACCTACGCTTCCGCTTTAGTGCCTATTGACTACATACAAAGGTGATATGCGTCGCGTCACATTCAACATGAAAACGGGTGCCTGATGGCACCCGTTTTAGAGGCAATAAAGCAGTGATACCCGCGAGGGAAATGCACTCCAAAGAAGCTCTACATCAAACTATCCGCCCAAATATTGCGCGCCCAGTTCCATGCGTAGATACCTTCCAGCTCGGTCGCCTCGGTCGATACGCCGCCGGAGCCTGGTACTGTTTTATAGGTTTTATCCTTGTCGTCGTACTGGTGGACTGAAGCGACGTGGATCACACGCTTGTCGTCCACATAGCTATAGCAAGTGTTGGTCAGCATGGGGGCGGCGGGTATGGCGCGGTCTGCAAGCTGCGACACGATGGCGGCGGCTGCCGCCTTGGCGTGGGCATTGGCCATATGGCCGGATTTGGGCATACCGGGGGCGATCTGTATCGAATCACCCAGCACATGCACATCCTTGGCAGCCGTTGATTCAAAGCTTTGGTAGTGCACCTGGCACCAGCGGTCATTTGCGTTGGCCAGCTTGGTTTGTACGGCAATAGCGCCTGCACGCATGGGTGGCAATACGTTCAGCACATCGGCTTTGAAGTCGTTATGCACTTCAAAACGGGCAGTCAGGGTTTTGGCATCAACGCCGACTACCTTGTGCTCGGGGCGGTACTCGATGATGCCTTTGTAGTGGTCTGCCCAGAATTTTTTGAACAGCGGGCCTTTAGAGGTCACATCCTGGTTGGCATCCAAAATCACCACCTTGGAGCGCGGCTTGTGTTGCTTGAAGTAATGCGCCACCTGGCTCGCTCGCTCGTAGGGCCCGGGCGGACAGCGGTACGGCGCCTCGGGGATGGTGATGGCGTATACGCCCCCATCGCGCATGGATTCGAGCTGGCGGCGCAGCACGTCGGTCTCAGGCCCCGCCTTCCAGGCTTGCACAATGCGCCGGTCAAGGCTGGCTTGCTGCAGGCCCTCCACCTGGCTCCACATCATCTCAATGCCTGGCGACACTACCAACTTGTCGTAGCGAAGCTCGCTGCCGTTGTCCAGTTTAATGGTGTGCTTGTTGGCATCAATGCTTTGCACCATGGCGCGTACCACGGTCACTCCATGCTTCTTTTGCAGCGCGTCGTAAGGCGTAGTCAAGTCTGCCAAGGTCTTGCTGCCGCCAATCACCAAGTTGGACAGCGGACATGAGATAAAAGCCGCCTGCGGCTCAACCAAGGTAACCTGCACCTGAGCATCCGAGAACATGCGTATGTACTTGGCCGCCGTAGCGCCACCATAGCCGCCGCCAACCACGACAACTTGCGCCTTGCGCGTAGCCGTCGACGCGCAGCCCGCTACTAAAGACATAGCACTCAAAGCCCCCAGTGCAGCGCCAGCGCGGAGAAATTCACGTTTTTGCATAGTCTGCTCCTTGCTCAAGGCTTTTGCGCGGCAAAATAATCAGCCATGGCTTTGATCTGTGCATCACTCAAGCCTTTGGCGATCTGGTGCATCACGGTGGCAGGGCGTTTGCCATTTTTAAAGGCTTGCAGCTGCTCTACCATCGTCGCGGCTGGCACACCCGCCAGCCCAGGTACTGTGGATCCTTGCACAGCGCGGCCATCAGTGCCGTGGCAGGCGGCGCAATTGGCAGCCCATTGTTGGGTTTGCAGACGCTGATCTGGCCCTGCATTGCTGGCAGCCATGCTACTGCCGCACAACAGCGCCAGCGCCACGCCTAAGGCGCCCGGCACTGCGGTGAAAGGTTTTACTGACATCGTGGTGTCTCCTTTTTTAGTTGCGTAATCGCTTATATAGGGAACCACCAATATACGAAGCCCCAACGCAGCGCGGACTGAGGATTACCCTGCCCAGAATCAAAAATGCAGGTTGAAAACCAGGACAGCACGGGCGAATACTCTAAAAAGCACATCAGCGGTAAATAAAAATGCCAGTCAGTGCAGCACTAACTGGCATTAATTTTTCAAGCGCTTTTCTCTGCTTAGAACGGCTAACACGAGCCAGAAAATTGCGTGCTTCCGGTTGAAACTAGGCTTGGAGCCGCTGCATACGAGAAAACGCAAAGGGTCGTGCTAACCACACTAAAGGCTGGACGGCTTTATTTACCGCCCCAAACCCATGGGCAGCGGTTTGACGACACCGTTCAAATTCATCTGTCCATCCTGAACCTTGAGATCAGCCGTCAAGAAATCGCCATCCACACGCGCATAACCTGAACTTGATGCCATTTGAATCATGGCATCCAGCTCCTCAGGCCCCAGCTCTTGGCCACTGGCCTTTGCAATGTTGACCATCCAGGCCTTGGGCAGGCGCGCGCTGGCGTTCAGCACCGAACCCTTGAGAAGCACAGGCATCCAACCCTTCTCAGCTACCTCTTCTGCAGAAGGCGCCTTCAACACGCCAAATCCGTATTCCAGGTGACCTGCGCTGCCCTGATAGTGGGCATTGAGCTTCATGTTGTAAGACGGCAGTGCCTGCAACAGCTTAGGCCCACTCCGCTCCATCCATTCGGCAAGTTGGTCTTCCGCCGGCGCCAGCGCCTGCGACAGGCCACCAGCACGGTAGCCTTCCAGCACCATCTGCTGCAAACTGCGCAACACCTCGATATCCAGGCGTTGGATTTTTTCCTCGTAGCCCAGCGACTCAAACTCCAGCGGGCCAATACGGCCTACGCCATTTATGTGGTTGCTGATACTGAGGGTCTTGGCATCCGCCTCCATCTTCGTGTCGCCCGTGATGTCCTTGAGATCCACCACCACTTCAGGCGGGCCATCGGCTTGCTGGGTGGTCACTTGCGCGTTGGCAACCCGCATCTGCATCTTGCCTGGCCCCACGCCCCACAACCCTTCAATCATGGTTGTGTTAAAGCTGCCGCCCATGCCTTTAACAGCAATCGCCATTTGCTCACCCTTGCTAGCACGCACGGGCGCTGGAGCCTCTTCACCATCTTCATCCTCCTGATCCTCATCCGCATAATCATCGGCAGATGACTTGGGCAGGCCTGTAATCACCAATTCTGGCCACTTAAAGTCACCAGTCACTGATTTTTTATCGCTGCCCACCACCACGTCATAAGCCATATCGGCCCAACGCGCGGCAACACCATCATCCGCAAACTCCCCTGCAGGCAAAGCAAAGCGCCAGTCACTGCTCCCCATCAGGTGACGCACAACCGTGAGCGTAGGCATGCTTGCCTTGGCAAAGGCTTGTTTGGTCTTGTCGTCGATGCCTTCTAGCGCAAAGCGCGAATCGACCACAGCCGCCGCCAGCTTGGCACCCGCCAATGGCCCATGGCGGATGTCGCTGTTCATCACCAAGCGCATGGGTTTCAGCGGCGTGACAGCTGCAGCAGAAGCTGGCTCTACTTCATCACCGTCGTGCTCTTCTACGGGGACTTGTGGCGCATCAGGCGTCCACTCCAGCACTAAATTGGCTTTCGATGAAAAAAAACCTTTCTCATACGAATCCCTCACCACGGCATCCTCGCCTACCGCATGACGCAGCTCGGCCGCAGCTTCCTGGAACGACTTATGTACCTGCTCACCGCTATACCAAGTACCACCGCCGTAGGCAGCCACTACCAATGCGGCGGCAACCGCCACCATCGTCTTATTACTCATTCGACCGCCTCCCAATACACTTGTTTCAATAAAAAATATTTAATAATAGCATTAAGCTATTTAAAAATAGCAGTCTCGAAAGATCGAGTCACCCGCCCTGAGAGCCCCCGTAAAGAGAATAAAAAAACCAGCCAGTTTTGAGCTGGCTGGCTCTCGCGGTTGGTGATGTATTTTTTGCGCTATGGCTTAGCCAGATTCAACCGGTATTGCGCAAAGCCGCCGCAATCCCGTTGATCGAGATATGGATGCCGGTCTTCACCCGCTCGTTGTCCTCGCCATTGCGCCAACGGCGGATTAACTCCACCTGCAAGTGGTGCAGCGGATCGATATAGGGGAAGCGATGGCGGATGGAGCGCTCCAGTGCCGGATTGTTGGCCAAGCGGTCTTTCTCACCGGTGATCTGAGCCAGTGCAGCAGCCGTGCTTTGCCACTCCGCCTCAATGCTTTGGAACACTCGTTTGCGCAGCCGTGTATCAGCCACCAACTCACTGTAGCGCGATGCCAACGCAAGATCGCTCTTGGCCAGCACCATATCCATGTTCGACAGCAAGGTGCGGAAAAACGGCCACTGGCGGTACATTTTTTGCAGCAATGCCCATTGGGTTTTAGGCGATTTTCCTTCCTGGTTAACAAAGGCCTGCACGGCCGATCCAAAGCCATACCACCCCGGTAAAGTCAAGCGGCACTGCCCCCAGCTAAAGCCCCATGGGATGGCACGCAGATCTTCAATCCGCTGCGTGGCCTTGCGTGATGCAGGGCGCGATCCGATATTCAGCTCGGCAATCTCGCGGATCGGCGTAGAGCTGAAGAAGTAGCTCTCAAACCCCTTGGTGCCGTAAACCAAATCGCGGTAAGCCGCCATGCTGGCTGCTGATAAATCAGCGGCTGCATCCAAAAATGCCTGGGTGGCGGGCTTGGTAGGTTGCAGCAAAGTCGCCTCTAAAGTGGCGGCCACCAAGGTCTCCAGGTTGCGACGACCAATCTCGGGGTTAGCGTATTTGGAGGCGATCACCTCCCCTTGCTCTGTCAAGCGGATCTGGCCGCGCACCGTGCCCGGCGGCTGCGCCAGAATGGCCTGGTAGCTGGGGCCACCACCACGGCCTACAGTACCGCCACGGCCATGGAACAAGCGCAGTTGCACCGCGTGCGGTTTGCTCAACTCATCAAACAGCGCCACCAAGGCAATCTCGGCCTGGTACAGCTCCCAGTTGCTGGTGAAGATGCCGCCGTCCTTGTTGCTGTCGCTATAGCCCAGCATGATGTCCTGCTCTGCCCCGCTGCGCTGGATGAGCGCGGCAATATGCGGCAACGCATAGTACTCACGCATGATGGTGGCCGCGTGGCGCAGGTCGTCAATCGTCTCAAACAGCGGGCTCACAATCAACGCTGCTTGAGATTGGCCATCGTCAATGCGACCACTGAGTAAACCCACTTCTTTTTGCAGCAGCAACACCTCCAGCAGATCACTCACCGCTTCAGTGTGGCTGATGATGTAGTGCCGGATCGCATCACGCCCATAAGCCGCACGCGACTGCAGAGCTCGGGAAAAAATTGCCATCTCGCTATTGCAGCGATCACTGTAGTTAGCGCCCACCACGCGTAACGGGCGCGCATCGCACAGCAGCTTGATCAATAGTTCGCGCTTGGCAGTTTCGTCCAGCTGGGTGTAATCTGCCTCCAGGCTCGCCGTTGCCAGCAGCTCGGCCACTACCGCCTCATGCTGGTCTGAGCTCTGGCGCAAATCCACCGTCGCCAGGTGAAAGCCGAAAACCTGCACCGCCCGGATCAGCGGCGACAGCCGCTGCTCAGCCAGCGCTCGGCCATGGTTGTCGCGTAGTGAATCCTCGACCACGCGCAGATCAGCCAGCAGCTCATCTGCCAAGTTGTAGGCGTTTTGGGGTGCGACGGCATGGCGTGCAGCCTCACCACCACTCAGCGTTTTCAGCGTGGCCGCCAAACGTGCATAAATGCCGATCAGCGCACGGCGATAGGGCTCATCTTCGCGGTGTTGGCTGGTATCTGGAGAGCGATCTGCCAGCGCTTGCAGTGCGGGCGTGGTGCCCGCCAGCCGCTGCGACATGGACAGCTCACCGCCCAGGTAGTGCACCTCTTTCAAATAATGGCGTAGCACCAAGTCAGATTGGCGGCGCAGCGCCTCTTGCAGGCTGTGGGCCGTCACGTTCGGGTTACCGTCGCGGTCGCCGCCAATCCATTGGCCCATCCGCAAAAAAGTAGCGAGGTCGCGCTCACCCAGCTCGCGCTCCAGCGCGGCGTAGAGCTTGGGGATCTCGGTCAAAAACGTGGCCTGGTAATAGCTCAGCGCGTTGTCAATTTCGTCTTCTACCGTCAGCTTGGAATAGCGCAGCAAACGCGTTTGCCACAGCTGGGTGACCTGGGCGCGCAACTGCAACTCGTTCTCAGCCAGCTGACGCGGCGTAAGCGTATCCTTACTGCTGTTAAACAGCTGAGCACGCTGCACGATGTCATCCCGCGCAACCAGCAAGGCAGCAATGGCGCGCTCTGCATCCAGAATGCTTTTGCGCTGCACCTCGGTCGGGTGAGCCGTCAGCACGGGGGACACCAAACTGTGCGCCAGCGTATCGGCCACTGATTTGACGGGGATGCCCGCCCAGCGCAGACGAGCCAGCGCCACTTCAATGCTGCCCTCTTGGGTGTTGCCAGCGCGCTCATGTACCTCGCGGCGGCGAATATGGTGGCGGTCTTCGGCCA
>JAVXMM010000004.1:0-91829 GCA_036646255.1 Comamonas sp.
CCGGACTGTTAATCCGTAGGTCCCTGGTTCGAGCCCAGGTTGAGGAGCCAAAATCAAAAGCCCATATGCAATGCATATGGGCTTTTTTTTGCCAACTACCCCACAAAGTTCAAGCAGCTGATCTCGGCACGTCACCACCCGGCATAGGCATCACGACGCCAGATGACTGGGTTGAGCGCGGACGCTGCTCAAGCGCATCTTGCTCATTGCGCATGCGTGCAATCGCCGCATCCACTGCCATCTCGGATTGCGCGCCACCGACCTCAACCCTCTCCCACTCGGCAATTTCGCGCTCCAAGCGGGTTACGCGCTGGGCATACATGACAGCCATAGCCTGGTAATGCTCGGCGGCGATGGAGTGCTCCAGCATCGCCATGCGTGCCTCTTCCAGATAAGCGCGGGCACGCCGAATATGCTTAGGATCCGAGAAGCGACCCTTACCTTTGGAAAACATCATGGCAACCTCCTAGAAGATGCTGAATCTACGCACCCCACCAACCCCTTACCCAGCCCCGTTGCACAAACAAGCTGCTTAATGCATTACGATGCCGCGCAACAGGAGAAATATCTGTAGTCCAACAGACTAAACCTCCTGTCATCCACATCAACCGCGCCCCATGCCTGGGCGAATCATTGTTACTGGAGTACCCGGCTACGTGTCACGCCACCTGCCCCCGCTACCTTGGCTAGAGCCTGAGGACCCCTTCCCCCCCGTTGAGCACGCCTGGGGAGCCAATACCCCGAACCCCGGACTACTGGCCGCAGGTGGCGTACTGGATAGCCACCATCTGCAACAGGCATACCGCCAGGGCATCTTCCCCTGGTTCAGCGGCGATGCGCCGATTCTGTGGTGGTCTACCGACCCACGCATGGTGCTGGCTCCCCACAACTTCCGGCTACACCGCTCACTCAAACAAGCCATTCGTAAAGCCGTAGCCGACCCAAGCTTTGAGCTACGCATTGACAGCCACTTTGCCGGCGTGATCGCCGCCTGCAGCCACATTGAGCGCGAAGGCCAAGACGGCACCTGGATCGTGGATGACATCCAAGCCGCCTACACACAGCTGCACCGCGATGGCTTTGCCCACAGCGTGGAGGTCTGGCAAAACAACCAAATGGTAGCGGGGCTTTACTGTGTAGCCATTGGCCGTGCCGTGTTTGGTGAATCCATGTTCACCACCGTCAGCAACGGCTCCAAGATCGCGCTTGCAGCCTTGGTGGCCATATGCAACCGAGAAGGCGTGGCACTGATCGACTGCCAGCAAAACACCGGGCATCTGGCCTTTATGGGCGCCAGCGAAATCCCCCGCACACAATTCATCACCAGCATTCAGACGCACACCATGCAGCCTGCAATGCGCTGGGAGTTTGCAACACATGATTGGGCTGACATAATCCCACTATCTGAAATGACATCTCCACCCAAGGATGAGTAGGCTCAACGAACTACCACTGCACACCCTGCAGTTCTACGCAACAGCACCCTACCCATGCAGTTATCTGGATGCTCACATGGCGCGCTCGCAAGTAGCCACGCCCAGCCACGCTATCCAGAACGATGTGTATTCCGAACTAATCCAGCAGGGCTTTAGGCGCAGCGGCCTGTTCACCTACCGCCCCTACTGCGACGGCTGCCAAGCCTGCGTGCCACTGCGCGTCAAAGCACTTGATTTTCACCCCAAGCGCCATCAGCGCCGTGCACTCAAGCAACATGCAGAGTTGGATGTACGCGTGCTGCCACTGGGTTTTTTGCGCGAGCATTACGAGCTGTACTTGCGCTACCAAGCAGCCCGCCACACGGGCGGCGGCATGGATGAGGACAGCGTCGAGCAGTACTCTCAGTTCATGCTGCAAAGCCGCGTTAACAGCCGCTTGATAGAGTTCCGTGAACCCGCTGGCAGCGCGCAGCCTGGGCGCCTCAAAATGGTGTCCATCATCGACATCCTGAACGACGGCCTCTCCGCCGTCTACACCTTCTACGAGCCCGAGCCACGCACCAGCTACGGCACCTACAACGTGCTGTGGCAAATCGCACAGTGCCGCACCATGGGCCTGCCGCACCTCTACCTGGGCTACTGGATTAAGGCCAGCCAAAAAATGCAGTACAAGGCCGATTACCAGCCCTTTGAGGTCTATCTGGACCAGCGCTGGCAGCCCAGCAGTTTTGCTATACATTCAGAAGCTTGACCCGTCCGCCCATCAAGCGCTAGAACTCATTTTTTCTATTAGTTTGCCACCCAACGCATGACCAAACCACACCACGACATCGCCGCCAAACCCAGCGTGCAAGTGCTAGAGCGCATGTTCACGCTGCTGGATGTGCTTGCCTCACGCGAGGAGGCCGTGTCGCTGAAAGAGCTGAGCGAGGTCACCGGCCTGCACCCCTCCACTACACACCGCATCCTGAACGACCTGACCATTGGCCGCTTGGTGGAGCGCCCCGAATCCGGCAGCTACCGCCTGGGCATGCGTCTTTTAGAGCTAGGCAACCTCGTTAAAGCCCGCATCAACGTGCGTGAGGCCGCCCTGCTACCCATGCGCCGTTTGCACCTAACCACACAGCAAGCTATCAACTTGAGCATGCGCCAGGGGGATGAAATTGTGTATGTGGAGCGTAGCTTTAGCGAACGATCTGGCATGCAAGTGGTACGCGCCATTGGCGGCCATGCACCCCTGCATTTGACCAGCACCGGCAAGCTATTCTTAGCCGCTGATGAGCCCGAGCGCGTGCGCGCCTACGCCATGCGCACTGGCCTAGCAGGCAACACCAAGAACAGCATCACCAACTTGGCGGTGTTAGAGCGTGAACTCTCCAAAACCCGGCAGTACGGCATCGCCCGCGACAACGAGGAGCTAGAGCTGGGCGTGCGCTGCATGGCCGCAGGCATTTACGACGACCAAGGCCGCCTGGTCGCCGGCCTGTCGGTATCAGCACCCGCCGATCGCCTAGAGGAAAGCTGGATCACCAAGCTGCAAGGCACTGCAAACGAGATATCGTCTGCACTCGGCTTTGACGAACAGCGCCAAACCAGTGCCACCCGCTAAGACCTTCTACACTTGGCCATAAAAAAACCTGCCATCGGCAGGTTTTTTGCTAGGCACGATAAGTAATCAGTGCTTGGCCAGCAAACGGCCACCCGATCCCTCTACCCAACTACGCACCCGTTCAGCATCGGCCAAGCGGCTAAACTTGCCGGCGGAATCCAAAAACACCATGATCAGCTTGCGACCAGCAACCTGGGTTTGCATCACCAAGCAGCGACCCGCCTCAGAGATATAACCGGTCTTTTGCAGGCCAATATTCCAATCTGGATTGTGAACCAGGCGGTTGGTGTTGTTGAACTGCAAGGTGCGCGCACCTACATCCACTTGATAAGAAGGCGATGTAGTCAGCTCACGCAGCAGCGGCTCGGCATGAGCCACGTTGACCAAGGTTGCCAAATCATGCGCGCTGGATTGATTGGAGCTGGACAGGCCCGTTGGCTCCACATAGCGCGTATCTGCCATCCCCAGGATCTTGGCCTTCAGATTCATCTGATTGACGAAGGACTGCATGCCACCAGGGTAAGTACGACCCAGCGCATGTGCTGCACGGTTTTCGCTAGACATCAAGGCCAAGTGCAGCAGCTCGCCACGCATCAAGGTGGTGCCAACACGTAGGCGTGAGCTGCTGTGTTTTTCGGTATCCACATCATCCTGGGTGATAGTGATCTCTTCATCCATAGGCAAGGCAGCCTGAGAGATGATCAAACCCGTCATCAGCTTGGTGAGCGAGGCAATTGGCAGTACAGCGTGGTCGTTTTTCGACAGCAGTACTTCATGCGTCTCTTGGTCCAGCACCAAGGCTACGCTGGACTGCAGGGCCAGCGGATCCACCGCATCGTGCAAACCTGCCATCTGACCGAAGGATTGGCGCGCAGGCACAACAGCTGCTGCCGTCACTGCGGCAGCAGCTGCAGTACGCGCATGGCGCTTACTGCCACGATCGGCCTTGGCGATTGCAGTGGTTTTTGAGCCTTTAACGCCCTTTGAACCGGATTTTTCAGCTATTTTTTTGCTAGCACCCTTGGGGCTAGCTGCCACGGCTTTATGACTGCGTCCGTTGCGTTCGCCCTTGGCGGCCACAGCGGCTTGTTTTTTGCTAGCCTTCGCCTCTACCTTGGCAGGAGCAGCTTTTTTCTTGGTATTAGCGTGGGCATACGGAGCACCGATGCTTATAGCCAACGTACATATTGCAAAAATATGTGAAAAACGACGCAAAACACTGCGGAAACGTGGCGCCATTATTCTGCTCCCTACAAAAAAGACAGCGAAAGATTTAAATCGGAATTAAAAAATCGCGTAACTTCAAGAACTTACGCGATGCTTCAATTATTTAAGTGAAATTATATTCCGAAGTCTCAACCTTGTGCAGCCACCTTCTCTGTAGGATTTTGTAACTTATTGAGCGCAGCGATATAAGCCTTGGCCGAAGCGACCACGATATCCGGGTCTGCCCCCACGCCATTGACGACACGACCAGCGCGCTGCAAGCGCACAGTTACTTCGCCCTGGCTCTCGGTAGATCCGCTGATTGCATTCACTGCATACAACACCATTTCAGCACCGCTCTGGGCTTGCGACTCGATCGCCTTCATCGACGCATCAACGGGACCGTTACCGGTGGATTCGCCCTTGACCTCTTTGCCATTGGCCATCAACACCACGGTGGCCTTAGGCTGCTCGCCAGTTTCGCTGGCTTGGGCCAACGAAACAAAGCGATAGACCTCGGAGTCGCCCTGCATGCCTTCCGTATTGACCAAGGCCAGAATATCTTCGTCAAAAATCTCGCTTTTACGGTCCGCCAAATCCTTGAAACGAGTGAATGCAGCGTTGATCTCGCTTTCGCTTTCCATCACCACGCCCAACTCTTGCAAGCGCTGCTTGAAGGCGTTACGGCCGCTGAGTTTACCCAACACAATCTTGTTGGCCGACCAGCCCACGTCTTCGGCACGCATGATCTCGTAGGTGTCACGCGCCTTCAGCACTCCGTCTTGGTGAATGCCGGACGCATGTGCAAATGCGTTGGCCCCCACTACGGCCTTGTTAGGCTGCACGACAAAGCCTGTGGTCTGGCTCACCAAACGGCTGGCAGCAACAATGTGTTGCGCATCGATATTGACATCGAGGCCAAAATAGTCCCTGCGCGTCTTGACGGCCATGACCACTTCTTCCAGTGAGCAATTGCCTGCGCGCTCACCCAAGCCGTTGATCGTGCACTCCACTTGGCGTGCGCCACCAATCTTGACGCCAGCCAGCGAATTGGCCACAGCCATACCCAAGTCATTATGGCAATGAACCGACCAGATCGCCTTATCGCTGTTCGGAATACGTTCGCGCAGATTTTTGATGAAGTTGCCATACAACTCTGGCACAGCGTAGCCTACTGTGTCAGGCACATTGATGGTGGTGGCGCCTTCGGCAATCACTGCCTCAATCACGCGGCAGAGAAAGTCAGGGTCGCTGCGGTAGCCATCTTCGGGACTGAACTCAATATCGTTCACCAAGTTGCGGGCAAAACGCACTGACATCTTGGCCTGCTCAAACACCTCATCGGGTGTCATGCGCAGCTTTTTCTCCATGTGCAGCGGGCTGGTAGCGATAAAGGTGTGAATGCGCGCACGGTTGGCGGGCTTGAGCGCCTCTGCAGCGCGGGCAATATCGCGGTCATTCGCGCGGGCCAATGAGCAAATGGTGGAGTCTTTGATAATAGAGGCGATGCTTTGCACACAATCAAAATCGCCGTTGGAGCTGGCGGCAAAGCCTGCTTCGATCACATCCACCTTCAGGCGCTCCAACTGGCGCGCAATGCGCAGCTTTTCATCCTTGGTCATAGACGCGCCGGGCGATTGTTCGCCGTCACGCAAAGTGGTATCAAAAATAATCAGTTGATCGCTCATCGTGTTCTCCATTGCATTGATCTAAGGCAGTCATCGCAGCGCTGCCCTTCCACATAACTATTCCGGTACAGCACGCCCCATGGGGCATAGCCTTGCAGTTTACGTGCTTTGCCCTTGTTTTAACCAGCTACAGGCGCCTCTTCTACGGGGGCAATTGTCGCCATCTTTACGCCACTGCGTGCCAGCGCACTCATCACAGCGCGGAAGGCCGCCTGGGTGATATTGCTGTCTACGCCCACGCCGTACAAGGTATGGTTGTCGTTGATACGCAGCTCTACATAAGCTGCTGCAGTCGCATTTGCACCTTTTAGATCACTAGCGTCCATCTGACGGGCACCAGCCGCTACCGTATGCATAGCATGTTCGCTGTAATCCAAGACACGCACGGCTACGCCTGTGGCACTGCTGACGGCATGCACAAAGGCATCAATCGGCCCATTACCTTGACCCGCCACCTGCACAGACCTGCCGCCCCATTGCACCTGACCAGATACGCACACATCGTTGCCTGCAGCTGGCTCAACCCGGCAGTCAGCCACAGCGTAGTTGGCATCCAGTTGATATTCGCGCTCAAAAATCTGCCACAAATCTTTTGCTGTGAACTCGGTGCCCGCCACATCCATAGCGCGCTGCACGACCTGGCTGAACTCGATCTGCAAGCGGCGCGGCATGGTCAGGCCAAACTCCTCCTCCAGCAAGTACGAGATACCGCCCTTGCCAGATTGACTGTTGACGCGGATCACCGCCTCGTAGCTACGACCCAGGTCCTTGGGATCGATCGGCAGATACGGTATCTCCCAAACATCGCCGTCCTTGCGCGCCGCAAAGGCCTTTTTGATGGCGTCCTGGTGTGAGCCGGAGAACGACGTGTAGACCAAATCACCCGCATATGGGTGGCGCGCTGGCACGGGCAACTGGTTGCAGTACTCCACCTCTGCGCGAACGGCGTCAATATCGGAGAAATCCAACTTGGGCGACACGCCCTGCACATACATATTGAGCGCGACGTTGACGATATCGAGGTTGCCAGTGCGCTCACCGTTACCAAACAAGCAGCCCTCCACCCGGTGCGCACCGGCCATCAAAGCCATCTCAGCGCTAGCCGTACCGGTGCCGCGGTCGTTATGCGGATGCACGGAGATCACGACTTCTGGGCGATCTTGGAACTTACGCACCATCCACTCAATCTGGTCAGCAAACACATTCGGCGTGGCATTTTCCACCGTAGTGGGCAAGTTCAAGATAATGCTGCGGCCTGCACCCCAGGCAGCAATTGCGGTCTCGCAGGCCTGCAAGGACACATCCAGTTCTGCCAACGAAAAAGTCTCGGGAGAATATTGCAAGATCCACTCGGTACCAGGCTGCACATCAGTCAGCGCTTTCAAGTGGCTGATCTGGCTATTAACCAACTCCATCACCTCCGGCACACTCATGCCAAACACCACCTTGCGCCACACTGGTGCCACTGCGTTGTATACGTGGACGATAGCGCGCGGTGCGCCTTGCAGTGCTTCTACCGTGCGGGTAATCAGCTCGGGACGAGCAGGCGTCATAACTTGGATGGTCACATCAGCAGGAATGCGCCCCTCTTCGATCAATTTGCGCACAAAATCGAACTCAATCTGTGACGAGGCTGGAAAACCCACTTCGATCTCTTTGAAGCCGACCTTGACCAGAAGGTCGAACATCCGCAGCTTACGCGCCGCATCCATAGGCTCGATCAGAGCCTGGTTGCCATCACGCAGGTCCGTAGACAGCCAGATCGGCGCCTCGGTGATCTGGGCATCGGGCCAGGTACGGCCTTGCAACGCAACAGCGGGGAATGGGCGGTATTTGCTAGCGGGCTTGTTCAACATGGTTGTCTGGTCTTTCTCATCGAAGCAAAAAGTTTCGGGGGGTGGAACCAGCAACCTGCAAAAACAAAAAGGCCCGTTGCTGGTGCAAACGGGCCGATGGATGTAGGGGTGAAAACTGTACGCGCTACTCTACCTGCCCGTTGGACATTAGTAGTAGAGCTAGAGACAGGTTTTGCATGTGGGCAACTCTAACACAGGTTTTTAGCATTGCACGGAAAAATTTTAGTCGTGATGCAAACCGCGTTCATCGGGCTCATCGGTGGATGTGGCCACTATCGACACCTGCTGGCCCTTGGCTCGACGCCACGCGTAGATGACATAACCAGAAAGGGAATACGCCAAGAAGATCAGGAACAGCATGGTAGCTGGCTCAATACTCACCAGCGCCAGCAACAGCACCACTACAACTAGCGAGATAAACGGCACACTCTTAGCCATACCGGCATCCTTGAAGCTGTAATACGGAATATTGGTCACCATGGTTAAACCCGCAAACAAGGTAATGGCAAACATGATCCACGACAGGTCATCACGGCTGGTGGCGTGACCACCAAACAGGGCAATGAACTCACCAAAAATAGGCACATCACGGTGTGACACGAGGAGTGCGCTGGTCAGCCAAATAAAGCCAGCCACCAAGGCCGCAGCCGCAGGTGACGGCATGCCCTGGAAGTAGCGCTTATCCACCACGCCCGTGTTCACATTAAAACGCGCCAGACGCAGCGCGGCGCACGAGCAATACACAAAGGCCGCAATCCAACCCCAGCGGCCCAATGGACGCAGCGCCCATTCGTAGGCTATCAGCGCTGGTGCAGCGCCGAAAGACACCATATCGGACAGCGAATCCATTTGCTCGCCAAACGCGCTTTGCGTATGCGTCATGCGAGCCACCCGGCCGTCCAGGCTGTCTAACACCATGGCGCAAAAAACACCAACGGCGGCCGCCTCAAAGCGGCCATTCATCGCCATGACGATGGCGTAAAAGCCACCAAACAGCGCTGCCAGCGTGAAAGAATTGGGCAATACATAAATGCCCTTGCGCCATTTGCGCTGCACCTGGGCTGCACCTTCGTGGCCAACAGCCTTGGACTTAGCTTCGTTCTGATCAAGCATTCAATAGACTCCAGCGCAGGCTACATCTGCGCAACTAGCTACTAATTTTATAGTATTCAAGCCAAGGATCACCCTCGCTTACCTTTGCACACAGTGTACCTGCATCAATCACCACACCCACTGGCGGTGCTCTTGCATTGCCGCAGGTGGTAGCGGATGCGGACAAGCAACAAAAAAGGGCCACCGCAGTGACCCTTTGTGCAGAGCTACATCAGCAGCACGGTCTTAGTTGCGCGTCTGGTCCACCAGCTTGTTCTTGGCGATCCAAGGCATCATGGCGCGCAGTTGACCACCGACTTGCTCAATGGCGTGGTCAGCGTTCATGCGGCGGCGTGCCGTCATGCTTGGGTAATTGGTCTTACCTTCTTGAATGAACATCTTGGCGTACTCACCAGTCTGGATGCGCTTCAGAGCGTTGCGCATGGCCTCGCGCGACTTCTCGTTAATCACTTCCGTACCCGTCACGTACTCACCATATTCGGCGTTGTTCGAGATGGAGTAGTTCATATTGGCGATACCGCCTTCATACATCAGGTCCACGATGAGCTTCAACTCATGCAAACACTCGAAGTAAGCCATTTCCGGGGCATAGCCAGCTTCAGTCAAGGTCTCGAAGCCCATCTTCACCAATTCCACCGCGCCGCCGCACAAAACAGCTTGCTCACCGAACAAGTCGGTCTCGGTTTCTTCCTTGAAGTTAGTCTCGATAATGCCACCCTTGCCGCCTCCGTTCGCCATCGCGTAGGACAGCGCCAAGTCACGCGCCTTGCCGGACTTGTCTTGATACACAGCGATCAGCGAAGGCACGCCGCCGCCCTTCAGATACTCGGAGCGCACGGTGTGGCCTGGGCCCTTGGGGGCAACCATGATCACGTCCAAGTCAGCACGTGGGATGACTTGGTTGTAGTGCACGTTGAAACCGTGGGCGAACGCCAGGGTGGCGCCTTGCTTGATATTGGGAGCGACGTTATTGTTGTAGACATCAGGGATGTTCTCGTCAGGCAACAAGATCATGACCACATCAGCAGCCTTCACGGCGTCATTGACTTCCATCACTGTGAGACCGGCCTTGGCAACCTTGTCCCACGATGCACCGCCCTTACGCAGACCGACCACGACCTTCACGCCGGATTCGTTCAGGTTTTGCGCATGTGCATGGCCTTGGCTACCGTAGCCAATGATGGCAACCGTCTTGCCCTTAATGAGGGACAGATCACAGTCCTTGTCGTAAAAAACTTTCATGGTTCGCTCCGTTGGTATAGGTCAAAAATTCAAAAAAACACTAATCTAAGAATCTGCCTCGTCAGGGGGCCTTGCGGTGTTTCCTGAAGCCAGCAAATAAGCACCCGCTACAAAAGCGCTACATCCTACTATGAGAACAAGCCAAGGATTAACGCGCTCAAGAGCGTCTGCACTGGGTTCGACTTCACACAGCCTTTGCTGTGAAAAAAGATCTTGGTAAAGGCCGCAATCCGGGTCATCGGTTTGCACCCAAGCCAATATCAAAACGAACCCCACCAGCATCAGCGCACAACCCGTAGCCTGACGGGCATGGCGCCGTAACCGGTGCCACCAGCGCATTACACGCGCAAGATACGTTCGCCGCGACCGATGCCGCTGGCACCGGTACGTACGGTTTCTAAAATAGCCGAGCGGTCAATCGCGCTCAAGAACGCATCGTTCTTGGCTTGGTCGCCGGTCACCTCAATGGTGTAGCTTTTCTCTGTCACGTCGATGATGCGGCCACGAAAGATATCCGCCATACGCTTCATCTCTTCGCGCTCTTTCCCTACAGCGCGCACTTTCACCATCATCAGTTCGCGCTCTGTGTAGGCGCCTTCGGTCAGATCGACGACCTTCACCACTTCAATCAGGCGGTTCAAATGCTTGGTGATCTGCTCGATTACCTCGTCCGAGCCTGCCGTGGTGATCGTCATACGCGACAGCGATGCATCTTCGGTAGGCGCTACGGTGAGCGACTCAATGTTGTAGCCACGGGCCGAGAAAAGGCCCACCACGCGCGACAAGGCGCCAGGTTCGTTCTCCAGGAGAACGGCGATGATGTGTTTCATGAGACTAGATTCCTCTTCTCGCTACCCTCCCCCCAAGCCGGTAAGCAAGGAGCTCGGTAGACAATAGATTCGTCAAAAATGATTACTATAAAAAATGAGCAGCCGGCGCCCGCCTAGCAGGCGCTAGATTCGCATCTCTTATAGATCTTCTGCGCCCAGCAGCATTTCGGTAATACCTTTACCGGCCTGCACCATGGGAAAGACGTTCTCTGTTGGATCCGTGCGGAAGTCGAGGAACACGCTCTTGCGCTCTTCACGCGCAATACGGCGTGCTTCGCGCAGTGCTGGCTCCACATCTTCGGGCTTTTCAATCAAGATACCGGCATGGCCAAAGGCCTCAGCTAACTTGACAAAATCAGGCAACGAATCCATGTAACTATGGCTGTAGCGACCAGAGTATTCGATCTCCTGCCACTGGCGCACCATACCCAAGAAGCGGTTGTTGAGCGCACAGATAATGACTGGCGTCTCGTACTGACGGCAGGTGGCCAGCTCTTGGATATTCATCTGAATCGAGCCCTCACCGGTGATACAAAACACTTCTGCATCCGGTTTGGCCAGCTTGATACCCATGGCATACGGCAAACCTACGCCCATGGTCCCCAGACCACCAGAGTTGATCCAGCGACGCGACTCCTCAAAACGGTAGTACTGTGCGGCCCACATTTGGTGCTGCCCAACGTCAGACGTGATGTAGCAATCGGCGTCCTTGGTCAGATTCCACAGCGTCTCTACCACATACTGCGGCTTGATGACTTCTTTATTATCACGGTCATAGCGCAGGCAATCGCGGCTGCGCCAGCCTTCAATCGTCTTCCACCAAGCTTCCAGCGCGGCGGCGTCAGGCTTGACCTGCTGCTCACGGAGCATGGCGATCAGCTCGGTCAGCACTTCCTTGCAATCACCCACGATAGGCACATCGACCTTCACGCGCTTGGAGATGGAGGAGGGATCGATATCAATATGAATGATCTTGCGATCAACCGACATAAAGTGCTTGGGGTTGCCGATTACCCGATCATCAAAACGCGCACCCACTGCCAGCAAGACATCGCTGTTTTGCATGGCGTTGTTGGCTTCGATCGTGCCATGCATTCCAAGCATGCCCAGATATTTTTTGTCGCTGGCCGGGTAAGCACCCAAGCCCAGCAAAGTATGGGTTACTGGGTAGCCCAGCAGATCTACCAAGGCACGCAACTCTGGCTCTGCGCCAGAGAGCAGGACGCCACCACCGGTATAAATATAAGGGCGCTTCGCAGCCATCAACAGTTGCAGCGCCTTGCGGATCTGACCGCTGTGACCCTTTTTAACTGGGTTGTATGAGCGCATCTCCACCGTTGCGGGATAGCCGCTGTACGCTACCTTTTTGAAGGACACATCTTTGGGAATATCAACCACCACCGGGCCAGGTCGACCTGTGCGGGCGATATGGAAGGCCTTTTTCATGGTCAGCGCCAGATCACGCACATCCTTCACCAAGAAGTTGTGTTTAACGATGGGGCGCGTAATACCCACGGTATCGCATTCCTGGAAAGCGTCTGAGCCAATCGCGGTAGTGGACGTTTGCCCTGAGATCACCACGATAGGAATGCTATCTGTATAAGCGGTGGCAATACCGGTGACCGCATTGGTCAAACCGGGGCCAGATGTCACCAGCGCCACACCCACTTCGCCCGTTGCACGAGCGAAGCCGTCGGCAGCATGCACAGCAGCTTGCTCGTGGCGCACTAGTACGTGGTTAATGGTGTCTTGCTTGTAGAGCGCGTCGTAGATGTAGAGAACCGCACCACCGGGGTAGCCCCACAGTTGTTCAACGCCTTCAGCCTGTAGTGCTTTGACCAGCACTTCAGCGCCCATGAGCTCTTGTGTTTTTTGCGCGGACTGATTGGCCGCTTGCGCCGACGTTTGCTCGGCTTTGGACATTTCCATGATCAACCTTTGTGAATTTCTCTAACGAAAAACCTCTGGTGCTCCTTGCCCAGCTCTTATGGAGCCTGCTTGGAACTTGAGGCCAACGGACATTGGCGAGATGCTTGCGACGCCGGACCGTGACCCTTTTGCCTGATATGACTTTGATTCATTATCGCACTGCAACATCGCTTTGCAGCAAAGCGCAGAAATAAATTGCGTACGATGCGATAATCACCCGTTTCATGCGGTGTTTTTTGCCACAGGCCCTGGATCTACCCAGGTAAAAATGAAAAATTACGATTAATCACGGTGTTGGGTACGACTTGGCCACAGAACGAGAACTGTCCGATTTTCTGAAAAGCGTTGAAAAGCGAGCTTTCAAGCGCTCGCTTTTTCATGTGCGCGATCAAGAAGCGGCGCTAGACATCGTGCAAGACAGCATGATGAAACTGGCCGAGCACTATGGCGACAAACCCATCACCGAGCTGCCCATGCTGTTCCAGCGCATACTGTCCAACAGCACGCTGGATTGGTTTCGTCGGCAAAAGACCCGGAATGCCCTGTTCACCAACATGAGCAGCTTCGAAGGCCCCGATGACGAAGGGGGTGACTTTGACCTACTAGAAACCTATAACGCGCAAAATGGCGACATCGAACAGAGTGCGGAAGACCACACCAATCGCAAACAAACCCTTGCATTAATAGAAAAAGAGATACAAGAGTTGCCCGCACGTCAACGCGAAGCCTTTTTAATGCGTTATTGGGAAGAGATGGACATTGCAGAAACTGCTGCAGCAATGGGATGCTCGGAAGGGAGCGTCAAAACACATTGTTTTAGAGCCATCCAAACCTTGAGTAAAGTGCTCAAGGCCAAAGGAATTGCGCTATGAACCGCCCCAACACTGCCGCCCAAGTTACCCAAGCCGAAATCTTCGCCCGCCGTGTAACCGCACGCTTGGCTGAAAGCGAAATCGATCTGGAGTACGACATCACTGAACGCCTGCGCGCCGCCCGCGAGCAGGCTTTGGCTTGCCGCAAAGTGGTGGCAACGCCTGCTATCGCCCGCCCTCCCCGCGAAGAAGCCTCCAGCGCAACCGCCCCTTCCGGCAAGCGCAACTGGTGGCGTGCAGCGGTTTCGGCAGTTCCCCTGAGCGCTATGGTGGCGGGCCTGGCTTTCTTCAACGGCGTACAAGCAGATGAAGGCGCAACCGAAATGGCCGAGTACGATGCAGCCTTGCTGGCTGACGAATTGCCTCCAAGCGCCTATACTGATCCTGGATTTACCCAGTATCTAAAGATCACTGCCCAAAAGCAGCCCACCGATAAGCGTTGAGACACGAACAAGCATTTGAGGAGGACGCCGCATCGGCGCCCACTTCCTCATTCATCCCCACCATCGCAGCCAGCATTTTGCTGGCTGCTTTTGCTGTTACAGGCATCTATGCTAGCCACAAGGCCAGCAATGTGTACGGTAGTGCGCCCAGTGACCTAGTAAGCATCACCGGAACAACCCGCACCGCCAGCCCGCGCAACGAAGGCCTCACTTGGGAGCAGCTGGAGGAAGACCAGCAAACTACGCTCTCGCCCCTGCAAGAGCAGTGGCAGTGGTTGACAGTGCAACAAAAGCAGCGCTGGATACTGATCGCCGACAGCTACGACGACTTCTCACCCGAGGAGCAAATGCGTATCGGCGAGCACATGAAGGAATGGGCCAAGTTCAGCCTAGCGGACCAAAGCCAAGCACGCCTTAACTACTCCAACGTCACCAGCCTGTCTGCAGAAGACAAGCGCAGGCTATGGGAAGAGTACCAAGCCCTAAGCACCCGCGAGCGCAAGCGCCTGGCACAGGGAAGTGTTTTGCGCCCCGGCGGCGTGGCACTTGCTCCGCGCCCCACTGCCAAATCAGCAGGTCGTTTGGTGCGCGTGCCTGCCGCCAATATCAACCCCAACCGGGCCAATCCACCCAAAATTCTGCCACCGCCTGAAATCCGCATTCAATCCCGTGGCGTAGTCACACCGGTAGAGCTTGGCCCTTTGCCCTCCAGCAGCGCGCTACCGTCCACCACAGCGCCCGTCATTACACCTGCACCGCAGGTAGAGACAGCACCTGTACAGACCCCTTCTGCGGTCACGCCATCACCGCTTCCACCGCTTGACAACCCAGCACCAAACCGCGAGCCCCAATCGCGCCTAGGCGACAGCCCTATCCACCCACCCGCCTGATACTGCGCCGCTATGGCACCTACCAGCAGCCCCGCCCACGCAACGCAAGATTCAGCTGATATAAACCCATCAGCCCCCTTGGTTTTGCAAGCGCCAGGCTTGGCGCGACGCATGGCCTGCTGGTTGTATGAAGGCATGCTGATGTTTGGCGTCGTCTTTATTGCCGGCTATCTGTACGGCACCCTCAGCCAAACCCGCAACGCTTTAGACAACCGCCACGGCCTGCAGTTGTTCCTTTTCATCATCTTTGGCATCTACTTTGTGTGGTTCTGGCACAAGGGCCAAACTCTGGCGATGAAGACTTGGCACATAGGCGTGGTCGATGCCAAAGGCCAACCCCTCAACCAAGGCCGCGCCCTGCTGCGTTATGCGTGCAGTTGGCTGTGGTTTCTGCCACCTCTGATCGCCACCCTCCCCTTCAAGCTACCTGCACTTGAGGTGGTGTTATTACTCACAGGCTGGCTTGTCATCTGGGCACTTGCCAGCCGCCTGCACCCACAAGGACAGTTCTGGCACGACGCCTTGGCAGGCACACGACTGATCACGCGCGCCGCGCCAGCTCGCCGTAAAACTTGATGGGCTCCTACGCTGCACCCTGCGAGGAATTAGCAGCCATTAGTTTGTATACAAAATATCCTCGCAAGACAGGAGAATGACTCATTTCTAGGCAACAAAGGGTTTGCCATAGGTCAAACGCTGCGTCATTTACGTATACTGTATACATAAATTCACGCATGCAACTCCTTGCCTGCCATCGCTGATATTCCGCATTCTGTGCCCTGAGCACCTACGCCCACATGCCAGCTTCCACCCCGATCCTGAAGCATCAACAGGACTCCACTACTCCCGCCACAATCCGCAATACCCAGCAAGCGCTGCGATCCGGCACCGCCTCCAGCGCAGCCCTGGTGCAAGAGTGTTTGGAGCGCATCGATACGCTCAATAGCACGATCAACGCTGTCGTAGTGCAGGATCGCGCAAGGGCTTTACAACGCGCTGCTCAAGCCGATGAGCAACGCCAACAGCAGCCGGGGCCGCTGCAAGGCATTCCATTTACCATTAAGGAATCCTTTGATGTACAAGGCTGGCCCACCACCTGTGGTGATCCAGCCCGACGCCAGCACCAAGCATCCAATCACTCAGCCGTAGTGCAACGCCTGCAAGATGCTGGCGCCATACTGCTGGGCAAAACCAATGTGCCCTTGTACCTGCGCGACTGGCAGTCCTACAACGACATTTACGGCGTAACCGTCAACCCTCACGACACCCGCAAAACCCCGGGCGGCTCGTCAGGTGGTAGCGCAGCCGCCGTCGCCACTGGCATGAGCTTTTTCGATGTCGGCTCCGACATAGGCTCCTCCATCCGCAACCCAGCTCACTACTGCGGTATCTTCTCGCACAAGGCCAGCCACGGCTTGGTCTCCATGCAAGGGCACGGCATTGACAGCGATGACCCATTGCCTGCGCTCAACTGCGCAGGCCCCTTGGCACGGTCTGCTTATGATCTGGAAACAGTACTCCAAGTACTCGCCGAACTACCCGGCGACTACAGTCGCGCAGGCCAGGTGCAACTCCAGCCCGACACCCGCACCGCGCTATCGCAATACCGCGTTGGCATTGCACTGGATGATGTCTACTGTCATGTTGACCAGCCCGTTGTCGATGCCATCACCACCCTTGGTAAGCGCCTGGAGGACTGGGGCGTACAAGTCAGCTGGGGGGGCACGCCCGGCCATTGATTCGCGCCAGCTGTGGCGTACCTATGTGCAGATGCTGCGCGCATCCACCTCGCTGTACACGCCTAATGGCGCATTTGCCCAGCTGCAACAAGCACGCAATGGCCTAGACCCCGAAGACGACAGCTACGCCACGCTGCAGATACTGGGCGCCACCATGACGCACCGCGACTGGCTACTGCACGAAAAAGCCAAGGCTACGTTCAGCCGCGCTTGGGATGACTACTTTGGTCAGTTTGATTTACTGCTATGCCCCGCCGCCGCCACCTTGGCGTTTGACCATATGCACGAGCTAGAGCCCTGGCAGCGCAGCCTGCAAGTCAATGGCCGCGCACAGCCCCTCACGTCGCAATTGTTTTGGGCCGGTTTAGGCGGCGTGTGCGGCTTGCCAGCCACCGTAGCACCCATACGGGGTGATGCACCCGGCCTGCCGGTAGGCGTGCAAATCATTGCCAACCGGTTTAATGACCTCAGCTCCATCCGCTTTGCACAGTTGCTGGAGGACGCGGGCTACCACTACCGCGCTCCAGCCTTGCTAGCACCCAGCACCTAATCCCACCAAACCATCTACGGCAGCGCCACTACGCCAGGCGCAGCTTTGCCGTGGTCGCTCATGCCCAAAAAGCGTACCAGTGCCCACTCCTCTCCCATTCCTTGCTATCAACATAAAAGAGATCTAGACAATGTTTTCATGGTTTCGAGAGCTCAGCCAGACAGAGCGCAAAGGCTTTTACGGTGCCTTTTTAGGCCATGCGGTCGACGTATTCGACTTCATGATCTACACCTTTTTGATCCCCACCTTGCTCATTCAGTGGAGCATGTCCAAGTCTGAGGCCGGTGCCATCGTCACCTACACCTTGATCGCCTCCCTGGTCGGCGCGATTGTGGCTGGCGTGCTGGCCGATCGCTATGGCCGCGTGCGCGTGCTCAAGTGGACGATTGTGATTTTTGCTGGCGCCACGTTTTTAAGCGGATTTAGCAACTCACCTACGCAACTCGCGATCTTCCGCGCCATCCAAGGCTTGGGGTTTGGCGGTGAATCATCACTGTGCATGGTGCTGGTGGCCGAGATGATCAAGAACCCGGCCCACCGCGGCAAATACTCGGGCTTTACCGCCAGCAGCTACTCGTTTGGCTGGGGTGCAGCGGCACTGGTGTTTGCACTGGTGTTCTCGTTCGTTCCGGCCGAGATGGCCTGGCGCATCTGCTTCTTCTTGGGTGCCGCACCGGCCCTGGTGGTGATTTACCTGCGCCGCAATTTGCAAGAGCCAGAGATTTTCAGCAAATCCCAAGCCGCTCGCAGCAACGCTGCCTGGCACGCCAATATCAAGACAGTGTTCACTGGCCCCTTGCTCAAAAAGACGATTCTGTGCAGCCTGCTATCCGGCGGCATGCTGGGCGGCTACTACGCCATTGCAACCTGGCTGCCCACGTACTTGTCTAGCCAGCGTGGTCTGTCCATTTTTGGCACCAGCGCCTACCTGGGCGCGATGATCTTCGGCTCCTTTCTCGGCTACGTCTGCGGCTCCTACGCGACTGACCGTTTTGGCCGCCGCAAGACCTACATCATCTTCTCGCTGGGTGCACTGGCCATGGCTCTGTCGTACATGATGATCCCTATCTCCAACGCATCCATGCTGGTACTCAGCTTCCCGCTGGGCATGTTGATGCAAGGCATGTTCGCAGGCATTGGCGCCACCATCTCGGAGGCCTACCCAAGCGCTGTGCGCGCTACAGGCTACGGCATCTCCTACAACGTGGGCCGGGTGATTGCCTCGCTCTTCCCGCTGACAGTGGGCACACTCAGCACGGGCACCGTGGATTTGGGCATTGCCATTGCCGTAGTGGCCGGCACAGGCTATGCCGTGGTCATCATCGCTGCCAGCTTGTTGCCAGAGACCAAGGGCATTCGTCTGGACGAAGTAGACGCCCAAAGTGCAGTCGACGACAGGGCCTATACCGCCCAGCAAGCGCGCAACAACGGCGCGGGTACCGCCAGCACCAGTCGATCCGTTTAAGCATCTGCATTAATAATAAAAATAGCTGCTAACGCCCTGCTAATGGGCGCTAGCAGCTATCATTTTTTTAATGCATCCAAAGCGCCTTTGCAAGTGCCAAGCCACACGCATCGGCGCCAACAATGCTGCAGCGCAATATAGTATGCTCACGGCATGCGCTACACCTTGCGGCGCCCTTGCCCTATGACCGAACCACAAGCCCCCCGCCCGCCAGCCAGCACAGCGCATGATCCGCATGACGCCACGGCTGCGTCTGACGCTTTTTTGCAAGTCAACCCGCAAAAGGGCCGTAGCGGCTTAGTGCGGATTGTGCATGCGGCGGGCTACTCGATGGCAGGCCTACGCGCTGCCTGGGGTGAGAAGGCTTTCCGCACCGAGGCCATCCTCGCCATCGTGCTGCTACCCGCCTCCATTTGGCTGGCACGAGGCTGGCGCGACTGGGTACTGCTGATTGCACCCGTGCTGCTGGTGCTGATTACCGAGTTGCTTAACAGCGCCATCGAAGCAGCGATCGATCGCTTTGGCCCCGAGTGGCATGCGCTGTCTAAAAAAGCCAAGGACATGGGCAGCGCTGCTGTGTTTTTGGCACTGCTGTTATGCGCGGCGGTGTGGCTGCCCGCGCTGTATGAAAGATTGCTGACATGACGACCTCTTCCTTCTCCCCTGCGTTTTCAATGTGTGTGTACTGCGGCTCACGGCCCGGTAACGATTTGGCCTTTGGCGAATCGGCCCAGGCTGTAGGCCACTGGATTGGCCGCCACGGCGGCCAACTGGTGTATGGCGGCGGCAAAACCGGCTTGATGGGTACGGTAGCCCGGGCCACGCGCGAATCCGGTGGCCGCGTGGTCGGCGTTATCCCCAAAGCCTTGGTTGACCGTGAGCTGGCCAACGAGTTGTGTGACGAGCTGCACGTAGTAGATACCATGCACGAACGCAAAGCCATGATGGCCGAGCGCAGCAATGCCTTTATCGCCCTACCCGGCGGCATCGGCACATTTGAGGAGCTGTTCGAAATCTGGACTTGGCGCCAGCTGGGCTACCACGACAAGCCCATTGGCATCTTGAACGCCCATGGTTACTACGACCACATGATTGGCTTCCTGCAGCAATGTGTGGGCAACGGCTTCATGGACGACTGGCAAATGGGCTTGGTGCAAAACGGTGCCGACCACGAAGCTCTGCTGGCTCAGCTGGTGGAAAGCGCAGGCTTGTCGCTTCAGCATGAAGAGCTGAAAAACGTGATGTAAATCACCTTTTCTTCCATAAAAAAAGCGGCTGCCGTCTTATCAACGGCAGCCGCTTTTTGCTAGGTGATTACAGCTTAGTCGTTATCTGCCACCGTCTTAGCGCAGGCGATACCGATGAGCGAGATCACCGCCGTACCGATGATGTACCACGCCACTGGCACCCAAGATCCGTCGTAGGTCTTGAGCAGCCAGGTTGCCAGCAGCGGCGCTGTACCACCCGCCAGTGCAGCACCAATCTGGTAGCCCAGCGTGATGCCGGTGTAGCGCACACGGGTCGAGAAGATCTCAGAGAACAGCGTGCCCAGCACAGCAGTAATAGGCGCCCACACCAGACCCAGACCAACCACGGTAGCAATCACCAGCGTAGTGGTAGTGCGCTGCTCCAGCAGCATGAAGTACGGGAAGGTGAACGCCGCCATGATGAGGGTGCCGATCACAAACATACGCTTGCGGCCAATGCTGTCCGAGATACGGCCCATGATGGGGATCATCAAGGTGGTCAGCAGAGTGGCCAAGGTCACCGCGTTCAGCGCTGAAATACGGTCAAAACCCAGGCTACTGGTGGCGTAGCTGACGATAAAGGTCGAGAAGATATAGAAAGGCGCAGTCTCCACAAACTTGATGGCCACAGCCACCAGCACTGCGCGCCAGTGGTAGCGCAAGGTCTCCACCAGGGGCATCTTTGCCACATTGCCAGTTGCTTTGGCTTGCTTGAAGGCAGGCGTCTCATCGATGCCCTTACGGATCCACAGACCCAGGAAAACCAGCACTGCGCTCAGCAAGAAAGGTACACGCCAGCCCCAGGCCAAGAACTGATCGTCCGGCAGGGTACTCATCACGGTAATGGCCAAAGTGGCCAGCAACATGCCGATGGTCACGCCCATCTGCGGCACGCTGCCAAACAAGCCCTTACGGTTTTGCGGCGCGTACTCATAGGCCAGCAACAAGGCGCCTCCCCACTCACCCCCAATACCCAGGCCTTGAACCAGCCGCAGCAAAATCAGCAAGATAGGTGCCCAGATACCAATCTGGTCATAACCCGGCAGCAGGCCAATCAGCACGGTAGCGCCGCCCATCAGCGACAAGGTAATCACCAGCGTCTTCTTGCGGCCAATACGGTCACCAATATGGGCAAAGATGAAGCCACCCAAAGGGCGGATAAAAAAGGTCAGCGAGAACGTCAGGTACGACAGCATCAACCCGACCATGGGATCGGTCGTGGGGAAGAACACCTTGTTAAACACCAAGGCTGCTGTGGTGGCGTACAAAAAGTAGTCAAACCACTCAATGGAGCTGCCCATCAGGCTGGCGATTAAAACGCGCTTGTTGGTGGCCGCACTCGTCGCGGGCCTAGTTGTAGTGGTGCTCATAGCGAGAAAAAAGTGAGAAAGAATAAGAAAAGCTAACCAACACGCACCGGCTTAAACGGTACTTTGCGTGCCTGAGACAGCCATCAACCAGGGCGGTGAAAGACGGGCCCTATGCGGTTTTCATATCGCTTGAAAACCCAGAGACTGACCATTTCCAAAATCACTTCTTAGAAATAATTTTTCGCATGCGAAATTTAATGTAAATTAAGCATTACTTTTTCAGAAATTGGGTTTTTTTAACTAGGGTTTACCCCTTGTTAATCACAGATTGGCTGCCTTTATCTTGGCAACCGCATCTACCAATTGCTGTATTTGCCTGCCCTACTACGATAACGAGACATGCCCCAAGCCACGAATGACACTGCAGACAAGCCCACCACCGCCGTGCTCGCCACCAAGCTGCGCCTGCTGCGCCGCGATGCCAACCTGACGCTGCAGCAACTGAGCGATCGCTGCGGCATCTCGGCCTCGTCCCTCTCTAAGGTAGAGCATGGCCAGCTATCGCCCACGTACGAGAAGATTGCGGCGCTGGCGCGGGGGCTGGATGTGGATGTGGGCGAGTTGTTTAGCCCCGTACAGCAGCCCGTGCTGCGGGCGCGCCGCAGCGTCACCCGTTCAGGCGAAGGCGTGGTGCACAGCACGGCGCAGTACGTGTACGAGATGCTGCACACTGAGCTGGCCCACAAACGCTTTGTGCCGCTGCTCACCACCATCAAAGCGCATGAGCGCAGCGCCTTCCCCCAGTTACTCAGCCACGACGGCGAGGAGATGCTGTACGTGCTGCGCGGCCAAGTGCAAATCCACACTGACAGCTATGCGCCGCTAACGCTGGCCACTGGCGACTCCTGTTACTTTGACAGCGCCATGGGCCACGCCTGCATATCGGGTGGCGATGAGGATGCGCAGGTGCTATGGGTGTGCTCACACACCGATTTAAAACCTTAAATCAAAAACCATAGCTACTGGCACCTGCCGTCTAATACATTCAGGTATTTATCAATACCAATCCCTTATACAGCAGGCGCCAACAGCTCCTTTTTTTGATGAGCCTTGGTATAAAAAAAGCGCCTGGGTCAGGCGCTTTTTGCGTGGTGGGCAGATGTGTTCATCACACCGCTGCGTCGTCCAGGTCACCCGTACGGATGCGGATTACGCGCTCTATTTCGGTCACGAAGATCTTGCCGTCACCGATCTTGCCGGTGCGTGCAGCATTGACGATGGCGTCCACACAACGGTCCACGTCTTCTTCTTTAACAGCCACTTCAATCTTCACCTTAGGCAAAAAGTCCACCACATATTCCGCGCCGCGGTACAGCTCGGTGTGGCCCTTTTGGCGGCCAAAGCCCTTGACTTCGCTTACCGTCAGGCCCGTCACCCCTACGTCGGCCAAGGCCTCACGCACTTCGTCCAGTTTGAAGGGTTTGATAACGGCGGTAATCATTTTCATAGGGGCTCTCCTGAGAAAGTGCAAACAACAAAAGCATGACCGCGAGGGCGCGCAGCAATGCGGTGACTAAGCCTATTGTGCGCCAAGTTCACGATCGGCTAACAAAGGGCGCAGCAATCTCCCGCACAAATTTCAGCCGCGAAAGCGGTTAGTAATGGGGTAGCGCCAATCCTTGCCAAAGCCGCGTGGCGACAGTCGTGGGCCCACGGCAGCCTGGCGACGTTTGTACTCGTTGATGCGGATCAGGCGCACTACGCGCTCTACCTCTTCACGCTTAAACCCTTCGGCAACAATGGCATCCACCTCGGCATCCTGCTCCATATAGCGAGTGATGATGGCATCCAGCACCTCGTACGGCGGCAGGCTGTCTTCATCCTTCTGGTCGGCTCGCAACTCAGCGCTGGGCGGGCGGGTGATGATGCGCTCGGGGATGGGATCGGCGCCTGTTCCATACGGGTCGTTGGCATTGCGCCAGCGCGCCAAATCAAACACGCGGGTTTTGAGCACATCACGCAGCACGGCAAAGCCGCCAGCCATGTCGCCATACAAGGTGCAGTAGCCGGTTGCCATCTCGCTCTTGTTGCCCGTGGTCAGCACGATGGAGCCAAATTTGTTGGACAGCGCCATCAGCAAGGTGCCTCGTATGCGCGCTTGCAGGTTCTCTTCGGTCGTATCCTCAGCACGGCCTGCAAAATCTTGCGCCAGCGCAGCTTTGAAAGCCTCAAATTGCGGTGCAATCGATATTTCTTCGTATTGCACCTTCATGCGCTTGGCCATGTCTCGCGCGTCAATCCAGCTGATGTCGGCCGTATAGGGCGACGGCATCATCACCGTGCGCACATTGGCGGCGCCCACAGCGTCTACCGCAATAGCCAGTACCAGGGCCGAATCAATACCGCCCGACAAGCCCAAAACTGCTCCAGGGAAACCGGTCTTACCCAAATAATCGCGCACAGCCAGCACCAGCGCATGCCACAGCTGGATGTTGGTATCACCCAGCGGTGCAACATCACCTATCAATTTTATAGCTGCTGGCGCCCGTTGTACCTGCGCTAACAGCAAACTCTCTTCAAAACCCAGTGCACGGGCGGCCACGCTGGTGTCCGCATTCAACGCAAAAGAGTGGCCATCAAACACCAGTTCGTCCTGCCCACCTACCAGATGGGCGTAGACCAAAGGCAGGCCGGTTTCGCGCACACGCTCGGCCATCATCTGCTCACGCAGCTCGGGCTTACCCGTTTGGTAAGGCGACGCGTTGATAACGGCTAATACCTCGGCCCCCGCAGCCTTTGCCGCTTGCGCCGGGCCTGCGTGCCAAGCGTCTTCGCAAATCAGCAAACCCACTCGGGTGCCTGCCACGTCAAACACACAGGGCGCATCGCCTTCGATAAAGTAGCGCTTTTCGTCAAACTCGCGGTAATTGGGTAGCTGCTGCTTGCGGTATGTGGCCAGAACCTGGCCTTCACACACCACGCTGGCTGCGTTGTAGCAGCGGCTGTGGGCATCCGCCTCTGCCTGCGGGTGGCCCACTACGATGTGCAAGCCTGGCCATTGGCACGATGCCTCCACCACCGCTTGTAACGATGTATCACACGCCGCTTGAAAGGACGGGCGTTGGAATAAATCCTCAGCCGCATAGCCGCAAATGGCCAGCTCGGGCGTCAGCAGCAGCGCAGCCCCTTGGGCCGAGGCCTGCGCAGCAGCATCAATGATCTTGCGGGCATTACCCTGCATGTCGCCCACAACAAAGTTCAACTGGGCGCTTGCGATGGAGAAATTAGACATGGAATGAAGTGGGTGCACGATAAAAATGCACCTGCTTTGCCAAGCCCTGCCGGCAGCACCAAGTGCAGCGAATGAGTCTATCGCACCTGCAGGCCACTACCAGCGCCCCGCCGCCAAGACCGCGCAAAACAGCACCCAATTGCGGGCAGAATGGGGCATAACTTTCTTCTACAAATCCTCCAACACCATGCATTTCGGCAGTGACAACCAAGCCGGCGTAGCGCCGCACATCTTGCAAGCCCTGGTTGACAGCGCCAGCGGCACCCAATCCGGCTATGGCGGCGACGATTACAGCCAGCGTGCCGAGCGTGCCCTGTCCGACACCTTTGGCATACCTGTTAAAGCGTTTTTGGTAACCACGGGCACGGCCGCTAACTGCTTGGCACTATCCACCATTGCCCAGCCGTGGAACGCCGTGGTCTGCCATGAGCTAGCCCATATCGCCGTTGATGAAAACAGCGCACCTGAGTTTTTTACCGGCGGCGCGCGCCTGCTGCCACTGGCTACAGGCAACGGCAAGATCTGCGCAGCAGATTTGGAGCAGTTTCTGCAAACCTACCCTTCTGAGGCACCCCACAACATGCTGCCCAGCGCGGTCAGCATTTCACAAGTCAGCGAGAACGGCCTGGTCTACACGCCGCAAGAGGTTGCCGCGCTGGCCCAAGCCGCCCATGCCCGCAAGCTGCGGGTGCATATGGATGGTGCGCGCCTGGCCAATGCCGTGGCGGCGCTGGGCTGTCACCCTGCGGACATCACCTGGAAAGCGGGTGTTGATGTGCTAAGCCTGGGCGCATCGAAGAATGGTGCCTTGATGGCCGAGGCCGTGGTGTTTTTTGACCATGCACTAGCCGAGAACTTTCGCATTCGCGTCAAACGCAGCGGGCAGCTGGTGTCCAAAGGACGTTTGATGGGCGCGCAATTTTGCGCCTGGTTGCAAGACGGCTACTGGCTGACCTTGGCACGCCAGGCAAACGCTGTGGCGCGCGAACTGAGCAATGCTCTGGCCGCCACTGGCCAAGCACGCCAGACCTGGCCTACCGAGGCCAACGAGGTCTTCGCCATTCTGCCGCGCAAGCTGTTTACGCATCTGCAAGCGCACGGCGTGCGCTGCGCTGATTGGTATGCCACCAGCCTGCCGCCCGGCACCGCTTTGGCCGCTGATGAAATCGTGGTGCGATTTGTAACGGCTTGGTCATCTACCAGCGACGAGGTACGAGCGCTGGTACAGGTGATCGAGAAAGCCAAAACCTGACCGCCATGCCCAACTTGCAACTGCGCGTTATCCCATATATGCGAGATATAGCGGCCCGCGATTGGGATGGCTTGCTGGCCCGTCAGGCTCGCCCCACGCCCTTTATGCGCCACGCATACTTGCTAGCGATGGAGGAGAGCGGCAGCGCCACGCCTGACACCGGCTGGCAGGCGCAACACATTACCCTGTGGGATGGTGATGAGCTGGTGGCCGCCTGCCCGCTGTATGCCAAAACCCATTCGTATGGCGAATATGTGTTTGACTTTGCCTGGGCCCGTGCCTATGCCGAGCACGGCTTGCACTACTACCCCAAAGCCGTCATCGCCGTGCCTTTTACCCCGGTGCCAGGAAGCCGCTTACTCGTGGCAGAAGACGCATTGCGCGTGCCGCTGCTACAAGCTGCCATGGATTGGTGCACGGCGCAAAAATTGTCGTCGCTGCACCTGTTGTTTGCCGACGAAGCAGATTTACAAGCAGCCCAAAGCGCAAGGCTAATGCAACGCGAAACGGTGCAGTTCCACTGGCACAACTACCGCCCGCTGGATGCGAGCGCACAGCCTTATGCAGACTTTGACGATTTCCTATCCAGCCTGCAGCAAGAAAAGCGCAAAAAAATCCGCCAAGAACGACGCAAGGTACGGGACGCAGGAGTGCAGTTCAGACACGCGCTGGGCAGCGCCATCAGCGAGGTGGATTGGGCTTTCTTCTACCGCTGCTATGAACGTACCTATTTAGAACACGGCAACGCACCCTACCTAACACCTGCTTTTTTTGACGCCATGCGCCGCAGCATGCCAGAGAACTGGCTGCTGTTTATCGCTGAACACAACGACAAACCTATCGCTACTAGTTTGATAGCTGTCAGTGCTGAACCAACAGGCGCCAACAACCAAAATCATCGAACTGCTTACGGCCGCTACTGGGGCGCACTGGAGAGGGTGGACAGTTTGCACTTTGAGGCCTGCTACTACCAGCCTATTGAGTGGTGCATTGCCCAGCGGTACGTGCACTTTGAGGGTGGAGCCCAAGGCGAGCACAAAATGGCTCGGGCCCTATTGCCCATCAGCACGCCCAGTGCACATTGGGTAGCGCAGCCCGATTTTGCACAAGCCATTGGCCGGTATTTGGAGCGCGAGACAGAGCACCTGCAGGCCTACCAAGAAGAGTTGCAGACGCATAGCCCGCTCAAAAAATCGACGTACTAGTTGCTAAAACTCGGTAGTCAGCAGACATCGCTGGGCGCTCAAACACCGTCATTCCGCCTGATTTTGTAATCAGTTTTTACGCTGTCGGCCATCCCGCACAGCCATGCCCCGGCATGGCTGACACGCCGCCGCTACGCTGCACTGCACAATACATTCATCAACCCCTCACTAACTGAAAGGACCCATATGAACAAGGATCAAGTAGTAGGCAAGATCAAGGATTTGGCGGGTGAAGCCCAGGCTGGCATTGGCAAGGCCATCAACAGCCCTGAGCAAATCGCCAAGGGCAAGGCACTAGAGGCTGAAGGAGAAATCCAGAAGGCTGCTGGCGACGTAAAGGAAGCCGTCAAGAACACTGCCAAAGAAATCAAAAAGAACCTCTAGCCCGATGAGTGCTGTTTGTAACAGCTCCCCTCAAGATCGTCACCAACAAATACAAATTCGATAGCAAGCTAGCGCCAAATTCAGGCATCATGCATGCATCAGTTTGAACAGAACCCCTCCTTGGCCAGCATTCATTGCTGGCATTTTTTTGCCAAAAATTTGCTACCTAGGCGTAAAAAAGCCCGCAAGCTGCGGGCTGTGCAATGCGCCAAAGCCTAGACCTACAGGTTCTGCATATTGGCAATCATCTCATCGCCAAAGCGCGATGTACTCACTTGGGTGGCGCCATCCATCAGACGCGCAAAGTCATAGGTCACGCGCTTGGATTGAATGGTGGCCTCCATCGCTGCAATCACGAAGTCAGCGGCCTCGGTCCAGCCCAGGTGGCGCAACATCATCTCGGCCGACAAGATCAGCGAGCCTGGATTGACGTAATCCTTGCCTGCATACTTGGGCGCCGTGCCATGCGTGGCCTCAAACACGGCCACGCTGTCCGACATGTTGGCGCCCGGAGCAATACCGATACCGCCCACCTGCGCAGCAACGGCATCGGATATATAGTCGCCATTCAGATTGAGCGTTGCGATTACCGAGTACTCAGCTGGGCGCAGCAGCACCTGCTGCAAGAAGGCGTCAGCAATCACGTCTTTAACCATGATCTCTTTGCCCGTTTTGGGATTCTTCAGACGCAGCCAGGGGCCGCCATCGATCAGCTCGGCCCCAAACTCCTTTTGCGCCAGCGCGTAGCCCCAATCGCGAAAAGCTCCTTCGGTGTACTTCATGATGTTGCCCTTGTGCACCAAGGTCACGCTAGGCTTGTCATGGTCAATGGCGTACTGGATGGCCTTGCGCACCAGGCGCTCACTGCCTTCACGCGATACGGGTTTGATGCCAATACCCGAGGTATCTGGGAAGCGGATCTTCTGCTCACCCATCTCTTTTTGCAGGAACTGGATCAACTTGACAGCAATGTCCGAGCCAGCCGCAAACTCAATACCTGCGTAAATGTCTTCCGAGTTCTCGCGGAAGATGACCATATCGGTCTTCTCGGGCTCACGCACCGGCGAGGGCACGCCCGCAAAATAGCGCACAGGACGCAGGCAAACATACAAATCCAGCGTCTGGCGCAGGGTAACGTTGAGAGAGCGGAAGCCGCCGCCAACCGGCGTGTTAAGCGGCCCCTTGATGGCCACCAAATACTGCGCAATAGCAGCCAGCGTTTCTTGCGGCATCCACTGGTCTTTGCCATACAGCTTGTTGGCCTTCTCGCCCGCAAACACTTCCATCCAGGCTATGCGGCGCGCATCGCCATAAGCTTGTGCCACCGCGGCATCAATCACTTTGCGCATCACCGGGCTGATGTCGATGCCCACGCCATCGCCTTCAATAAACGGGATGATGGGCTGACTGGGAACATTCAGCGAATGATCGGCATTGGCAGTAATGGGCTGGCCGCCTTCGGGCAGCTGAATGTGCTGGTAGCGCATGAACATGTCTCCTGGGGATGGTCTACAACCTGCGGGCTGCTTTTGCAGCCACTTGAAATTGATTCTATAGACAATATGCAGCGGCTCTTGTCGCAAACCCGCAGACAGCTATTGCTGCCGCGAATGCGCAAGATCGTGTATAAAACCAGTTGCACTGCAAACGTGTTTTTTGATCTTTACCCTGACAGCTTTTGAAGACCGCCATGCCCTTGACTGCCCGCTGCACCGCCGCTATGGCGCTCGCCACTGCCTTGATCGGCAGCGCCCTCAGTTTTGCTGTCCAGGCGCAGCAGCCTCCGCAAGGTAGCCCACAAATGGACCTGCCCCGCACTGAGCTATCGGCTGGAATGCACCGCATACACGCCCAAGTCGCACAAACCCCGCGCCAGCGCGAGGTGGGCCTGATGTATCGCAAAGAGATGCCCACCAACGAAGGCATGTTGTTTATCTTTGACCAACCCGCGACCCAGTGCTTTTGGATGAAAAATACGGTGCTGCCACTGACGACAGCCTTTGTGGCGGATGACGGCACTATCGTCAACCTGGCAGATATGCAGCCCATGACGGAGACCTCACACTGCTCACGCAAGCCGGTACGCTATGTACTGGAGATGAACCAGGGATGGTTCAAGCAAAAGGGCATTGCCGAAGGCACGCAGCTGCGCGGCCGCCCATTTACCGCGCAATAAGCCACGCCCACCAAGGCCTGCGCAACCATGCACCGCTTTCGCTCCACCTTATGGCTTACCAGGCTAATACTTGCCTGGTTTGCCATCAGCGTGGGGGCTGCCATTGCGGCGCCGCTGGTGCATCCCCAGGCCATGGATATCGTTTGCACGGCCAGCGGCGGTATTAAGCTGGTGGCCGTGGGGGCGTCGGCAGATGATCGCGCTGCCCCACCCCACCAGCACCAGCTCGAATGCCCGCTGTGCATGCCGGTGTATACGCCACCGTCCGCCAGCCATTTTGATTTTTGCCCTCCCCGGCCACTGGCACACGCCCTGCTGCCTTATGTAGCAGCACACCTCGCTGCCTTAGCTGGTGCCCCCTTGCCCGCACGCGGGCCACCCCCTAGCTCTCTGACTTTTGCCTGACCGCATCGCGCGCCCTGCTGGCTGCGCGACGTACTCGCTTGGCCGGTAGATGCCGGCGCATTGTCTGGAGCTTTTTTTGCAATCTTTTTCCACCCACATCAGCATGTGGCGTACGGCTATTGCTGCGCGCTTACTGTGCCCCCGCCCCTCTTCACCACGCCTATTGCACTGGGCCCTGTACAGCGCTTTGCCACTGCACATGGCAGCAGCGCAGGCCACACAGCCCACAGCGGATGATGAAGTCACACTCGCCCCTGTCCATGTGACGGAATCTGCCACCACGGCAGTAGACGCCTTAGGTGCTATCGATCTACAAGCCCCGGGAGGCACCGGTAGCCGTCTTGGTTTGTCGCTGCGCGAGACACCAGCGGCGGTCTACATCGCAGACCGCGCCACCATAGAAGCGCGCGGGGCCACCAACACGCAAGAGATTCTGCAAGCCATCCCCGGCGTGACTGCGCATAGCGCACCCGGCAACCCCAGCGTCAGCTTTCGTGGCTTCGGCGCAGGCGCAATCAGCCAGCTTTTTAACGGCATTAACACCCAATACTCCATAGCAGCTCGCCCGGTTGACAGCTGGATCATCGACCGCGTTGAAGCCATTGGCGGCGCCTCCACTTTCTTGTATGGCGCAGGCGGCGTGGGCGGCACGCTCAACTACATCACCAAGCTGGCTGAGCCGGGCGAGTTCTCCGAAGGCCAATTGCGCCTCGGCAGCCACGGCGGCAAGCAAGTATCCGTAGGCCTAAACCGGCGACTGGGCGACGCCAGCAGCGCCAACGCACACTACCTGCGGCTAGATATCAACCACAGCCGTGGCGGCAGCGCTGTAGATGGCGTGAAAAATGCCTCTAGCCAGCTTGCTGCATCGCTGCGATCAGACCTAGGCGGTGGCCTGCGCCACACACTGGCGTATGAAGTACAGCACGAGCGCGTGGATCGCCCTTACTGGGGCACGCCTCTGCGCAACCCGCTGACAGGCGCTGCCCAGATCGACCCGGCCACCCGCCACCAGAACTACAACAGCGCCAACGGCCTGTATGCACAAAATGTGCAATGGCTACGCTCCATCACCGAGTGGCAGGTGGACGATGCACTGCGCTTTAGCAACACCTTCTACGCCTACGCTGCGCTACGCGACTTTCGCAACGTAGAGAGCTATCGCTTTAACGCGGATAACAGCGCAGTCATCCGATCAGATGCGCTGCTACAGCGCCACAAGCAGCACTTACTCGGCAACCGGATTGAGGGCCAACTGCAAAGCACGCTGGCAGGCCAGCGCAGCGACTGGGCCTGGGGACTTGATGTGAGCGTGAACCGCCAAACTCGCTACCCCAACAGCCTCTCAGGCACCATCAGCACCGTCAACCCTTATGACTATGCGGTGGAAGATTTTTTCGCCATCCCCGGCATGCAGCCTGGCTTTAAGGCCGACCGCAACAACCGCATTACCAATGTAGCGCTGTACCTGGAGAATCGTACCCAGCTGAGCCCAAAGCTGCATCTCATCAGTGCCCTGCGCCATGAGCGCATTGATCTGGACTTGACCAACCAGCGCGCTATCACCGCTACCCAACCCGCCAGCTTTGCACGCAGCTACCAGCCCACCACCGGGCGCCTGGGCCTGGTATGGGATGCAACGCCGAACTCAGCGCTGTATGCGCAGCTGGCAACGGCCGCTGATCCACCAGCCGGTGCACTGGCCTCCATCTCCTTCGCCGATGCGCTGAACAACACCGACCTGACCACTGGCCGGCAGATCGAGATCGGCAGCAAGTGGCAAGGCTGGGATGGCAAGGCCAGCGCCACCTTGGCCGCCTACCAGATCGAGCGCAAAAACATCGCCACGCAAGACCCATCCAACCCCAGCCGCACCGTGTTGGTTGGCCAGCAAACCTCACGCGGGTTAGAGGCAACAGCGGGCTTGTCACTCTCACCACAATTCAGCCTGCGCGGTGATGCAAGCTGGGTGCATGCGCGCTACGACCAGTTTCAGCAAGGCGGTGTATCGCTAGCAGGCAAGCGCCCCACCAACACGCCAGCAGTCGTAGGCAACCTCTGGGCTTTCTACCAATTCAGCCCAGAGCTGCAGCTAAGCGCAGGGCTGCGCCATATCGGCAAGATCTACGGCAATGCGGCCAATACGCTCTACTGGCCATCTACCACCTTGCTCGACCTGGGGTTGGACTACCGCATCAACCGCTATACCAGCCTGCAAGCCCGCCTGCGCAATGCTACGGATCGCACCTATGCCGCCAGTTTGTCTAGTGGCATGGCCTACCTGGGCGCAGCGCGCTCGGCTAGCTTGGCGCTGCGGGTTGGCTTTTAAGCGGGGACAACTATGCGTTTTGCCATCAAACGCTGGCTGTTCCTGCTTCATCGCTGGCTGGGCATTGGCCTTTGTGTACTACTGGCGGCCTGGTTTTTCTCGGGCGCAGTCATGCTATATGTGGGCTACCCCAAGCTGACCGAATCTGAGCGCCTGCAACACTTGCCAGCCTTGCCTGCACAGGCCAAGCTGTTAGGCCCGCAGCAAGCGCTACAGCGGGCCGGGCTGCGCGGGCCACTGGCAGATCTGCGTCTGTCCCTAGCCAGTCAAGGCCAGCCCAGCTATCTGGTTACCTTGCAAGGCGAGCGCAAAACCACGGCAGTAGATGCAAGCACCGGCGCAGTTTTGCAAATGGTGGGCGCAGAGCAAGCATTGGCATCAGCGCAAACCTTTACCGGTGCGCCACTTGCTGCCTTGCACTACCAGGGCACGGTGCAAGAAGACGCCTTCACCCATTCCAGAGGGCTGGATGCGCACCGCCCGCTGCATGTGGTAGCAGTCGATGGAGAGCCAGGGCTGCGCCTTTACCTGTCTGGCCGCACAGCGGAGGTTGTGCGCGATGCTACTCGCCGCGAGCGCGGCTGGAACTATGTGGGCGCCTGGCTGCACTGGCTTTACATGTTCCGCGGCAACGCCGCCAATCCGTACTGGGGCGATGTGGTCAACACCCTGTCCGTTATCGGGCTGGTGCTGGCCATCAGTGGCACGGTGGTCGGCATCATGCGCTGGCGATTTGCAAAGCCCTACCGCAGCGGGCGGCGTACACCCTATCCCAGCCGCAGCATGCGCTGGCACCACATCAGTGGCTTGCTGTTTGCTGCTGTCACCATCACCTGGCTTTTCAGCGGCTTGATGTCCATGAACCCCCTGCGCATTTTTGATAGCAAACAAACCTTGATAGACGTGCGCCAGTGGCCTGGCACCAGCCTGCAATGGGTGGCTGACAGCCATGCCGCCACGCCAGCACAGTTGCTAGCGGCCGCAGGCGTGCCCGTGGTGGAGCTACGCTGGCAACCGGTTTTAGGTCGCCTCCAAGTGCTAGCCACACAGTCCAACGGGCAACACGCCGTGCTAGATGCGCAAAATGCGCAGCGGCTGCAGTACCAGCCCGCTGATTTGATAACCGCAGCCCAAAAGCTATCAACCAGCCCTATCGCCCGCCAAGAGTTGCTGAACAGCTATGACTTTTACTACTACGGCCGCGATTCCCACAGCATGATGGGCAGTGCACAGCCGCCCTTACCCGTGCTGCGCGTGCAGTGGGACGACCCGGCCCGCACCTGGCTGCATATCGACCCATCCACCGGCCAACTGCTAGGCGTGCAGGACCAGCGCAAACGCGCCCAGCGCTGGCTGTTTGCGCTGCTGCACAGCTGGGACTGGCTGCCACTTATCACCCGCCGCCCAGTTTGGGATGCAGTGATGATTGGCCTGAGCGCGGGCGGACTGCTGCTGAGCGCCACCGGCATCATGGTGGGCTGGCGGCGCCTTGTTCGGCGCAAAGTGGCCCCAAGACCATGATTTAAATAGCTATAAATCGTTTAACAACATCCCATAGCGGCATATTGCGCTCATAAAAAAACCGGCAGGCCTTACGGCGTGCCGGTTTTTTGCAGGGCTGGCTGACAGCCCGCAAGCCTGAATATTAGGCCTTGATCTCAGCGATCACCTTGTTGAAGGTGCTGCTTGGGCGCATTACTGCGTCCAGCTTGGCCACGTCAGGCTGGTAGTAGCCGCCGATGTCGGCTGCCTTGCCTTGTACATCCTTCAGCTCGCCGAGGATCTTGCTCTCGTTCTCGGCCAGTTCCTTGGCGACGGGCGCAAACTTGGCTGCCAGCTCTTTGTCCTCCGTTTGAGCGGCCAGTGCCTGTGCCCAGTACTCGGCGATGAAGAACTGTGAACCACGGTTGTCCAACTCACCCGTACGGCGCGATGGTGACTTGTTCTCGTCCAGCAGTTTACCGGTGGCTTCGTCCAACGTCTTGGCCAACAGCTTGGCGCGGGTGTTGTTGTTCTTGATGCCCAGGTCTTCCAGCGACACGGCCAGCGCCAGGAACTCGCCCAGCGAATCCCAACGCAAGTGGTTTTCTTCCACCAGCTGCTCAACATGCTTAGGCGCCGAGCCGCCTGCGCCGGTCTCGTACAGGCCACCACCCATCATCAATGGCACGACGGACAGCATCTTGGCAGACGTGCCCAGCTCCAGAATCGGGAACAGGTCAGTCAGGTAGTCGCGCAAGATATTGCCGGTCACCGAAATGGTGTCCAGGCCGCGTGCAGCGCGCTCCAAGGTGTAGCGCATAGCGCGCACTTGCGAGAGGATGTAGATCTCCAGACCCGCAGTGTCGTAGTCCTTCAGGTACTTGTTGACCTTCTTGATCAGCTCGGACTCGTGGGGACGATAGGGATCCAGCCAGAACACGGCAGGCATGCCGGAGTTGCGGGCACGGGTCACGGCCAGCTTCACCCAGTCGCGGATAGGATCGTCCTTGACCTGGCACATACGCCAGATGTCGCCCTCTTCCACGTTCTGGCTCATCAGCACTTCGCCGGTGGCGATGTCAACAATGTTGGCCACGCCGTCCTCAGCGATTTCGAACGTCTTGTCGTGCGAGCCGTACTCTTCGGCCTTTTGCGCCATCAAGCCCACGTTAGGCACAGTGCCCATGGTCTTGGGATCGAAGTTGCCATGCCACTTGCAGAAGTTGATCACTTCTTGGTAGATACGCGCAAAGGTCGACTCAGGCATCACAGCCTTGCAGTCGTAGGGCTTGCCATCAGCAGCCCACATCTTGCCGCCGGTGCGGATCATCGCAGGCATCGATGCGTCCACGATCACATCATTGGGCGAGTGGAAGTTGGTGATGCCCTTGGCCGAATCGACCATGGCCAGACGGGGACGGTGCTCTTGGCACTTGTGCAGGTCGCGAGTGATTTCGTCTCGTTGCGATGCTGGCAGCGTCTCAATCTTGGCATACAGATCGGCCATGCCGTTGTTCACGTTCACGCCCAGCTCATCAAACAGCTTGCCGTGCTTCTCGAAAGCTTCTTTGTAGAAGATCTTGACGCAGTGACCAAACACGATGGGGTGGGACACCTTCATCATGGTGGCCTTCACGTGCAGCGAGAACAAAATGCCCGATTCGCGGCAGTCTTCGATTTCCTTTTCGTAGAAAGCAACCAGGGCCTTCTTGCTCATGAACATCGAGTCAATCACTTCTGCATCTTGCAGCTTGACTTTTTCCTTCAGCACCACAGTCTTGCCGGACTTGGTCTCCAGCACCATCTTCACGTCGCGGGCCTTGTCCAGAGTCATGGACTTTTCGCCGTGGTAGAAATCGCCTTCGTCCATGTGCGAGACGTGGGTTTGCGACCACTGCTTCCACTCACCCATTGAATGGGGGTGCTTCTTGGCGTAGTTCTTGACGGCGGCTGGTGCGCGGCGATCCGAATTGCCTTCGCGCAGCACGGGATTGACGGCCGAACCAATGCACTTGTTGTAACGCGCCTTGATGTCTTTCTCTTCAGGCGTCGTAGGGTTCTCTGGGTACTCAGGCAGCTTGTAGCCGTGGTCCTGCAGTTCCTTGATGGCTTCTTGCAGTTGGCCCACCGATGCCGAGATGTTAGGCAGCTTGATGATGTTGGCGTCTGGTGTCAGAGTCAACTTACCCAGTTCAGCCAGGTTGTCGGGCACGCGCTGCGCTTCGGTCAGCACTTCGGGGAACAGGCCCAAGATACGGGCGGCCAGCGAAATATCACTCTCGGCCACATTGATGCCTGCTGCGCCCGCAAAGCTGCGCACGATAGGCAGGAACGACGCGGTCGCCAGGCGAGGCGCTTCATCGGTCAGGGTATAGATGATGGTGGGTTGGGTAGTCATCTGGTCTTTCAAGTGGCAAAAATTCGGGTGGGCTCTGTGGGTGGCAAAAGCTGGGAAGGCAGCCACCACGCCCGCGTGAGTTCCATCTTAGGCCCATCACATTGCATCTTCATGAGCAAAGCCACAAATGGTGCAACGCAATATCACTATACGGAATCCAACAGACGGGAATTGTCGCCGGTTTTTAACTCTTATACAAGAGTTGCCCCAGTGAATCGTTCGTGCAAAGAGGCCAGCACCCACTCCGGACCTGTGACGCCGCGTATCCAGTTACAAGTCAGCATGGGCGGGCGACTGAGCCGCATTAGCAATGGCGGCCCCTTAGCCACCACCCGTTACGCCGCTACATTGGCGCGCTGCACAATTTTTTGCGCCGTTGCTTGTGTAACGGTTTGCCCCAGCGTGCCGTAGTGAGAACCCCAAGCACCTGCACCCCCTGGGCCTCGTGTGGCCATAAAGACATCAACCACCTCTTGACTACTGTGGCGCAACAGCTCCGCACCTTGCAGCACGCGCGCCACCGCCTCGGTCATGGGTCGGGCGAGGAACTCGTCCGCAACCGCGCCATGCACCAATCGCTCAGTATGGCTAACCAAGGCATCAAAACGGCTGTCCTGCCCAGCCAAGGGCTTGAGCTCAGCCAACAAGGCGTCAATGGTGCGAGCGTCCTTGATCATGGCGCGCCTGACATCCATGCACATCATATTGGCCGTACCCTCCCATACGCTGTTCAGCGGCGCCTCGCGGTACACGCGGGCCATCGGGTTTTCTTCGATAAAGCCATTGCCGCCATGGCATTGCAAAGCCTCGTTGGCGATGGATGGCGCCCGCGAGCAATTGAAAAACTTGGCCGCCGGTGTCGCCACGCGGGCCAGCAGCTTCTCTTGCTCACTTCCACCCATCAAATCAGTGGCCTTGGCTACGCGCAGCGCCATCAAGGTAGCCGCCTCGACCTCTACCGCCATGTCGGCCAGTACATTGCTCATCATCGGGCGGTCGGCAATAGACGAGCCAAATGCACCGCGCGTGGTGGTATGGCGCAGGGCCAAACTCAACGCCTGGCGCATCAGGCCGGCCGAGCCCACGGCAAAGTCCAGCCGGGTGAGGTGGGCGTGCGACAAAATCTCACGGATACCCTTACCCTCTTGGCCCACGCGGATGGCCAGGGTTCCGGCATATTCGACCTCGCTAGACGCATTGGACTTGTTACCCGCCTTATCTTTGAGGCGCTGCACAAAAAACCGGTTGTAGCTGCCATCAGGCAAGGTGCGGGGCAGAAAGAAGCAAGTCACCTCGCCATCCACCTTCGCCAAGGTAAAGAAGCCGTCAGATTGCGGCACCGAGCAAAACCACTTGTGACCCGTCAGCTCATACCAATGTGCGGTGGAGCCGTGGTAGTCGCTGGTGTGCGAGAAGCGCGCCGTAGTCTGCGTCTGCCGCAGGTCAGATCCACCCTGCTTTTCCGTCATCGCGTAGCCAATCACCACCGAGGGCTTGTTACCCACTTCCTTGCGGCTGTATTCATACGTGGTGCCCTTGGCCTTTTCTGCCCAGATTGCCAGCGCGGGTTCGGCCTCAAAACCAGCGTAGGACGCATAGGCCATGCCAGTGGGGCAGGCCGTACCGTGCTCAACCTGGTTCCACAGGTAGGACAGCACAGCGCGGGCGTAGTGGCCGTTTTTCTCTGCCGTACGCCAAGCTAAATTGGGCACTTCGTGCTTCCAGGCAAGGGACATCAGCGCATGCCAGCTGGGATGGAAGTCCACCCAATCGATGCGATTGCCAAAGCGGTCATGGGTCTTAAGCTCTGGAAGGTGACGGTTGGCCAAGCGTGCCAGCTCCTGCACCTCCTCATCACCTGCCACAGCGCCCAGCGCCTCGCAACGCAAGGCCGCCCACGGCGCCTCGCGCGCTATGCCAGCGCGCAGCACCGCATCGCCGCTAAACGCATTAAAACCGCTGGCTGGCTGCGCCTGGTTCAGCACCTGGTGCGTGCTGTATCGGTCCGCTGGCAACGCAAGAACCATCGACGCAGAAAGAGGCTTGTTCATTGAGGTCTCCGTGGAATTTTTAAAATCGTGGCACTGGGCACCGCCACGCTGGCGCAGGCCAAGCGGGCGATCTGATCAGCCAACATGGCCACTTCATGCTGGTAGTTATCGGTGTCCTCATGCTGATGGCGGCTTAAAGGCGATAGCGGGCCAATCAGCCCCTCCATAAAGCCCCCCACGATGACGGAGGCCGCCACGTCGGGCTGAATGTCACGCGTCATCTGGCCTGCAGCCTGCCCTTCTACAACGATGGTGCGGATCACCTGGCTGATAGCCGCGCGGTACACCAATCTGGCTGCATCAATCTCTTTGTCGCAGGGCTCGGCGATCAAGGCGTAGGCCAAGCGCGGGTTGCGCATCGCCCGCTGCACAAAAGCCACCACCCCGGTATGCAGGCGCACGACAGCCGTGTCATCCGTGGCAGCAATGTCGGCAAGCACATCCACTTCGCGCTGTGACACCGCCGACAAAACCTCAGCAAACAACTCCGCCTTGGACGAAAAGTAGCGGTAGACCGTCCCCGTGGCAATGCCGGCAGCAGCTGCCACGCTGGCGACCTGCGCCTCGGCCCACCCCCCCTCGCTCACCAAGCTGCGGGCGGCTTCGAGGATTCGGGTACGGTTGTCTTGCAGACGGGTTTCAACTGCAGCAGTTTGTCGGTAGGCCATGAAGAAATGAATAGTGATTCATCAATGAGATGAATGGTAGTTCACTTCTTTCTTTTGTACATAGGGTTCTCCCTCGCCATCCGTTTGATTGGAGGTAAGTACCTAGGGCCTGTTGAGGTTTGATCGAGGAGCGCGCAGGGCTTGAAAACACTTGACTGCTCGACGCCCGCCCGTGGCGATGCTGGTGTGCCGTGCAAGGGCGGGCAATGATGCAGCAGACACATGCTTTCTAGCGGAAGGCCACTGCCCGCCCCCCCACACACGTCGTTGCACTCCTTGTGCAGGTGCGCACATGCACAGCTCCGCTCGCCTAGAGTGACGGGCGGGCAGTGGCCTTCGCGACCTTTATCAAATCTCAACGGGTCGTAGGCTGCTTGCGGGTGCGCCCAGTCCATCCCAAAGGTGCTATTCGCGCCGCGAACCCTGGCCACAGCGCACAGTTCTTACAATAGCGGCCTAAACCACCATGACGTCCCCCACCTCTCCCGCCCTCACCCTGCACGAAGCCGATGTGCAGTGGACTGCCATTCGCGCCCAGGGCGCCGGTGGTCAAAATGTGAACAAGGTATCAAGCGCCGTGCATCTGCGCTTTGATATACATGCGTCGCGCCTGCCTGCTGATGTGAAAGCGCGCATGCTAGCCTTGGCCGATTCACGCATCACCAGCGATGGCGTGGTCATCATCAAGGCGCAGCAGTACCGCGCGCAAGAGCAAAACCTGTGGGATGCACTGGAGCGTTTGAACGCACTGGTGGCCGCTGCGGCCCATGTGCCGCGCAAACGCAAGGCCACGAAGCCCACCTGGGGATCAACCCAGCGCCGCCTGCAAGGTAAAAACCAGCGCGCAGGCGTAAAGGCGCTGCGCGGCAAAGTGCTGGATTAGCGGGCTGGCCAATACAGGTGCTATCTATTCAATAGCTACTAACGCCTTTCAACCGGGCACTAGCAAGTAAAAACATTGAAACACGTGCCACCACTCCATCAGGTTTGCGGAGTGGCATCAACTATGCCCAGCGCACAACTGCCACCTGGCGGCAGTTGCACGCCCTGCCGGCAACGCAAGGTGATGGATCCCGTGGTCTCATCGCCGCCCTCAGCGCTCAGGCCATACTCCTGCGGATTGAGAAAGGACGAGCCGTCACTGACAAAGGGACTTACGCCTCGGATCTCCATGCCGTAAGGCGAGCCGTTGAAGATGGCGCTAAACGTGCTGGCGCCAAAAACGCCGCCATCCCCACCGCCAAAGCCCAAAAAACCTATACCTCCGGGGGCGATGCCTTGTAGGCTGCTGCCAAATACCTGGCTAACAAAGCTAGGGCTAAATGCACCATTATTGATAAAGATATTACCGAGACCACCCTGCGGCACGCCAGAAGACTGCAGGCTGAACATGGCAACCGGAATCCCAAACTCATTGGTCGTGCTGGTCGGCACCACTACCACCGGCTGGTCATTAGGGCCAGCTACTGCCGGGCTTAGCACGGCATCGCCACCCCAGCCACCCAGCACAGCGGCAGCCGACCAGAGCGCTGCCACCAACACACCACGTCCGCGCCGCCATAGCACGGCAGCCCCCACCAAGGCCAGCAGCACAGCCAAGCCCACCAGCGCCCATTCAGCCATTGTCGGCACTGGCGTAGGCGCCGCGGCCACCAGCGGCCGCACAAAGGCAAAGGTGACCATGGCATATGGGGGGTCCGCCGCATAGGCTGCGGCACCGTATGCACTGGCAACCACAGCAGTGCAAGCACGCCAAACGCCACGCAGACCCGGGTGTTGGTGAATGTCCATAAATCCCTTGAGTGTAAATAAATGTATTTACATCTTACGTAGGCCCTACCCAAAGCGCAAATCCTGTTTTCGAAAACAGGCACAAAAAAAGCCTCCCGTGGGAGGCTTTGGGCTGAAAACCTGTAGCAAGAACGAGGCGCCGCCACGTTCTTGCTAGCTAGGTATTAAGCGAAGTTGGCTTCAGCAAACTTCCAGTTCACCAGCTTGTCGAAGAAGGTTTCGACAAACTTGGGACGCAGGTTGCGGTAGTCGATGTAGTAGGCGTGCTCCCAGACGTCCACGGTCAGCAGGGCCTTGTCGGCGGTAGTCAGCGGGGTGCCGGCAGCACCCATGTTGACGATGTCGACCGAGCCATCGGCCTTCTTCACCAGCCAAGTCCAGCCGGAGCCGAAGTTACCCACGGCAGAAGCGACGAAAGCCTTCTTGAAGTCGGCGTAGCTGCCCCACTTCTTGTTGATGGCATCCGCCAGCGCACCAGTAGGCTCTGCACCGCCGTTGGGGGTCATGCAGTTCCAGAAGAAGCTGTGGTTCCAGATTTGGGCAGCCTGGTTGTAGATACCGCCCGAGGCCTTCTTGATCACGTCCTCAAGTTCCATGTTTTCAAACTCGGTACCGACTTGCAGCTCATTGAGCTTGACTACGTAAGCGTTGTGGTGCTTCAGGTAGTGGTACTCCATGGTTTCCTTGCTGTAGCCAGCGGAAGCCAGGGCATCAATCGCATAAGGCAGTGGTGGCAGAGTGCGTTCCATCGTCGTTTCCTCGTGGTTGGTATAGGTAAGTGGCGGCCGTTGTCGTCTTTCGGCGCGGCTGCCGTCGATCTCAGCGTTTGATTGTAGAAAGGAAAATCGACCTGTTGGGGAATACGGGTTCACCCCAGACGAATTTGCACCTTAGCATGCAAGCGGCACCTGCTTTGTCAGAGACAGCACCCAATGCCGCACAAAGTGTTTAAACCAGCAAGCGCTGGGTCACCACCACATCGACCGCACCATCGGCAAGCTCCGCATGCAAGGGCTGGCCCGGTGTCGCCTGCGCTACGCTGGTCACCACCTTGCCGTCCATACCCGTCAGCAGCGCATAACCGCGCGATAGCACCTGGCGCGGGTTCAGCAACTCTAGCCGCGCGCCCAGTTGTTCAAGCCGCTGCTGCTGGCGCTCCAGCCTGCGCTCTATGCTGATGGGGAAACTCGCCGCCAACTGTTGCACGCGCAAATCACGGCCATGTAGCTGGTTGCGCGTAGCAGCTTGCATGCGCTGAGCGCAGCGGTCTAACAGTTGTTGCTGACGGCTGACCAAGCCCGATGGCCTGGCAATTTGCCGCGCCGCCCAATCTAAGCGCTGCGATTGGCGATCCACATAACGCTCCACCGCATCGGCCAGGCGCTGCTCGACCAAGTCCAGTCCACCCAGCCAGACGGCCCGTGGCTGGCACACCAGCTCGGCCGCTGCCGTGGGAGTGGGCGCGCGCAAATCAGCACAAAAATCGGCGATGGTGAAATCCGTCTCGTGCCCCACGCCGCTCACCAGCGGAACCGGGCTTTGCACGATGGTGCGGGCCAGTTGCTCGTCATTGAAGGCCCACAAATCCTCTAGCGATCCACCGCCACGCACCACCAGGATGGCGTCGATAGCGACCGCAGGTGCTTTGTCGCTCAAACCTGCGTCAAACGCTTTCTGACTCTGCGCTAGTAGATACAGTTTTTGTAGCGCATCCACCATCGATGGCGCTGCCTGCCCTCCCTGCACCAAGGCGGGCACCAGCACCACAGGTAGTTGGGGCACGCGGCGGCGCAAAGCAGTTACCACATCATGCAAAGCGGCAGCACCTAGCGAAGTAACCACCCCAATGCCTCGCGGCATCAAGGGCAATGGGCGTTTTCGCTCGGCGGCGAATAGTCCTTCAGATTCCAGCTGGGCTTTGAGGCGCAAAAACTGCTCAAACAAGGCGCCTTGGCCGGCGCGGCGCATATCCTCCACAATCAGCTGCAAATCGCCGCGCTGCTCGTACACGCCCAGCTTGCCCACTACCTCGACCAGCTCGCCGTCTCTTGGGTTAAAGCCTAGCGACTGCGCGGCGCGCTTGAACATGGCGCAGCGGATCTGGCCATTGGCATCCTTTAGGTTGAAGTAGCAATGGCCGCTGGCGGCACGCGAGAAACCGCTCAGCTCCCCGCGTACCAGTACCGGATTAAAACGGGCGGCCAGCGCATCAGCCACGGCCCGGCACAGCGCACCTACCTCCCACACGCGGGCGTGAGGGGCCTGGGCATCAAGGTCAGTAGAGATGGGCTTAAAAGTATCCATAAAATTAGCAGCTAGCACCCGACTGATGGGCGACAGCTGCTATTAAAAATGCAATCTTGAACACACAAACACCGCCAAAAAGCAGGTGCAACAGACAAGCATAGCACCCAGATTGGCACCGTTATGCACCCCACGCTTTCATCAACCACCGTCAAACATTGCCCAAATCGCCGGCAAAGGCGGCGATCCTGCTACAAATGTGCGGCAACAGGATGCACGCAGCGGAAAGGGCCACACAGCTTTCTCACACCAGCGGGTTCAGTAGTCCACAACGTGCGAGTGGCGTGGGTGCGTCATACATGCGTCATACTCTGTAGCACAAAAGATAGAAGCGCCGTGCAAGTTATTGATTTAAATCTATTTTTATTAGCTTAATTTTTAAGCAATCTAAGAAAAACCCCGTAAATACAGAGTTTTTTCGGGCAGATGACACATTACCCACAAAGTTATCCACAAAATTTGTGGAAGACTCACACCAACCACCCTGCCAGCAAGTAGCCATTGTTGGTAGCAGGCCGCGTCAGGCACAATTTTAAGCTAGCCCGTGCCTACCTTGGGCCATAATGCACTGCTGAAAAGAACGAGCGGAGAGAGAATTTGTTTTCCATTATTCAAGCCGCAGGCTGGCCAATCTGGCCCTTGATCGTCTGCTCCATCCTGGCCCTGGCGTTGATTGTTGAACGATTTTTGGCTTTAAAGGCCGCCAAGGTCGCCCCCCAAAACTTGTTGCAAGAGGCCATTTCGGTCTCCTCGGTCAACATGCCCACGCCCGATGTGGTCAACCAGCTGGGCCAAAACTCAGCCCTGGGCGAGGTACTGGCCAGCGGCCTGCGCGCCGTCAACAACGAACCCCGCATCTCCGAGGCCGATCTGCGCGCCACCATGGAGAGCACCGGCCGCCAAGTCGCCCGCAAGCTAGAGAAATACCTCACCGCGTTGGCCACCATTGCTTCGGCAGCTCCTCTTCTGGGACTCATGGGCACGGTGATTGGCATGATCGAGATTTTTGGTTCGCAATCAGGTGGCAGCGCCAACCCGGCGCAACTGGCCAGTGGTATCTCCACCGCGCTGTATTGCACGGCCTTTGGTCTGATCGTTGCCATCCCGGCCCTGATCTTTTGGCGCTACTTCCGCAGCCAGGTGGATGGCTATTTGTTGACGCTTGAGCTGTCGGCCGAACAATTCTTGCGCCACCTGAACAAGCAGCGCCAGCGCGGCTAAGCCCAGCCTTCAGGAGCCGCGCATGAATTTTCGCCCCCGCACCCAAGAAGAGCCGGAGATCAATCTGATCCCTTTCATCGACGTGTTGCTGGTGATCCTCATCTTTTTGATGCTCTCGACCACCTACAGCAAGTTCACCGAGCTGCAACTCACCCTGCCTATCGCCAATGCCGAGCAATTGCGTGATCGCCCCAAAGAGATCATCGTTGCAGTCGCCGCCGATGGCCGTTATGCCGTCAACAAGACCGCACTAGAAGGCAAGACCGTAGCCGATGTCGCCACAGCGCTGGGCGCTGCCGCTACCGCAGGCAAAGACAGCGTGATCATCATCAGCGCTGACGCCATGGCTCCGCACCAGGCCGTGGTGTCGGTGATGGAAGCTGCCCGCCGCGTGGGCTTGCAGCAAATCACCTTTGCAACGCAAATGGCTGCCAGCAAATAACCGCGCAGCACTGCGTGGCGCCTATACCCCGTAGTGCTAGCATGCAGCCAGCATGACTGCGCCACCTTCCCCACACAGACCATCGCAACGCCCCCGCTCTGCCCGCATTACCGATGCATGGCAGCGCAAGGGGCTGTTAGCTATCAGCCTGCTGCCGCTATCCTGGGTGTACGCAGGCTTGGGGGCGCTGCGGCGCGGCTTATACCGTGCAGGCCTGCTCAAAACCTACCGTGCGTCCGTGCCTGTGGTCGTCGTCGGTAATGTAATTGCGGGCGGCGCAGGCAAAACCCCAGTCACCATACATTTGGTACAAGCCCTACAGGCTCTGGGCTGGCGGCCTGCCGTGATATCGCGCGGCTATGGCCGAGTAGATGCCAAAGCGGGCGCCGTCATTGAGGCGCACCCAGACAGTAACCCGCATACCGTGGGCGACGAACCCTTGCTGATTGCCCAGCGCACCAACCCGGCAGCAAGCGTAACGCTGAAGACTCCTGTTTTTATAGCTAAGCAGCGCGCACATGCTGCGCAAGCGGCACTTTTGGCGCACCCGGATACCGACCTCCTCATCAGCGATGACGGGCTGCAGCACCTAGCGCTAGCACGTGATGTAGAGATTGCCGTTTTTAACGCACGCGGCGTCGGCAATGGCTGGCAACTGCCTGCGGGCCCGCTGCGCGAGCCCTGGCCACGCCCACTAGATATAGCGCTATACGCAGGCCAGCCGCCCGCGCACCTGTCCACCAGCGGCGCCACTGCGTGGCCTGTACACCGCAATTTGGCGGATTACGCCATTCGCAGCAATGGCGAGCAAGTACCACTGGCCACACTACGCAGCCAGCCCGCCCGCGCACTGGCCGCCATCGCCTACCCCCAAGAGTTTTTTGCCATGCTGCGAGCCCAAGGCCTGCAACTGACCCGCTGCGACGCCCTGCCTGACCACGCCAATCTGGCCGACCCAGCGCTGCTGACCCAGCTGGATCTTGCTGCCTACGCCGGCCATGCACCACCTACAATAGACACACCCGTGCTGCTGTGCACTGAAAAGGATGCGCATAAGCTCTGGCGCATAGCGCCCCAGGCACTGGCGGTACCGCTGGCCGTGCAGATTGATGACGCTTTTGCCCAGCATGTGCACCAGCTGCTGCTGGCCCAGGGCCACCGCCCCCGCGCCACCCCTCATTTTGCGAAAGACTGATTGCCGTTATGGACCCCAAACTGCTTGAACTGCTGGTATGCCCCGTCACCAAAGGCCCATTGCGTTACGACCGCGAGCGCCAAGAGTTGGTCTCGCGCAGCGCGCGCTTAGCCTACCCGGTACGTGACGGCATCCCCGTCATGCTGGAAAACGAAGCCCGGCCTCTGTCAGACGACGAAATTGAGGCCTTGGCCGCCGCGCCACAGGCCGAGTAAAAACACCCGCGCTTTGCTGTAGTTAGCGGTAAAGCGCAGCCGATTGCAAACCAGCGCTGGCTGCTAGTGCAAACACCAATACCGAAAAACTCACAATATTTCACAATCACGCAGCCCATAAGGCCACCCTACCCGTAACTCATCCCCCTTGTTTGCCATGCTCGCCACTATGGATACCTTGGTTCTTAAAAAAACTGACAAAGGCCTGGAGGCGCTGCGCACCCGAGACCCCGCACTGCCCAAGCGGCTGCGCACTGCGTTTATCTTGTTCGATGGCAACAAAAACGTGGCCCAAGTAATGCAATTGCTGCCCAGCTCACCCGCGCTAGAGCTGGAAGATGTCTACGGCTTGCTGCAATCGGGATGGCTCGAGCTTTTGAACCCCAGCCTGGCGCCCCAGATGCCTGCGCGGACTGAACCATCAGCCGCCACACTTGCTGCTACCGCCCAAAAAATAGCCGCCTCTGCACAGCACCCCAGCATTCACAACCCAAGCACCCGCTACCAACAGGCGTACACCTTGATCACCAACTCACTCGGCGAGATGGGTCTGCGGGGCTTTAGGTTACAGCTCGCGATTGAAAAGGCCGATGGCTATGAAGGCCTGGTAGCGGCCCTGCCGCGCCTGCGCGCCTCTTTGGATGCAAAAAAAATGCAGCAAATCGAAAAGATCTTGCTGGCACCCGATGCACCCACCACGAACGAGCTGACCAACAACATCACCGCCCCTGTGCTGATCCCCTAAGTCGATTACGCCTGCCTGTCTGCCAGCCGCACATCTTTGTCAGGCGATCTACACAGGCATAAGTTGCTGCATATAAGCCTATGCAGCCAGTATCTTGCCCAAACAGGGCAGCGCCCAACCGGGTGTGCCGGGCGGCATTTACTGCATCAAAAAATCACATATGTTTGTTTAAACACAAACTCAGTCACTAAGTGACTGGACTGATCAGTGCATTCCCTAGTACACATTGAATTTCAATTCAACACAATTCGCTAAACTTTTTGGCGTCATTCCAGCGAGCTACTGCACGCCTGTTATATCGATTGGAATTGCTATGCACACCCTCATACTGAAGAAAACGGTTAAAGGCCTAGAAGCCCTCCGCGCACGCGATCCATCGCTGCCCCAGCGCCTGCGCCCCGCCTTTATTTTGTTTGACGGCCAAAAAAGCATCGCCCAGGTGATGGAGCTGCTGCCTAGCAACCGCGGACGCCTGCAAGTGCTGGAAGACATCAAACTGCTTACCCAGCAAGGCATGCTAGAACTGCTGCGCCCAGCTGCCACTTGGTCGGTAGAGTCCGACCTGCGCCTGAGCAGCCCGGATAACGAACCATTCACCGATTCAGCTTACGCCGACAGTACTTTCACCCACAGCCAGCCCAACGCCTCGGCAGTACCCAGCCCCTCACCTGTGGATGCACGCATTCAGGCATCGCGCCACGCCAGTACTCCGGCGCAGGTGAGCAACCCGGAAGCCCGCTACATGCAGGGCTACGCCATGGCCAGCCAACTGGTGAGCGAGCTGGGCCTCAAGGGCTTTCGCCTGCAGCTATCGGTAGAAAAGGCCCAAAGCTACCAAGGATTGGTCGCCTTGTTGCCCCGCATGAACGAGTTGATCGACGCCAAGAAGATGCGACCATTAGAGAAAATCCTGCTGGCCCCGGACAGTGTGAGCGTGCCCGCCAGCAATGCACCGTCGCCAGCAATCATTCCGTAAAGCCCGGTTTGCTGAAGCGAATACATTACTATTGTTTTTATAGCTAAAAATACCCACTAGATGGGCGCTGTACGACAATTTAACTTGTACATCCATCGCCCTCGCAACGGCAAACAGCCTCTGCCAAGTATTTGCACGTTAGTTAGCATGGGAACTGCGTTGCACCACGCTGTCGCTACAATCCACCTAACCTCATCAGGTTGCATCTAATCAGTGCAACCTGTTCTTTTTTCTGCTTTGCATCCATCACCTGCCATGGCCACCACCGCAGCCCCCGCGCCGTTCACCGTTTTAATCCCCTCGCGCATGGCGTCGTCGCGCCTGCCCAATAAGCCGCTGGCTGATATTGGCGGTGTACCTATGGTGGTGCGCGTGGCCCAGCGCGCCCAGCAAAGCCTGGCCCAGCGCGTGGTAGTGGCGGCCGATGACGCGCGCATTGTGGACACCTGCCAGCAGCACGGCGTGCAAGCCGTGCTCACATCGCCCCAGCACCCCAGTGGCAGCGACCGCCTTGCCGAGGCCTGCCAACTGCTAGGCATTGGCGGCGACGACATCGTGGTCAATGTACAAGGCGACGAGCCCTTGATTGCCCCCGGCTTGATCGACGCCGTGGCTGCGCTGCTAACTGCGCGGCCTGAGGCCAGCATGGGCACTGTCGCCCACCCGATCGCCGATCTGGAATCGCTGCAAAACCCCAACGTCGTCAAAGTGGTGCTGGATGCCCAAGGCTTGGCCAGCTACTTTAGCCGCGCACCCATCCCATGGGGGCGCGACCACCTCAACAGTGCCTGGTGGCAAAACCCGAACACCACCAGTACGCCTGGCTTTGCCCCACTGCATCACATTGGCCTGTACAGCTATCGCGCGCGCTTTTTGCAAACCTTTCCCACACTCGCCCAAGCACCCACCGAGCAGATCGAATCGCTGGAGCAGTTGCGCGCCCTGTGGCATGGCTACCGCATTGCCGTGCATGTGACACCTGATGCACCCGGCGTGGGCGTGGACACACCCGAAGACCTGGTGCGCGTGCGACAACTGTACGGCTCGCTGGTGTAAACCCCCATTTCGCCGGTGCAGCGCCGCCAATGCAAGCACGCTGTAAGACAACCAAGGCAGCATGGGCAAAAAAGCAGACGCAGGAGACACTACATTGGCTTGCATTTTGGTGACATTCCCCTGATGCGTGATATGCTCAAGCCCAGTTTCTGTGTGTAAAAGCGGGCTCTGGTAGCCCGCTTTTGCCGTGCAAGTTTTGTAATTGAAGGACCGTCCATGAAATTGATCTTGTTGGGAGCCCCCGGCGCCGGAAAAGGCACACAAGCCTCGTTCATCTGCCAAAAGTACGGCATCCCCCAAATCTCCACTGGCGACATGCTGCGCGCCGCCGTCAAGGCAGGTACGCCACTGGGCTTGCAAGCCAAAGCCGTGATGGATGCAGGCCAGTTGGTCAGCGACGAACTGATCATCAACCTGGTCAAAGAGCGTCTGACCGAATCCGACTGCGCTAACGGCTTCCTGTTTGATGGCTTCCCCCGCACCATCCCCCAGGCCGACGCCATGAAGGCAGCCGGCGTCAAGCTCGACTACGTGCTGGAAATCGACGTGCCGTTTGACGCCATCATCGAGCGCATGAGTGGCCGCCGCAGCCACCCCGCATCGGGCCGCACCTACCACGTCAAGTTCAACCCTCCAAAGGTGGAAGGTAAGGACGACCAAACTGGTGAAGACTTGGTGCAGCGCGAAGACGACAAGGAAGAAACCGTCAAAAAGCGCCTGGATGTGTACAGCAACCAGACCCGTCCTCTTGTCGACTACTACAGCAACTGGGCCAAGCAAGATCCCGCAGCAGCCCCCAAGTACCGCGCCATTAGCGGCATGGGTACTGTGGAAGAGATCACCCAACGCGCCATCACTGCACTGGAGTCCTGATCGGCCCAGGCCCCGCAAGCCTGCCGTGCTAGCAATCTAATCTTTTAGAGCCGCTAGCGCCCGCCAGGCAAGCGCAAGCCACTATCTTTTTGATAGTGGCTTTTGTTTTGGCCCGTTTGCTTGACCCATCCACAGCCAATCCATGCAAACGGCAGACCTGGGTGGCGTTTGCGGTCTAATAATGCACAGTCATTCCCCCGCAAACCCTTTGCTGTATTGCCCGCAGCAAGTTACCCCACCGGAGCACCCCCATGAAATGGCTGGCCACCACCTGCTTGGCACTCGTACTTTCCGTGCTGTCTTACCACGCCTTTATCGGCTATGACCTGAGCCAAGGCATTATCGTCAACCGCTTTGTCGCCTTGCTGGCTGGCATCTACAGCTGGCTGCTGGCCACCATGGGCAACACCACCAGCGGCATTTTGTTTGCAGCATGCGCTGTGGCAACCGTGGTAATCGCCGCACTCGATAGCTATCGCGAGAAAGCTGGCACCTAAGCCGCTCACGCCAGATATGCAGCCTTTTCACATCCAGCGCCGGCCTATTAGGGACCAACAGCTCTAAATTTAATAGCATTCAGCAGAAGGTAACTCCCCGTAAAACCATGGCGCAGCACCGCGGTTAATCCCCCGCGCCCCCCACACGGTGAGCGTAGCCATCACAGCATCCGCCACCAACGCAGGGGGCGATGCCCGGGCAATGTGCAGCAGTGATTTGCGCGCCACCATGCGCACTTGCGGCACCCAGTCATTCAGCGTCCGCATAGCCAGCGCAAGCAAAAAACGGCTGGGCGCGGCGCCCTTCAGCTGCGCAAAAGCTTTTTCCCGGCGGAAGCCATCAGCACTGCATATCTCCAGCCATGGCACAAAAGGTACGTTTTGAGGTGGATTACGCGAATCAACCGAGCTCAACAACCAGCTTTGCCCATCGCTCCACAAATTAGCCTGCAGAGCCTCTACTTCTGATTGGCAGATAGACCAGCGGATCGTTGTCGCCCACCGCTTCATTTGTGTGAAGGGTAAAGCCTCAGTGCCTCGTATGAGAGCCTCTAGCGCAGCCACCTGCGACTCCCCACCTCGCCTGGTTTGGTAGATCTGCGCTACTACTGCCCCCAGCGCGTCGATGTTGTCTTTATCCGAAACGATAAGTCCTTCCTTCATCCTATTTCAACCGCATAAACCTCCAGCGGCAGCCCATCCGGATCACTAAAAAAGAAGAATCGTTTACCGGTTGCCTCATCCAGCCGAATTGCCTCGCAGTCCACACCCTGCGCGAGCAGATAATCACGCGCCGCGTCTACCGATTGCACGCTAATCGCCAGGTGACGCAGGCCGCACGCTTCGGGGCGGGATGTGCGGGGTGGCGGCGTGGGAAAGGAGAACAGCTCTAGCTGACCGCCGCCGGGCACCGCCAAGTCCAGTTTCCATGAATCGCGCCCGGCCCGGTACTCCTCGGCAATCACAGTACAGCCCAGCAGCTGGGTGTAGAAGGCTTTTGAGCGCGCGTAGTTGGACGCGATCAACGCTACATGGTGCAAGCCTTGGGCGCCTAATGGATTAGTGGTGCAGGTAGCGGGCTCGGTCATACAAGGCAGACACAGTCAAGCAAAAATATTAAAAACGAACAGGCGCTTAGCGCCTATTGAGTGGTCGCCAGCAGCTCATTTCGCAATAGCAAAATCTACACAACACCCATCAACGCCAGCTGCAAGCTGATACGCGCTTTAACGGGGCTGAGCGCTACAGCCAGCTCACTGCCTACATCAGCCTTACCAGGTGCGGGAAGCTTCGACTCTTCAATATGACCGTCCGCACAGCGTGTGGCACGCCACACGGCCACGCCTTCGTCACGAGCTCGATCCAGCGCAGGCTCCAGCGCCTGGTGCACGGTGCCATTGCCCGTGGCCGCCACCACTATGCCGCGCACGCCCTGTGCTACCAGCGCTTCCACCAAGGCAGCGCGTGCGCCAGCGTGACTGGTGATGACTTCTACCCACGGCCAAGCCTGGCCTGCTGCCGGCATGGCCGCCCGCGCCTCAGCTCCGGTGTAGGCACTGGGCTGCACAATTGCGGCAGTGGCACCAGCGCACTGCCCATCACGCAATCGCAGGCCGTCTGCGCCCACCCAGCCCAACAACCCCTGCTCGCCCGATGAGAACGCCAGCAAGCGGTGCGGATGCACTTTTTGCACCCAGCGGGCGCTGTGCAGCTCGCCACCGCCCGTCACCACTGCAACGTGATGCAGCAGCGGCTCGCCGTTCGCATCGCGTGCACCTGCGGCGGCTACAGCGTCTTTCAGATTCTGCGGGCCGTCAGGCATCAGGGCGTTGGCGGGGCGCATAGCGCAAGTCAGCACTACAGGTTTGGGCAAGCGGCCCAGGCACAGGTGCAAAAACCAGGCGGTCTCTTCCAGCGTATCCGTGCCGTGGGTGATGACAACACCGGCCACACTGTCGTCGTGCATGGCGTTGTCGCATGCTTGCAACAGCGCCAGCCACACGCCGTCATCCATATCCTTGCTATCAATTTGCGCTATTTGTAGCGCACTCAACGGGCGCCCGGCGGCTTTTTCTATACCGGGGATAGCTGCTACCAGCGACTGCACCGTTAGCTGTGCAGCCTGGTAAACACCCGGGTTTTGCGCGTCAGCGGCCATGCCTGCAATGGTGCCGCCGGTACCAATGATCAAAATTTTTGGCTGCAAGGCTTGCCTCTCTCAAAAAACTGGTTAAAAATACAGGTACTGGATTGATATACAGGTGTTTGATTCCACCCTGCCCTCAAGGCTCTATGGCATCAACACCACAGGGGCGCCGCCCCAGGCCAGCCCCGATCACATGGAGATCTTATGCGAGACCACCCTAAACTGACCGCCCGGCAGCAGGAAATTCTGGACCTGATCCAAACGGCCATCTCGCGCACCGGTGCACCACCCACCCGTGCAGAAATCGCCAGCAAGCTGGGCTTCAAATCCGCCAACTCGGCAGAAGACCACTTAAAGGCCCTGGCCCGCAAAGGCGTGATCGAGCTGGTCAGCGGCACCTCACGCGGCATTCGCCTGCAAAGCGATACAGTGCGCTCTATCAACGCAGCGCGCGGCGCACGATTTGCATCACCCCTGGCCAACGCAACCCGCGTGGTGCAGCAAATGGCCCAACTGGCCTTGCCACTGATTGGCCGTGTATCGGCAGGCTCGCCCATCCTTGCGCAAGAGCATGTAGACCAAACCTATACCGTTGAAGGCAGCCTGTTCCAGCAGCAACCCGACTATTTGCTGAAAGTGCGCGGTATGTCCATGCGTGACGCCGGCATCATGGATGGCGACCTGTTGGCCGTTAAGTCCACCCGCGAGGCGCGTAATGGTCAGATTATTGTTGCCCGCCTCGGTGACGATGTCACCGTCAAACGCCTGCAGCGCACACAAGAGGGAATTGAGCTGCTGGCCGAGAACCCAGACTACCTGCCCATCGTCGTGCAACCCGGCGAGCCTTTTGAGATTGAAGGCATCGCAGTAGGGTTAATACGTAACACCATGCTGATGTAATCAGTTGTAAATAGAATCCGGTGCAACCTCAGGTAGCGGGCGTTGTGGGTCATCACTCCACAACCCTGGGGCGGGCATCTGCTATGCGCAATCCTGCTGTTATGCCGTTTCAACCCATTCGTGACGGGGTCACTGCCGCCTAGCTTTGCGAGAGCAATGCTTACAGCCCGGTCTCGCCTTACCCACGATTTGCAAACGGACTGCCAACACAACTAGGAGTCTCCAATGCTCATCACTGATGCATTGCGCACGCTTGCGCCCTTTTCTCTCGTCGCTGGCGAGCCCGTGTTCCACATGTTCAGTCGCTTAACAGCTGCCCTGCCTGGGCTACGCCGCAGCCGCAAAGGCGCTACAGGTGCCGCCAATGACGGCCAAAAGCGCACCCAGGTGCACTGCTTTGCTAGCGCTATCACCGTACTGCGCACCGACACCCAGCTCAGCTTACTGGGCGACGATGGTATGGCCACATACGCCAGCGACAACCCCGCCGAGCGCCAGACAGAACGCCCCATCGACCGCATCCGCCGCCCCCGCAAGCCCAGCATGCGCCGCCGTGCAGCTGCCAGCACAGCACCCGCCGCAACAGATTTTGTATCCGTACAGCGCTGCCGCGCCTTGGCCGCCAACGATGCGTCCATCAAACGCTACTGGGCCAAGCCTGCTGCTGCGGGGCGCGAGCGCGGCATGCGCTGGGCCATGAGCGGCAGCATGGCCGACATCTTTGCCGAACTAGAGCGCTTGGAGCGCCTAGAGCGCCAGCACGCTTTCTAAAAAATAGCTACAGAACAGGCCGCATTTGCGGCCTTTTCTATATTCAACACAGCACACTCAGCCCTTGAAGTCCGGCTTGCGTTTTTCCAAGAAAGCGCTCACCGCCTCGCGGTGGTCTGCAGTCTGATGGGCCAAGGCCTGATACGCGGCGGACAGCTCCAAAATCGATGCCAGGCTTTGGTGCATGCCTTCGCGCATCAGCTTTTTGGTCATACGGGTGACTTGTGGCGGGTTAGCAGCTATCTCGTCAGCCAGTGCATTGGCAGCAGCCATCAGCTCATCATGTGGAACCACTTGCGACACCAGGCCCCACTGCAGCGCAGTCGGCGCATCAATCATGCGGCCGGTCAGCGACAGCTCAGCCGCGCGCGACATACCAATCACCCGCGGCAGCAGCCAAGCACCACCGTCACCGGGGATGATGCCCACTTTGACGAAGCTCTCGGCAAATTTAGCCCTGTCGGAGGCCACACGCATATCGCACATGCAGGCCAAATCCAAGCCCGCGCCCATGGCCGGGCCATTTACAGCCGCGATGGTAGGCACCTCTAGGTTAAACAGCGCCAGCGGCAGTCGCTGGATGCCTTGGCGGTAGTCCTCACGGATACGCATGCCGTCCACATCGCCAAACGACTGCTCTTGCATAGTCTTGATATCGCCACCCGACGAAAAAGCCGTGCCCTCGCCCGTCAAAATGACTGCACGCACACTGGTGTCGGCGCGGATTTTTTCACAAGCGACCAAAAACTCATCGACCGCCGTATTGCCCGTCAGAGGGTTGCGGCGGTCTGGCTGGGACATGGTCAGGGTCACCACGTGACCCCGCTGTTCGTACTTCAAAAATGCGCTCATGGCCTTGCTCCTTAGAGTGTGTTTGCTGGTTTCTGGGCCACAGCATACGGGTAAATGATTGCGCAGTTTAGCTATCAGCTGAGAGCTAATTGATATTGGACGCGACATACAAAACCGCCTAGCCTGAGGTTGCTGGCTGGTGCACAAAAGCGCGGCAAGCCGCACCAACAGGGCTACCACACACACCCCAGAGCACGCCGTGCGCCAGTCAGCAACTCATAAACGCACAAAAAACAGGTGTAGCCAAAGCGTGCAGCCTGGCACCTAGGAGACAAACAGATGCCCCCATTCAAATACTCGCGGCAACTCAGCCGTATTGCCACAGCCGCCCTGCTGGCCTGCCCGTTGCTAGCCAGCGCTGCCGATGCACCGCTACGCTGGGTCGTACCCTACCCGGCGGGCGGTGCAGCAGACCAGATTGCGCGCATCGTCGCCAACGATGTGGGCCAAGCCACCGGTCAGCCCATCGTGATTGAAAACAAAGGCGGCGCCGCCGGCATGATTGCCGCCGAGACTGTGTTGCGCGCGCCAGCGGATGGGCAAACCTACTTCGTGGGCTCCAACGCGCCCCTAGTCGTCAACAGCGCGATCTACGCCAAAATGCCTTATGACCCGGCCAAGGATTTCGTACCCGTAGCAGGTTTGGGCAAGGCGCCACTGCTGCTTGTCACCCGCAAGGACTTTGGTGTGCTCGATACCAAGGCCTTGATCACCAAAGCCCAGCAGGCGCAAAAAGATGGAAAAACGCTGTCCATGGGCTCAGCCAGCAGCGGCAATATCACCCATCTGGCTGGCGAATACGCCAGCGACAAAATGGGCTTCAAAGTGACCCACGTGCCTTTTGCAGGCAGCGCACCCGCCATCACCAGCATGATGGGAGGCAATGTAGACATCATGTTTGACGCCTTGCCCTCATGCATGCAGCAAGCCAAGGCCGGGCGCATTGTGCCGCTGGCGATTATGGACAACCAGCGTTTTCCGCAACTGCCTGATGTACCTACCATGGCCGAGCTTGGGTTTGCCGATGCCGAGGCCAGCGCCTGGTTTGGCTTGGTGGCCAAAACTGGTACACCAAGCGCGGCGATTGAGCGGGTGAACCAAGCTGTCAATCAGTCACTCGCCAAGCCCGATGTGCAAGACAAACTGCGTCGCATAGGTGCTCAGCCCATTGCGGGAAGCGCCACACAATGGGGCCAGTTCATCAATGCTGAACGAGCGCGCTGGATACCGGTTGCCAAACGCCTGGACATCAAAGCGGAATGAGCGGCACCCATCGCACCTACCTTCTGACTGCTGATTTATGACTGCACTTACCCTGACCATGCACGGTGCCACCGCCGTGCTGACCTTGAACCGCCCCGAAGCCCGCAACGCGCTGGACACTGCCATGCGCGACGAGTTCACCCGCCTGATTCCGCAGGTACGTGATGACCGCGCCATCAAGGCTGTGGTAATCACTGGCGCAGGCGGCCACTTTTGCGCAGGCGGCGATATCAAAAGCATGCAAGCCACCGTCGCTGGCAAGCAAGATGTATTTGACAGCCGTAACCGCATGCTGAGCCTGCATCGCTGGTTTGATGAGCTGCTGGACATGGAAAAGCCCGTCATCAGTGCCGTACAAGGCAGCGCGTTTGGCGCGGGCTTGTCGATCGCGCTCGCAGCAGATTTTGTACTGGCTGCACCCAGCGCCAAATTTTGCTGCGTATTCAGCAAAATTGGTTTTGTGCCTGATTTGGGCGGCATGTATTTGCTGCCGCGCCTGGTGGGCCTGCAAACCGCCAAAGAGCTGGCGTTTACCGCCCGTGTAGTGGGCGCCGATGAAGCCAAGCAACTGGGCATGGCCTACAAGGTGACGGGCGAGGACGTGCTGACCGAGGCCATCGCCTTTGCTGAGCGCTTTGCCAGCGCACCGACCGAAGCCATCGGCTACACCAAGCGCGTGATGAACCATGCGTTCGAGAGCCAGCGGGGGGAGATCTACCAACAAGAAGCTCTGGCCCAAACCCTGTGCCGCGAAAGCGCCTTCCACCAAGAAGCCATCAGTCGTTTTGTCAGCAAGCAGCCACCGCTGTTTCAGTGGCAAGACTGACCCTGCCAAAAACCATTAGAACAATAGCTGCTAATGCCCCCTGACAGGGCGTTAGCAGCTATTTTTATGGGAACCCCACTCAGCCTCTAGTACTTCACATTCACAACCGTTGCCTGCAGCAAGGCGACCACCTTGGGCAGGTCCGACCCCGCCGTGTACGCATGCACTTCACCCGTACACACTGTCAGCAGTTTGCCCGCGTTCTGCACCTTGCCGATGGCAATAAAGCGCTCGCCAATCGCGGGGCGCATCAGGTTGATCTTGAACTCGGCCGTCACCACCTCATAGCCTTCGGGCGCCCTAGTCAAAGCCGCGTAGCCCGCAGCGCTGTCCACAATACTGGTCACCGCGCCCGCATGCATAAAACCATGCTGCTGCGACAGCGCTTTGCTGAAAGGCAAGACAAGTTGCACCTCGCCGTCTTCTACTTTGAGCAAGCTGGCACCCATGGTGCGCATCAGACCCTGCGCATTAAAACTGTCGGCAACCCGCTGCCAGATATCGGCCATATCCCATCCTTCGCTGCAATAGATGCAGGCAATCTAGCACGCAGCACTACAAGCCAATGGTCATGCAGCGGACAGCGCGTGGAACACCTTCAGCGGCCTAACCACCCAGCAGCCGCTATGCTGTGCACATGCCAGTACCGCAGCTGTTGATCATCTACCACACCATGACCCAAGGCACGCGCCAAATGGCCGAGGCCGCGCGCGACGCTGCACTGGCAGAGGCCGGCATCAAAGTGCAAATGCTCGCCGCACGCGATGCAACGGCGGACAATGTGCTGGCCGCTAGCGGCTACCTGTTTGCCACGCCCGAGAATCTGGCGGCCATCAGCGGTGTGATGAAAGATTTTTTTGACCGCAGCTACTACGGCGCACTGGGCCGCATTGAGGGCCGGCCTTACGCCAGCATGGTGTGCGCAGGCAGCGACGGCAGCAATGCCGCGCGGCAAATCGCCCGCATTGCCACTGGCTGGCGGCTCAAAGCCGTGGCCGAGCCACTGATCGTCTGCACCCACGCACAAACGCCCGAGGCGATTTTGGCCACCAAACAAATTGGGGAAACCGATTTACAGCACTGCCGCGAGCTGGGCGCCGCCATGGCAATGGGCTTGGCGCTGGGTGTTTTCTAAACGATGAATCTTTATAGTTTGATAGCAGCTAGCACCCGTTGATGAGCTGCCAGCTACTGTCTTCAGCAAAATCACAAAGGGCTAGGGCCCACCCATTGCCCACTGCGCAGGCGCGCTGGCGGTTGTTGCGACCAGACCTGGCCGCTGACTTCCCAGCTTTCCTCTTGCACGTTGAGCCCCGCAAACACACCGTAGCCATCACCCGCGCAAATTTGCTCACCGGACGACAGGCTCTCGCCTGCCTTGATAGCACCATTGGCATGAATATGCTGGCCTGCACGAATGCCCCAACCTGCGTCGATATGGGTCACGCCCTCAATGGCGCCGCCCACGACGATGCCCTGGCCTGCACGCAAAGGCCCGGCCCCCGTCAACTGACCGCCCACGCGCAGGCTTTTTTCACACTCTAGTCTGTCGCCAGCAATCACATCTTGCCCCACCACGAGCGCACCACATACGCTGATGGCGCCTTGCGCTACCGCGTCCCAGGCCACGCGCAAATCACCGCCCACGGTCAAGCTGCCTTGCACATCCACACCCCAGTCGGTGCGCAAATGGCCGCCACATTGCAGCTTTCCGCCGCAAAAAATGGTGGCGCCAGCGCGTATATCGGCGCCCACCACCAAATCACCACCTACGCGTATGCCAGCCCCAGCATGCAGCGATCGGCCAACGTGGACGATGCCGTCCACCTCAATACCGCCGCGTACTTCTACCGTGCCCGCAAACACCAGGGCATCGGCCTCAAGGTGCTCGAGCTGCAGTACCGCATTGGTAGGGCCAAAGTTCTCTAACAGCCACAACGCGTCATCCACCCGGCCCGCTTCCACCAGGGTATCCAGCGCTTTTTGGTAGCTGACGCCGTCTTCAATATTGCGCACAAACCAGCGAAAGCCCATGGCGCAAGGGCTCTTCGAGCGTAAAAACTGCTTGGTGAACTCCATGGATTGGTCCATATCCGTCCCCTTCTCATCAAGGTGTGATGCACAACCCGGCAAGGGCGATCACGTGGTTTGGCCGTGGCCGTACGCACATCTGCCAACAAGGTGGCACGGACGTGCGGCCGCTATCGCGCTGGTTTGTTGCCCGGCGATAGCGTTTGTGCGCGTGAGAGGGTTGGGGTTATCGCCGGGCTGAGACGTGTGCGACAGGCTTGTGGAGCCAGTTCGCGCGCACCACGGCGCCTCCGCACATGCAGGTCGGCATCAGCAGACATAACGGGGAGGCCAAGGAGAACATGGCCTGCATGGTAGCAGCGCGGGCGCGGGGCTTCAACCGGCTGTCAACTTGTCGCACGGTGGCGCGCGGTTTTTGCGCGGCGCGCCCATGCAGCAGCGGCATTGTTACTATGTGCGCATTACTCACCACACTCCACCATGATCTACATCCTGCTCAAAATCATCCACCTGCTGGCCGTTATCGTCTGGCTGGGCGGCATGGCCTTTGCCCATTTCTTTTTGCGCCCCGCCGTCGCACAGCTGGAGCCACCTGTGCGCCTGACACTGATGCGCGATGTGTTGCAGCGCTTTTTTGCCGCCGTGCTGGTGATTGTGGTGTTGGTACTGTTGTCAGGCTTGGGCATGTTTGGCTATACCCACCACATGGCTGCGCAGGCTGGCGCCAAGTTTGCGACGCCCATGTCGTGGATGATTATGAGCACCCTGGGCATCGTGATGATGCTGGTGTTTGGCCACATCCGCTTTGCACTGTTCAAACGCCTGGACCGTGCTGTGCAAGCTAAAGACTGGCCCGCGGGCGGCAAGGCCATGGGCCAGATCCGCAGCTTGGTGGCGCTTAATTTGGCACTGGGTACGGTCATCATCGTACTTTTGTACTTTCCGCTTTAACTTAAACCGTACCTGCTGCTCCATAGGGCACGGGGCCGCTTTCGTTCTCGTTAACCAGCAGCGGCTTGCCCACAAAGGGGAAGGCGCGCTGCGGGCAGGCGCTGCGCTCGCACACCTTGCAGCCCATTCCAATGGGCGTGGCGGTATCCAGCTTGCGCAGATCCATGCCGTCGGAATACACCAAACGGGCCGCATGCTGCACATCGCAGCCCAGCCCGATCGAAAAAGTCTTGCCAATCGCCCCCCAGCCGTTCCCCGCTTGCGTAATGCAGCGTGCTACCCACAGGTAAACACGGCCATCCGGCATGCTGGCGAGCTGGGGCACGGCGCGGCCGGGCTGGGTAAAGGCCTCGTACACATTCCATAGCGGACAAGTGCCGCCAGTTTTTGAGAAGTGAAAATGCGTGGCTGACTGGCGCTTGCTGATATTGCCTGCCCGGTCCACGCGGATAAAGAAAAACGGCACACCCGGTGCCTCTGCCCTCTGCAAGGTAGACAGGCGGTGGCATACCGTCTCAAACCCCACGCCAAAGCGCTGCGCCAGCAGCTCAATGTCATAGCGCAGGCTTTCTGCCGCTTGCAAAAATATGCCATAGGGCAAAATAAAAGCACCGGCCACATAGTTGGCCAACCCTACGCGCGCCAGCTTGCGCGTGGCATCGTCTTGCCACATCGTAGATTGCAATTGCGCGTCAATCAGTTCAGCAAACTCCAGCAAGGCCAGCTGTGTTGCCAGTTGAAAGATTTGCTGTGCAGCCCGCAGTTGCGGCGCGATGTAAAGCGTGTGCGTGGCCACATCCAAGCGCCGATTGTGTCCTGCGTATTTGCCACTCTCGCGCAGTACTTGCACCCCATGCTGCGCTTGCAAACGGTATTGCAACCAGTCTTGCAGGCTACCGCCCTGCTCTTGCGCCCGGCGCGCCAATGCCTCGGCTGCGCGGTCCAGCGCATCAAAATAATTGCGATGGGCAAAGAAAAAATCACGCACTGCCTCAAACGGCATTTGGCGCGGCGCCATGGCCTGCGCGGCGGCACCTACACCGTCCGTACGATCGTCCCCCAGACGTGCAGCCAAGGCCTCCAGCCGCTCGGTATCTTGCTGGTGGCGCTGGTGCATGGCCAGTATCGCCTGCGCCAAATGCGGCAGCTTGGCCGCTACTTCGCGTAGCTCGGGCGCTGGCACCGCTTTACCGTCTGGTGTGGGCAAGCTCGCCATGGCGTCACTCAACTGTGCCACCAGCCGCGCCTCTTCGTCCTCGGAGAACTGCTGAATGTCCACACCCAGCACCTTGTGCACCTTAAGCAGCACCGACACGGTAAATGGGCGCTGGTCATGCTCCAGCTGATTCAAATAACTGGGCGACAAACCCAGCACATGCGCCAGCGCCACCTGCGTCATACCGCGCTCGGCACGCAGTGATCGCAATCGAACGCCCATAAAAATTTTTGCCATCACAAGTCGCTACTGGCTGTGGAGATACGGCCCATTGTGGCGTAAAAAATGCGTTCGCAAAATTTGCAAAAAAGCGTTTTGTCATTCGCAAACATTCACTTTTTTAGGCATTCCCAGCACCGATCAGTTTGCGTATATTGCAAATAAATCGAACCTCAACGTCTACCCTGACCTGCCCCATGACCCGCATTTTCCGCCGCCCTCTGCCAGGCACCACCTTGCACTACTACGATGCCCAAGCGGCGGTTGAAGCCATCCAGCCCGGCGCCTGGGCCACCCTGCCCTACACGTCTCGCGTGCATGCAGAAAATCTGGTGCGCCGCTGCGATCCGGGCATGCTTACCGAGTGCCTGACGCAAATCGTGGAGCGCAAACGCGAACGCGACTTTCCCTGGTTCCCTGCGCGCGTGGTCTGCCACGACATTCTGGGTCAGACAGCGCTGGTCGATCTGGCCGGTTTGCGTGATGCGATTGCAGACCAAGGCGGTGATCCAGCAGCCGTGAACCCTGTGGTGCCCGTGCAGTTGATCGTGGACCATTCACTAGCCGTGGAATGCGGTGGCGATGACCCACAGGCGTTTGATAAAAACCGCGCCATTGAAAACCGCCGCAACGAAGACCGCTTCCACTTTATCGAGTGGTGCAAGCGCTCCTTCAAGAATGTGGAGGTGATTCCACCAGGCAACGGCATCATGCATCAGATCAACCTGGAGCGCATGAGCCCTGTGATCCACGCTATCAACGGCGAAGCCTACCCCGACACACTGGTTGGCACGGACAGCCACACGCCCCACGTCGATGCGCTGGGCGTGATCGCCGTGGGCGTGGGCGGCCTGGAGGCCGAAAACGTGATGCTGGGCCGCGCATCGTGGATGCGTCTGCCCGAGATCGTTGGCGTCCACCTGACCGGTAAGCGCCAAGCCGGCATCACCGCTACCGATATGGTGCTGGCCCTGACCGAGTTTCTGCGCCAGCAAAAGGTGGTGGGGGCCTACCTGGAGTTTTATGGCCCAGGTGCAGCGAGCCTGAGCATTGGCGACCGCGCCACCATCTCCAACATGGCGCCCGAGTATGGTGCAACCGCCGCCATGTTTGCCATTGACGAGCAAACCCTTGATTACCTGCGCCTGACAGGCCGTGCCCCCGCCCAGATACAACTGGTGGAGACCTATGCCAAGCAAGCCGGCCTGTGGGCCGACACGCTGGAAAAAGCCGAATACGAGCGCACGCTGCGCTTTGATCTATCCACCGTGGTGCGCAATATGGCGGGCCCATCCAATCCCCATGCACGCCTGGCTACCAGCGAACTGGTTGCCAAGGGTATTGCTGGCGAATGGACCGAGATAGCAGGCCAGATGCCCGACGGCGCCGTCATCATCGCGGCCATCACCAGCTGCACGAACACCAGCAACCCGCGCAATGTGATTGCAGCAGGTTTACTGGCACGCAATGCGCGCAACCTGGGCCTTACACGCAAGCCCTGGGTCAAATCGTCCCTGGCACCTGGCTCCAAGACTGTGCCGCTGTACCTCGCGCAAGCGGGCTTGCTGCATGACTTGGAGGCGCTAGGCTTTGGCGTGGTGGCGTTTGCCTGCACTACCTGCAATGGCATGAGTGGTGCGCTGGATCCTGCCATTCAGCAAGAAATCATTGACCGCAATCTGTACACCACAGCCGTACTCTCGGGCAATCGGAACTTTGATGGCCGTATCCACCCGTATGCCAGGCAAGCCTTCCTGGCTTCGCCTCCGTTGGTCGTGGCCTACGCGATTGCAGGCACGATCCGCTTTGATATCGAGAACGATGTACTGGGTGTGCACCAGGGCCGCGAGATACGCCTGAAAGACATCTGGCCGAGCGACGAAGAAATCGACACTGTGGCCAAGGCCGCCGTCACGCCTGAGCAGTTCCGCGCCGTGTACGAGCCTATGTTTGCCATCCATGCCGATAACGGCCCCAAAGAGAAAGCGCTCTACGACTGGCGCCCTCAGTCCACCTACATCCGCCGCCCCCCCTACTGGGAAGGCGCGCTGGCCGGAGAACGCACGCTACGCGGCATGCGGCCACTGGCCATCCTGCCAGACAACATCACAACCGACCACCTCTCGCCTTCAAACGCCATCATGCTGGACAGCGCGGCTGGCGAATACCTGGACAAGATGGGTTTGCCCGAGGAAGACTTCAACTCCTACGCTACCCACCGCGGCGACCATTTGACGGCACAGCGCGCTACGTTTGCCAACCCAAAGCTGTTTAACGAAATGGTGTTGAAGGCCGATGGCACGGTCAAGCAAGGGTCTCTCGCCCGCGTGGAGCCGGAAGGCCAGACCATGCGCATGTGGGAGGCGATTGAAACCTATATGCAGCGCAAGCAACCGCTGATCATCGTCGCTGGCGCCGACTACGGCCAAGGCTCCAGCCGCGACTGGGCTGCCAAGGGCGTGCGCCTGGCGGGCGTGGAGGCGATTGCGGCCGAAGGCTTTGAGCGCATTCACCGCACCAATCTGATTGGCATGGGCGTGCTGCCGCTGGAGTTCCAGGCCGGTGTGACACGCAAGACCCTGCTGCTGGATGGCACCGAGACCTATGACGTGATCGGCAAGCGCCAACCGCGCGCTGAACTAACGCTGGTGATCCATCGCCACAACGGCAGCACCGAGCTGGTAACCGTAATCTGCAGATTAGATACGGCAGAAGAAGTCTCGATATACGAAGCCGGCGGCGTTCTGCAACGTTTCGCGCAAGATTTCCTGGCACAAAACCCACAGTCAAACAAATCTCTAGCGACCGCCTGACGAGCACTATTAGCTACCAAAAATAGAGACGCTCACCACCATGGCAGCACATTCCACATTCGCACCACAAATCAAAATCCCCGCCATCTATGCGCGTGGCGGCACCAGCAAGGGCATATTCTTTAGCGTGCAGGATCTGCCCACTGCCGCCCAGCAGCCCGGCTCCGTTCGCGACGCCATCTTGCTGCGCACCTTGGGTAGCCCGGATCCGTATGGCAAGCAGATCGATGGCATGGGCAATGCATCGTCCAGCACAAGCAAGGCCGTCATCTTGAGCAAGAGCAGCCAGCCCGGCCATGACGTGGACTACCTGTTTGGCCAGGTGTCTGTAGCCCAGCCACTGGTGGACTGGAGCGGCAACTGCGGCAACCTATCCGCCGCCGTGGGGGCCGTCGCCATTCACATGGGGCTGATCAAAGCAGAGCGCATCCCCAGCAACGGCACGGTCAGCATCCGCATCTGGCAAGCCAACATCGGCAAGACCATCGTGGCCCATGTACCGATCACCGACGGTCAAGTGCAAGAGACAGGCGATTTTGAGCTGGATGGCGTGGCCTTCGCCGCTGCCGAGGTGCAGCTGGAGTTTCTTGACCCAGCGGACGACGGCGAAGGCGGTAGTGCCATGTTCCCCACTGGCAACGTAGTGGATCAGCTGGATATACCCAGCATAGGCAGCTTTCAGGCCACGCTCATCAACGCAGGCATTCCGACCATTTTTTTGAACGCCAAAGACATTGGCTATATCGGCACAGAGCTGCAAAGCGATATCAACAGTGATACCGCGGCGCTGGCTCGCCTGGAGCGCATACGCGCCCACGGTGCGCTCAGAATGGGTTTGATCCAAGACCTGGGCGAGGCCGCACAGCGCCAGCACACGCCAAAAATTGCCTTTGTGGCGCCGCCAGCCAGCTACATCGCATCCAGCGGAAAAGCAGTCAACGCCGCGGATGTGGATCTGTTGGTACGCGCCCTGTCCATGGGCCTGCTGCACCACGCGATGATGGGCACAGCTGCTGTAGCCATTGGCACGGCAGCTGCCATCCGCGGCACCTTGGTCAACCTGGCGGCGGGCGGCGGCGAGCGCGCTACCGTGCGCTTTGGCCACCCATCCGGCAGCTTGCGAGTGGGCGCGCAGGCGCAGCAAGTCAACGGCGAATGGCAAGTAACCAAGGCCCTGATGAACCGCAGCGCCCGCATTTTGATGGAGGGTGCAGTACACGTGCCAGCGGAGGTATTGCAGGGCGACTAACGGTACCCAGCACCACTGCACTCCGGGCCACGCCCGCTTGATCTCTCACCCTTGTTTTCACCCCCATTTTTTCATGGGCTTGGCCGCTGCTTTGCCCATTTTTTGACAACCTGGAGATTTGCCATGACCGCAACCGCTACTTTGCAAACTGCCGATAAAGCCACCGCCACCGCGTTCAAACCCAAAAAATCAGTGGCCTTATCGGGAGTGACAGCCGGTAACACTGCGCTATGCACCGTCGGCAAGACCGGCAACGATCTGCACTACCGTGGCTACGATATTCTGGATATAGCCCAGGTCTGCGAATTTGAAGAAATTGCCCACCTGCTGGTACACGGCAAGCTGCCCACGCAGGCCGAACTCAAGGCCTACAAAGCCAAGCTCAAAGCCCTGCGCGGCCTGCCTGGCAGCGTGAAAGCAGCGCTGGAGCAACTGCCTGCCGCCAGCCACCCTATGGATGTAATGCGAACCGGCGTATCAGCGCTGGGCTGTGCCCTGCCCGAGAAAGACGGCCACAGCCTGCCAGGAGCGCGCGATATTGCCGACCGCCTCATGGCCAGCCTGGGCAGCATGCTGCTCTACTGGTACCACTTCAGCAACTCGGGCCGTCGCATCGAGGTGGAAACCGATGACAACTCCATCGGCGCTCACTTTCTGCACTTGCTGCACGGCAAGCCCCCCTGCCCCAGCTGGGAGCGAGCCATGCACACCTCACTCAACTTGTATGCCGAGCACGAGTTCAACGCATCCACCTTCACCGCCCGCGTGGTGGCTGGCACGGGCAGCGATATGTACTCAGCCATCACCGGCGCGATTGGCGCGCTGCGCGGCCCCAAGCATGGCGGCGCAAATGAAGTGGCGTTTGAGATCCAGAAACGCTACGACAACCCCGCAGAGGCTGAGGTCGATATCCGTCGCCGTGTGGATGCCAAGGAGGTGGTGATCGGCTTTGGCCACCCCGTCTACACCGTGAGTGACCCGCGCAATGTAATCATCAAAGGGGTAGCCAAGCAGCTCTCTGACGAAGCAGGCAGCACCAAGATGTACGACATTGCCGAACGCCTGGAATCAGTGATGTGGGAGGTCAAAAAAATGTTCCCCAACCTCGACTGGTTCAGTGCGGTGAGCTACCACATGATGGGCGTGCCGACTGCCATGTTCACCCCACTGTTTGTGATTGCCCGCACCAGTGGCTGGGCAGCCCACATCATTGAGCAGCGCCAAGACAACAAGATCATCCGTCCCAGCGCCCACTACACCGGCCCGGACGATCTGGCTTTTGTGCCTATCGACCAGCGCTGCTAACCCGCAGCACAGGCGCTATGTTCTTAAACACCATCTAGCGCCCGCTCTATAAAGAAACAACGCTATACAAACAATAGCAATCGCCACCACCCATGACTTTGCAACCCCGTTCGCTATGCATCGCCATTGCCGATAAAGTGCGCCTGCGCATACTGGCCCATGAATGGACACCAGGTGCGCCCATCAATGACGCCGACATCGCCCGCGACTACGGCGTAAGCCGTACACCTGTGCGCGAAGCCTTCAAGCTACTGTGCCAGGACGGGTTGCTGCAATCCCACCCGCGCCGCGGGATGAGTGTGGCCGAGCCAGACAGTGCGCAGCTACGCGAGGCGCAAGCGCTGCAGCAATGGCTGCACAGTTATATGCAAAGCCATGGCAACCAGCTACCCACCGATAGCCTCGTGCTCACCATGCTGCGCCTGGCCAACAATCGCCTGCAACTGGGCAAGCAAGCCGCACTATCCAATCACCTTTGAGCCATATTTTTATGACATCGACCCAACAGCAACTCCGCCAACTGATCAATGAACGCCGTGGCGTCATCGTGCCCGGCGCGTTCAATGCGCTGTCTGCCCGCGTGGTGGCTGACATGGGCTTTGAAGCCTTGTACGTGACCGGTGCCGGCGTGACCAATATGTGGTTCGGCCTGCCAGACCAAGGCTTTATGGGCCTGACCGATATTGCGGACCACACGGCCCGCATCCGAGATGCTGTGGAGTTGCCATTGATCGTGGATGCCGACACCGGTTTTGGCAATGCGCTGAACACCTACCACGCGGTGCGCACCTTGGAGCGCGCGGGCGCTGACTGCATCCAGCTGGAAGATCAGGTCAGCCCCAAGCGCTGCGGCCACTTCAACGGTAAAGAGGTGATAGCGACGGACGAAATGATCGGCAAAATTAAGGCCGCTTGCGATGCACGTCGCAATGCAGACACGCTCATCATGGCCCGCACCGATGCAGCGGCCATCCACGGCTTTGATGCAGCGGTAGAGCGCGCGCAAAGTTATGCCGATGCAGGTGCCGATATTTTGTTTGTGGAAGCCGTGACCGACGCCAAGCACATTGCTGCGCTGCCCCAGCGCTTGCAAACACCCCAGCTGATGAATATGGTGATTGGCGGCAAAACCCCCATCACCCGCACCGAGGAGCTAGCTGGCATGGGCTACAGCATCGTGCTGTACGCCAACGCCGCGCTTCAAGGCGCGTTGGCAGGCATGCAACGGGCTCTGACCAGCTTGAAGGCAGAGCGCCACCTGAATGAAGACCCAACGCAGGTAGCGCCATTTGCCGAGCGCCAGCGCTTGGTCAACAAGCCAGCGTGGGATGTGCTGGAGCAGCGCTACCGATAAAAAGCGTGCACCGCCCTGACACGCCGGGGGCGCTGTAGACAGCACAAAACACGCCCCAATTACCACCAGCCTCTAGCGAGGCAAGCCAACCCTTTAGCAGGCGTTCAGCGACAGGCGATGGGGTAACACTTGAGAAAACCCGCCGCATGCTTGCCTTGCAGTACAGCAAGCAATAGCGGCGGCTAATACAACCATGCCTCGTTGCTTCAACTTGTCGCACGCTTGTGCAGCCTGCATTTAATCCTTCAAAATGGCGCGTTGCTTGTGCTCGACGTGGTAGCTGGTCATCACCTGGTGCACCACCATATCCAGCGCAGGGCGCGTAACACCTTCGCGGTCGGTCCAGACTTTAGGCGTCAGACTGCCAGCCATAGCAATGCTGTCGCCGTCGCCCATACCCAGCAGCGCCGCCACCGGCGCATCGTCAAACGCAATCACATTGACGATCACTTGCTCGCCGTCGCCGCCTTCTGCACGCACCTTGGCCAGGGCGTAAGGCTTGTTGGTTTTGCTCATGCGCTCCACAGGTTGCCCGTGCACACGGCCCATTACCAGTCCATCAATCATTGTTCAGTTCCGTTCACTTTCCGCATCGAAGCCTAGCTTGCGCGAGATGCGGGCAGCAGATTTTTGCAGCAAACCCGCATAGTAGTGCTGTGTATCGGCACCGCAGCGCATCGTGGGGAAGGATACCGACAAACCAGCAATCACTTTGCCAAACCGGTCATAAACCGGCACCGCAATGCAGCGCAGGCCCGGTTCAGCCTCTTCATCGTCTTGCGCGTAAGCCAGTTCGCGCACACGCGGCAAAATGTCCAGCACCGCAGCCACCGAGGTTAATGTTTTGGGCGTAAACACTTTGAGCGGCTGCACCTCTAGCAGCGCTTGCGCTTTGTCCGGCGGCATATGGGCCAACAAGACCTTGCCAATGGCCGTGCTGTGCAGCGGTTTGCGCTTGCCAATGCGCGACTGCATGCGCAACCCAAAATCGGATTCAATTTTGTGGATGTAGATGATGGCATCCTCATCCAGGGCGCCCAAGTGCACCGTCTCACGCGTCAACTCACCCAGATGGCGCATTTCCTCGTCTGCCTCGCGCACCAGATCAGTGTTCTCCAGCACCTTGCCGCCCAGCTCGAACAACTTCAAAGTAGCTCGGTAACGATCCGATTCACCGTCCTGTGCCACATAGCCCAGCACTTTGAGGGTATGCAACAAGCGATGCACTGATGATTTGGACAAGGCCAGCTGCAGCGACATCTCGGTCACACTCATGTCGCGCTTGTTGCCCAAGCAATCGAGAATGGCAAAGGCCTTTTCGACAGCCGCAACGGTATCTGCCTTGTCGTTGCTGGCGGAAATGTCCATGCAAAACCCCTTGAAGAATTAGCTTGTGAAGAACGTTTTTACGTTCTGCAAGCGCCCATTATCGAGCCAACCAACCACCATCGACCGCAATAGTGTGCCCATGCACATACCGCGCAGCCCGCGATGCCAGGAAAACCGCCGAGCCCGCCACATCCTCAGGCTGCCCCCAGCGCCCCGCGGGGATGCGCTGCAAGATGTCGTGCGAGCGCTGGGCGTCCTGGCGCAGAGCCTCAGTGTTATTGGTGTCTATATACCCTGGGGCAATGGCATTCACATTGATACCCTTGGCCGCCCACTCATTGGCCAGCAAACGTGTCAGCCCCAGAACGCCGCTTTTAGATGCTGTATAGGACGGCACACGGATACCGCCCTGGAACGACAGCAGCGATGCAATATTGATGATGCGCCCGCCCTGCCATTGCTCGCCCAGCGCCTGTGCCTGCTGCAACATGTGGCGTGCAACTGCCTGCGACAGGAAAAACAGGCTTTTGAGATTGACGTCCATCACCGCATCCCAATCCGCCTCGCTAAAGTCAAGTGCATCTGCGCGGCGAATGATGCCTGCGTTATTGACCAAGATGTCGATGCACCCGTGCGCAGCCAATGCTTGCGCCATCACCGGCTCAATCGCGCTGGTGAATGACAGATCCGCATGCACCGCAGTGAATCGCCGCCCCGCTTGCCGCACCGCGGCAGCGGTCTCGACCGGATCTGACCGGTTCACGCCCACCACATCGGCACCTGCATGCGCCAGTGCAATGGCAATAGCAGCACCTATGCCGGTATTGCAGCCCGTGACGAGCGCGACCTGGCCCGTCAGATCGAACCAGTGCGAAGTCGCCGCGCTCGGCGGCACGCTATTCATGGTGGACATCTTGATCCCTCCTGTTGCTTGTAGAACTAACACTTAACTGGGCCTTGCCCCAATACATCAGCATCTCCCGGCAGCGATCTGCAAGACATATGACAAGATCATCTATTTAATCAAAAATAATGGAACGCAGTTCTATATTTTTATTAAAAAACACATTTTTGCTTATTTTTTAGGCATTTATTGGGGTTTATCTCTAAAAAATGCTTTTGAATTTTATGAAACACTGTACCCCGTTTGATGAATGTCATCAGACAACTTAACTTCTACCGATAACTAATTCATCCCAAAAGGTGTGAGGAGCAAGACATGGAAATCAAGAAAACCATAGAGCGTGTGCCTGGTGGGCTCATGCTGATCCCGCTGCTGCTAGGAGCCTGCGTGCACACGTTTGCACCTGATGCAGGCAAGTACTTTGGCTCGTTCACCAACGGACTGATGACTGGCACGGTGCCAATTTTGGCGGTCTGGTTTTTCTGCATGGGCGCCACTATCAATCTGAAAGCTACTGGTGTGGTGCTGAAGAAATCCGGCACCCTGGTGCTCACCAAGATTTTGGTGGCCTGGGTGGCCGCAATGGTTGCCACCAAGTTCTTGCCTGCAGGCGGCATACAGACGGGCTTGTTTGCTGGCCTATCGGTGCTGGCGATTGTTACCGCCATGGACATGACCAATGGCGGCCTTTACGCCGCATTGATGCAGCAATACGGCACCCAAGAAGAAGCTGGCGCCTTTGTACTGACCTCGATCGAATCCGGCCCGCTGGTCAGCATGCTGATCTTGGGCGCCACCGGTGTGGCCGTCTTTGAACCACGCCTTTTTGTAGGCGCTGTGCTGCCCTTTTTGATTGGCTTTGCGCTGGGCAACCTGGATGCTGAGCTGCGCGAATTTTTTGGACGCTGCGTACACCCACTGATCCCCTTCTTTGGTTTTGCACTGGGCTGCTCGATTGATCTGGGTGTGATCGCCAAGAGCGGCTTCACCGGCATCTTTGTGGGCGTAGCCGTAGTCGTGGTTACCGGCATCCCCCTCATCCTGGCCGATAAATTTATTGGCGGCGGCAACGGCACAGCAGGCTTGGCCGCATCGTCCACCGCAGGCGCAGCGGTGGCCAACCCGCAAATCATCGGCAACATGATCCCCGAGCTCAAGCCCATGGCCGATTCAGCCACGGCCATCACTGCAACAGCTTGCCTGTTGACCGCCATCCTGGTGCCTATCTTGACAGCCATGTGGGCGCGCAAATTCGGCCGCCTGCAAAACCAGCCTGCCACCTCCCCGCCCTCTACGCCAGCAGCACATCCTGCGGCGCAATTAGCGCAAGACGGTCATTTCTAATCAACAGACACTTTCACACCAACAAGGACATCGCATGAGTCTCTCCTCCATTCCAACCGGCCGCTTGGCAGGCAAGATCGCCGTGGTGACGGCTGCTGGCCAAGGCATTGGCCGAGCCAGTGCCGAGCGCCTGGCCGCAGAAGGCGCCCGCGTGATTGCCACCGATATCAGCCTGGAAGCGCTCAAAGGCTCCACGCTGGAGGCGCGCAAACTGGATGTGCGCGACAACGCGCAAATTGTGGAGCTGGCGCAAGAACTGGGGCCCATTGACATTCTTTTTAACTGCGCCGGCTTTGTGCACGCGGGCTCCATTCTGGAATGCAGTGAGGATGATTGGGACTTTGCCTTTGACCTGAATGTGAAAGCCATGTACCGCACCATGCGCGCCTTCTTGCCGGGCATGCTGCACAAAGGCAAGGGCAGCATTATCAATATGTCGTCCGCCGCATCCAGCATCAAGGGCGTTTCCAATCGCTTGGCGTATAGCGCATCCAAGGCCGCCGTCATCGGCCTGACCAAGGCCACCGCCGCCGATTTTTGCACCAAGGGCGTGCGCTGCAACGCGATTTGCCCCGGCACTGTGGATTCCCCGTCACTGGCCCAACGCATTAGCACACAGGCCATGTATGAGGGCCGCTCTATGGACGAGGTACGCGCCGCCTTTATCGCCCGTCAGCCCATGGGCCGCGTGGGCAAGCCCGAGGAAATTGCTGCGCTGGTTGCCTATCTGGCATCGGATGAAGCCAGCTTTACTACCGGCCAGACCCATGTAATTGACGGTGGCTGGGCAAACTAATCACACCTGCACGCTGTTATCGGCTTGACTGACGCACACCTCAATCTGCGCCATGATGACTTTGTTTTTGATATGAGAATCACGGAGACCCCATGAAACTGCTGCGATTTGGCCCGGTAGGCCAAGAGAAACCCGGCCTGCTGGATGCCAGCAATACGCTGCGCGACCTGTCAGGCGTGATTGCCGATGTGAACGGCCAAACATTGAGCGACGCAGCGCTGGCCAAGCTGCGCGCGATTGACCCTGGCACGCTGCCAGCGGTCAGCGGCAGCCCACGCATTGGTGCTTGCGTAGGCCAGGTGGGTAAATTTATCTGCATCGGCTTGAACTACGCAGACCACGCAGCCGAATCAGGGGCCGCCATTCCGACCGAGCCCGTAGTGTTCAACAAATGGACCAGCGCGATTTGCGGCCCGAATGACAACATCGAAATCCCCCGCGGATCGAGCAAGACTGACTGGGAAGTGGAGCTGGGCGTGGTGATTGGCAAGCCCGCCAAGTACATCACCGAGGCCGAGGCATTGGACTATGTCGCCGGCTACTGCGTGGTCAACGACGTGTCCGAGCGCGAATGGCAACTGGAGCGCGGCGGCACCTGGGACAAGGGCAAGGGCTTTGACACCTTTGGCCCGATTGGCCCTTGGCTGGTCACACGCGACGAAGTGCCCGACCCACAGAACCTGGCCATGTGGCTGGATGTGGATGGCAAGCGCTTTCAAAACGGCAATACAAAAACCATGATTTTTAGCGTGGCCCAGATCATTGCCTACTTGAGCCAGTGCATGAGCCTGCAACCCGGCGATGTAATCTCTACCGGCACGCCACCCGGCGTCGGCTTGGGCATCAAACCAACGCCCGTCTATTTGAAGGCCGGCCAAAGCATGCGCCTGGGCATTGAAGGCCTGGGCGAGCAAGAGCAGCGCACGGTCGCCGCCTAGCCCCCAGCCGCCAAACACGGCCAGTAAAAAAATACAGCCCGCAGGTAATAGGCCTGCGGGCTGTATTTTATTGCTATCAAATTAATCAACAAAATGAGCACTGACGGGCGCTATAAGGCATTTCTATACAAATGCATTCGGCCTAAATGCCTCGAGTTGCAGCACGCACCACCACCTCCGGCCTGGGGCTGTCCACCACCTGGCGGGCATTGTCGCCGCGCAGCCGCTCAAACAACAGCGCGATCCCCAGCCGCGCCACCTCATCAAGATGCAAGTTGACTGCAGTGAGTGGCGGCACGCAGGTGCGGGCGCGTATGCCGTCGTAGCGCGTGGCAATCATCACATCCTGCGGCACGCGCAGGCCCATTTGCTGCACATGTGCCGCCACGCCCACGGCAAACACATCTACCAGCACCAAGAACGCATCAATCTGCGGATGCGCGGCCAGCAGTTGGTGCGCCGCGTCGCGCCCCCCCTCTTCGCCCCGAGTTTCGTCTACGCGCAGGGTGATCGGTGCCATGCCGCTGGCAGCCACCATCTGCTGGTAGGCCAGCTCCGCTTGGGCATATGACGTGCGATCCGCCGCGCCCAGCACCATGGCGATCTGGCGAGCGCCCTGCGCTTGCAGGTGGGCCAGCAGCATCGTCACCGTCTCGCCAGATTGCAGATCCACATAGGGCACGCCGCGATCCGGCCCGCCCGGTTTGCCGATAGAGATAACAGGTAGCCCCCGCGCCGTGAGATCGGCCAACTGCCGATCATCTGCACTCGGCTCAATGATCAACGCGCCATCCACATCCAAAAAATCCAGCGGCGATTGGCCCGACTCCAGCGGCGGCACCAACACCATGGCCAGGCCACGCTCCAAGGCAGACGACGCGGCCACCGCAGCCACTTCCATCAAAAAACCCAGGCGCGATGGCCCGCCAGCCACGGCAAAGGGCATCGATGACATCAGCGCAATCATGCTGCCGCCACCCGTGCGCAGGCGCTGTGCATGGCGGTTGGGCCGGTAACCCAGAGCTCGGGCAGATTCCTCGACCTTCAAGCGCGTAGCCGGGTCCACCTGGCCCCGGCCATTCAGAGCATGCGAGACCGTGGTGGCCGATACGCCCGCGTGCCGGGCCACGTCCGAAATGGTGACGCGCGGTGAGCGGGGAATGTCCATGGTCCAGATCCTTTGGTGCAGAGGCTACGCAATCAAGCAGTGCTGACTTGTTGGGAGAGTTGCCGAAAACGCTTTGCCTGAGCGCATTTAGCTGTTTTTAAGCAAGCAATGTAACCTACCCAAAACGATTTGGGTAAAATCCCGGCCATTCTCAAACTTGACTGCATCACCTTGCTACGGTCTTGGCCCAAATCGTTTTGGGCGATCTATTTTCAACGCCAATCTCATGAGCACTCCAGACAACCACAGCGTCGACACCGTCCTGCCCTGGCCCCAGTTACTACTATTCGGTCTGCAACATGTGCTGGTAATGGCGGCAGCGCCCATCACCTCTGTTTTTCTGGTCGCCAAAGCGCTGGATTTACCGTCTGACCTCACGGTCAACCTCATCAGCGCCACGTTTTTGATGTGCGGCCTGGGCGCCATCCTGCAGTCGCTGGGCACCGCAAAAATGGGCGCAAAACTGCCCTTTGTGATGGTTCCAGGCGGTGCGCCCGTGGTCATGTTTTTGGGCATTGCCCAGCACTACGATTTGCAGACAGCTTGCGGTGCAGTGATCCTCACCTCGCTTTTTTACTTTCTGATCCTGCCTATCTTTTCGCGCGTGCTGCGCTTTTTCCCCAAGATTGTGATTGGAACCTTGCTGCTCTTGGTGTCCATCAATCTGCTCAAAGTCTATGGCGGCATCATTGTGGGCAAACCAGGCTCGGCGGAGTTTGGAAACCTGATGGATGCAGGGCTGGCGCTAGCCACCATTGGTTTTACGCTGCTGTTTGCACGCCTGTTCAAAGGCACGCTGGGCCAGCTGGCTGTGCTGCTGGGCTTGGTTGCAGGCACCGTGCTGGCCACCGTGCTCGGCCAAACCAATTTCAGCAGCGTGGCCCAAGGCCCTCTGCTAAGCCTGCCTACCTTTTTGCCTTTTGGCACACCCAAGTTTGACCTGGCTGCTGCCGTGCCGCTGCTGGTGTTCAGCGTAATCTCGATGGTCGAGGCCACCGGCCAGACTATGGCCGTGGCCGAGATGTCAGGCCGACGCGATAGCGCTCGCAACCTGGTGCCGCGAACCATCCGGGGCGATGCAGTAATGTCACTGGCCGGCGGTTTTTTTGGCACCTCGATGATCATCACCAGCGGCGAGAACATTGGCCTGGTGCGCGCCACCCAAGTGCGTTCGCGCTACGTGACAGCTGTTGCGGGTTTGATCTTGGCGCTGGTCGCCGTGATTGCACCGCTGGGCCGTCTGGCCAACGCCATTCCGGCTTCGGTCGTCAGTGCCACCGCCGTTATTATTTTTGCCGTCATCGGCACAATTGGTATCGACATGCTGCGCAAGGTGGACTTGCAGCAGCGCAGCAACATGTATGTGCTGGCCGGCGCGCTCACCATGGGTCTGCTGCCAATTCTGGTGCCCGGCTTTTACAGCCAATTCCCCAAAGGCCTGCAACCTATTTTGGCAAATGGCCTGGCCATGGGCTCCATCACCGCCGTTGTCCTCAACCTGATTTTTAACGGCGTGCAGGCTGAACCTGCCTTAGCTGAAAAAGCCGAACAAGAATAACAATGTACCCAGAACTCCACCCTGCGCAGTTGCAATCCACCACCTTGCTACTGCACCCGCAATACGTACTACTGAAAACCGGCATGGCCACCGACCACGCCGTGCTGGTTGATAACGGCCAGTTCAAAGACGTAGGCCCGCGCGCCCTGATGGATGCTCGCTATGCGCATATACCGGCACTCGCGTTGCCGGGCAAACTGCTCATGCCCGGCATGATTGATGGCCACCACCATTTGACGCAGTCGTTTGGCAAATCGTTAGCCTATGGCGAGCCTTCGGAAATCTTCCGCCGCGTGTGGGTACCTCTGGAATCAAGCCTGGACGATGAATTCGTCTACCAAAGCGCCAAGCTCGCCGCACTTGAATCGTTGCGCGGGGGCTTCACCACCGTATGCGACGCGGGCACGCGCGCCAAGGGCGAGATCAGCGCTGTAGCCAATGCAACTAGCGAAGCAGGCCTGCGCTGCGTGCTGGGCATTATCTGCAACGACGGCGGCAACCACAGCACCGATGAACAACGCGCCGCAACCTTGCAACTGGCCGACCGTTTTATCGCCGATTACGCCAGCCATGCCATGGTGCACCCATCGCTGGCAGTATCGATTCCCGAAGTCGCATCTGACTACATGCTGAACGCAGTTGCCCAACGCTGCGCTGAAGCGGGCATCATCTTCCAGACCCATGTGAATGAGCACCTGGCATCGCTGGAGCGCTCCGTCGTCGCACGCGGGCTGCGTCCCTTGGAGCATCTGGCCAGCGTGGGCGCGCTAGGCCCGCAGACCTTGATTGCCCACGGCACCATGGTCACACCGGCCGAGCTGATGCTTTTGAAGAGCACCGACACCGCCGTCAGCTACAACCCCGTGGCCAGCGCCTGGAAAGGCAATGCCGTGGCACCAGCCAATCTGATGGCTGCCATGGGCATTCGCTTTGTGCTGGGCACCGATTCAACGCGCAGTGATGCCTTTCGCCTGCTTGATGCGGCTGAAGCTGCGCAGAAATATGCGCACGCCATGCCAATCGGAGACACCTCCGCAGGCGGCGGATGGACCTGGCTCAACCACGCCACGCACGAAGGCGCCCGTGCCATTGGCCTAGGCGCACGCATCGGCGAGATCGCCGTGGGTAAACAAGCCGACTTTTTGATTGTCGATATCGACACACCCGAGCTTTGCACCAGCGTGGACCTGACTTGGGACCTGGTGCGGCTGGCACAGCGCGACCAGATCATCGCCAACTTTGTGGATGGCAAGCTGCGTTTGTTCAAAGGCTGGCCAGTGGACTGGGATGCGCGCGCTTTGATGCGCCAAGTGGCCAGCACGGCACACGCCGCCATCGCCCGGGCCCCCATCCAGCGCCTTCACCCCACGGCCGATGCGCACCGCCGCCAGGTGGTGGCAGGCAACGCTGTCTACCCCGCACGGAGCGATCTGCAATGAGCGACGAGCATCTGCTGATCGCCTCCGTCGTCGTGCTACTGGCTGCCTTTGTACAAGGCGCCAGCGGCATGGGGTTTGCGCTGATCACCGCACCGGTGCTGACCTTGCTGGCACCCGCGTTGCTGCCCGTGTGTGTACTGATTTTGATGCTGCCGCTGAATGCCTACGTTGCCTGGCGCGAGCGCCATGCACTCGATAGACGTGGCGCAACCTGGATCAGCGCTGGCCGGCTCGTCGGCACCTTTGGTGGCCTAGCCGTGTTGATGGTGCTGAGCGCGCAGGCGCTGTCAATTTTTGTAGGCGTCTCGACGATTGCAGCGGCTGCCATCACCTGGGTCATTCCGGCGTTCACACCGGGGCTCACCGCCTTTATCGTCGCAGGCCTGATTACCGGCGTGACCGAAACCGCAACCGGCATTGGCGGCCCGCCTCTGGCGCTGACCTTGCAGCACCGCCCACCGGCCGAAATGCGCGCCACCATGGCGCTGTGCTTTCTGGTGGGCGAGGTGATCTCCCTGATCGTGCTGGCCGCCATGGACAAGGTGCAGATGCTGCACCTGAGCGCGGCACTACAACTGCTGCCCGCCTTGGTGATTGGCGGCGTCGCCAGCCGCTTTGTACACCACCGCATTCCGGGCCGCACCATGCGCATTTTTGTGCAGAGCTTCGCCGTGATCTCGGGGTTGGTGCTGCTGATCAAGGCCCTGTGGTAGCGCGCACAACTGTGAGCATGCGCCAACCTGAAGTAGCGCATGCTTGCTTGATTAGCTAATACCCGTGATTTATCCACGCAATCGCACCAAAAACACCCATAGCCACAAACCTTTAAAATAAGCGTTTGCGCAGATGCACAAAGCAACCATTGCTCATTTTTTGATACCAATTTACGCATGCATTTGCGGCTAAGCTCGGGCCATTATTTCTACATAGACCAAGCCATGAGCCGACTGCTTGCTTCCCTGATCCTTCCGCTGAGCTTGCTGGCTGCGCCACTGACTGCACAGGCGGATGACGACCACCACCATCGCAAACACCGCAGGGAATTCAAAGAAGAATACTGGGACGGCCACTGCAAGGTGGAGCGCAAATGGAAGCATGGTGAATACAAAGAAAAGCGCAAGTGCAAGGATCGCCCTGTGTACTACGCGCCTCAGCCCGTCTATCACGCGCCACCGCCCATGGTGGTGCAGCGCCCGGCCATTGCCATCCAAAGGCCCGAGGCAATTGTCATCAGCCCACAAATTGTGATCCGCCCTTGATTATTGATAGATACAGGCTCTAGCGGCCTACTGCTGGCCGCGAGCAGCTCATTAATCAATAGCATCTAATATCAACCACATCGCTCCACCAGACACCTGTTTGACAGCGGCGCAAGCGCTTGCAGCGCAGGCCTGCCCGTGCTTGGCCCACAATCGGCCCATGGCATTGCATACACACACCACCCATCCCGCTGGCTCTATCACCCAGGTTCAAGGCATTGAGGTGGGGCACTTTACCGATACCCGCCGCCCCACCGGCTGCACCGCCATCCTGGCCAAAGCAGGCGCTGTGGCCGGTGTGGATGTGCGCGGCGCTGCACCCGGCACGCGCGAGACCGATTTACTGCACCCCACCAACTTGGTGCAACAAGTGCACGGCATCATGCTGGCCGGTGGCAGCGCTTGGGGCCTGGATGCCGCCAGCGGCGCCGTGCGCTGGCTTGAGGAGCAAGGCGTGGGCATGGACATCGTCGTTGGCCGCATTCCCCTGGTGCCCGCCGCCGTGCTGTTTGATGTGCTGGTGGGCGACATGCGTGTGCGGCCCGATGCTGCAGCCGGCTACGCCGCCTGCCAGGCCGCGAGCAGCGCCGCACCCGCGCAAGGCAATGTCGGTGCGGGCGCGGGCGCCGTCGTAGGCAAGATTTTTGGCATTGATCGCGCCATGAAAGGGGGCATTGGAACAGCCTCCATCACCGTCGATGGTGTGACCGTGGGCGCCATCATCGCCTGCAACGCGCTAGGCGATGTGCTGGACCCGGATACCGCCCAGGTCGTAGCTGGCGCGCGCACGCCCGATGGCAAAGCTCTGCTGGATACGCGCCGCGCCTTGCTGCAAGGCATGGCGCCCAAACCTCTTTTAGCCGGAACCAACACCACCATTGGCGTGATTGCGACCGATGCTGTCATCACCAAGGCCCAGGCCAGCCGCCTGGCTACCGTGGGCCATGACGGCCTGGCACGTGCCATCAACCCGGTACACACCATGAGTGATGGCGACACACTGTTTTGCCTGGGCACAGGCCTAGCCAAGAGCAACCCCGGCATGATGGTGCTGGCCACCATGGCCGCCGAGGCGGTGGCCCAAGCCACCTTGCAAGCGGTACGCGCCGCACATGGTTTACAACTGGATGCCGGCGAAAACTACAGCGCCCTGCATTTACCCGCCTGGGCTGATTTACAGTAAGCCATCTTTATCTTCCAGCGATAGCTAAATGCACCATGGGTGACCGATCTACAGCCATGCGCCACAAGGCCTACCAGTTGCGCCAGAGCGTGATCACCGTGCTGCTCAATATCCGCGATGCGCTGGTGTCCGGTGGGCCGCTGGTGTTTCTGGCGGTTGGCTTGGTGGTTCTGGCGTATTGGTGGCTCAAACCCAATCCACCATCTGAGGTGCGCTTGGCCACTGGCCCCTCACAAAGCGCCTATGCTGGCTTTGGCGACCAATACCGCGCATCGCTAAACAACAACAAGATTCGCGTTGATCTAACTCCCAGCGAAGGCTCGTTCAACAACCTGCAATTGCTGCGCGATGGACAGGTTGACTTAGCTTTTGTGCAAGGCGGTACCGCCACGCTTACCGACGATGATTTTGAAAGCCTCACCTCGCTGGGCGCATTATTTGTAGAACCCATCTGGCTGTTCTACCGCAGCGATGCCGTCAAGCGGCGCAACAAAAAACCAACGCTGCACAATCTGACCGAGCTGCGAGGCTGGCGCATCAATGTGGGCACAGCGGGCAGCGGTGTACCCAATTTGTTCACCAACCTGCTAGATGCCAACCATGTGGATCCCTCGCAGCTAACCTTGGTCCACTTGGCCGAGACCCCCGCCACTGTCGATTTTTTGGCGGGCAAGCTAGATGCGATGGTGTTTGTATCTGCCCCTGAATCGCTGATGGTGCAAATGCTGCTCCAGACACCGGGTGTACAGCTAATGGACTTCCCGCAGAACGAAGCCTACAGCCGCAAGTTCAAGTTCCTCTCGCCCGTCACCTTGCCGCGCGGTATTGTCGACTTGGCCAACAACGTGCCTCCACATGATGTGCATTTGCTGGCATCCACCACCTCGCTCGTGGTGCGCGACGAGACCCACCCCGCCATCAAAACACTGTTTGCCCAGGCATCGCAAGGCATACACAGCAACGCAGGCTGGTTTAATCGGGCGCGCGACTTTCCCAATACCAAGAGCAGCGAGCTGCCTGTGGCCCAAGAAGGCGTGCGCGCCATCAACGAGCCAGCGCCCTGGCTGCAGCGCTACCTGCCGTTTTGGCTAGCTAATTTGGTAGAGCGCATGTGGCTGGTGCTGGGCGTTTTGATCGCCTTTATGCTGCCACTGTCGCGTATCGTGCCACCGCTTTATCAGTTTCGCGTGCGCTCTCGCGTCTTCAAGTGGTATGGGCGCTTGCGCGCTGTAGAGCATGAGATGGAGGAGCCCGACCCAGACCGCCCCGCCATTCGTGCTGAACTGGAAGAGCTTGCCCGCAAGGTCGAGAAAATAACCGTACCGCTTTCATACGCAGACGAGCTGTACGCACTGCGCAGCCATATCCACTGGGTGCTGCAAAAGTTAGAGCAGCAAGAGCAAGCCTCATCAACACCAGCTGCCTAAAGCTCTGTACATAGAGCGGCTTTACGCTCTTAGGGCTGTTGCGATTAGCGTGAGATCGCGGCAGCCCACAGGCGGCCTCAGTCGCCTGCAAACAACGCCCCCACACGCCGCCCCGTGCACCTAGGGACAACCCGAGCGCTTCTTGACATACAGCAAGGATTCGCCGAGCCTACCCACCCAGAATGCCTTCATGTTTGCACGAATGGCAGTTGCCACTTGCCTGCGTGGCACGATTTCCAGCGGAATACAATTTCACGAAAAGGTATTGCCGAGGCCCGCCAGACATAAGAAATTGCTTCTATTTCGATAGCAAAAATACACCAACCTGCAATTAACTGGAGCGTTAGATCTGAGAGCTTCCATCGTGGCAGTACCAAGGCAACACTAAATGGATCTCGCTCCTTCGATATCTCGATTCGGCTTATAGTTACAATACTTTCACGAATTACTGAAAATTCAATAAAACACAAAACCCATGCCGCATAGCCAGCCAAGTCCCAAAAACCTAACGCAGAATGCGGCACTTCCTCGCCCTTCCCAGCTGGGTGCCTGGCTGCAAGTGGGAGCTTCGCTGCTGTGGTTGCCACAAGCCGCGGTCATCGCATGGGCGATCTCGGCCGTCGAGCGGCAGCAAGCGTTTAGCCAATTGCTGTGGGCGGCAGGTATGTTTTTGTTCATCGGCGCCGTACGCGCCGCGATTGATGCAGCGGGCCTGCGCCGCGCCTTTGCCGCAGCACGCCGCTACACCCAAACGTTGCGCCTGGCTGCGCTGCAATCCCTGGCCCTGCACTCGCCGGTCGATATGCACCGCCCATCGGCGGGTCTGGCAGCCAGCGTTCTCAATGAACAGGCCGACCAAATCACACCCTACCGCGCCCGCTACTCCACGGCGCGCCTCCGTGTCAGCACTGTGCCGCTGGTGATCTTGGTGTGCGTTGCGTGGTGGTCATGGGTAGCCGCCTTGGTGCTGATGGTGGCCGCGCCGCTTATCCCCGTATTTATGGCCTTGGTGGGCTGGCGTGCTGAATCAGCCAGCAAAAAACATTTGCAAGAGGTGGGCAACCTCAACCAGTTTTTGCTGGACCGTCTGCAAGGCCTTGCGAGCATTCGCGGCCTGAGCGCCGTACCGCGCGTAGCTGAGCAACTGGCGCAGACTGCCGAGCAACTGCGGAGCAACACCATGGCCGTGCTCAAGATCGCATTTTTGTCGTCAGCGGTGCTGGAGCTATTTTCTGCACTGGGCGTGGCTTTGGTCGCCGTGTATGTGGGCTTTCACCTGCTGGGCCAGTTGCCGTTTGGCAGCTGGGGCGGCCAGCTCAGCCTGGCACAAGCCATGTTTGTACTGCTGCTGGCCCCTGCATTTTTTGAGCCGCTGCGCGAACTGTCTGCCGTCTGGCACGACAAGGCCGCTGGTGTGGCTGCGGAAGAAGCATTGCAAACCCTGCAACAAGATGGCCCACGCCTGCCCGGCGCGATGACACCAGATACAAATACTGCCAATGGCCAGCACATGGGAGCACACATTCAAGTGCAGGACCTGGCATTTACCTATGCAGCAAACAACGGGCCCGTTCTGCAATCGCTCAGCTTGAATATTGCTGCCGGCGAAAAAATTGCGCTATGGGGCGAAAGTGGCAGCGGGAAATCCACCTTGATGGCGCTACTGGCTGGACTGGCTGCACCAACGCAAGGCAGCATCCATATCAACGGCACACCTCTGGATGAAGCCCACGCCGCGCAGCTGCGCAGCCGCATGGCATGGGTTTCGCAAAAGCCGCATTTATTTGCGACCAGCCTAGTCAACAACATCAGTCTGGGCCGCGATATTGCGGCGCCAACTCTGCAATCCGCCATCAACAGCGCCGCACTGCAAGGTGTGATTGCACAGCGCGGAAATGCCGCCATTGGCGACGGCGGCATAGGCCTGTCAGGTGGCGAGGCGCTGCGCCTGACCCTGGCACGCGCAGCTGCTACACCGCACTGCCAACTCATTCTGGCTGACGAGCCCACGGCCCACCTGGATGCAGAAACCGCCCAACTGGTGCGCGATGGCCTGCTGCAACTGGCCTCACAAGGCGCCACCTTGATCGTTGCCACGCACGACCCATTACTAGCCGAACAAATGGACCGCGTGCTGTCACTGGATGGCACCTCCCCAGCCTCCATCGCAGTAACCGCAGGCCAAGAGGAGGCCTTGGCATGAAAGCCTGGAACGCACTGCGCCCCGTGCTAGCGCTGTTTCTCCAATCCAGCCACCGCAAGCAACTGCTGAGCGGCGTGTTGCTGGCCATTGCTACGGTGCTGGCAGGCATGGCACTGCTGGGCTTATCTGGCTGGTTTTTGACGGCTTGCTACGTGGCGGGCTTGTCAACCGCTACAGCCTTGATGTTTGATGTGTTTGCACCGGGCGCAGGCGTGCGCCTGCTATCGGTGCTGCGCACCGCTGCCCGCTATGGCGAACGGGTGACCACGCACGACGCTACCCTGCGCGTGCTGGCCGAGCTGCGCGTTCAACTCTTTAGCCGCTTTGCAGCCAATGACATTGCCCTTGCGCTGCGCCAGCGCCCCGCGCGTTTGCTCTACCGCCTGACATCCGATATCGACGCGCTGGACGCCGTCTACCTGCGCCTGCTGACCCCCGCTGCCGCTCTGCTGGCCAGCGCCTTGGTTACGGGCTTGGCATTGGGCTTGTTTTTAGATTGGCGCAGCGGCGCACTGGTGGCCTGCATCATCGTGGCGGGCGGCGTGGCCTGCATTGCCTGGTGCATGCGGCGCGGCTTTGTCAGTGCCATACGCCGCAGCGTGGCAGGCGAGCATTTGCGCGCTGCTGTGATTGATGCTGTTGGCGGCCAGACGGAGCTGGTGATGGCTGGCAGCTACGCGCGTCAGATCAACAAAGTAACGAGCGCGGAGCACCAGCTATATGCCGCTGACATGGCGCTAAACCGCACCGAAGCCATCGCTGGCATAACCATCGCCATGGTAGGCCATGTGGCGACAGCGGCAGCCCTGCTGTGCGGCGCATGGCTCGCACACCAAGGCCAGATTGGCGCACCGATTATGGCCTTGGCCACCTTGCTGTTGCTGGCTGCCCTGGAGCCGTTGCTCAATATCCGCCGCGGTGCGATGGAGGCAGGCCGTACTTTGCTAGCAGCGCGCCGCCTAGGCCCACAACTCAAAAACAGTGCTGCCGAACCTACCGTTTTGGCACCCAGGGCCGGTGTAGCAGTCGATATCATCAACGCCAGCGCCCAGCACCCGCAGGCCTTGCAGCCTGTGCTGTCCAGCATTAAGCTGTGCATCAATGATGCTGAATGGGTAGTACTGGCGGGCGCCAGCGGTGCGGGCAAATCCAGTTTGCTGGCTTTGATTGCGGGTGATCTGCCTTACAGCGCAGGCCAGGTGGCACGCCAAAGCTGCGCCAGCCTGCCCCAGCGTACCGAGCTATTTCACGACACTATTGCCGGCAACCTGCGCCTAGCCAAGCCAGATGCTGCTGATGAAGAACTATGGGCTGCGCTAGCCACTGCGGGCTTGGCCGAGCACGTACAAGCCCTGCCCCAGCGCCTGAGCACCATGCTGGGCAGCCAAGGCGCAGGTCTGTCGGGCGGTGAATCACGCCGTTTAGCCGTTGCACGACTCTTATTGCATCCAGCACCCTTGGCCTTGCTGGACGAACCGACCGAAGGCCTGGACCGCACCACCGCCGCACAGGTGATGCAGTCGCTAGCCCAGTGGCAGGGCGCACGCTGCGCCAAAGGGCTAGGCGCCATCGTAATGGCCAGCCATTTGCAGCGCGAGGCGCGCTTTGCTGACCGTATTGTCTGGCTGGAGGGCGGCCGCATTGCCGCCCAAGCCCAGCGCGGCACGCCCGCTTTTGATGATTTATTGCAGCGCTTGCGACCGGGATAAGCGCCCACCAAGCCTCTTGCCAGTTTTATTGGATCGAGCACTCTCAAGAACGGAAAGGATCACTTTATGGATCTCGACATCGTCGGGCTATCACGGTTGCAGTTTGCAATCACGGCCCTTTATCACTTCTTATTCGTCCCCCTAACGCTCGGCTTGTCGATGCTCGTCGCCATCATGGAGACGGTGTATGTGATGACGCGCCGCGTCATCTGGCGCCAGATGACCAAATTCTGGGGCACGCTGTTCGGCATCAACTTTGTGATGGGCGTGGCCACCGGTGTGGTGATGGAGTTCCAGTTCGGCATGAACTGGAGCTACTACAGCCACTATGTGGGCGACATCTTTGGTGCACCTTTGGCGATTGAAGGTCTGATGGCCTTCTTCCTGGAGGCTACCTTTGTCGGCCTGTTCTTCTTTGGCTGGGACAAACTCTCACCCGTCAAGCATTTGATGGTGACCTGGCTCACCGCCATCGGCACCAACCTGTCGGCGCTGTGGATTTTGATCGCCAACGGCTGGATGCAAAACCCCGTGGGCTCGGTCTTCAATCCGCAAACCATGCGCATGGAAGTAAACGACTTCGGCGCCGTGCTGAGCAACCCGGTTGCGCAGGCCAAGTTTGTGCACACCGTGTCTGCTGGCTATGTGTGCGGTGCGCTGTTTGTGCTGGGCATATCGGCCTGGTACTTGCTCAAGGGCAAGCATGTGGCCTTGGCCAAACGCTCTATGACCGTGGCTGCAGCCTTTGGCTTGGCAGGCTCGCTGTCGGTCGTGGTGCTGGGTGACGAATCTGGCTACCTGTCAGGCGAACACCAGAAGATGAAACTCGCCGCGATCGAAGCCATGTGGGAAACCGAGCCTGCACCGGCATCCTTCACCGCCATCGGCTTCCCCGACCAGGAGGCACGCGAGACGCACTACGCCATCCACATTCCATGGGTAATGGGCCTGATCGGTACACGCTCGCTCGATACCGAGCTGCAAGGCATCAACGACCTGGTCAAACACGCCGAAGTACTGATCCGCGATGGCATCAAGGCCTACGATGCGCTGGAGAAAATCCGCGACGCGGGATCGACCACCACCATCGATCCAGCGTTGAAGGAACAATTTGAAGCCAATGGCAATGCACTGGGCTATGCCTTGCTACTCAAGCGCTATGTGGATGACCCGCGCCAAGCAACCGACGAACAGATCGCCAAGGCCGCTAACGACACCGTGCCGCAAGTTGCGCCACTGTTCTGGACCTTCCGCATCATGGTTGCGCTGGGTATTTACTTCATCGTGCTGACGGCCGTGTTCTTCTACCTGGCATCGCGCCACCGTCTGGACAAGCACCGCTGGCTGCTCAAAGCTGCCGTGTGGTCGCTTCCTCTGCCCTGGGTTGCGATTGAGTGCGGCTGGTTTGTGGCCGAGTTTGGCCGCCAACCATGGATCATCGAAGGCGTGCTGCCCACAGCTGTGGCTGCATCCAACCTGGGCGTGACCACCGTGCTGCTGACCATTCTGGGCTTCGTCGCCATCTACTCAGTGCTATTTGTCATCGAGATGCAGCTGATGTTCAAAGCCGTGCAAAAAGGCCCGGAGCTGGAGCCTGAGCAACTGGAAGCACAGCCGCTGACCTATGCATCAGTCGCCACTGCACAACCTACCTATTCGGGGAAGTAAACCATGATCTTGCATACACTTTTAGACTATGACGTGCTTCGCGTCATCTGGTGGGTACTGCTGGGCGTGCTCCTGATCGGCTTTGCCGTGATGGACGGCTTTGACCTAGGCACCGGCATGTTGCTGCCCTTCTTGGGCAAGACTGATGTGGAACGCCGCGTCATCATCAACGCCGTCGGCCCCACGTGGGAAGGCAACCAGGTCTGGCTGATCCTGGGTGGTGGCGCCATCTTTGCCGCCTGGCCCCAGCTGTATGCGGTGTCGTTCTCAGGCTTTTACCTGGCCATGTTTGTGATCGTGGTCGCACTCATCCTGCGCCCCGTAGGCTTCAAGTACCGCAGCAAGCGCGAATCCAAAGCCTGGCGTAATGGTTGGGATTGGGCGCTGTTTTTCGGTGGTTTTGTACCCGCGTTGATCTGTGGCGTAGCCCTGGGCAATGTGCTGCAAGGCGTACCCTTCCGCCTGGACCCTGACATGCAAATCTTCTACAACGGTACATTCTTTGGCCTGCTGAACCCGTTTGCCATTTTGTGCGGCCTCGTGTCCGTCAGCATGCTGGTCATGCACGGTGCAGCATGGCTGGGCATCAAGACTGAAGGTGCTGTGCAGGCCCGTGCCCGCACCGTGGGCAGCATTGCCACTATCACTACCGCCGTGCTGTTTGTGCTTGCAGGTTTTGTACTGTGGAAGTTTGTGGACGGCTACGTCATCACCTCGGCAGCCTATACCACCGGCCCATCCAACCCGCTATACAAAACAGCGGCCGTGGCTCCCGGTGCCTGGTTTAACAACTACAGCAAGCACAGCTGGACCATGATTGCCCCCGTACTCGGCGTGGTTGGCTGCCTCATCACCTTGGTGCTGATGCGTGCACGCAAAGAGGGCTTGGCGATGATTACCAGTGGCCTGAGTATTGCCGGCATCATCCTCACCGTGGGCGCTTCCATGTTCCCGATGATCCTGCCTTCCTCCGTTGACCCGCGCTTCAGCCTGACGGTGTGGGACTCCTCATCAAGCCACATGACGCTTTTCATCATGCTGTGCTGCACCGTGGTCTTTATACCCCTCATCCTGCTATACACCAGCTGGGTGTACTCGGTGCTGTGGGGCAAGGTCGATGAAAAACAAATTCGTGACGGCAGCGGCCACGCTTACTAAGCCGCGCTGCAAGACTGAGAAAGGATAAGACTATGTGGTATTTCGCCTGGATCCTCGGCCTGCCGTTGGCCGCCGCCTTTGCGGTGCTGAACGCAATGTGGTTTGAGATGACCGAAGATGAAAAGCTGCGCCAGCAGCTATTGGACGACCCGAACTCGAAAGCCCCGCGCTAGACCGGTAGTCTGCACAACAGAAAAGGCCCAATCGGGCCTTTTCTGTTTTCTGCTATTTCCCCATGGGCCTGCTCAGCGCGGCAAGAGCTGCGCCCTCACCAAGGACACGATGCGATCGCACCGATCTCCATCGAAAGTGAATGCATCACTGAGCGCCATATCCAGATCCTGCGATAGACCTTCACGAAGCATGCTTCGCGCACGGAAGAAGCGCGTGCGCACTGTAGCTTCCGGGATTTCCAGTATCTGCGATACCTCCTCCACGCTCATCTCCTCCACGCCGCGCAACATGAAAACCCGGCGAAAGTCGTCGGGCAGCATATCAATGCGTGCCTCCATAATCTTCCGAAGCTCCGAACGCATGGCAATGCGCTCGGGGCTGCGGTCCATATCGTCTTGCTGCCAGTTGCTATCCATCTGTTCCGTCGATGCCATCACAGTCTCCAGCGGCACGATAACCAACTGAAGGCGTCTCCGCTGTGCAAGCGCTTCGTTAACGACAATACGTACCAGCCAAGTCGTCAACCGGGCATCCGCCCTGAAGCCACCCAACGCCTGCCAAGCCTTCAGATAGGCTTGCTGCACGGCATCCTCAGCATCCGTATCGCTTTTCAAAATAGCCCGTGCAGTGCGGAACAACAACCGATTGTGGCGCCGCATGATGGCCTCGAAAGCAACCTCGTCGCCTGCGATTGCGCTAAAAGCAAGCTCCAGATCCGATGCGTCAGCAGCCACATGACTGCGGCTCGAAGTTTGGGTATGCGGCATGTACGCCTCCTATGTCCATTGGATGGTGTACCCACGTCAAACGTTCCCGTGGCTCTTTGAGCAGTGCCCCTGTAGTAAACAGGGGCGGAACGCAGCGATGCACCGAACCATCCAATGGATAAGTGCTTGTCGTGGACACCGAATCTCCGGCCATCCAGCACAGCACCCATTGCCCACAAAGGAGCGCGTCATGTCTTTCTTGCACATCACCCATCCACAAGAGGCTCGCCGCCTCTTTCTTGGCCAGTCTGGGCTGGCGCTTTCTGGGGCAGCGGTGGCTTTACTGGCAGGTCGTGAGGCACTAGCGGCCAAGGCTGGCGATGGGCGGACACAGGACACACAAATCCTCAACACCGCCCTGGGTGCTGAGCTCGAGGCCATCGCCGCTTATCAGCTGGGTGCAGAAAGCAAACTGCTACAAGCACCAGTGCTAGAGCTGGCCGTGAGCTTTCAAGGCCACCACAAAGCACACGCCGATCTGCTCGCAAAAACGATTGAAAAACTGGGTGGCAAGCCGGTCGTCCCCAAAGCGGCCTACAACTTCCCGGTAAACCAACTGAAATCACAGGAGGATGTGCTGCGCTTTGCGGCGCGTCTGGAACAAGGGGCTGTCAGTGCCTATCTGGGCGCCGTTCCGCTATTCGGTAATCGAGAGCTGTCCAAGGCCGCGGCCAGCATCCTGGGCGACGAGGCCATGCACTGGGCCGTGCTGCGCCAGGCCTTAGGCGAGGTGCCAGTCCCCGTGGCGTTCGTATCATGAGCACCGCACGGTGGTTTCTGCTGGGTGTGCTGTCACTCGCCGCGACCGCACACTCAGCACCGGACAAGCTGCCCGGCGAGCAAGTCTACGCCCGCTGCGCGGCCTGCCATGCGCTGGCCTACGATCGGGTGGGGCCGCACCACTGTGGCCTGCTAGGCAGGCGTGCGGGTACGGTGCCCGGCTTTGCTTACTCGCCCGCCATGAAAAACTCCGGCCTCACCTGGGATGAAAAAACACTGGACCGCTTCCTGGCCCAGCCCATGCAGGTGGTTCCAGGCACAACGATGACTTATGCCGGAATCCCGGATGCCAAGGAACGCAGCGACTTGATTGCCTACCTCAAGCACGCTAACGATTCCGCAGAATGCCGCACTGGAGCGCCCCCGCGCTGAGCGCATTGCCGCCCTCCCGGGCGGTCGCGATCAAGCTGAAGCACTCGCCCAATACTCCGAGAGAACCAGCCTCAAGTGGCTGTTTTCAGACTGGCGGCGAGATCAGCCAAACGGTACGAGCAACCTAATCGGATGTCCCAGGATCTTTAGCATTAATTACCAAATTCACCTCCAGCGCCCGGCCATTGGGCGCTAGCAGCTATCAAAATTGCGTATCAACAATGAAACCGCTCGGGCCCGTCCCTGCCTCCTTAGCATGCGGTGCAGAGCGCAGGGTATGGACGGCACTGGGTGCCCCCAACCTCACGAACTGACGTACTGAACTGACTATCCGGCAGCTGTTTAACGGCAATGCGCAGCGCAGCAACAAGTACCAATCTCTGCCACACCCTTCTGGGCAAAAAAGATGGGCCGGCCCGCTCGCCTGCGGACTCTGGTTGAAAGGGACACGCGCTCCGATGATTCGTGGACAGTGCGCTGATTGAACTTGGGCAGGACATTTTTGTGTTGACCAGTCTGGCTCATACGGCTGCTATCGGCCAACACCCGCCCTTCACCCTGTTGCCCCAAAGCAGACCTTTGCTCGCGTCTTTGCGGGTAAATACCTACTGTTAATGCATGCCTACCTATCCGTTTGGATGGGGCGTAAAAGTCATTTTGACGCTACAACGCTTCGTTACAAATGCTTGTGGCGTATGAAGCCTAGTGAGTGCCAATGCAGCATGGCTGTGACCTGAAGGTTCCGGCCAGAGGCGGTCATTCATCAATGTGCACTCAAACAGACCTCGCAAGCCACATCACTGTATAAACATCCACTGTTACAAATGTACTACTGCGTGTTTCAGTTTGTTATACGTTTAATTTAATAACTACAACCGTGGTCTCAGCTTGTTCTGCGAGCCACACCAGCATCTTGGATACGAGGGGTTATCGATGAATGCCATGAATATGTTGTGTCTTTGGCGAATCTTGTTTTTACAACTGCTCAGTTTTTTGAGGGCGCCTAATAACGGGGGCCATCTATTGGGAGCCAGCATCAACAGCGCGAAGGTGAGCACATTTTTGCGCGCCACGGGTGCACTTGAGTCTCTGAGCAGTTCGCTGAGTCAACTGCGTGCTCTCATGCGTCTCATGCGCTACGTTCTGGCGTCTATGGTCTTTGTCCTGTCGCCCTTGTGGCTTGTACCGGCGCATGCGCAATCGGCAATAGATGGCTTCAACCCCGGTGCCAATGGCGTGGTCAACAGCCTGGCCGTGCAGCCCGATGGCAAGGTCCTGGTGGGGGGAGATTTCAGCCAGATGGGGGGGCAGGCGCGCAAGTACATTGCGCGGCTGAATGCCGATGGCTCGCTGGATGCCAACTTCAACCCCGATG
>JAVXMM010000005.1:0-89509 GCA_036646255.1 Comamonas sp.
TCTTCGTCGCGGTAGCTCCAGCTTTCGCCGTTGGCCTTCTTCTGCGCTTCGTGGTAGCTGCGCACACGGCGTGCAGCAGATTCCAGGGCCTCACGCTGATCGGGAGGCAAGCTGTCAAAAGCAGCCTTCAACTCGGCCGGTGTCAGCTCCAGCGCAGCCATGGAATCAGCGTTCAAACCATCAAAACGCGCGGTGTACTCCAGCACGGCTGCATCGCCACGCTTTTGCACATCGGCCAGGATGTCGGCCACGCGCTGCTCGATAGCCGCGTCCGTGTCTGCCGACCAATGCAGGCGCTTAGCAAAATCATGCTCAAACTGGGCATCAGCGGTTGATAGACGGGCGGGAGCAGCTACGAGTTCCATAGTAAATACCAGCGATAAAAAGCAGAAAAATCAGCCGTTGCTGTTGGCAACGCCAGCGCTAAACGCATCAATGATATGGCGCAGGCGCTTTTGTTTGAGCTTGAGCGCCGCCTGATTGACGACCAGGTGAGAGCTGATGTCGATGATGTGCTCGACCTCTTTAAGGTTGTTGGCGCGCAAGGTGTTGCCAGTGCTGACCAGGTCAACAATCGCATCGGCCATGCCGGTCAACGGGGCCAGCTCCATGCTGCCGTAGAGCTTGATCAGATCAACGTGCACGCCTTTGTTGGCGAAAAAATTGCGAGCGATCTCAGGGTACTTGGTAGCTACCCGCAAGCGGGCACCGCGCTTGACAGCGTGCTGGTAGTCAAAATCGTTATGCACAGCCACGCTTACACGGCATTTGGCGATTTGCAGATCCAGCGGCTGGAACAGGCCGCCACCGCCGTGCTCAAGCAAGGTGTCCTTGCCAGTCACACCCGCATCGGCGCCGCCGTATTGCACATAGGTGGGCACGTCAGACGCCCGCACCAGCACCACTTGCACATCGGGCTGGCTGGTAGGGAAGATTAGCTTGCGCGACTTCTCCACGTCTTCCAGCATCTCGATGCCAGCGGCGGCCAGCAGGGGCAGGGTTTCGTCAAAAATGCGGCCTTTGGAGAGTGCCAGCGTGATCATGGTGTTGTTGTCCACGGGGTAACCTTTGGCGCAGGCTTTTGGTAAAACTAGGCGTTAGCGCCCACTCCACCTGCGCAAACAGCTATTTATACAATAGCAATATCACTCAAAACTCAGGCTTGCTGCGCCGCCCATTCGGCGGGCGAGTAGGTCTTCATCGACAGCGCATGCACTTCGTCAGTTGCCATGCGGTTGCCCAACGTGGCATAGACCAGACGCTGGCGCTGCACCAGACGCTTGCCGTCAAACTCAGCAGCAACGATGGTGGCATACCAATGGCGGCCATCGCCCTCAAGTGCGATGTGGTCACACGCCAGGCCGGTGGCGATGATGTTTTTCAGTTCGTCAGCAGTCATATCAATTTCGAATCTTGTAGCCGGTACGCAGCAAGTGAATGGCCAGCGCGCTAAACACCAGCCAGGCAATGCCGACGATGCCCAGGCTCAGCCAAGGCGAGGTATCGCTTTGACCAAAAAAGCCATAGCGGAAACCATCAATCATGTAGAAAAACGGGTTCAGGTGGCTGACCGTTTGCCAAAACGGCGGCAGCGACTGGATGGAATAGAACACGCCCGAGAGGAAGGTCATCGGCACGATGACAAAATTCTGGAACGCCGCCATCTGGTCGAACTTGTCAGCCCAAAGGCCTGCAATCAAACCCAAGGTACCCATGAGCGCAGCACCCAGCACAGCAAACATCAGCACCCAGGGGAGCGATGCAAAATGCGGCGGCGCAAAAAACAGGGTGATGATATACACGCCCAAGCCCACGGCCAACCCGCGCACCACAGCCGCGCCCACAAAGGCAAAAAACCAACCCCAGTGCGACAGCGGCGTGAGCAAGATGAACACCAGGCTGCCCATGATCTTGCTTTGCACCAAGCTGGACGAGCTATTGGCAAATGCGTTCTGCAGCAGGCTCATCATGACAAGGCCAGGCACCAAAAATGCGGTGTAGCTGACATCGCCAAACACGGTAACCTTGCCTTGCAGTACGTGGCCAAAAATCAGCAAGTACAGCACGGCGGTAAGCACCGGGGCCCCAATAGTCTGAAAGCTGACCTTCCAGAACCGCAGCACCTCTTTGTAGAGCAGAGTTTGCCAACCGGTCATCGCGCTACTCCTTGGCCCAGCTGGGCGGTGGCGTGGGGAGCTGCAGCATCGCGGGCCATGACTTGCAAGAACACATCCTCCAAGTCCGCACGGCGGATCTCCAGATCTTCGACATTAACCTCAGCCACGCGCAGCTGCGCCAAAATGCGCTCCACATCCGCACTACTGGCTGCGGGCAATTGCACAATACGGCCAGTGATACGTGCTTGCGCAGCCAAATCGGCAGGCAGCATGCTATCGGTTTTGAACTGCAGCACATTGGACGAGCTGCCCTGCAGCAGCTCTGCCATGGTGGACAGAGCCACCACATGGCCTGATCGCAGCATGGCGATGCGGTTGCACAACGCCTCTGCCTCTTCCAGGTAATGGGTGGTCAGCAGCACCGTGTGCCCTTGCTTGTTGAGCTTGCTGACAAACTGCCACAGCGTTTGGCGCAGCTCTACATCCACACCGGCGGTAGGCTCATCCAGCACGATGATGGGTGGCTTGTGCACCAAGGCCTGTGCCACCAGCACGCGGCGCTTCATGCCGCCGGACAACTGGCGCATATTGGCATGGGCTTTGTCCGCCAAGCCTAAGCTTTCCAGCAACTCATCGATCCAGGCATCATTGTTTTTGACGCCAAAGTACCCGGACTGGATACGCAGGGATTCGCGCACATTAAAGAATGGATCAAACACCAGCTCTTGCGGCACGATGCCCAGCTTGCGGCGGGCATTGGCATAGTCGCTTTGCACATCGCTGCCCAACACTTTGACGGAGCCGCCCGTGGCCCGCGCTAAGCCCGCCAAGATGCTGATCAGGGTAGTTTTACCAGCGCCGTTCGGCCCTAGCAGGCCAAAGAACTCGCCTTCCTCAATCTGGAGGCTGACATTGTTCAGTGCCTGGAACGGGCCTTTGGCGGTCTGGTAGACCTTAGAGATGGATTGAAAATCGATGGCGGACATGAGCCAGCCATTGTAGGTGCTGTATGCCCGTGATGCTGTGCTGGGGGTTCCGTGACTTCAGGCCAGCAAGCTGTCCACGCCATAAAGACGCGCTACGGTGGCGGCAGACGCGGGCAATCCCACCACGCGCAAGGTTTTGCCGGCCGCCAAGGCGCTGCGGCGGCACTCTAGCAAAACGGCCAGCGCGGATGAATCCAGCACAGCCAGTGAGCTGGCCTCCACCACCGCCTCACTGCCAGCGGGCAGTTGCTCTATGCCCGCCTGCAATTGCTGCAAGCAGGCATTCGCCTCCGCATGGGTCAAGGTAGATGGCAGGCTAAGCGTGGCCATGGTTACTTGCTCGCGTTGGCCTTGTTGCGGGCGGCGATAGAGTCAATCAAAGTTTGTGGGCTTCCGCCAGGTTTGTTCAACTCTTCTTGAAACTGGCTGCGGTAGGTTTCCACCATCCAAATGCCCATCACGTTCAAGTTGTAGATCTTCCAGCCCATGCCTTGGCCTGGCGTTTTCTCAAGACGGTAGTCGAGCTGGATAGGCTCGCCACGGCCCAGGATCTCGGAGCGGACAACGACTTCCTTGTCGCCAGCCTGCATGCGCACGGGCTTGACGCTGATGGTCTGATCGCCCACCTGATGCAAGGCACCGGCATAGGTGTTGACCATCAGTTTTTTGAATTCATCCTGCAACTGCTGCTGCTGCGATGCAGTGGCCGTGCGCCACTTGGGCCCCACGGCAGAGGCCATCATGCGGCGGAAATCTACATTGGGCATGACCACACTGTCGACATACGTGATGATCTTGGAGGCATCGCCCGAGCGGATGGCTTGGTCGGTCTTAAGCGTGTTCAGTACATCGTTTGACAATTTTTGGATCATGGCGTCCGGCGCCATATCTGCTGCACTGGCGGCCAGCGGCGCAGCAACCAAGGCGGCCACAGCGGCCCATGCAGCCGTATATTGCACCAGTACTCGTCGGTTCATCATTGCTTGTTCCTTTCAGCGTCTGCTGCATGGCCCGGTGGCCCAGCAGATTCGCTTTTGATCTTGCACCAGGCAGGCAGGTTCCGCCTGCAGGTAATAGTTACTTTTTAGCCCCAGAATCTGGCACGGGTTCGGGTGCAGATTCGTTCATCCACTGCGTCTCGTCCTCTTCACTGCCCATGCTCTCTTCATGCTGACGCAGTTGCAGGTAGGCATCTCGGGTAAAGCTGTACTTGTCGAGCGCGGCGCTCTCCACCAGCGATGTGGTGCCCAGCAGGTTGGCGCGCTTGTTGACCAGGCTCAGGCCATACAGCGAATTACGCACCGGAATGTCATGGATATAACCAGGGGAGTAACCGTAAACATCGACCACCAAACCACCCGTATCGCGAATAGAGGAGGGGCCAAAAAACGGCAGCACCAGATACGGGCCTTGCGGCACGCCCCAGCGCGCCATAGTCAAACCAAAGTCCTGCTTGTGGCGCTCAATATCCATCTCGCTGGCCACGTCAATCAAGCCGCCCAGACCGAGCACGGTGTTGGTGGTAAAGCGCACCACACTGTTGTAGGTGCCCTCACCCTTCAGTTGCAGCGCGTTATTAAAAATGGACCACAGATCGCCAATATTGGCGAAAAAATTGGTCACTGCTATGCGCACAGGCTCGGGCGTCACATTCTTATACCCCGTTGCCACAGGCGCAAACACGGCGCCATCCACCGCATCGTTGATATTGAACATCGTGCGGTTGTACGGCTCCAGCGGATCACGCGGATTGGCATTGGGGCCGGTAGCGCAACCAGCCAACAGCGCGCTGGCACCCAGCGTTGCTGCCAGCGCCCAGGTACGGCTTTGCGCCCAGGTTTGTTGTGTCTTGCTCATCATGAATCCCGTGTTATCTATTGTTGTTCAGCTGGCTTGGCTGCAGCGCCGTCCGACGCCTTGCCGTACAGGAACTGGCCAATCAAGTTTTCCAGCACGATGGCTGATTGTGTATTGGTGATGGTGTCGCCTGCAGCCAGCGTTTTTTCTTCGTAACCTGGCTCTACGCCCACGTATTGATCGCCCAACAGGCCACTGGTCAGAATTTTGAACGAACTGTCCTTGGGAAAGGCGAAGCCGTTGTTCAACTCCAGGTGCACATCGGCCTGGAAGGTCTTGTCGTTAAACGTAATGCTTTTGACACGGCCTACTTTGACGCCCGCGCTTCGCACGGCCGCCTGGGGCTTGAGACCGCCAATGTTATCGAAGCGCGCCGTGATCTGATAACCCTTGCTGAAATCCAATGTCAACAAGTTCGCGGACTTGAGCGCCAAGAACACCAGCGCCACAGCGCCCAGCATCACAAACAGGCCAACCCAAATATCGTTTTTTGAAGGCTGCATAGGTGTATCCGTTTCTCTGCAATTATATTTTTAGTAGCATCAAATGCTGAACATCATTGCGGTGAGCAAGAAATCCAGAGCCAAAACCGTGAGCGAGGCCATCACCACCGTACGTGTAGTAGCGCGCGACACGCCCTCCGGCGTAGGCTTGGCCACATAGCCTTGCAGCAGTGCAATAAACGTCACTGCCACACCAAACACCACACTCTTGACCACGCCATTACCCAAATCGGCAAACACATCGACGCCGCTTTGCATCTGGCCCCAGAAGGCACCGCCGTCAATGCCCAGCATCAACACGCCTACTACCCAGCCACCGATGACGCCCACTGCACTAAATACCGCCGCTAGCAGTGGCATGGCAATAACACCTGCCCAAAAACGCGGCGCCAAAATGCGCTTGACGGGATCAACCGCCATCATCTCCATGGCCGATAGCTGCTCACCCGCCTTCATCAAGCCAATCTCGGCCGTCAGCGCCGTGCCAGCGCGGCCGGCGAACAACAAGGCCGTTACCACCGGGCCCAGCTCACGGATCAGGCTGAGCGCTACCAGCAAGCCTAGCGCCTCTGCCGAGCCATAGCGTTGCAAGGTGTAGTAACCCTGCAAGCCAAGCACAAAGCCTACAAACAATCCCGACACGCCAATGATGGCGAGCGAGTAATTGCCCAAGAAATGGATTTGGTCTCGCACCAAGCCGGGGCGCTTGAATGCCGAACCCAGCGACGCGACCATCAAGCCAAACAAGCGCGTTGCTGCGCCTACATTGGCAGCCTTGCTGCGTACCGCAAAGCCAATATCAGCGGGATGCCACCAACGCATCAGTGGCCTCCTCTCTTAGTAAGCACGCCAAAGTCTTCTTCGACACTGGGGCCTTGGTAATGGAAGGGCACCGGCCCCTGAGGCAGCGCGTTGACAAATTGGTGCACCAACGGATCGGTACTGCTACGCACCTCATCGGGTGATCCCTGGGCAGCTACGGTGCCAGGGCCCAAGATGATGACCTTGTCAGCGAGCCTGAAGGTCTCTTCCAGATCATGCGAGACGATGATGCTGGTGAGTCCCATGGCATCGTTCAACTCGCGGATCAACTGAGCCGATGTACCCAGCGAGATCGGATCCAAGCCTGCAAAGGGCTCGTCATACATGATCAGTTCAGGGTCGAGCGCAATCGCCCGTGCCAGCGCCACGCGCCGCGCCATACCGCCCGAGACTTGCGAGGGCATCAGATCACGCGCACCACGCAGGCCTACGGCGTGCAACTTCATCAGAACGATGTCGCGAATCAACGGCTCAGCCAACTGCGTGTGCTCGCGCAGCGGGAAAGCCACGTTCTCGAACACCGTCATATCAGTAAAAAGCGCCCCAAACTGAAACAGCATGCCCATACGGCGCCGCGCTGCATAGAGCTGCCCTTGCGTCATCGCGCCTACGTCTTGCCCCCCAAGTAGTACCTCGCCGGCCTGGGCGCGCACCTGACCGCCAATCAGGCGCAGGATTGTGGTTTTGCCACCACCTGATGCGCCCATCAGCGCCGTGACTTTGCCACGTGGGATAGTGAGCGACACGTCGCGCAGGATAGTGCGGCCCCCATATCCGAAGGTGACATTACGCAGTTCAACAAGTGGTGTGGTGGCAGAAATTTGCATAGAAAAACCGGATAAATCCGGCACTGCCATCATACGTGATAGCTATTGGCACCCGTGTAGTCGGGTTGCTGAACGTAGTGTTGCAATAGTCTTACCATTCGCAACAAACATTCGTGTATGTATTTATAACACCGGATGCAGACCTGTGCGAAATAGACCATGCGTGACAAGCAGATTTATAACAATGCGCAGCAAGAAGCCAACACTTGGCCATAACGCACCAAGTGCACCGCAAACTATCAAAACAATAGCTGCCAGCACCCGATAGACGGGCGCCAGCAGGCTAATAAGCTCACAACATGTTATCTAGGAAAGCCTGAATGCGCGGATGGCTGCATTCCTCAAAAAAGGCGCGCGCTGGCTTGGCTTCAATCAGCTCTCCCTGATCCATGAAGACCACGGTGTTCGCTACTTCCCGGGCAAAACCCATCTCGTGGGTCACCACCAACATGGTCATGTGTTCCTCAGCCAGTTCGCGCATTGTGCGCAGCACTTCGCCGGTCAGCTCCGGGTCCAGCGCCGATGTGGGCTCATCGAACAGCATGATGTCCGGCTCCATCGCCAGCGCACGGGCAATGGCCACACGCTGTTTTTGGCCACCTGACAAACGGGCCGGGTAAGCGTCTGCTTTTTCCAACAGCCCCACTTTGCGCAGCAGCTCTTGCGCCTTAGGCATGACGGCATCGCGGCTCAGGCCTTTGACGATCATCGGCGCCTCGATGATGTTCTCCAGCACCGTCAGATGGGGAAACAGGTTAAACGACTGGAACACCATGCCCATGCGGCGCAAGATAGTGCGCAGCTCGCCATCCGGCACGTAATGCGCCACACCTTGGGCGTTGCTTTTAACCAAAGTTGCGCCATCAACGATGACCGAGCCGGAGTCAATGACCTCCAGGTGGTTCAGGCAGCGCAAAAAGGTGCTTTTACCCGAGCCCGATGGCCCAATGACAGCAACCACCTCGCCCTTGTGGATGTCAAGCGACACCCCCTTGAGCACCTCGGTACCGTTAAAAGCTTTGTGGATATTGCGGGCCTGCACCATGACGCCCGCTTGGCTGAAATCAGGCGTCATATTTTGCATATTTCTTCTCAAGGCGATTAAAGATCCAAGTCAGGATCAAGGTCATGATCAGGTAGAAGGCAGCAGCCACCACAAATGGCGTGATGGTGAAATCGCGCTGCACAATGCCGCGCGCAGCGCGCAACAAGTCGTTCAAGGCCAGCACGTAGATCAGCGAAGTGTCTTTAACCAAAGTAATGGTCTCGTTGCTGACCGGCGGCAAAATGGTGCGCACCATTTGCGGCAGCACAATGCGCCGCATGGTCTGGCCATACGACAGGCCCAGCACCTTGGCGCCTTCGTACTGGCCGCGGTCTACGCTTTGGATACCAGCGCGGAAGATCTCCGCAAAATAGGCCGCGTAGTTAAACGCAAACGCCACCACCGCAGCGCTGAAATCGGGCAGACGCACACCAATCACTGGCACAAAAGGCAGCGCAAAATAAATAAACAGCAGCTGCAGCATCAACGGTGTGCCGCGCATTAGCCAGATATAGGCTTCAACCAGGCGCGACAGCCATTTAAAGCGCGAAATGCGCGCCAGTGCTAATGCCAAACCCAGCGGCACCGACAGCACCAGGGTAATAACAAACAGCTTGAGAGTGACCAGGGCGCCGTTTGACAGCGGCCCCAGCAGAGAAATTACATAGTCCATCGATGGCCTTCAAGGTGGCGCTGCACAAGCGGCCACAGGCGCGGGCGCTGCCAGGTTCTACCCCAGACAAGCGCACTTGTCGTTAAAAACAAAATACCGGCAGAGCGGTGCCCTGCCGGTATTGGTCACACCAAAAATTAGTGCTTGATCACATCCGCGCCGAACCATTTCTGCGCGATTTCAGCAGCCTTGCCGTCCTTCTTCATCTCGTTCAGGGCGTCGTTCACCTTGTTACGGGTGGCTTCGTCGTCCTTGCGAAAGCCCACGCCGTAGTCTTCGGTTCCAAAGTCTTCAGCCAGCACGGTGTAATTGTCAGGCTTTTTGTTGACCAGGTAACGGCCTACCACCTCGTCCACCACCACCACGTCCAGGCGACCGGTCTCCAAGTCCATCAATGCGGTGATGTTGTCACCAAACAGCTTGGTTTCCTTGAACTTGGCGTGCAGTTCGGCTTCCTTCTCCATCGCCGTTACAGCGCTGGAGCCTTCTTGCGCCCCCACCACCTTGCCAGCCATGTCGGCCTTGGTCTTAATATCCGAGCCGGACTTGGTGATGATGATTTGCTTGTTCACCATGTAGGGGTCGGTGAACAGGATCTTTTCCTTGCGTGTCTCCAGAATGGTCAGGCCATTCCACAGAGCGTCAACGCGCTTGCCCAGCAGCTCAGCTTCCTTGGCGTTCCAGTCAATTGGCTTGAACTCGACTTCGATATTGGCGCGCTTGGCCACTTCGCGGGCCATGTCAATGTCAAAACCCACGATCTCGTTCTTCTCGTCGCGAAAGCCCATGGGCGGGAAGTTATCGTCCAAGCCCACCACCAGCTTGGTGGCAACAGCAGCAACGGGCGCAGGCGCAGGTGCCTCAGCAGGCTTGGGAGCTTCATTCTTACCGCAAGCGGCCAACAAGGCAGACAGCGCCAAGGTGGCAACGAAGGAACGTTTTTTCATGGTGCCTAACAACTCAAAGAGAAAAGTCAAAATTAAAAGCACTCGGCAAAGCGCCAAATGCGGGCGAAGCGCGTATTGTCACCGATCACACGAATTTCGTGTAACCCGTACTAAAAACTACGCCTAGCTAGTAGGGAGTCGCTTGCCCGCTACGATGGCGTCCTCTGGGCCACCCGCGTGGCCGTTCCTCCTATCATTAGATAAAACAGGCGCTATCGCATTCCCAATGGGCGTTAGCAGCTATCAATTTATGACCACCCTAACGCCAGAGCTGCGCAAGGCCTTTGAAGAAACCCACTACCACGTGCTGCACCAAGCACCGTTTGTGCTGCAAGTGGGCCAGGCCCAACCCGTTTTGGCCGCTCTCTACCAGCAGCACCAAACCGACTGCGCTTGCCTGATCACTGCCTTTAATCCCATGGGTGAGCTGCTGACCAAGGAAGAAAACATAGAGCGCCACGCCCAGTTGACCCGCTCCCTGCGCGCCGCGGGCTATGCACTCATCCCCACGGTGGCCCAGCACCCCGCCAACGGCTGGCCGGCCGAGCCCGGTTTTTTAGTCATCGGCATGGGCCATGCCGATGCCAAGCGCCTGGCTGGTGACTGGGAGCAACTCGCCGTGCTGTGGTGCGATGCAGGTATGGCTCCGCAAATTGTGGAAAGCGATGTGCCGGGGTGGATGCGCTAAGCGGCTACGTTTTCACCTCGTCAGACATAGAAAAAGGGAGCCCTGCTCCCTTTTTTGCATGCCACGCCTAAGGCATCAGGCCATCAACTGCTGCGCATGGTGGCGCAGGTGGTCTTCAATAAACGTCTGGATAAAGTAGTAACCGTGGTCGTAGCCCGCATGGCGGCGTAGCGTCAGAGGCTGGCCTACTTTGGCGCAAGCCGCTTCAAAAGCTTCGGGCAACAGTTGCTTTTCTAGCAAAAACTTGTCAGCAAGGCCTTGGTCGATCAGGATGCCTGCGGGATAGGGTGCAGCGGCTCTTTCGGCCATCAGCATGCTCGCATCGTGCCGGGCCCACTCCGCTTTGTTATCCCCCAAATAGCCGGTGAACGCTTTTTGACCCCAAGGGCAGTTGACAGGGTTGGCAATGGGAGCGAAAGCCGATACCGACTTGAACACGCCGGGGTGACGCAGCGCCAGGGTGAGCGCCCCGTGGCCGCCCATGCTGTGGCCAAAGATGCCCAGGCGCTGCAAATCAATCGGCAGCTTGTCGCCGACCAGCGGCAGCAAGTCGTTCAGGATATAGCTCTCCATACGCCAATGCAGCGCCCAAGGCTTGGCTGTGGCGTCCAGGTAAAAGCCTGCACCCACGCCAAAATCCCAGTTATCCGCTTCGCCCTGCAGATTTGCGCCGCGTGGACTCGTATCGCAGGTGATCAACGCCACATTCAGCTCAGCCGCCAAGCGCTGGGCGGCAGCTTTGACCATGAAGGTGTCTTCCGTACAGGTCAGACCCGCCAGGTACAGCAGCGCGGGCACCTTCTCCCCCTCTACCGCTTTGGGCGGCAAGAAGACGGAGAACTTCATGGCCAAGCCGATCTCGCTGGCAAAGTGCTCGTAATAGCGCTGGGCGCCGCCAAAGCAGGCGTGCGCCGCTTTTAAGGACAAAGAAGCGGTGATCTCAGACATGGGTTCTGCTCTGCAAATGCTCGGTTTTCAGGGGTTATCGTTGTCGCCAGCGGCTTTAGCTGCCGCTGCGCGCAGCTTGTCTTTTTTGCTCATGCGCTTGCCTTTGACGCCGCCGTTGTTGCCATCTTCATGTAGCTGGCGCTCGGGCGCGGTTTCCGTCACAGGGTAAGCGGGCAGAGTCTCTAGCGTGATATCGAGCTCATTGCGCTTGGCAATCAACGCCCAATGCACTTCGCTGGCGGGCGTAACAAAGCTGATCGCTGTGCCCGACAGCCCCGCCCGGCCAGTTCTACCTACGCGGTGGGTGTAATCGTCGGGCGAGCGTGGCAGGTCGTAATTGATGACGATGGGCAGCGCATCAATGTGCAGGCCACGCGATGCCAGATCGGTGGTTATGACGACTTGCCACTGCTGATTTTTAAACTCCTCCAGTACTTTCTGGCGCGCGCCTTGGCTCAGCTCTCCGTGGAAAGCGGTGGCGTAAATGCCTTTACCGTACAACTTGTCGGCCACATGCTCGGCGCTGTAGCGGCTGGCAACAAACACCAGAATGCGCTGATCAGGGTACTGTTGCACCAGCTCTCGCAGCAGCGCACTACGGCGCGCGGCATCGATATGGATGGCGCGCTGCACAATAGTCGCGTCTTGCTGGTGGGTGGATTCAATCTCAACCCGCACAAAATCGTCACGCAGCAAGGTGGGCACCAAGGCCTGTACCGCCGGCGCGAAGGTGGCAGATAGCAACAAAGTTTGGCGCTGTGCGGTTGCGGGCAGCAGTTGCAAGATCTGGCCCAGTTCCTCGGCAAAGCCCAGGTCCATCAGGCGGTCGGCCTCATCCATCACCAAGGTTTGAATAGCACCCAGTTGCAGCTTGCTGTGCGCCACTACATCCAGCAGGCGACCGGGCGTGGCGATCACCATATCAGCGCCGCCACGCAGCGCCATCAGTTGCGGGTTGATAGAGACGCCACCGGTCAGAACCGCTACCTTGGGGCGGCGGCCCAGCGATTCACCCACGTGGTAGAGCAGCTCGGCCACCTGGGTGGCCAGCTCTCGCGTGGGCACCAAGATCAGCGCTTGCGTGCTGCGCGGGCCTGCGCTACCCGCCTCGTCACCCAGCATCCACGCCTGCAACAGCGGCAGCACATAGGCCGCTGTTTTGCCCGAGCCCGTGGGCGCGCAGGCCAGCAGATCGCGCCCATCCAAAACGGCTGGAATGGCTTGCTGCTGAATAGCGGTTGGCGCAATCAGGCCGCGGGATTGAGCGGCATGCGCCAGCGAAGGGGCCAGGCCCAAGGTGGTGAAAGACATGAATACAGTGCTGCGGCGGTGCCGCGATAGAGATAAGCCGAGATTGTCGCGGCTGTGGGCGCGCTATGTGCGCTAACGGGTTATGGCGGCTGCACGCTGTTGTGGTAGCGGCAGCCTCCACGCGATGCTCAACTCTCCCAAGCCACCTCTTTGAGCCCGCCCTGCATATCAAGTTTGACGGCCAGGATCTGGTCGCTGTGATCCGGATCAATCTGGTAATCCATTACCACCGTGCCATCGCACCACAAGCCGATATTGCACAGACGCAAAGCGCGCACAAACTCGTCGATAGATATCTCGCCATCCGGTGCAATCGCCGCCAGCGCAGGGAAGTTTTCTACCTCGTCGGTGTGGTAGGCGATAAAGTCATCGTCCTCGTTCAACTCCACCGTCAAAAAACCACGGGCCTTGGCATCCAGCTCGGGCAGATCTTCCAGCAGTAGTGCAAAGGCATCGAGCTGTGCAGGGTCCAGCACCTGGTTCTCATTCGCCCACAGCGCCACATCCACGGGCTGGCCTGCCAGCTCCAGATCGCGCTCCCAAATCACATCAGTGCCATCTTGGTCACTGGTATCCAAATCACCAAAATACGGGTGTTGCATGCCAATCTCCTTGCAAGATATTGAAGCGCATCAGGGGTAGCAAAAACTAAGAGTGGCTCACACAGCCCAGCGAATCGCAGGTTTGCGGTTAAGACCAGGCGTGAGGCCGCAAGCAATACGCTATACGGCCAGGCAAAAACGATGCCAAGGATTGCGCCAGCCGCACGCAGCAGCATAGCGACTGCAGTGGACGTTACTCGCCGTAATGCACCACCGAGCGGATGGACTTGCCTTCATGCATTAAATCAAAGGCCTCGTTAATTTTGGCCAGACCCATGGTGTGGGTCACAAAAGGCTCCAGCTGGATCTTGCCAGCCATCGCGTCTTCCACCATGCCGGGCAACTCGCTGCGGCCCTTCACACCACCGAATGCTGTGCCCATCCACTTGCGGCCGGTGACCAGCTGGAAGGGACGGGTGCTGATTTCTTGGCCGCTACCAGCCACGCCAATGATGACCGACTGACCCCAGCCACGGTGCGCGCACTCCAGCGCTGCGCGCATGACCTGGGTGTTTCCGATGCACTCGAAGGAGTGGTCTACGCCCCAGCCCGTCATCTCGACGATTACTTGCTGGATGGGCTTGTCAAAATCCTTGGGGTTGATGCAATCAGTCGCGCCAAAAGTCTTGGCCAGATCGAACTTGCCGGGGTTGGTGTCGATGGCGATGATGCGCCCCGCCTTGGCCAGCTGCGCGCCTTGAATCACGGCCAAGCCAATACCGCCCAAGCCAAACACGGCCACGGTATCGCCTTCCTGCACCTTGGCGGTGTTCTTAACAGCTCCCAGACCGGTGGTTACGCCGCAGCCCAGCAGGCAGACCTGCTCGGGGTTGGCATCAGGGTTGATCTTGGCCAGCGACACGGCGGCCACCACGGTGTACTCGCTGAACGTGGAACAGCCCATGTAGTGGTAAATCGGCTCGCCGTTGTAGCTAAAGCGGGTCGTACCATCAGGCATCACGCCCTTGCCCTGGGTGGCGCGCACGGCCACACACAGATTGGTCTTGCCGCTCTTGCAGAACAGGCACTCGCCGCACTCGGCGGTGTAGAGAGGAATCACATGGTCGCCAGGCTTCACGCTGGTTACGCCTTCGCCCACTTCCACCACAATGCCCGCGCCCTCATGGCCCAGCACGGCGGGGAAGATGCCTTCGGGGTCGTCACCACTCAAGGTGAAGGCATCGGTGTGGCACACGCCGGTGTGGGTGATCTTGACGAGCACTTCGCCCTTCTGCGGAGGAGCCACGTCGATCTCGACGATTTGCAGGGGTTCACCAGCTTTGAAGGCAACGGCGGCGCGGGATTTCATAAGAGTCTCCAAGAGGAATGGGGAAAGATTATTTGAGGTAGGAACGCAGCAGGGCCAGCGTCTCATCAACCGATTGCTGCGAAGGTGCGGGCTTTTCGGCCAGCGTCTCGCGCACATGGCTGTCGAGCAGGTCGGTCATCAGGCCATGCACGGCACCGCGCATGGCCGCCAGCTGTTGCAAGATGGGCGCGCAATCCGAGCCCGCCTCGACGGCGCGCTCCAGTGCCTCGGCCTGGCCTTTGATGCGGCGTAGCCGGGTAATGGCGCGGTGTTTGTCTTCAGCAGAATGCGGCATGTTGGTGCTTTTATGAAGATACTACGGCCTAGTATAAAAGACTAGCACCCACCAGGCGGGCGCCAGGACTCTAAAAAACCCATCTACTGAGGGGTAGTATAGATAAACGGGGTTCTACTACAGCGAGCCAGGAGGGTTCAAAGAGGCTTGCTCCTCACTGCTTTTAAAAAGCCAGTGCGTTGAGCTGGACAGCAACCGATATGGTGACGCTTTTGGGGCCAGCAAGCTAGCCCTTCCTGCTCATGTACACAGCCGCAATGTCAGCGATCAAAGCAGTGCTTTGGCCATGCCTTGACGAGCACGACGCATTGCCAGAGCGGCTTTCCGCTCGAAATTCTTGATGGGATCAAGCCGCATGCTGTAGCGAGCAACAGCTTCACAGATTGGCTCTGCGATAGCGGTATCACCCTTGTTGGTCTTGTCGCAGGGCTTAGTAAACTGTGGCGCCATCGGTCGCTCGGTATGGTCCATCTGCTGGAACTTGCTGGCCCCCGAAATAGGCGTTGAAGCACTCCTGCACGCCGATCAGACATGCAGGCAGCTTGGCGACGGCCTCCACAAGTTACACGCCTTCGGCGCATTTGCTGCATCTCGCAAAAATGGCCGCCGCAAGCACACCATCGGTAATGTTGCGGCCTTCAATGGAGTTCTTTTTTGCTGCGCATCACCACTCCGAGAGAAGATCCGCCCTCAAGCCTTAGGCTCAAGCTCTGCCTAGAAATCCAGGGCAACTCACTTGCAACCCTTTCTGACTAGGGAGCATTTGATTCACAGCCAAGACTCAATCGGATTCAACAGCTCTGGAAACTATCTTCAACCGATGTCCACCTTTGCGACGCATCTGACCAACCCATTCATAAATCATGGGCTCCTGCCTCGATACCTCGACCCGGAGCTGGACAATCAACACACTGAGCACAGCAGCCAGCTCTACTAATGCAAAGCTGCGCCCCCCGCACACCCTTTTACCCCACACAAAGCTGGAGATCGAGCCCGTGCCCATTCCAAATCCCTCCTGCGTGGCCGCATCCAGGTCGGGCTTCCATGGGTCGGCCCGCTCCAGTGCTCTGTGGTTCACACCGACGAGCGAGACCACCACCACATCGCCCGGCTCCACGGCCATGTCGGAGAGCTTGTCTTGCTTGTGTGCCAATCGCGTGATGAAAGGCAGCGGCGGATACAGCCGCAGGAGCTCGGAAATAAAACTGCGCAGATCGACATGCTGTGCAATCGCAGCCTGCAATGCGAGCCGATCCTTGCCATGGGCGATGTATACATCGCGCAGCCCTGCATGCAATCGCTCCTGCAACCCTGGATTGGTCGCAAGCAGGTAGAGAGCCCAGCCGATCGAATACGACGCTGTATCCGTGCCAGCGCCAAACAGCATGGTCAGCTCTTTTTCAAATGAGAAATCAAATCCGGGTGCGGCCTCAGCCTCGAGCATTGCCTCAAGCATCGGGCTGCGCGGAAATGCATCCCCACGCAGGCACTGCAACGCATTGAAGATGGTCTTGCGCAGCTGGAGGATTTCGCGGATATGCGCCTTGTTGTCCTTGATAGACTCCTGCCCGGGAGCGACAAATGCATACGAAGATGCCAGCTCTATCAGGCGTGATGCACTGTCGTGTGCCATGGGTAAGCGGGCCAGCTCCACCTCTAGAAACATCTGTGTGAAGATGGACAGCATGCTCTGGTGGATCAGGCCTTCGTCAAGAATCTCCGCATCTGGCGCCAGGGCCAGATGTCTTGCCATATGTTGCCCATGCGCTGTACTGATGGCAAATGCACGGCTCGCATCGTACTTGCCCAAATAGGGCTGGGATAAATCCTGACGAAACTTCCACTGCTCGCCATCATCCGTCAACCTGGAGTTTCCAGCCACCTGCGTGAACCATCTGAAGTTCTTCAAATAGTTGTCGACATTGCGCCGCATCACCCGGTCCGCATCATCCAGATTCTGAATGACAAGCATCCGTCGGCCATCATGCTGGGGGCAGATCTCGTTGAGCCTGGGACGATCGCGCGCTAGGTCATATAGATAGTGGCAAAACTGGGACGAGATATCTGGATCGGTCATAAAACTGCCTGATTGCGCCTACAAAGGCAGCTCGACTATCACCTGCTTGCCAAAATGTTGCCCCTCCAGCACCTGAAGAACCGTTTGCGCAGCCTGCTCGGCACTGCGCAGCAGACCGCTGCTGTGTAGTTGCCCAAAATTGCCAGCGGCGGGGAAAAGTGCCTCAGCGGTCTGGCGCATCTGCAATTGCATGCCAGTGTCGATCACACCAGGATGAAGGGCGCAGACTCGGGCGCCATGGGCTCTTGCGGCCTCCTCCTGCGCAAGGCAACGGGTGAACTGATCCAGCCCCGCTTTGGCAGCGCTATAAGAGGCCATGGAGCCGAGTGCCATCCGCGCAAGGCCAGATGAGATATTGAGCACCTTGCGTACAACGCCTTGGGCAGCGCTTACCTCGGTTGCCCGCAAGAATGCTGCTGTCAATAGCATTGGAGCCTCCAGATCGACCCGAAGCACCTGGCGTAGCGAGGCTGCGTGTGTAATGACCACTGGCGCAATCCGCTCGGGCTGCGCCGCAGCGTTGTTGATCAAACGGATTTCACGCCACCTCACACGCTGCTGCTCGGCAAGCCATTGCGCTAACTGAATTGCCACCTGTTCAGCATCAACAAGATCGGCCTGCCATTGCAACAGGCTTGAACCATGCTCTGCCGCAACTTGCACCAATGCCTCGCTGGCATTACGAGAAATCTGCAGCACGCAGGCCTGTGGCTGCGCCAAAAGCTGCATGGCCAGGGCCTGCCCCAACCCGCGTGTAGCACCAGTGATGATGGTGAGCACAGCAGACTCCATTGCAGAGGCCACTTGCACTATCGCGCTGTGGTCAGTTGCCCCAGCAAATCAGCCAGGTCGCCCACCGTCTTGATTGGCATCAGGCTCAGAGGATCGATCGCCTGGCCAGATTCGGTCTCCATCGCCACGATGATCATCTCGAACGAGAGGCTGTCGATATTCCTGAGACCCGCAATCGGATCATCCAGATGAATGCTCTGTGCGGGAATCAGCAGACTCTCGGAGATGATGCGTTGAATGGCCGCGAGTTGTGGATGGGGCATGGTATCGAAACCTGTTGGATCTATCGGAGAAATATTAGGATGCTTCGGAGTCTGCCAGTATTGGAATCTGCGCATTGTCAAAGCGTGCGAGAGTGGATGCGCGGGCCTTCTTGCCGGACGAGGTATATGCAATCGCGCCATTAGCTACCAAGCAGACGCGCACCCTGGAGCCGGCCGCTGCCGTTGCGGCATCAGCCGCCAGCTTCAGTGCATCCTGCTTCGGAGACTGGCGCACACCCTTCTCGTGCAACAGCAAGACCAGGCCAGGCGGTCGATCTGCAAGACCGCTGCTTTGCAGCAACTGCATATGCTCCTGTGCAATACCCGTACTCTCGCTCGCAGCAGTCTCCACATCCAATGGCCACACATTGCGGCCATTGATGACTATCAGATCTTTACTGCGCCCCGTCACATACAAAGCCCCATCGGTGGTGAGAAAGCCTCTATCCCCAGTCTCTATGCCCTTACTGGGAGAAACCGGCTGCAACAAGCCCGCGCTGAAGTACCCAGAGAGCTGGGCAGGCCCATGAACCCAGACCTCTCCCTCCACTGCGGCGGGCAATACCTGCCCTGTGCCGTCGCACACACGCAGTGTCCAGCCAGGCAAAGGCTGACCGCAGTTCACCATAGGCTTTGCGCAAGCGTCCGGCTCTCGCAACTCGTGTACACGAAGCGCATCGTCGATATGAAAATAGGTGCGCAACTGCTCAAAGGGAGCGTCGCTCATCGTTACTGCCAAAGTCGCCTCGGCCAACCCGTAACTCGGCTTGAATGCATTGCGGCTGAAGCCATGCTGCGCATACGTCTGCGCGAATGCCTGCAACGCTGCATAGTCCACATAGTCGCCCCCAACCCCCGCGATACGCAAGGCATGCAGCCGGGCATCCGCAGCAAGCAGCGATGCGGATTTAACCGCCATCTGCCAGGCAAAGTTGGGAGCATAAGTAATGGTGCTGCCGCGATCGGCCATCAAACCCAGCCACAAGTGCGGCCTGCGGGCAAAAGCAGATGGTGCCAGATAATCCACACTGACCTGCCCGCACAGCGGGGCCAGCACAAAGCCGACCAAGCCCATGTCATGGTAGTACGGCAGCCAGGAGAAAGCGCGATCTTCAGCCTTCAGCGCCATGCCAGCCACAAGAATGGCATCGACGTTGTGCATGAGCGCTGCGTGGGAAATCGCGACACCCTTGGGCTGCCCCGTCGAGCCCGAACTGAACTGCACATAAGCAATTGCCTCCGAAGAAACCACGTCGGACATTGGTGGCAGGCCATGTGTCACACCCGCCTCAAACGTGGCCAAGTCCTCAAATGCAAGCATGGCAACATCGACCTGCCCATCAGCTTGCAATTGCTCCAGCAGTTGCCGCGGCCCCAGCAGCAAAGAAATACCTGCGGCCTTGCTCATATTCAGCAGGGTTTGCCCATAACGCGAAAAATTCTGTAGCGGGCCTGGTACAGGAAGAGGACAAGGAATGCCTCCTACCCATTGACTGGCACAAAAAGCAGCGAGAAAGTCCGGCCCAGTGACTGCAACAATACCAACCCTCGGCCCCAGCCCGGAAGCCCTTTTTGCGGCAACGTCCACCTGCTGTGAGAGCCTGGCAGCATAGGCGCGGGTTGTCTCGAATACCTGTGCGTATGTCAGTTCTTGCTTCACTCTGCCGCTTCCATCGAACCAGCAAAGACGCTGCTCAGGAACCCCTGCGGCATACTCCAGGGCGTCAAGCAGATTTGCAAAGCCGCCAATTCGCCGCTCAAGCATCTTTCGCAGGAGCGTGGCCGCCTTTTTTGGCCGCAAACTCAGATCCTTGAAACAGGACAGCACCATCACATCCAGCCGCTTGCCATCTTTTCCTGATATCTCCTGCTTCAAAGTAGCTTCGTAGACGAAATGCTCGGTATCAATCAAGGCAAAAAGTAGCTTGCGATTCGTTGTCAGCACGCGGGACGTGATCTTGTCGATGCCACGGTGATCAAACATCTCGTCGCACAACGGAAACCAGGACTCCCAAAAAACCTCGCGTCCGATTTTGATGCTCGGGTCAGCCCCGAGTGTCAATGTTGCCACCCGGTGCTGAGGCGCGACGCTGAAGTTGTAGAACCCAAGCAGTTGTCCGCCAGGCTTATTGAAAATGCCGATCAGGAAATGATGGACATTGTCAAAGCTCGCAACAAACGCGCGCAAACCATCTACTGAAAAATTGAGGGCCGACAGATTCAACCCCTGCAACATCTGAACGTCATTGAACCACTGTGCAAACTCGGGCGTCACATCCGAGGCCAGCAGACTGCGTGTCACCAATTGAGGTGTCTCAATATGCACTCTCGCTCCTGCACCGACCCGCGCAGGGGCTGACTGCATACCGTGCAGTGGAATACGGAAGACACCTGTGCTCATGCGATGACCTCAGACACGTGCATACAAAAACTACTCAGTCTCATATCAGCCATTCAGGCTGCGATGCAATACCAGCAGCCTCTCCCAGTTTTGTTGAACCGATATATGGTGCAATGCAACCAGCGATGCCCATCCGTTTCGCACCCACTGCGCCAAAACCGAATCGGGCAATTGGTAATACGCATCCATATCGATCATCCGAAACCCTCCTAGCGAATAGGAGTTTCCAGGAGATAGCTCCACCGTGGCCTGCCTGTCCACCAGTAACTTGTGCTGCTCCAGGGCCTTCATGAATGCATAGGTGTGGATCGCATCAGCCTGACATTGCCTGCAAAACTGCACAATCTGCTCCAGAGCTTGATTCGGATTGCCCTGGTAATCGAAGAGTGGCCGTGCATCGGCATACTCATGCAGTGGCACCACCTGCTGCGCATGGGAGTCGAACCAGAAACTGGCATTCCGGCCATCAGGGTCTGGTTGCATCCAGAAGGGATAGCGGCGTAGCCAGGCAGGCACATAGGTATCCGCCAGCCAGTCACCCCCGCCATCGACAAAAAGATTGCGTCCCTCCACCAGCGCAGTGATTACGATTGGAAACCCAGTCGCGCCTGCGGGACCAAATACGATCGGGTAATGGGCAACCGCATGCCAAAACTCCCCCGCACCCAAAGGGACAGCATTGGCCGCACCTGCAACAGACAAATTGGGTTGACCACGCAAGCCCCAACCAAGATGAATGGCTGGATCCAGCGCGGTCAATCCGCGATAAAACATAGGCACAGAGGGCTGTGCTGTCGGTTGATTCATCAATGAGCAGACTTTGTAAATCTTGACAATAAAGATGCGACCGTTCGTTTATGAACGCACTTCGCTCATCGCATAACGTGTATTCGATGCTTGCAACGATTGAATTCGCCGGCTGCCATACCCGAAGCCACTCGTCTACGACAACCCAAATCCACATCCATTGCTAACTCTTCTCCTGCATCAACTCACACGTCGCTGGCGCAGCCTCCAAGCAGCAAAACTGGCGAACATTCCCGACAGAAGCATCAAAGCCCATTGACCAAGTGCCGGGACTGGCTTCGCCGTACTCATACCCTCTTTGCTCAGGGTATTAGCAATATTTGCCGTCACCGTCGTCCCGTCCCCAACAAGCCCCGCTTGCGTATAGACAGGCCCAGACCATGCATAACCCGCTGGAGCCGAGGGAAGCGATTGAGCTACGATGCACTGACTTCCAGTAGCAACAGTAATCGACGCTGCACTACCCTGATTATTAGCAACCACTATATTTCCACTGTAGTTAGCTACTGGGTTAGTGCATGCCAATGTATAGCCAATATTTCCGCTATATGGCAATGCTCCACTAGGCATCGCAACACTGGTATTTATTAGCAGTTGCCCTGTCGTTGTAGCGATTGGAGTCAGCGTGTTGGTAATGGTGGCAGTTTCCACCCCTCCCTCAGTTATAGCTCCGGCAGGCTGTTGATATGTTGGCGCCATCCATTGATAGCCTGCTGGCGCAGCAGGCAACTGCTCGCTCACAGTACATTGGCTGCCAGCAGCGAGCGTGATAGGCGTGGCGCTACCTTGGTTGTTGTTAACGGGAATCGTGCCATTCGTCGTTGACGCCGGATTTGTGCAAGACACCGTGAACGAGATATCACCCGAATACGGGGTGCCTGCGGGTGCATTCACAATTTTATTGATTGTCAGTTGGCCCGGAGCTACAGATTGCAAATACCAGTTATTGCCCACTTGCTGTAGCTTGTATTGAATGCCGCCCACGGTCACCGGCGAGGCCAATACAAAGCTATTGGCTGCATTGGCACTGTCAGCCTGCACCACCAAAATCCCATTGCCTGTAGTCTGTGCTCCGACACCACCCAAATTACTGATCTGCAGCAGCGTCGTGCCGCTGATCGGGCCGGCGATATGAATCTTGTCGCTGGCACTACCATCCGCACCCAGCACAGTGTCAAGCTGAACCACGCCACCACTGCCAGCCCAGTTGCTAGCACTGGCCGTATCAGTAGCGCCAGGCGTACCTCCACCCGTCAGTTGCAACACCCCTCCGGCCTGTGTTACCGCACCCAAATTTTGACTGGTGCCGCCTTGCGCAAGGGTGCCACCGCCAATATTGGTTGCAGTCAGCCCAGGAAGCACATTGGTTGCAGGGAGCACCAAGGTACCCCCTTGCACATCAAGCCCCCCTGTAAAACCAGCCTGGTTTGTCGGGTAGCTGGCAGACACAGCAGGTATGCATGGCGCCACGGTATCAAATTTCCACATGGCCGGGTCTAGCACAGGCAACCCCACCAGGGAAGCCGAGATAACAGTGCTCCCCGCCTGTTGAACCAGCTTGCCATTACCGGAGAGTGGCAGATCGAAATTCAGATTCCCCGTGTGATTGAATTTCACTTGGGCAGTCGCTGCAGTCAGATTGATCTGCGATGCCTCGATCTTGCCTGCAGCTGCCGCTGTGGCGGTTTCAGATCCATAGACCACGCTGCCGGATCCCGATACGTTCACGGGGCCAATCCCCCCTACCACGGAATTCGTGAAATATGGAGATCCAGAAGAAACGTTCTGCATAAACAAACGATTGATGCCAATCTTCACCGTCGCGCTATCGGTTGTTACCAGCGCGCCTCCCGTGCCGATTTGCACGCGTCCAATCGAATGCTCCTGGATTAATGCAGTATTTATAGGACTGGTGGAATAATCATTTCCTGATTTACCACTCACCAGCAATTCTGTTGCTGCGCCTTTTACTCGCACGATCCCGCTCGCCGTGTTATCTGCACTTATTTGAAGAGTTGCGGGTGCAAGAGGGAAGATAGCTGCATTATTGACCTGACAATATCCTTCAGTTGCCGAATATGCAGAACCATTCGTGATAAGCGATTTTCCGCCCTCTAAAATATCAAGGACTCCAGCCCCATTATTTGTGCCTACCGCCAGCCCCGTATAAAAATCAGCCTGATTGGCAAAACCGCTTGCTGTTGGTTCGACCGTCACCACGCCAAAGCCCGCATCCTTGCCAATGAAACTAAATGGAAGAATGCCGCCCTTTTGCGAAGTATCACCATAGACAGGACTGCCCGACGCAAGTTTTCCACTACCCAACACATTGACAGAACCCGTGCCGCCAACACCGTCCCCTATCGCAAAATACTTTACGGGTTCAGACGAATTGGGCTGGTTTGCTTCCCCCGTCTGAAACACCAAGCTGGCGCCATCGACTTGGACATGACCTTTTCCACCCAATTGACCAACCGCAGTATTTTGCGTAGGGTATCCAAACACCACTGAATTGGTCGAAGCATAGCCCAGTTCCTCAGGCGTCTTTCCTGCACCCAGCACAGTCACAAGGCCTGCGCTTCCGGCGCCAAGCCCCACGCCCAAACCCACGCTACCAGATAGCAACCGGTATCCAGAGACCCCGCCCACTGGGGCGGTACGTACATCCATAGAAACCGTGCCAGAACCCCCTGCGTCACCTACTCTGAATAACGGATCTGCAGGCGAGAGGGGCGGCATGTCAGGATCGGAACTCGACCCAAACGAAAAATTGCCAGACGAGGCATCAACCTCTGTTTTGATATTGAATACCCCGCCAGTACCGTGGCCAACATACAGCCCGTAGTCCGTATTGAAACTCTGGACGGTGCTGGTTACATTCCATGGCGCAGGTGGCGATGAAGAGTTGATGACGTTTGCCCCACCACTAGCCAGCACCCCCGCCTGCCAGCTCGTACCCACGGTCACGTCTCCTGGGCCAACCCAGTCATTAGGTGCCGCTTGAGCCTGGCCCGAACCCATTGCAGAAAATGCAATCGCCAAAGCCCCATAAAGCCGTGTTTTTTTGTATACCGCCCCGCGCAAATTTTGCATGCTCGTGTTCATGTTGCTCCGCATCTTCCACAGCGCATGATGGCTATAGATGAAATTTATAAACCACTTCAATAAAATTTGAAATATTTATAAAAGAGTACATTGATATGAAGCCGAGCATTGTTATTAATTACCATCGCAAGGTTCATTGTTGCTGCCTAGAGACATATGGCATGGCAGTTGTTGCATAAATCTGCATAAGCGAACAGGTAGGCTTTCCGCATGCGCGAGCCCTGCAGCTGTGCGTCACGCTCCCCAAAAAAGCTGGACCAGCTATCGCGCCGTTTTCTGCCACCAGTAGAAGAGTATGCAGGCCAGGCGACATAAAGACCGACCTCTTTGCCACATCCAACGCCTAACTTGATGCCGCGCTCATTTGCCGCTGATGACATCGGCCCACGGCGGGTAGCGCGCATGATCTACACACCCACAGTGCAAAGATTTTTGTGCTTATCAGCCGTTGCTGAGCCTGCGGCACGCAGTGCAGGGCTGAGACTTTGGCGCCACCATGGCAGCATATTTATTGATTGCGACGCTACACGTGGCACTGCACACTAGGCGCCCTGAGCAAGTCATTCACCAAAGCGATATGGACCCCGTTACTCACCGCCATGACCCTTGGCAAGCGCTGCGAGCAAATGCGGGAACGCCCGACCTTGGGCTCAGTGGAGGGTGCATATGACAACGCCAAACCCAGAGCTTCTCTGCAATACCCGGGAGCGTGCTTATCAGCAAGAGAGACTGGCCGACCAAGGCACAAGCCAGTCTCGGACACCTTTTGCGGGTTTGAAGCTGGGTACAGCCCGCACAACCTGCATTCAGGCTAGGCTGCTTGTCGTTCGCTAGGTTTGAGGAATGGGGATAAATGCACAGCAAAACACCCCCATATACCCCATCACGTCACCGCCACAGAGACACATACCCCTGGCAATTGAGGGAAGTGAGGAGCGGGCCTATTTAGCCTTCCTGGATCTCGGTGACAGAGCCCTTGGCTAAATAGGTAGCTGAATTCATCAGCGAGGAAGATCGCTTACTCCCATCAAAAACTCATCGACCGAGCGAGCTGCCTGGCGTCCCTCACGGATAGCCCAGACGACCAGCGACTGGCCACGGCGCATATCGCCCGCGGCAAACACCTTGTCCACATTGGTGGCGTAACCGCCAATGAAATCAGTCGTCGCCTTGGCGTTGCCACGCATATCCTTGTCTACGCCAAACGCATCCAGCACACTGGCAACAGGGTTCACAAAACCCATGGCCAGCAAGACCAAATCAGCGGGCCAAGTTTTCTCGGTGCCGGGCACTTCGGCCAGCTTGCCGTCTTTGAACTCGACTTGCACCGTGGTCAGGCTCTTGACTTTGCCTTTTTCGCCTTTGAAATCCTTAGTGGACACTGCAAACTCGCGCACCGCACCTTCTTCATGGCTAGAGCTGGTGCGCAGCTTGATAGGCCAATATGGCCACACCAAAGGCTTGTTCTCTTGCTCGGGCGGCATGGGCATCACTTCAAACTGCGTCACGCTCTTGGCGCCGTGGCGGTTGCTAGTACCCACGCAGTCACTGCCGGTGTCACCACCACCAATCACGATCACATCCTTGCCTTCAGCGCGGATCTGGCCTTTGAGCTTATCGCCAGCGTTGATCTTGTTTTGCTGGGGCAGGAACTCCATCGCATAGTGCACGCCGTCCAGATCTCGACCGGGCACGGGCAGGTCGCGCGATTGTTCGGAGCCGCCAGTCAGCAACACCGCGTCAAACTCGGCCCTCAGTTGCTCGGGTGACACGGTTTCTTTCGCCCAGTTGGTGACCTTGCTGCCCTTGCCCAGTCCATCTTTACCCGCAACCAGCACGCCGGTCCGAATAGTCACGCCTTCGGCCTGTAGTTGCTGGGCGCGGCGGTCGATGTGGTTTTTATCCAGCTTGAAATCAGGGATGCCATAGCGCAGCAGGCCGCCGATGCGATCGTTTTTCTCGAACAGAGTCACATCATGGCCCACACGCGCCAATTGCTGGGCTGCGGCCATACCAGCAGGGCCAGAGCCAATCACCGCCACCTTCTTGCCGGTTTTGTTGGCAGCCGGGCGCGCCTGCACCCAGCCTTCTTCCCAGGCGCGGTCAATGATGGCGTGTTCAATAGACTTGATACCCACCGGGTCGTTGTTGATGTTGAGCACACAGGCGGCTTCGCACGGTGCGGGGCAGACACGGCCGGTGAACTCGGGGAAGTTGTTGGTCGAGTCCAGCACGTTAAAGGCAGCCGCCCAATCGGCGCGGTACACCAGATCGTTGAAATCCGGAATGATGTTGTTTACCGGGCAGCCGTTGGTGCAAAACGGCGTGCCGCAATCCATACAGCGCGCACCTTGCTGCTTGGCCTGCTGCGAGTTCAGGCCGACGACAAATTCGTTGTAATGTTTCACGCGCTCGGCAACGGGCGTGTAGCCCTCTTCGATGCGCGCAAACTCCATAAAGCCAGTGACTTTTCCCATGATCGGATCTCTTGCTTTGCTGCCACCCGCGCCGTAGCGCAGGTGGTGCGTGGTCATTAATTGCTATAGATAGGTATGCAGGTAGCGCATTACTTGGCGGCGGTATCAGCACTCTTTTTGGCGCTGCTCTTAGCCTTGATTAGCTGCGCCTTGGCCTCTGCCTTAGCATGCATCTCACCCAGAGCGCGCTTATATTCATGCGGGAACACTTTCACAAACTTGTTGCGCACTTCGGCCCAGTGGTCCAGCAGATCGCGGGCACGTTTGCTACCCGTCCAGCGCAGGTGGTCGGCCAGCAACTGCTTGAGCTGGGCTTCGTCCGTCTGGCCGTGGTGCCAAATGCCCCGGTCGACAGAGGCTTCTTGCTCAGCCTGCATCAACACCTTGTCCAGCGCCACCATGGCGGTATTGCAGCGCTTTGCGAACTGACCATCCTCGTCATACACATAGGCCACGCCGCCGCTCATACCCGCCGCAAAGTTGCGGCCTGTGGGGCCCAGAACCAGCACGGTGCCGCCAGTCATGTACTCGCAACCATGGTCGCCCGTGCCCTCAACCACCGCCGTAGCGCCAGACAGACGCACAGCAAAGCGCTCGCCCGCTACGCCGCTAAAGAAGGCCTCACCCGTGGTAGCACCGTACATCACGGTGTTGCCCACGATGATGTTCTTGTGCGCATCGCCACGGAAGTCGAGGCTTGGGCGCACCACCACACGACCGCCCGACAAGCCCTTGCCGGTGTAATCATTTGCATCGCCCACCAGGTACAGCGTGATGCCATTGCACAAGAAGGCGCCAAACGACTGGCCACCCGTGCCTTCGACACGAATGTGAATGGTGTCGTCCGGCAGACCTTCAGGGTGCGCCTTGGTGACCGCGCCCGACAGCATGGCGCCCACGGTGCGGTTCACATTACGCACAGTCTCCAAAATCTTGACCTTCTCGCCCTTGTCGATAGCGGGGCGTGACTTTTCGATCAGGATATTGTCAAAGGCTTTTTCCAGGCCGTGCTCTTGCTCCAACGTGTGATGGAGTGGTACATCGGCACCCACATCGGCACGAGCCAGCAGGCGGCTAAAGTCCAAACCCTTGGCCTTCCAGTGCGTAATGCCTTGCTTCATATCCAGCAGGTCAGCGCGGCCCACCAAATCATCAAACTTGGCGATACCCAACTGGGCCATGATCTGGCGCACCTCTTCGGCGATAAAGAAGAAGAAGTTCACCACATGCTCTGGCTTGCCGCTGAACTTCTTACGTAGCTCAGGGTCTTGCGTGGCCACGCCTACCGGGCAGGTGTTCAGATGGCATTTGCGCATCATGATGCAGCCCTCCACCACTAGCGGTGCAGTAGCAAAGCCAAACTCGTCCGCACCCAGCAGGGCACCAATCACCACATCGCGCCCGGTCTTCATCTGGCCGTCGGCCTGTACGCGGATGCGGCTGCGCAGGCCGTTAAGTACCAGGGTTTGCTGGGTTTCAGCCAGGCCGATTTCCCATGGGCTGCCGGCATGCTTGATGGACGACCAAGGCGATGCCCCCGTGCCGCCATCGTGACCAGCGATCACCACGTGGTCGCTCTTGCACTTGGCAACGCCTGCGGCAATGGTACCCACACCGACCTCAGACACCAGCTTGACGCTGATCGATGCGTGGGGCGCCACGTTCTTCAAGTCGTGGATCAGCTGAGCCAAGTCCTCGATCGAATAAATATCGTGGTGCGGAGGGGGCGATATCAAACCCACACCCGGTACCGAGTAGCGTTGCTTGCCGATGTACTCGGACACCTTGCCGCCCGGCAACTGACCACCCTCACCCGGCTTGGCTCCTTGGGCCATCTTGATCTGAATCTGGTCTGCCGATGCTAAATATTCCGCCGTCACACCAAAGCGGCCCGACGCAACCTGCTTGATACGCGAGCGCAGCGAATCCGTGACCAGCAGCGGCATGTCGATCTCGACCTCGCCCTCGCCAATCTCGCTCTTGAGCGTCGCTCCCTGCTTGATCGGTATGCCTTTTAACTCGTTGCGGTAACGCGCTGGATCCTCGCCGCCTTCGCCGGTATTGCTCTTGCCACCAATGCGGTTCATGGCGATGGCCAAGGTCGCGTGCGCCTCCGTGCTGATCGAGCCGAGCGACATCGCGCCGGTCGCAAAGCGCTTGACGATGTCTGCAGCCGATTCGACCTGCTCTACCGGGATCGCCTTGACCGGGTCGATCTTGAACTCAAACAAGCCACGCAAGGTCATGTGACGCTTGCTTTGGTCGTTGATGAGCTGGGCGTACTCCTTGTAGGTGTTGAAGCTGTTGGCACGGGTGGAATGCTGCAGCTTGGCAATCGCGTCCGGGCTCCACATATGTTCTTCACCGCGGGCGCGCCAAGCGTATTCACCACCCGCATCCAGCATGGTAGCCAGCACCGGGTCGTTGCCATAGGCGGCTTTGTGGCGGCGAATGGCTTCTTCACCAATCTCAAACACTCCCAGGCCACCTACGCGGCTTTGCGTGCCGGTGAAGTACTTGTCCACAGTCTCGCTGTTAATGCCGATGGCCTCAAACAGCTGTGCACCGCAGTAGCTCATATACGTGCTCACGCCCATCTTGGACATGATCTTGGACAGGCCCTTGCCGACCGCCTTGACGTAGTTATAAATGGCTTTTTCTGCCGACAGGTCGCCCGGCAAATGCTTGTGGATAGAGGCAATCGTCTCCATCGCCAAGTATGGGTGCACGGCCTCGGCACCGTAGCCAGCCAGCACGCCAAAGTGGTGCACTTCACGCGCCGTGCCCGTCTCCGCCACTAGGCCACATGCGGTACGCAGGCCTTCGCGGATCAGGTGTTGGTGGATGGCCGACAGCGCCAGCAGCGCCTGAATGGCTACGCGGTCTTTGCTGACCCCCTTGTCGCTGATGATGAGGATGTTGTGGCCAGTTTTGATTGCGTCCACCGCTTGTGCGCATAGCGATGCCAGCCGCGCCTCCACACCTTCACTGCCCCACTCAAGCGGATAGGTGATGTCAAGCACGGCCGAGTTGAACTTACCTGCCGTGTGCTCTTTGATGTTGCGCAGCTTCACCATATCGGAAAAGTCGAGCACGGGCTGGGCCACTTCCAGTCGCAGCGGTGGGTTGACCTGGTTGATGTCCAGCAGGTTGGGCTTGGGGCCGATGAAGGACACCAGGCTCATCACAATCGCTTCGCGGATCGGATCGATCGGCGGATTGGTCACCTGCGCGAACATCTGGCGGAAGTAGTTGTATAGCGGCTTGTTCTTGTCTGACAGCACCGCCAACGGGCTGTCATTACCCATGGATCCAATGCCCTCTTCGCCATTGGCAGCCATCGGGCTCATCAAAAACTTGATGTCTTCCTGTGTGTAACCAAAGGCCTGCTGCAAATCAAGCAGCTCGGGCGAATCCTGCTCGTCGGCAATCGCACCAAACTCTTCAGATGCCTTGGCCTGCTCATCTACCTGCGACTCGCCCGCCACGGGCCTGCTCACATCATCCAGGCGAATGCGCAGATCCTCGATCCAGCGCATATAAGGCTTGGCATTGGTCAGCGACGACTTCACTTCCTCGTCGTCAATCAAACGGCCTTGATCCAGGTCGATCAGGAACATCTTGCCCGGCTGCAGGCGCCACTTGCGCACGATTTTGTGCTCGGGCACAGGCAGCACACCGGATTCAGAGCCCATGATCACGAAGTCATCATCCGTCACGCAGTAGCGCGCGGGACGCAGGCCGTTGCGATCCAAGGTCGCGCCGATCTGGCGGCCATCGGTAAACACGATGGAGGCAGGGCCATCCCAAGGCTCAATCATGGACGCGTGGTACTCATAGAAGGCGCGGCGGCGCTCATCCATGGTGGTGTGCTGCTCCCACGGCTCAGGGATCATCATCATCACCGCCTGCGCCAGCGGGTAGCCAGCCATGGTCAGCAGCTCCAGGCAGTTGTCAAAAGTGGCCGTATCCGACTGGTGGGCAAAGCTGATCGGATAAAGCTTCTGCAGGTCGTCGCCCAGCACGGGCGAGCTCATCACGCCTTCGCGGGCGCGCATCCAGTTGAAATTGCCTTTGACGGTGTTGATCTCACCGTTGTGCGCCACATAGCGGTAGGGGTGGGCCAGCGGCCATTCGGGGAACGTGTTGGTTGAGAAGCGCTGGTGCACCAGGCCCAGTGCCGACACGCAGCGCGCATCTTCTAGATCGCGGAAATACGTGCCCACCTGGTCGGCCAGCAGCAAGCCCTTGTAGATCACGGTACGCGTGCTCATGCTGGGCACGTAATACTCTTTGCTGTACTTAAGCTGCAGGTTTTGGATCGCGGCACTGGCCGTTTTGCGGATCACGTACAGCTTGCGCTCCAGCGCATCTTGCACAATCACATCGGCTCCGCGGCCAATGAACACTTGCTTGATGACCGGCTCTTTCTCACGCACGGTGGGCGACATGGGCATGTCGCGGTTCACCGGTACATCGCGCCAGCCCAGCAACACCTGGCCTTCAGCCTTGATGGCGCGCTCCAGCTCTTCTTCACAAGCCAGACGCGAGGCATGCTCCTTAGGCAAAAACACCATGCCCACGCCGTATTCGCCGGGTGGTGGCAATGTCACGCCTTGTGCAGCCATCTCGTCGCGGTACAGCGCATCGGGCAGCTGGATCAGGATACCGGCGCCGTCGCCCATCAACTTGTCCGCACCCACAGCGCCCCGATGGTCCAAGTTCTCCAAGATCTTCAAGGCCTGGGTCACGATGGCGTGGCTTTTTTGGCCCTTGATATGGGCTACAAAGCCAACGCCGCAGGCGTCGTGTTCCATAGACGGGTCATACAGACCGGTACTTTGCATGTGCTCGCGTGCGGATGCCGACATGGCGCATTCCTTCAATTCTTTTCGCAGGGAAGGCCAATGTAGATCAGCAATAAATATCCTAGCAAGCTTTTTATTCAGGGTCAGATACCTATTATTTTTGTTTCATTTTTATATAAATTTAATTAGGGTCATATTAAATTTTGCAAAAATATCATTGCATTAGATGATTCAAAGGTACCTATTCCGCGTCCGGCAACCTGGTTCGCGGACGCCCTGCACTCTTTTTGTGCACGCGGCGCACAGTTTTTGTTTGCAGAGCATCCACAAAGCCATCTGCCCCCAGCGCCCAGCCGCCACGTACCGACTGCGTCAGCGCATCCGCTTCTCTCATTGACAGCCCTTGCATCAGCAATTGGGCATATTCCGCTTCACGCGCAAACGGCGTATTGCCCAGCGCCCAGAACGCGGCAGGGTCACGCAGCCAAGGCTGCATTTTTGCACCTGAATGGTGCGAACAGCTGGACCATAAATAGTCCACAGCCCTATTCACCAGCCCAGCGCGCTGCGGATTGGAATCGATGTAAATGATGCATTGCAGCAACGGCGCCGTAGGCTCCACCACAGTGGACCGGTAACGCCCCTCCCACAAAGTACCTGTGCGGCCATGGCGCGCATTAAAGTAGCGCACATACGCCCGGCCCAAGGCCTGCATCAGCAGGGGTAAGCCTTGCGCTGTCTGCGGCGTAACCAACAGATGGAAGTGGTTAGGCATCAACACATAGGCATGCACTGCTACCAGATGCGTTTGCGCCAGCTGCCGCAGCAAATCCAGAAAAAACTGGTAATCCTCCCCGTCCACAAACACCGTCTGCTGGTTATTACCTCGGTGCAAGACATGGTGCGGCAGATTGGGGATGGTGAGACGAGGCAGGCGGGCCATGGCAGTTCAGACGAAGAGTCGCAACATCTGCATTATCAATCGACCAACCGCAGCCCAAAACACGGATACGCCTCGCATAACGAGCAATAGACGGCTTAAAGGTGCTGTAAAACTTGACACCAAAACACCGACTCGACAAGCGCTAACAACCCATCCGCATCTAAACCCCTGCTCAATACACCTCAGGCACCCACCTGTAATTACTAGGATGCGTCGTCGACCCAAGCCCCACCTCACAGCAAGAATGCCATGCGAACTCTTTTATTACGCGCAGTCGTTATCACCTGCGCCTTACTGGCAACAACACCGATTTGGGCCGCTCGCGATTTCACACCGAAGGCTGGCACCTGGTTCGTCAGCAGAGAGCTAAACGGCAAGCCAGGGCGTGGCTTGGCGATTGATGTGCAGGCAACACCCTTTTTATGCAGGTGTTGGGCTACGAGGCTGAAGACGCGGGTACGGTGCAATTTACCTCGACCTATGTAGGCGCCACAATTACCAGACCATCATCCGTTCAGTTTCCTCACGAAGAGGCCAAACCCATGCAGCGATTGGTTTTAGAAGGAGAAAACTGGCAAGAACACATGCTCGGCACTTGGCTGTTTACATGGATCAGCAGCGACATCAATGACACGCCACATTTTGTAAACCTCACCACTATTCTCGACGGCTCCGTTATCAGCGATGACGGCACGGTGAAATGCCAATTAGAAGACTCCGCCACCCCTAGGGTCCGCTGCAGCTGGAGCAAAGCAGCGGGTAGCGTAGTGCACGCGCCAGCGGGCTGGGTCAGTAGCCCGCCTTTTGCCAGCACCATGCAAGCCATACGCCTAGCTGACAAATACGGTAACGCCGCAGGTTTAGGCGCACTTGATTAAGCACACCCATTCAGAATTTACTATTATTTTTGACATTCCCGCGCGCACCAGGCACGCGCCAATGGCCGACTTTTACTAAACCAGCAGCCTAGCGCAGCCCCTGGCTCGCCCGCCCCACGCTGCGCCTCGGCTGGTAACCCAGCAGCTCCGACACCTGCCCTGCCGCTTGCAACAACTGCGGCAGCAGCTCGCTGTGCATGATGTCCGGCGTGGTGCGGTTGGCTTGGCCGCTGATGTTCATGGCGGCGACGACTTTGCCGGTGGCGTTGCGAATGGGCGCTGCGACGGAGGTGAGCCCCTCTTCCAGCTCTTGGTTCAGCAAGCACCAACCTTGCGTGCGCACCTGATCGATTTGCGCCAGCAGAGCCTCGTCATCTTGAATGGTAAAGCGGGTGAACTGGCTGCGGTCTCGCGTCTCCAACAGGTGCTGCAACTCATGCGCAGGCAATTCTGCCAGCAACACACGGCCTAGTGACGTCCAAAACACAGGCAAGCGCGAGCCTATGCCCAGGTTGGTGCTCATGATTTTGTGCGTGTGCACGCGCATCACGTAAACCACGTCCTGTCCATCCAGCACGGCGATGGAGCAGGACTCATGCGTTTGCTCGACCAGCGCATCCATCACCGGCTGTGCGGCATTCCACATGGGCATGGACGTCAGGTAGGCAAACCCCAGATCCAAGATTTTCGGCGTCAGCTCAAACACGCGGCCATCCACGCGCACATAACCCAAGGTCTGCAAAGTGAGCAAGATGCGGCGTGCACCAGCACGGGTGAGGCCAGTGGCCTCGGCCACTTCGGTCAGCGTTTGGCGCGGTGCGGCGGCACCAAAGCTGCGGATGACATCGAGCCCACGCGCGAAGGACTGCACATAGCTGTCGCTAGGGCGTAGGGGCTGGTCGTCATCTTTCATAGGCGGCAATCGGGGGTGTAGGTGGTATGTGAGTGCGCGCAATACAAAAGCAAATCGCACGGACATCGGACCACGCATTATCCTGCGGTCTATAATTCTTTTAGCGAACTAATGTTCTATATGCGAACATTATGACAAAAGCAATATAGCAACGACAAGGACAGCTGCTGCCCACTGTCACCTGCGCACAAGTGTGCAGGTGGCAAGAGCGAGGTTCTGTGGTCACATGGCATGCCGCTGCGGCCCCAGGTAGGCCAGCATTGCTGCAGTTTTTTAGCGTTAGGAGACGAAAACATGATCAACAAGATTTCAGACTCGATCGCCGAGTCACTCAGCGCCGTCAAAGACGGCTCCACCGTACTCATCGGTGGTTTTGGCACCGCAGGCATTCCGGCTGCGCTGATTGATGGCCTGATCGCTCAAGGCGCACGCGACTTGACCGTGGTGAACAACAACGCCGGCAATGGCGACACCGGCCTGGCAGCACTGCTGAAGACTGGCGCCGTGCGCAAGATCATCTGCAGCTTTCCGCGCCAAGTCGACAGCTATGTATTTGATGAGCTGTATCGCAGCGGCAAGATCGAGCTGGAAGTCGTGCCCCAAGGCAATCTGGCCGAGCGCATGCGCGCTGCCGGTGCTGGCATTGGCGCCTTCTTTTGCCCCACGGCCTACGGCACTGAACTGGCCGCAGGCAAAGAGACGCGCGAGATCAACGGCAAGCACTACGTGCTGGAGTACCCCATCTACGGCGATGTGGCCCTGATCAAGGCCGAACAAGGCGACCGCTGGGGCAACCTCACCTTCCGCAAATCTGCACGCAACTTTGGCCCGGTGATGGCAACCGCTGCCAAGTACACGGTGGCTACCGTGCACGACATTGTGGAGCTGGGCCAACTAGACCCAGAAGCCGTGGTCACCCCTGGCATCTACGTCAACCAGATCATCAAGATTGAACGCGTTGCGACCCAGGCCGTGGGCGTAAAAAAAGCAGCATAAACCGCCATTAGCGCAGGAGAGACAATTATGAGCAGCTATCAAAAACGCACCAAAGACGAGCTGGCCGCGCGCGTGGCGCAAGACATCCACGACGGCGCCTACGTGAACCTGGGTATCGGCCAACCCACCGCCGTTGCCAACCACATCCCCAAGGACCGCGAAGTGATTTTGCAGTCCGAGAACGGCATTCTCGGCATGGGCCCCGCGCCTGCTGCTGGCGCAGAAGATTACGACCTGACCAACGCAGGCAAGCAACCCGTCACCTTGCTGGATGGCGGTTGCTACTTTCACCACGCCGACAGCTTTGCCATGATGCGCGGCGGCCATCTGGACATCTGCGTGCTGGGCGCCTTCCAGGTGGCTGAGAACGGCGACCTGGCCAACTGGAGCACCGGCGAGCCCGGCGCCATTCCCGCAGTGGGCGGTGCCATGGACCTGGCCATCGGCGCCAAGCAAACCTGGGTAATGATGGATTTGCTGACCAAAAAAGGCGAGAGCAAAATCGTCAAAAACTGCAGCTACCCCCTCACCGGCATCGGTTGTGTCAAGCGCATCTACACCGATGTGGCCACGATTGAAGTCACGCCCCAAGGCCTCAAGCTGATCGATACGGTAGAAGGTTTGGCCAAGGCCGAGCTGGAGCAAATGATCGGCCTCGCCCTGCTGTAACCCTTCTACGCTTTTGCATTGATTCCCAAGGAGACAACCATGACTGATGCATTTATCTGCGACGCAATCCGCACCCCTTTCGGCCGCTATGGCGGTGCGCTCTCGAGCGTGCGCACTGATGACCTGGGCGCCCTGCCCATCAAGGCGCTGATGGAGCGCAACCCTGGCGTGGACTGGAAGGCCGTGGACGATGTGCTGTACGGCAATGCCAACCAAGCTGGTGAAGACAACCGCAACGTGGCCCGCATGTCCAGCCTGCTGGCCGGCCTGCCGATTGACGTACCAGGCGCTACGCTCAACCGTTTGTGCGGATCAGGTCTGGACGCTGTGGGCTCCGCCGCCCGCGCCATCAAGTCGGGCGAAGCACGTTTGATGATTGCTGGTGGTGTGGAATCCATGAGCCGCGCCCCGTTTGTCATGCCCAAGGCTGAAAGCGCTTTCAGCCGCAATAACGCGGTGTATGACACCACCATCGGCTGGCGCTTTGTGAACAAGCTGATGAAGGCGCAGTACGGCGTGGATTCGATGCCTGAGACGGCCGAGAACGTGGCCGACGACTTCAAGATCGAGCGCGAAGCCCAAGACCGCATGGCGCTGGCATCGCAGCAAAAAGCAGCTGCCGCCATTGCTGCGGGTTACCTGGCCAACGAAATCGTCAACGTCACCATCCCGCAAAAAAAGGGCGATGCGCTGGTAGTGAGCCAAGACGAGCACCCACGCGCTACCACCATCGAAGCACTGGCCAAGCTGAAGGGCGTGGTACGCCCTGATGGCACAGTAACCGCAGGCAACGCATCTGGCGTGAACGACGGCGCCTGCGCCCTGCTGCTGGCCAATGCCGAAGCCGCCAAACAGTACGGCCTAACGCCACGCGCCCGTGTGGTGGGGATGGCCACGGCAGGCGTAGCGCCTCGCATCATGGGCTTTGGCCCAGCGCCAGCTGTGCGCAAGGTACTGGCCCAAACCGGCTTGACCCTGGCCGACATGGACGTGATCGAGCTGAACGAAGCCTTTGCCGCACAAGGCCTGGCCGTGCTGCGCGATCTGGGCATTGCCGACGATGACAAGCGTGTCAACCAATGGGGCGGTGCCATTGCGCTGGGCCACCCACTAGGCGCATCAGGTGCTCGTTTGGCAACCACGGCCGTCAACCAGCTGCACACGCTGGGTGGCCGCTACGCCCTGTGCACCATGTGCATTGGCGTGGGCCAAGGCATTGCCGTGATTCTTGAGAAGGTTTGATGTGAGAACAAGAATGGCCCACTCGGCCATTCTTTAAGACAAACCGCCGCCAGCGCCCGCCTAGCGGGCGCCAATAGCTATCAAAACAGGAATGCACCAGTTCCGTTTGATGCACCTGTAGCAGCCCGCAACCCATACCCAGTAACCGCCTTTCGCACCCTTGGTGCGCGCGCAGCCATCGCCTCCATCCGCGCTGGCAGTGTGTACACACATTGATAAAGAGCAAGCCATGACTACACAACAACTGAAGACAAGCACCGGTGATTTCCGCATCGATCTGCAAGGCGACGAAAATGCACCCGTGCTGGTGCTGTCCAACTCGCTGGGCACCACCCTAGAGATGTGGGACGCGCAGGCCGCCACCTTCAGCAAGCAGTACCGGGTACTGCGCTATGACACCCGCGGCCATGGCGCCAGCGTGGCCAACCACGGCCCCTACTGCTTTAGCCAGTTGGGTGGCGATGTACTGGCCATCCTGGATGCGTTGTCGGTGGAGCATGCACATTTTTGCGGCATCTCCATGGGTGGCCTTACAGGGCTGTGGCTAGGCGTCAATGCAGGCCCCCGCATGCGCAGCATTACCGTGGCCAACAGCGCGGCAAAAATTGGTGTGGAAGCCGCGTGGCTGGAGCGCGCCGCCCAAGTGCGCGCCAACGGCGTGGCGGGCATGCAAGCGCTGGCCGATTCATCTCCGTCGCGCTGGTTCAGTGAAGGCTTTATTGCAGCCCAGCCCGCCATCGTGCAGCGCGCACAAAACTGGATTGCGGCGACCAACCCTGAAGGTTATGCCAGCTGCTGCGAAGCCTTGGCCCGGGAAGACCTGCGCGCCGCCATCAACACCATCGCCACGCCTACCCTGCTGATCGCTGGCAGTGCAGACCCGGTGACCACGCTGGCTGATGCCGAAGCCATGCACGCCGCCATTGCCGGCTCGGAACTGGCTGCAGTACCTGCATCGCATCTATCCAACCTAGAGGCACCGCAGGCTTTTGATCTGGCACTGGCCAGCTTCATCGCCAAGCACTGACATAAAGCGTATCGCTGCACCGGGCTCAACAAAAAAAAATACTGGCCCCTGCAACGAGATCATCCAAGGAGACATTGATGGCCCACGCCAACCCTCGCTGGAAGCAACGCCCCGCTGGATCAACCTGGGGCGATTTTGGTGCCGACGACCAGCTCGGCCGCCTGAACCTGCTCACGCCCGACAAGGTCCGCCAAGGCGTGGCCGAGGTGCACGAGGGCCTGCGCTTCTCGCTCAGCCTGCCACTGGATTACCCCGGCGGCAGCGCGCTCAACCCTAACCGCAAACCACCCGTGCTGCGCCCGCTGCAGCGCAAAGGCCTGGTCAACTTCAACTGCCTGTTAAACGACTTGGAGCCCGGCCGCACCGATGTGCTGAGCGACGACATGGTCGTGCTGTCGCTGCAGTACTCCACGCAATGGGATGGCCTGGCCCACGCCGGATCGCTGTTTGACGCCAATGGCGATGGGGTGCCCGAGCCGCTGTACTACAACGGCTTTGCCGCTGGCGTAGACGTGCTGGGCCCACTCTTGGTGCGCGACACCGGCATGCCTACACCAGAAAGCAGCGGCAGCACCAGTTGTGCCAAGGCGCTGGGCATCGAGGGCATGGCGCAAAACGGCGTACAAGGCCGCGGCGTGATGCTCGACCTGCACGCCCACTATGGCGATGCCCGTACGCTCATTGGTTACGACGAGTGGATGCGTGTCATAGACGCTGACCGCATTGAGATTGAAGCAGGCGACCTGCTGTGTGTGCACACCGGCTTTGCGCAGGCCGTGCTGGCCATGCAAAAAAACCCCGACCCTGCCGTGCTGAACAATAGCTGCGCCGTGCTCAATGGCCGCGACGAGAAGCTGCTGCAGTGGATCACCGACAGCCATATTGCGGCGCTGGCAACCGACAACTATGCAGTTGAAGCCTTCCCAGCCCAACCCGGCCCAGCCTGCTGCGCCGCACTGCCACTGCATGAGCATTGCCTGTTCAAACTGGGCGTACACCTGGGCGAGCTGTGGCACTTAACGCCACTGGCGCAGTGGCTGCGCGCCCACCAACGCAGCCGCTTCTTGCTCACGGCGCCGCCGCTCAACCTGCCCGGCGCGATTGCATCACCCGTCACGCCGATTGCGACCGTTTAAACAAAACAAGCTGCGAGCGCCCGCCCGACAAGCGCCAAAAGCTATAAAACAAAGAGCAAAGCATGCCCTACATCATCGAGACATTCGACAAACCCAACCACCAGGCTGTGCGCCAACAACACCGCCCGGCACATCTGGATTTTTTAACGCAAAACGCCCCACTGCTGCTGGCCTGCGGGGCCAAGCTGCAAGACGACGGTAGCGACATGGGGGGCGGCTTGTATGTGGTTGACCTAGATACGCGCGAAGCTGCGCAAGCCTTTATCGAGGCCGATCCGTTCTTCCAGGCTGATCTGTTTGAACAGGTTCGCATCACCCGCTGGCGCAAGGCCTATGTAGCAGGCGAGTGTTGCCTTTGATAGCCAGATATGGCTTGCAGAAGGCCGAGGCTATGCTGCATTTTTTAGTTTGATTGGAGACAAAGATGTCAAACCCCAACTCCCCCGCACGCCCCCGCGTGCTGATCACCGGCGGCGGTGCCGGCATTGGTCTTGCGGCTGCTGAGCGTTGCTACGCCGACGGCTACACGCCCGTCATCATCGACCGCGATGTGAGCCTGGTGCCCGCGCACTTTGTTGCCTTACAGGCCGACCTGAGCAGCGTGGACGACACTGCACGCGCACTGGCCGATGCCCTGGCTGGCGGCGCTATCACCCGCTTGGTCAATAACGTGGGCGTGGTGGTGCCGGCAGATGCTGCATCGCAAACGCTGGCCGAGTTTGATTTGGCGGTATCGCTCAACCTGCGCTGCGCCTTCCAATGCATGCAAGCACTGCTGCCGGGCATGAAGGAAGCGGGGTTTGGCCGCATCGTCAACATGTCGTCGCGTGCCGCACTGGGCAAGGATTTGCGCACGGCGTATTCGGCCACGAAGGCCGGCCTGATTGGAATGACCCGTGTGTGGGCGCTGGAGCTGGGCCAGTTTGGCATCACCGCCAATGCCATTGGCCCTGGCCCTATCCGCACGGCACTGTTTGACAAGGCCAACCCGCCCGATGCACCGCGCACGCAAAAAATTATCCAGTCCGTCCCCGTCAAGCGCGTAGGTACGCCGGATGACGTGGCCCACGCCGTCGCTTACATGCTGGATGAGCGCAGCGGCTTTGTTACTGGCCAGGTGCTGTATGTCTGCGGTGGCATGACCGTGGGCGTAGCCAGCGTTTAAGTTTTCTCCATCGGCGGCCTGCAACACAAACGCCAGCTGCCATTTTCTTCGTCACATAACAAGAGACATTGATGTCAAAAATAACTGCATTTTTCACGGAGCTGATGCGCAAGTATCTGCCCGACCCCTTCGTTTTTGCGATCTTGCTGACCCTGCTAACCATGGTGCTGGCCTTCAGCGTGGAAAACCGCCCGATCAACCTGGTTGTAGAAGACTGGGGCAAGGGTTTTTGGAGCCTGCTGGCCTTCACCACACAGATGGCCGTGATCTTGGTTATGGGTTATGTGTTGGCCGCCGCGCCAATTGTGGATCGCTTTTTGAACCGCATTGCGGGCATGGTACACACGCCGCGTGGCGCCATCATCATGGCCACCGTGGTGGGCTGCGTGGGCAGCTATTTGAACTGGGGTTTTGGCCTGGTGATTGGCGGCATCATGGCTAAAAAGCTGGCGCTGCGTGTCAAAGGTGTGCACTACCCGCTGATCATTGCATCAGCCTACACGGGCTTCACCATGTACAGCCTAGGCTTGTCGGCCACTATTCCGGTGCTGATCTCGACCAAGGGCCACAGCTTTGAAAAGCAGATGGGCATCATCCCGCTGACGGACACCATCTTCTCCTCCCACATCCTGCTGACGGCACTGGCCGTGCTGATTGTGCTGCCCCTGATCAACGCCGCCATGCACCCCAAAAAGGGCGAGAAAGTAACCGAGATCAGCCCTGAGCTGGCCAGCAACGAAGACGCAAAAAACAACAGCGCCGCCAACCTGCTGGGCGACGAGAAGACTTTTGCGGGCCGCCTGAACAACAGCCGCATCTTGAGCGGCCTGATCGGCGTGTGCGGCATGGCCTATGTCGCCATGCACTTCTACAAAGGCGGCAATCTGGATCTGAACATGATCAACTTCTTCATCCTGTTCCTGGGCATCTTGCTGCTAGGCACGCCGATGAAGTATGTGGAAAAGGTGAACGAAGGCGTCAAGACCATTGGCGGCATCATTTTGCAGTTTCCGTTCTACGCCGGCATCATGGCCATCATGCATGCATCGGGCCTGGTCGAATCGATTGCCCATGTATTCGTGAATTTCTCCACCGCCTACACCTTGCCGTTGTGGGGCTTGATCAGCTCGTTCTTCATCAACTTCTTTGCGCCATCGGGCGGCGGCCACTGGGTGCTGCAAGGCCCTTTCATGATTGAAGCGGCCAAGTCACTGGGCGCATCGCAAGCACACACTGCCATGTCCGTCATGCTGGGTAACGGCTGGAACGATCTGGTGCAACCATTCTGGATCTTGCCCGCACTGGCACTGTCCAAGCTCAAGCTCAAGGACATCATGGGCTACACCGTGGTGTCGATGTTTGTTGTCGGTGGCATCTACATCGTCTCCACCCTGTTCTGGCCATAAAAGCGCGACCAAACCAAGGCTGGGGCTTTGTTGCAAAACCTGGCCCCAGCCACCGCGTTGACCGGTAGCCAACCACTTTCCTCACCTCAGGCCGCTGCGCGAGACCCAATAACGACCACAAAACAAGTGGTGGCCTTTTCATTGTCCTTTTTGGAGATAACTATGAAATCCCTCCCATCCACCGCCCGCCGCACAATTTTGCGCGCAGTTGCTGGAGCCACCTTGAGCGCAGCTCTGCTGCCTGCTGCATTCGCGGCCGACAACTACCCCTCCAAGCCCATTACCATCGTCGTCCCCTTTGTGGCTGGCGGCACTACCGACATCTTGGCCCGCGTCGTCGGCCAGGCCATGAGCAGCGAGCTGGGCCAGCCAGTCATCATCGACAACCGCGCTGGCGCTGGCGGCAATATCGGTGGCCTGTTTGCATCGCGCGCACCAGCAGACGGCTATACGCTGTTTATGGGCACCGTGGGTACGCACTCCATCAATGAGTGGCTTTACAAAAAGATGCCCTTTAACCCCAACAAGGACTTTGCACCGCTGACCCGCGTGGCCAATGTACCCAACCTGCTGGTAGCGCACCCCAGCCAGCCGTTCAAGAACGTGAAAGAGCTGATCGCTTACGCCCAGGCCAACCCCGGCAAGGTGAACTTTGGCTCCTCCGGCAGCGGCAGCTCTATCCACCTTTCGGGTGAGCTATTCAACATGATGGCCAAAGTAGACACGGTGCACGTGCCCTACAAGGGCAGCGCCCCTGCGGTGACCGACCTGCTGGGCAACCAGATCGCCATCATGTTTGACAACATGCCATCGGCCATCCAGCACGTGCGCAACGGCAAGCTGCGCCCATTGGCTGTGACGACCGCCAAGCGCTCGCCCGAGCTGCCTGATGTGCCTACCGTTGCCGAAGCCGGCGTTCCCGGCTATGAGGCCGTGTCGTGGTTCGGCATGTTTGCGCCCGCCAAGACGCCTGCCGACATCCAGACCAAGGTGCATGCAGCTTTGATCAAGGTGCTCAAGAACCCCGATGTAATCAAGAAGATCAACGACCAAGGTGGCGAAGTGGTGAGCGAATCGCAAGCCGAGTTTGGTAAGTTCATCGCCGCAGAAAACGACAAGTGGAAGCAAGTCGTGAAGACCTCGGGCGCAACTGCCGGTTAATGCATACCCAATAGCGACGACACCGTTGCTATCAAAATAAAAGCTGCTAGCACCCGTCCATCGGGCACTAGCAGCTTTTTTTATTTAAATATTAGTACGGCTAGAGCTTACACACCAATCTTGCCGCCATCGGCCTTTTGGATTACGACGGTGGACGAGCGTGGGCGGACGCTGCCGCCAGGTGCCTTGGTCGCATCGCTGCTGTCGTAGGCGGGCCAGTTCACCGGGTGCTGGATGTTAAGGAAGATGCTGGTGTGATCGGGTGTGAAAGCAAACCCCGTAATCTCCGCCTCATTCGGGCCGATGAAGAAACGGCGCAGCTCGGCTTGATTGCTGGCATTGATGACAGGGCCCGTGCCCTTGGCATCTTTGAGCGCACCAGGAACCACGGCCAGCATCTGGTCATTGGTGGATTTAGCCACTGCGTTATTGCGGCCGCCATCAATGCCATTGTCAGTCTGGATCCACAGGATGCCGCGGTCATCAAAGGCGATTCCGTCCGGGCTGGCCAGCTGGTTGTTCGCAGTGAGGCCCGAGCGGTTCACATCGGCAGCGGCACCGGCGTCCGAGCCGAACACAAAGATGTCCCAGCGGAAAGTGTTGGCACCGGCATCGTCGTGCCAGCGAACAATGTGGCCGTTGACGTTGTTCAGACGCGGGTTAGCCGGGTTGGTACCCTTGTCGGCCGTACGGCTGGAGTTGTTGGTCAAGGTCAAGTACACATCGCCGTTGGTGGGGTGCACAGCCGTCCACTCGGGGCGATCCATAGGCGTGGCACCCACAAAATCAGCAGCACCGCGGGTGTTGAGCAAAATGGCATCCAGACTGCCAAATACTTCGCCCAAAGTGCGGCCATCCTTGCCCTTGGTGCCCGGCACCAGGGCCAGCCACTCGCCCTTGCCATCGGCGTTAAAACGCGCGACATAGAGCGTGCCCTTGTCCAGGTACTTGTTCCCCACAGCGATGCGATCGCTGCGGCTAGCGTCCTTCGCATCCCACAGGGCGTCAGACACATAGCGATAGATGTACTCAAAGCGCGAATCATCACCGCTATAAAAAGCCAGTGGTTTGCCCGCTGCAGGAATGCTGTAGGCCGCCCCTTCATGTGCAAAGCGGCCCATGGCGGTGCGCTTGGTAGCAATGCTGCCGGGATCGTACGGGTCGATCTCGACCAGATAGCCAAAGCCGTTGACTTCGTTGCGCCAATCGCTCAGCGCATCCTTACCCGTTGCGGTGATGTTAAAGCGGGCGAATTCGCCATTCACTTCCGTCGCATCACCGGCGGCAGTTTCCCACTGGTAGCGCCCCAACTTCGTTTGCACGCCTACGCGCTTTTGCGCAGCGCTTACCTCGCCGGTATTAACAAAGCAAGCGGCCCAGTTTTCTTCTGCGGTAATGTAAGTGCCCCATGGGGTAGTGCCATTGCCACAGTTGTTGTTGGTGCCGCGCACTTGCTCACCCGTGGTAGAGAAAGGCGTTTTCACCCAATCTGTCTTGCTCAATGGGCCGGACAGGTTCATCGGCGTAGCCGATGTGAAACGGCGGTTGTAGCGGGAGTTTTTGACGATCTCCCACTTGTTGCCCTGCTTTTTGATATGCATCACAGCGACGCCGTGGGCGTTGACTTCCTTGCGCACTTCTTCAGCCGGGCGCTTGCCGCCTACCGATGTGGGGCCGTTGGGGTGCAGGGCTTTTTCGTCAATGTACTCGTGGTTGACAACCAAGAGGCCTTCGATCGAGCTGCCTGCCAGCGGGAAGTAATGCATGCCGTCGTGGTGCATGCCCGTCGAGTTCAGCAAATCGTCGGAGGTGTTGTTGCCCTCCTTGCTCCATGGAGCGGCGCTGTCATTCAGCGGTGTGCCCCAGGCGCCCAGCACACTGGCGACATAACCAGCAGGCACCACGCAGGCATCCGTCATCGAATTGGGCAGCGATGCAAAGCCCAGCTTGAGTTTGTTGTCGTCATCGCCGCCGCCGCCGCAAGCCGACACACCGACGCCCGCAAACATGGCCAACGCACCGCCCAGACCGCCACGCATGACAGTACGGCGCGAGAGATGGGCCTCCAAAATAGCGCTGAAGGGCTGATTCTCTGCCGTGTTGCGAACGACCTTATCCGAAATTGACTTGCTCATGGGAGCATCTCTCCTTGTGGGTGAAGCATTGTGGGGAAGCGCTCAGTCTAGAAAGCAGTTATGACGGCTATATGAATCTTGAGTGACGCAACAGGGTGCTTAAACATCCCTCAAGGTGTGCAAGGCCAAGGTATCCGCCATTGCTTGCGCTAGCCAGCTCAGTACTGCATCAGCTCGCACATCAGGCAATCGCTGCGGGCGGACCAGCACATATTGCGATCCATCTGCCTGCCAGCCACAAGGCGCCAGCAGGCTACCGCTACACACCGCAGCATCAGCCATGTAGACCGATGCCATGGCCACGCCCAAACCACTTTGCGCAGCCTGCATGCACAGGTAAAAATGCTCCAGCCACATCGGCAGCCATGGCGCAGTGGCCGCTTGCGCAGAACCACACTGCGACAACCAATGCGGCCAAGCTTGTGGTCGCGTGCGGCTGTGCAAAAGGTGCAGTGGTGGCTGCGCAATTGAGACCGCTTGTTTTTTGCTGCGGGGCGGAGCTAGCCATTGCTGCGCAACCGCCGGCGTGGCAACCGGCCCCACCCATTCGGGCGCAATGGCATCCACCTGCCAATCAGGCTGCAAGGCAATGTCGCTGCGGCGCACAGCCAGGTCGATACGGTCACGGACAAAATCCACCTCACCGCCTGCGGCCACCAAATGCAGTGTGATCTGTGGGTGCATAGCCTGAAAGCTGGCCAACCTTGGGATCAGCCAGTGCATGGCCAAGGTGGGCTCGCACGACAGCACCAGCGGTTGCACATCCACCTGGTGGCGCAAGGCATCCACCGCCTGCGACAGTGTGTGCAAGGCCTGCGTACAGGCTTGTTGCAACTGGGCACCCTGGGCCGTTAGATGTACACCACGGTTGCGGCGCTCAAACAAAGCCAGCCCCAAGGACTCCTCCAACTGGCGCACTTGGCGGCTGACCGCGCCTTGGGTGACATGCAGCTCATCGGCCGCACGCGCTACGCTGCCGTGGCGCGCGGCGGCCTCAAATACTTGCAGGCTTTTCAGCGGCGGCAAGCGCTCTGGCTGGGGTGAGTTTTTCATTGATTTTTTCTCATGTATTTTCTTGCAAAAACATCGCTATCAATATCTACTAATAGCTATAAAAATAAATGACTTCAATGCAATCATTTTGCAGCACACCGCTGCAGCAGAAAAGGTCTTATATGGAGTGGCTAGCCGTTATCAGCATCACCATCCTCGCAGTGATCAGCCCCGGCCCGGACTTTGCGATGGTGACCCGCTGCAGCCTGCTGTACGGCAAGCGCGCTGGGGTACTGGTGGCCTGGGGCATTGCGCTGGGCGTGCAAGTGCATGTGTGCTACAGCGTGCTGGGTGTCGCATGGCTGCTGCAGCATTCGCCCGCTTGGCTGGCCACGTTCAAACTGGTGGGCGCCGCGTACTTGGTGTGGATTGGCTGGCAAACCTTGCACAGCCCTGCTCTGCCTGTAGGCAATGTAGACAATGACAACGCAGCGGCCACCACAGCAGCCCACTCAATGCGCGATTGGGCTGCACTACGCACCGGCTTTTTGACCAATGCACTCAACCCCAAAACCACCTTGTTTGTGGTGAGCGTGTTCTCGCAAGTGATTCAGCCCGGCGCCAGCGGCTGGTCATCGTTTGCCTATGGCGTCTTTATATCGGTGGCACACGGCCTGTGGTTTAGCGCCGTGGCCTGCGTGCTAGCCGCGCCCGCCATCCGCAACCGCGTGCTGCGCCATGCACAGCGGGTAAACCAAGGCATTGGCGCAGTCCTGATGGCCATGGGCTTGATGCTGGCCTTAGCGCGCTAATGGGCCATTTTTAATAAAAAATAGCTGCTAGCACCCGACTGACGGACGCTAGCAGCTATTAATATGATAGTAATTTATTACGCAGCTTGCGTGGCACTAGGCAACAAGGGATAGCGATGCTGAAGCGCCGCATCCAGCCCAAACTCTTGCAACAATTGATGCAAGCGCTCGGCAGCAGCACGCTTTTTGTGGCCGGTGTAGCGCGCCAGAATCAGCTCATTCTTCATGCTGTGCTCCCAGCCCACCAGCTCGGTCACAGTCACTTGGTAGCCTTGGCTTTCCAGGTACAGGCAGCGCAGCACATTGGTGATTTGGCTGCCCATTTCACGCGTATGGATCGGGTGGCGCCATAGCTCAGCCAAGGGCGTACGCTGCAAAGACAAGGCCTTGCTTTGGCGCAGGCAGGCGGCCACTTCGGCCTGGCAGCAAGGCACCAGCACCATCGCCTTGGCTTTTTTCTCCAGCCCAAAGGCAATGGCGTCGTCGGTCGCGGTATCGCAGGCATGCAAGGCCGTTACCACGTCAAAGCGTTCAGGCATAAAGTCGGCGTTGGTGGATTCAGCCACCGACATATTAAGAAACTCCATGCGCGCAAAACCCAGCTCGGCCGCCAGCTTTTGCGATGCCTCCACCAGCGGCGCCCGTGTCTCAATGCCGTAAATGCGGCCTTGGCCCTGGTCCTTAAAGAACAGGTCGTACAAGATAAAACCCAGGTAGGACTTGCCTGCGCCGTGATCGGCCAAGGTTACCGCCTTCTCGCCCTCACTCAGCTCCGTGAGCAGCGGCTCAATAAACTGGTACAGGTGATAGACCTGCTTGAGCTTGCGGCGTGAGTCCTGGTTCAGCTTGCCATCACGCGTCAAAATATGCAGGGCCTTGAGCAACTCAATCGACTGACCGGGCTTAAGCTCCAGCTGCTGGGCCACATCTTGCGTGCCACCCTTGTTGACGGGCTTGGCTGCGCTGCGCTCTTTGCTGTTTGCTTTCATCATTCAGCCTTCTTGTCTACAGCCTCATCCTTGTGGGGGAAGGGGCAACGCGCGCCCACGCCCAAGTCCAGCCAGCCTTCCAGGCCTAGTTGCTCCAGCGTGTCCATGTTCTTTTCATAAATCGACTCAGCTTCAGGGAAGGCCTCAACCGCCTTGTCGATACTGTCTTCGCGCAGCAAATGCAAGGTGGGGTAAGGCGAGCGATTGGTGCAGTTGGTCACATCGTCTACATCCGTGCCTTCAAACTGGAACAGCGGGTGGAATGACGCCACTTGCAAAATCCCCCCCAAATCCAGCTCATCCACCATGTTGTCGGCCAGCTCCAGAAAGTCGTTGAAATCCAGAAAATCATGCAGTGCATACGGCAGCACCAGCAAGGTGGTGTCGCGCTTTTCAGCACTCATCTCGGCCAATGCCTCTAGCTCTCGGTGCAAATCATGAGCCACGCCTTCGGCGTCGGTCGCATCGCTCACCACATAGTGGATCTGCTCTTTGGTATGCACGCCCTTGGCAAACGGGCACAGGTTAAGGCCAATCACCGCCTTCTCCAGCCAGTTGACCGTGTCGGCAATCACGAGTTCGTGCGTGGCAGCACAAGGCGCGGCGCTGTTGGAGTCAGTGGTCATGGAGGTCTTTCGGTGGGGTGGTTGGCGCAAGATGGTGTGCAGCAGTCTTACGCAGGTAGAAGGCTAGCTTTGCGGTGCAAAAGCTATCTGCACCGCCAAACATGGGATTGCACTACCCACGCTCGCGCCGTATTGTAGCCACGCGCCCTTTCTTGCGTGGCGCGCTGCGGCTATGTGCCTGATGTGCTTAGAGCGTGTTTGCGCTCCTTTAGCGCCGTTGCGCGAAGAGATGCGAGGCGGGATGCCCAGCCCGTAACCTGCTACTGACAAGTACTGCAACGAAGCAGGCTGCCCGCAAAGGCGTTGACTCTTGGGATTGGTGTGAAATCGGGCGACTGCTTCGCGCCGCGTATCGCTTGAGACAAGCCAAGACACGCCACACTGCCTCCAATCCATCCCGAATGATCCCCGGGCGTGGTGAACAAAAGATAGCAATTACGCTCTTAGAACGGCTGATGCAACCGAGAGATTCGCAGATTTTCGGCTCCGCCTAGACGTGAAGACCCAGGCTGTACCAGCGTACGACAAGACGAAACAGCGGCACATCAAACCTTGTGTTTACCGGCCTTAGGGCGTGAGCAGCACCTGCCCTGTCAAACGCTCGTGCTCGCGCGCAGCGTAGCGATCTGTCATGCCTGCAATAAAGTCGGCCACTACACGGGCACGTTCTGCAACCCCCAAGGCCACAGCCCGCTCCGCAAAGCGCGGCTTCATTGCCTGCGGCTGCGCCAGGTAGATATCAAATAGCTCACGCACCACCACCTTGGCCTGGCCAGTAGTGCCCACTACTTGCGGGTGGCGGTACAGGTTGGCAAAGAGAAAGCGTTTAAGTGCTAATGATTGCGCACGCATATCCTCGCTAAAGCCCACCATGGCTGGCAGCTTACGTACAGCGTGTGCATCTGCAGGCTGGGCAACCGCCAGTGCAGCACTGGTGTGGCGGATCACGTCGTAGACCTGCTCACTCAACATGCGACGAATAGCCTCGTACAGCCAGCGACGCTGCCAGCTGGGCTCTTGCAATTGCGGGTATTCATCGAGCGCTTCTTGTGCAAAACGCGCAAAAAGCGGGATCTCCATCAGCTGCTGTACGGTAATAAGGCCGGAACGCACGCCGTCATCCACATCATGTGCGTTGTAGGCAATCTCATCGGCCAGGTTGGCCAACTGCGACTCAAGTGCAGGCTGCTCACCGCGCAAAAAACGCTGCCCAATGCCACCGGGCTCGCGTGCCTCAATCCGCCGGGCATTAGAGGCAGAGCAGTGCTTCAGAATGCCTTCACGGGTTTCAAAGCACAGATTCAGACCACTGTAGCCGGGGTAGCGCTCCTCCAGCGTATCCACCACGCGCAAGCTTTGCAGGTTGTGCTCAAAACCGCCGTAATCGGCCATACAAGCATTCAACTCATCTTGTCCCGCATGGCCAAAGGGCGTGTGACCTAAGTCGTGGGCCAGGCAAATGGCTTCCGTCAAATCTTCGTTAATGCGTAAGGCTCGCGCTACGGATCGCCCTAGTTGCGCCACTTCGATCGAATGCGTCAGGCGGGTACGAAACAGGTCGCCCTCGTGGTTTAAAAAAACCTGGGTTTTGTAGACCAATCGACGAAACGCAGATGAATGCACGATACGGTCACGGTCGCGCTGGAACTCGCTGCGCGTGGGCGCTGCATCCTGCGCGTGGATGCGACCCTGACTTTGGTGAGAGAAGCAGGCATAGGGCGCAAGACCTGTTTCTGTCCATACAGGCTGGGGAGCAGAATTGGTCATCGTCGCCCTTTTTGCTGTTTATGACGCGACTATCAATACGCTATCAATTTTGATGATAAAGCGCCTGATGGCCGGGCGCAAACAGCCAACTGGCATAAAACTATGCTGCACAACAAGCGTCAATGACTTCACGCACCAAGGCATCTGGAGCTTCGCGCACCACCGCCTTGCCTGGCCCATCGATCAGCACAAAGCGGATGGATCCGGCTTGCGACTTTTTGTCGTGGCGCATCAGCTCCAAATAGCGGCCTGCATTGTCTTTCACATCCAAAATAGCACCGCGCACTGGCAATCCCGCACGCTCTATCAGGCGACGCAGACGCTGCACAAAAGCCGCGTCGACCAAGCCTAGGCGCTGCGACAGCTCCGCCGCCATCACCATACCTGCACCCACCCCTTCACCGTGCAACCAAACGCCATAGCCCATGCCTGCCTCAATTGCGTGGCCAAAGGTGTGGCCAAAGTTAAGAATGGCGCGTAAATCAGCTTCTTTTTCGTCCTTGGAAACCACATCGGCCTTGATCTCGCAGCTACGGCGCACGGCGTGGGCTAGCGCCTTCTTATCGCACGCCATCAATGCATCGATATTCGATTCCAACCAGGCCATAAAACCCATATCGGCGATAGGCCCGTATTTGATAACTTCGGCCAACCCCGCGCTTAGCTCACGCACCGGTAAAGTGTCGAGCGAATCCAGATCGCACACCACCAACTGCGGCTGGTAAAAAGCACCGATCATGTTTTTGCCCAATGGGTGGTTGATACCTGTCTTACCACCCACAGAGGAATCCACTTGCGACAGCAAGGTGGTGGGTACCTGCACAAAAGGTACGCCGCGCATAAAGCTGGCAGCCGCAAAGCCCGTCATATCCCCCACCACACCGCCACCCAGCGCAAATAGCACAGTTTTACGGTCGGCCGTGTTTTGCAGCAAGGTATCAAAAATAGTTTGCAAGGTAGGCCAGTTCTTATGCGCTTCGCCATCGGGCAGCTGCAAAACCAATACCTGCGGGTAACGCTGCTGCAGCATGGCTTTGAGCTTGTCGGCATACAGGGGCGCTACCGTCTCGTTACTCACAATCAAAGCCAAAGAGGCCTTGGGGCAAGCGGCAAAAGTATCGGCTTGCGACATGGCGCCACCAGCAATCACGATGGGGTAGGAGCGATCACCCAGATCAATATGAACAGTTTCAGTCACGGATATTTCGATTTGGTGCAGCAGCGCGACAGCGCCATCAAACTAGAGATTATGAAGCGGATTGCACTACTTGCGGCAGCATGGGCACGACGCCCGCCAACTCTGCCTGCATGCTGACCTTGCGCACTACTTGCGCGGTGCTGCAGCGCACCGTGTCAATCACAAAATGTGCAGTCTCTTCATACAAAGGTGCACGAACTGCCAGCAAATCACGCAAGCGCTTCAACGGATCATCGCCCTGCAACAAAGGACGGTTGGTGTCATTACGCAAACGACGCGCAATGTCCTCCGGGCTGGATTGGAGATAGAACACCGTAGTGTTCTGCTTAAGCAGCTCCCGATTTTCGGGTCGTAGCACAGCTCCACCACCTGTGGACAAAACACCAGGTACAGCACTACGCGCAAGCTCGGCAATCACGCGCGCCTCTGCATCCCGAAAAGCTTCCTCCCCATGGGTAGAAAAATACTCCTTGATCGTGCAGCCCAAAACACGCTCAAGCACATGGTCGGAGTCAACAAACTCCACCCCCCAGTTACGCGCCAACTGGCGGCCAATGGTGGACTTGCCGCTCCCAGGTAAGCCAATAAAACAAACAGAGCAATTCATCTCATCGTACATATTCAACTCAGTAGCGCATGATAACGCTCAGGCATAAAAAAACCCCCGGATCAACCAGGGGTTTCTCAAAAAGCTAAAGAGAGCTTTTTATGGTTTAGGAGCTTCAGGAGTTTCTTCCTTTTTGCAGCTTCCTGAAGTATCGGTCACATTGATCGAAACTTGGCGAGTTACCGAGTAGGTTGAGTTCTTTGCAGTCACAAAGAATTTGTACTTACCGACATTCTCGCAGACCAGCAAGTCACCAGATGTTACCAATCCAACCCCACCGTCACCTGCTACTTTCATCCAGCTCGGTGCGCCAGTCAGTCCCCAAGTAACATTCGCTCCTGTAGCAGAGAAGCTGTACGTGAAGGACGTACCCACTTCAACACTAGCAATTGGGCAAATTACCGATGCTGAGCCAGTACAGCCGTTGATATTGAAGCTTACTTCCGTATCGGGCATGTTGCCAATGATCTTCACAACCATGGTCTTGCTCACAATCGCCCCATTTGCATCCCTGACCGTAACAGGTACGCTGAAGTCACCAGGTGCTTTCACACTAGGAGTACCTGAAATCAGGCCACTTGCGCTCAATGACAATCCTGACGGCAGACTGGAAGATGCTGTCCATGTATATGGAGCCACGCCCCCATCAGCGATTAGCACCTGGCTAAACGGCTGCCCGTTCTGAACGGTTAACGTAAGCTGCGTATCATCAATAGACAGAGGAGCTGTTGCAATGCCATCAACGACAGGAATCACCGCATATTGAGTGATCGCATCTTGAATACCGTTCGACACATCGTTATCTGCACGATCCACCGTCAATTGCAAGAGCAAAGCACCTTTAGAGGGGCCACTTGCCACAGAGAACTGACCAATGCCATTGACTGTGCTTACTTGCATCGAACCACTGCTATTTTTGCCGCCAGCCATCAAGCGTGCGCCTATCGAAGATTCATTAGGCACAATGGATACTTGTAAATTTGGCTTACCAGCATTTGAAATAGGCTGATTGCTGTCATTACGCACCATCGCCTCAACAGCAACTTGGTTGTGTACGTTGTTCGTGTTATCGCGAGAGCCCAAGTATTCAGACTGGGCGGCGTAGATTATCCCCGCAGGCGTAGCAGTACTACCTCCACCGACCTTCACTGTAGCCATGGCGGAGTAAACCTGTTTATCACGGGGATCTGTGATCGTACATTGAACAACCACATCACCAGCGATACCTTTGGAGATCACATGAAATGAGTTCCCTCCTGAGTTAGATCCCAATGTGATTGAACGATAAGAGCCAGGGACTTTAATTTTCTCACCATTGTAATCAACTTCAACGGTATGCTCGTCTTTACCATCCAAGTAAAATAGAGATCCAGAATCCAATCCGGCAACCACATTACATCCAAAAGGCTCGTCAGTGGCACTTACGATTGGGTTACCACCCTCATATGCCTGAACATAAAGAGTCGACATATACGGATAATAATCTGCAGAACCGGGGTACTGAGGATAAGCTCCGGACAAGTTCACTGGAACAGCAGTTTTAGAAGCATTAAGCTTAATGCTGTATTGAAGATTAGAATCACCACCACTTCCCCCGCCACCACCACATGCAACCAAGGCAAGTGGAACACAAAATATCAGTGGCTTGATTAAATTTCTCATCGTTTCTTCCTCTTAAATTAACGCATCTCACCACGATCCGAAATCATTTTCGGCGTAATAAAGACCAACATCTCACGTTTTTCCGACTGCCGTGTATTATTTTTAAAAAGATTACCAATAACCGGCACATCTCCAAGCAAAGGTATTTTATTTACTGTGTGCGTCTCTTGCATCTCAAAAATACCACCAATTACAACAGTCCCACCATTTTCCACCAAGACCTGCGTCTTTATATGCTTAGTATCAATTGCAGGACCTGCCACAGTATCCTCACCTCTGGAATCTTTGGCAACATCCAAATCAAGAATAATATTACCCTCCGGAGTTATTTGCGGAACAACCTCTAACTTCAAAACAGCTTTTTTAAACTCAACAGTTGTAGCACCATTCTGCGCAGATGAAGTATATGGAATCTCTGTACCCTGCTCAATCAAAGCCTTTGTTTGGTCTGCAGTAATAAGCCGAGGACTAGAAATAATTTTACCCTTACCATCGGCTTCCAAAGCTGACAATTCCAAGGCTAAAAATCTATTGGCCGCCGAATTAAAAATAGACAAGGCAAAAGTACCTCCAGTACCACCCGTCAATGCTGCTGGTAAATTCACAAAACTTCCACCTGTATTTGTCCCACCCATTCCTGTTGTGCCAACAGCATTGTCATAACTGGAGCCAAATCCTACGCGATTCCCGCCGCCAATACCATACCCGCCATCTCCACCTTTAGACGCGCGCAAATCCCCTCCACCTAGCTTTACACCTAATGAACGACCGAAGGTATCACGTGCCTCTACAATTCGAGCTTCAATCAATACTTGGCGAACAGGGACATCCAATGTCACCAACAACCGCTTAAACTCCTCGAGTTTAGAGGGTATATCAGTTACAAATAACTGATTGGTTCTTGGCTCAGCAATTGCAGAACCCCGCGTGGTCAAAAATCTACTTTGAGAATTATTACTAGTACCACTATTACTACCACCAGCAGAGTTACTGGTTATTTGCTTCAGGAGATCTGTTGCTTTCGCATAATTCAACTGATATGACTGCGTCTGCAATGGGGTTTTTTCCTCCAATTTTGCTACCGCATCAAAATCCTTCTGAATCCGCTCATCAATTTCATCCTTGGGTGCAATCCAAAGCACAGTTCCAGACTTGCGCATACCTAAACCTTTGGAATCAAGAATGATTTGAAGTGCTTGATCCCAGGGTACATCTTTGAGTCGCAGGGTCAAAGATCCATTTACAGTATCTGAAGTAACAATATTAAAATTGGTAAAATCCGCGATAACTTGAAGCAATGAGCGCACTTCAATATTCTGAAAGCTCAGCGATAATTTTTCACCACTGAATACCCCTCCAGAACCCAGTTTGTTTGGATCATTCTTACGCTGGCGTACCTCGACGACAAACTGGTTGTCGCTTTGGTAGGCACTATGTTCCCACTCGCCATTATTTTTCAGATCCACGTAAGTAGTATTTCCAGCTTGGCGGGATGAGATCAGGCGCACGGGAGTCCCGAAATCAGAAACATCCAGTTTGCGACGCAAACCTTCTGGAAGAGTAATATGCTGCAACTCTAGTGTCAGACCATCAGCTTGCTTGGCTATATTGACACCAACCCTATTATTAGGGAGCGCAATCACCAAACGGCCAGCACCATCCGAACCGCGGCGAAAATCAACATCCGTTAATGGTTGCGAATAAGCATTCCCATCTACAGAGAATTGCTGATCCGGTCGATTAACAGCAACCGCCTTGGCGACTGGCTCCAAAGCGATTAACAAGTCTTTGCCACTAACTTCGGTTTTATACGTTGTGCTTTCTTTTAGATTCAAGACCAATCGAGCTTTGGTGTCTGTTTCTACAACGTTGACGGAACGTAAGTTACCTTGATTAAGCTCCAGTCGGTTACTCGGCAGTCCACTCTTGTACCCAGGCAAATCTAGAACTACGCGCGCAGGAGATTGAATACTGAACGTTTCAGGTACAGCCAAAGGAGCACCATCTGTCTCAATTTTCACCAATTCCACACCATCTCGTACCACGGTGGAGACCTTGTGAATTTTCCCTTGCGCAAAAGCAGCCAGTGGCAACATCAAAGCTGCGATAGGCATTAAATACACTATTTTTTTCATTTTTTGGCCTCCTGCAGCTCTAGCACTGCATCTCTCTCAATCCACTCGCCCACGCCGTCTTGAACAATTTCTCGCATCGTGATTGAGCTCTCACTGATAGTCTTGATTTTTCCGTAATTTTGGCCCATGTACATGCCTTTATTTACCTGATAAATCAATCCATCGACTTTTATTAATCCCACATCCGAAGTTCCTTTTTTCAAGAAACCGACCATTGTGATGGAGTCCAGAGGAAACGACTCCAATTGCTCTTTGCGTCTAGCTCGCTCCGGAGCAACCAAGGCATCTGAAACAGTGGCTGGTGCGCTACTACTACCCCTTAACACGGCAGCAAGCCGTTCTTTGCTAAACGGATCCAGCGTCGAAGCAGCTATATAAGCCTGTGGCACAAACTCTTTGGGTGGGATAATAGGCTTTACTGACGGCTTGGTGGCCGCCTGCTCTTGCTGCATCCACTGGTGTAAGTTATCGCTTTCATCATCACAAGCGGACAACAGGCACACGACAGCGAAGCCGATAATAAGTTTAGACTTTGTATACATACCCCCCCCCTACTTTTTAGGCTTAGCCTTGGCAACTTGCTGCTCTTTCAGCTCTTGGGGATCCAAGTAGCGGAATGTGCGCGCAGTAGCATCCAAAACCAGCATTTCGCTGTCTTTATTTGCAGGGACTAGAGCAATATTATTTAAAGTTACGATACGTGAGAGATTTGCGACGTCAGCAGCAAAAAACCCGATATCGTGAAACTTACCATTCACCTTCAGAGATATTGGCAACTCTGCGTAGTAATCCTTCACCGCAGTCTGGCCTGGCTTGAATAAGTCAAACTGCAAGCTACGGCCTATTCCAGCTTGGTTGATGTCAGAAAGCAATGCAGACATTTCTGCCTTGCTTGGCAGCTGCTTCTCTAGCTGAGTCACATACTGAAGAACTTGTTCACGCTGTTTTCGCAATGCCTCTAAATTTACAGCCTTGCGCAGGCGAGACTTGTAGTCCTCTTTGAGCTGCAGTTCTTTCCCTTGAGAAGCGGTGAGCTCATCCTCGAAACTGCTTAGAAATGCATACCAACCCAAGCCGACTACCACCGCAGCAATAAAAAGCAGTAGCATCCAGCGCGGCGCTACAGGCCACAACGACGGATCCTTAGGGTCCAGATTCTGAAACTGGCGCTGCAGATTCTTAAACCCCTCACCCACTTGAATATTATTTTTTTTCGCCATAGCCACCTCTACTTGATCTGGCCCTGAGACTCAGCGGGTTGCTGCATCTCACTGGAGCGCACCAAGCGGAAGCGCAGATTAAATCCAGCGACCCGCTTTTTCTCTTTGGAATTCACTTGGGTCGTTGCGCCAACAACCTCTACCAGCTCAGGCTTGGAGAGCCATGGCGTCTTGGTTGAGAGACTGTTCAGCAGTTCAGAAACGCGCTCATTGGATTGCGCAATTCCTTGTATTTGAACGGATTGCTCTTGTTGCTTAAGACTTTCCACATAGACACCATCCGGCAGCTGCAATACCAGTTCATTCAGCAAGTGCACAGGCAAGTTGCGGTCCGACTGCAAATCTTCTACTGCTTTTTGACGCGCTTTCAGCGCCTCAATTTCGGAGTCGATTTTTGCCACATCGGCGATTTTCACATCCAAAGCCTTGATTTCGGATGCCAACAAGCTATTGCGTTGGTCTTGCTGGTCTAAGCGATATTGGTAGAGCAAATAAATAGCTCCACAAATAGCGGCACCTACCATGGCGGCGGCCAGCATAGAGACTTGGAAACTCTCTTTGCGCTTTTTACGCGCTAGTTCCCGATGCGGAAGCAGATTAATTAAAATCATGCTGCGAACCTCCGCAAAGCTAGACCACAAGCTGTCAGGTAGGTCGAAAAATCTTTGCTCTTACTGCGCGAACGCACTGCAGCGTCCATGACCATATCCTCAAAAGGATTAGCCACCGACGTTGCGAAACCCGTTGCGTCAATCACCGCATCCGTCAATCCGCTCAACACGGCAGATCCACCAGCTAGCAAAATATGGTCAATGCGGTTATGCGGCGTACTCGTAAAAAAGAACTGCAGTGCGCGGTTTATCTCTTGACCAATGCTGTCTACAAAAGGCTTGAGCACTACTGTCTTGTAATCTGCAGGCAAGTCATTATTGCGTTTCTTTTGCTCGGCCTCTTCTTGCGAGAAACCGTATTGACGCATAATCATTTGCGTGAGTTGACCACCGTTGAATGACTGGTCACGCTCATAAATCACCACGTTGTTATGGATAATTTGCAAAAAAGATGCATTACCACCAACTTCAAAAATGGCGATGAATGCATCTTTGCCCTTACTGGGCATATTACTGATGAGCCGGCGTGCAGCCAAGGCAGTTGCGTTGGATTCAATCTCGAGCACAGACGGGCGCAAACCCGCAGCCTCCGCCAAACCCTGTCGATCTTGAACTGTTTCTTTGCGCGCAGCAGCGATCAGGACATCTACATCGCCTACCGAGTTGGCAGACTGACCGATGACACAAAAATCCAGATTCACTTCATCGAGTGAAAATGGTATGTACTGGTTAGCTTCTGATTCAACCTGAAACTCCATCTCCAGCTCAGACAAGCCTGCAGGAAGCACGATTTTCTTTTGAATCACGGCAGAAAGTGGCAACGCAAGTGCAGCCTGTTTGGTGCGCGTGCCACTCTTTTTGACTAGTCGGCGAAGCGAGTCCGCGACCTCATCAAAACGCTCGATGCCCGACTCGGTTACCCAGCCAGGCTCTAGAAGTTCTTGTGCACAGCGTTCAACAATATATTGCCCACTGCCACTCCTCCCTAGTTCCACCAACTTGATGCTCGACGCGCTCACATCGATGCCTAAAAGGCTCGCAGGCTGGCGTCGGAACATAGATCCCATTGAGACCAAGATGGGCTCCTCCCTTTATTTGCTCTATATTGAGCTACAAAACTTAACACCCTCTATGAATGCTATCAGCAAGATAGTCGTGCAGCAAAGAACGGCGCGAACTCTGCACCAATTCGTTGTCAAAACAATACGATACAAGACATACATTGAGGTTCAGATGACGTTCGCTCCAGCCTAATCAGCGGCCATGTTTTGTGTGCGACAAACACCTGCGTGATAGCATTCTCCGCTTATGCAAGCCCTTTCTGACTGTCTGCCCCAATGAATCCAGACGACGCACCGCTCTCGCGTAGAACCCCTGAAAAGCCCCAACCAAAGCGCTCCAGCTTTGGCACCAAGGTGCTCAAATTTTTTGGCGGCCTGATCGCTTTGCTTATCGCTTTTACGATCGCAGCTGTTGCTGTGGTCGCTGTCGGGTTGGCCATGGCCTACCCTAATTTGCCTGATGTTTCCGAGCTTGCCGACTACCGGCCGAAGCTGCCCATGCGAGTCTACTCGTCAGAAGGCGCGCTCTTGGGAGAATTTGGCGAAGAACGCCGAAACTTGACACCCATCAAAGACATTCCTCAGGTGATGGTCGACGCCGTTTTGGCGATTGAAGACACGCGTTTTTTTGAGCACAACGGCGTGGATTACAAAGGTATGGCTCGCGCGCTGCTAGCCAACCTGGGGCGTGAGAAGGCCCAGGGCGCATCCACCATCACTATGCAGGTGGCGCGCAACGTCTACCTATCGTCAGAGAAGACCTATACGCGCAAGATCTATGAAATCTTGCTGACGCTCAAACTGGAACACGCGCTCAGCAAAAACCAAATTCTGGAAATCTATATGAACCAGATCTATTTGGGTAACCGTGCGTATGGCTTCTCAGCCGCTGCCGAGACCTATTTTGGTAAGCCGCTGAAAGACGTGACCGTGGCCGAGGCCGCCATGCTGGCCGGCCTGCCCAAAGCACCGTCGGCCTATAACCCGATCAGCAACCCAAAACGCGCTCGAGCCCGCCAGCAATACATTATTGACCGAATGGAAGAGAACGGCTTTATCAACAAGGTACAAGCCGATGAGGCCCGGGCCGAGCCGCTGAAAATCCGATCCAGCTATGCCGACAACAAAGTGCATGCCGAGTACGTCGCCGAAATGGCGCGTCAACTGATTTTTGCCCAATACGGCAATGAGGCTTATACACGCGGCCTGAATGTCTACACCACCCTGATAGCTAGCGACCAGGAAGTAGCCTACGAAGCGCTGCGCAAAGGCATCATGGATTATGAAAAGCGCCAGCACTACCGTGGGCCTGAGAAGTTCATCACCTTACCCAATGCAGGGCAGGAGCGCGATGATGCCGTGGATGAGGTATTGGCCCAGCACCCCGACAATGGCAACGTAGTCGCAGCAGTGGTGCTGGAGGCATCACCCCGTAAAGTGGTGGTGACGCGTGCCGATGGTGACCCGATCGAGATCACGGGTGACGGTCTCAAGCCTGTGCAATCGGGTCTGAGCGACAAGGCGCCGCCCAATATCAAGCTGCGCCCAGGTGCCGTGGTGCGTATTATGGAGACCAGCAAGAGAACCTGGGAGTTGACCCAATTGCCTGAAGTAGAGGGCGCCTTAGTGTCACTCGATCCTCGCACCGGTGCCGTCAAGGCCTTGGTAGGTGGTTTTGATTTTGACAAAAACAAGTTCAACCACGTAACCCAGGCCTGGCGCCAGCCGGGCTCCAGCTTTAAGCCCTTCATTTACTCGGCTGCGCTGGAAAAAGGCTTTAGCCCCTCTACCGTCATCAACGATGCACCCCTGTCTTTCCCCGGCTCGGGCGGCCAGCAGCCTTGGGAACCTAAAAACTCTGATGGTCGTTTTGATGGCCCCATGACCATGCGCCAAGCACTGGCACGCTCTAAAAACCTAGTCACCATCCGTGTGATGCAGTCCGTAGGCCCCAAGAAAGCGCAAGAGTGGGTGGCTAAGTTTGGCTTTGATGCCGACAAGCACCCGCCCTACCTGCCCATGGCTCTTGGCGCAGGTGCCGTCACGCCTATGCAGATGGCGGCAGGCTACTCCGTGTTCGCCAATGGTGGCCACCGCGTCAACCCTTATCTGATTGCCAAGATCACCGACCACCGTGGTGTCGTGCTTTCCGAGTTCACACCGCCGCCCGTGGATGAACTGCCCCGCGCCATCGACAGCCGCAACGCTTTCATCATGGATTCGCTGCTAGCAGACGTGGCCCGCTACGGCACAGCCTCCAAGGCGCAAGCCCAGCTCAAGCGCCCCGATATTTATGGCAAGACTGGCACCACCAATGATTCGGTTGATGCCTGGTTCACCGGCTTTCAACCCACCACGGCCGCTGTGGTTTGGATGGGCTATGACAACCCGCGCAGCTTGGGTGCCCGCGAGTTTGGCGGAGGTCTGAGCCTGCCGATCTGGATCAACTACATGCAACACGCCTTAAAGGGTGTGCCCGTCGCGCCGCTGACACCACCAAGCACCGGCGTGGTCAATATTGGCGGCGAGTGGTACTACGAGGAATTTGCTCGTGCCGCGCCTAACCTGGGCTTGGATACACCAATTCCCGGCGCGATATCACCCGTATCGCCGCCCAATGCGGAGGAGCGTAACAAGATCCTGGATCTGTTCCGCAACTAAGCAGCCCTCACCAACAACAAACCCCGCAACTGCGGGGTTTGTTGTTGGTGAGGCGCTACTCACTATTGATTAGATAGCTGCTAATGCCCATGCATCAGGCGCTAAATGCTAATTTCATTCCAGATTGAACAGTCGCATCGCGTGTCAGGTCAGCATAGAAGTCATTGCCCGTCTTGGTGTCACGCCAGCCTTGTCCATCAAATTTGTAATGGTAGCCACCGGATTTTGCTGCCAGCCACACTTCGTGCAAAGGCGGTTGGAGGTTGATAATGATCTGGCTGCGGTTGGAGAAGGTCAGCGTCACCATGCCGCCAACGCGCTGGGCGTCGATGTCGGCGTCGGTTTCATCATTGATGCGGTCGCAGGTTTGCTCCACCGCTAGCAGCAGCGCTTCGGCGGTGCCCAAGTATTCAAGATCGTTCATTACAATGTGCCCATGCTGAGAATTCCTCAAATTGTATGCAAGGCGATTGTCCTTGCCGCTGGTGCGGCACTGCTGGGCGCTTGCGGCCAAAAAGGGCCGCTCTACCTGCCCCAAGACCCGGCTGCCGCAAATCGCGCCACTTTGCCGCAAACCATCAACCCACGCTATGAGCCGCCCGAACCCGTGCTGCAACCCGCTCCAGCGCCTAATAATCAAAAACAATAGCTGCCAGTACCTACCAGACGGGCGCTAGTGACCGTTTTATTCATAAGCCCCGCCATCCTCTTGAGCTAAATCAAGACTGAATTGGTTACCAACCGATACAGTCCAGCGGTTACAACCAACAAGATGGCGTGAGAAATGGCTTTGGAACCTGTGGAGCTGTACCGCGACAAGCAACATGCTTGTCTGATGTTCACCGATCTGGTGGAGGAAGATGCGCAGGCGGTGCAGGCCAACCAGTTTTTGATCGTCGATCACGGCACCGGCGCCATTATTGACCCAGGTGGCAACCTCGCTTTCAACGAGCTGTACATGGGCATGGTGCGCTACTTCTCGCCGCACAAGCTATCGTATTTGATAGCCTCGCATGCGGACCCAGACATCATCGCATCGCTAGACCGCTGGCTCACGTCCACCAAGGCATCGCTTGTCATATCGCGCGTGTGGGAGCGTTTCGTGCCCCACTTTACCAAGGTCGGTAAGACAGAAAACCGCGTCATCCCCGTGCACGATTCCGGTGGAATCTTGCCACTGGGCCGTAGCCAATTGCACATCTTGCCCGCGCACTTTTTGCATTCCGAGGGTAACTTCCACTTCTACGACCCGATCAGTCGCATCTTGTTTACCGGTGACCTGGGCGTGTCTCTGACCGACGGCTATATCGCCCGCCAGCCCATTACCGACTTGACGCCGCATATCCCACGCATGGAAGGCTTTCACCGCCGCTACATGGTGTCTAACAAGGTGCTTCGCCTGTGGGTGGCGATGGCGCGCCAATTGGATATTTCACTGATCGTGCCCCAGCACGGCGCGCCCATCATGGGCAAGGCGATTGCGCAGTTTTTTGACTGGCTAGACCATTTGATGTGCGGCATCGACTTGATGGACAACCAAGCCTACAGCCTGCCTCGCCAAGAGATCAGCTCGCATCTAATCATCAAGACTTAAGCAGGCCGCGCCCGGCGCTTGCGCAGCGCCCACAGCACCCGTGCCAGCAACAGGCTCGCCAGAATGCTGCCGTACAGCCACACCTCGCCAAAGTGGTTTTTACCAGCACGCATCCACCAGAAATGCAGCACAGCCAGAACGGCTACGCCATACACTGCCTTATGCAGCCGCTGCCATCGCCGCCCCCCCAAACGCCGTACCAGCGCGGGGATGGAGGTGATCGCCAGCGCCAGCAAGACCAGCCAAGCCAAGGTCCCCACCAAGATAAAGGGACGCTTGGGCAGGTCAGCCACAATGGCTGCCACATCCAGCCCCATATCAAACACCACATAGGCCAGCCAGTGCAGGCTGGCATAGAAAAAGGCGTATAGCCCCCACATGCGCCGGTAAACTGCCAGCTGCGGCCAGTGCAGCAACTGCCGCAACGGCGTGATGGCCAGCGCCACGCACAAAAATCGCAATGCCCAATCGCCCAGCGCGCGGATCAGGGCCTCCGCCGGGTTGGCGCCCAGGCCATCCGTAGCCGCCAGGTAAAACAGCCACAGCGCGGGCAGCCAGCACAGCATGTGCAAAGCCACGCGTACAGCGTTTGATGTGAAACGCGTCATTTGCTATTGATTTTTAAGTTATAGCGCCCGCTGGGCGGGCGCTAACTGGCAGTTTTATCTAAATTCAGTAATTTTTCTTCAGGTCCATGCCCGCATACAACTGCCCCACCTGCGCCTCATAACCGTTAAACAGCAGCGTCTTGTGCTTTTTGGCAAAAAGGCCGCCTTCGCCAATGCGGCGCTCGGTCGCCTGGCTCCAGCGCGGGTGCGGCACATCAGGGTTCACGTTGGAGTAAAAGCCGTACTCATTACGCGCGGCCTTGTTCCACGCGGTGCCTGGCTCTTTATCGGTCAGGCGTATGCTCACCAGGCTTTTGGCGCTTTTAAAGCCGTACTTCCACGGCACGATCAAACGCAGCGGCGCGCCGTTTTGGCCAGCCAGCTCACTGCCATACATGCCAAAGGCCAGCAAGGTCAGCGGATGCATGGCTTCGTCTAGACGCAGGCCTTCGGTGTAAGGCCAATCCAGCACCTTGCTTTTCAAACCGGGCATCACCTTATCGTCCGCCAAGGTGACGAACTCTACATACTTGGCACTACCCTGCGGCTCTACCTGTGCAAGCAGCTTAGACAGCGAATAGCCAATCCACGGAATCACCATGGACCAGCCTTCTACACAGCGCAGGCGGTAGATGCGCTCCTCTTGCGCGCTGAGCTTTATCAACTGCTCCAGATCAAAAGTCTTGGGCTTGTTAACCAGGCCTTCGACCTTTACCGTCCACGGCCGCTTGTTGTGCAAGCTTGTGGCGTTGCGCATGGGGTCGTCCTTCTCCAAGCCAAACTCGTAGAAGTTGTTATAGCTGGTCGCATCTTTATAAGGCGTCATTGTCTCCATGGTCACCGCGCCTGCCACGGCAGATTTGCTAGCAGACAATGGCTTCAAGCCCACCGGCTGGCCTTGCGCCAGCGCCACCCCGCCCGATGCCAGCAAACCACTGGCCGCCGCCATGCGCAGCAGATCGCGCCGCTTTAAATAGACCGAAGCAGGCGTGATCTCGCTGCCATGCGGATGGATAAAACCAGAGTCGTTGTTGCGGATCAGCATATTGTCTTCCTTGGAGTGCTTGCCCTTGGAGAACAATCTAAGCACAAAATTCCCCAGTTTGTCGCTCCAAAAATAAAAACTCCCCGAAGGGAGTTTTTATAAAGCAGTGCAGCATCAGAGCGTGCCATAGCTGTGCAGGCCAGACAGAAACATGTTGACACCTAGGAAAGCAAAGGTTGTCACCACCAGGCCCACCAGCGCCCACCAGGCCGATACCGTGCCGCGCAAGCCCTTAACCAGCCGCATGTGCAGCCAGGCAGCGTAGTTCAGCCACACGATCAACGCCCACGTTTCTTTCGGATCCCAGCTCCAGTAACCGCCCCAGGCCTCGGCAGCCCACAGCGCGCCTAACACGGTGGCGATGGTGAAAAAGGCAAAGCCCACGGCAATGGCCTTGTACATCACATCGTCCATGACTTGCAGCGTGGGCGTGGCACGGTTGAGCCACTGGCGCGCGCCGATCATCGCGGCAAAAAACAGCATCAGCGGCACCGCCATACGCAGCGTTTTATCAATGGCGGGGTAAAAATCAGGGTTGCCTGCCAAGCGAAAGGCAATCAGCGGCAAGACCAGCACCACACCAGGCACGACCAGCAAACCCGCCCACAGTGCGCGCTGCGTGGCTGATTTGAGCAAATACGCAAGCGCCACCATGGCCGCCAGCGCAAACGTGCCGTAGCCAACAAAATTAGCCGGCACATGCAGCTTCATCCACCAGCTCTTCAGCGCAGGCACTAGCGGCTGGATCTCATGCGCTTGGCGCACCAGGGTGTACCACAACAAAAACGCCACCGATGCACTAACCACCAACATGACAAAAGCGCCCAGAGAACGGGTTTTGTAGATCTGCTCAAAATACAGATAGAACAGCGCCGTCATCCAGGCAAACAGCACGAACACTTCGTACAGGTTGCTCACGGGGATGTGGCCGATGTCCGGGCCCATCAAATAACTCTCATACCAGCGCGCCATGGTGCCTACCAAGGCCATGGTCACCGCGAGCCACGCCAGGCGCGTGCCGATCACCGACAACGACGAGCCCTCCCCCCTAGAGAACATGCCGATCCAGTAAAAGATAGTGCTCATAAAGAACAGCACGCTCATCCACAAAATGGCAGATTGGCTGGACAGGAAGTATTTGAGGCCAAACACCGTCTCGGATCGTGCAATCTCCCCCGCCCCGTCAACCCGGTACAAGCCAATGGCTAGCAGCGACAAGCCCGCCACCACCGCCATCAACAATTGCAGCGGCCGCCAGAACCAGCCCAGCCAGATAAAAAATGGCACGGCAGCGACCAAGATGCTTTTCTCGTACACATCCATGTAATGGCCGTACAGGTACAGCGCAAAAGCGCCCCCAGCTATCAAGGCAATAGCAAACAACCAATCAAAAACCGAGCGGCTGCTGAAGTACCCCTCGTTCAGTTGCACTGTTTTGACTACGTTGCCTTGCGCTGTCGTTGTTGCGGTATTCATTACTGACCTCCGCTGGGAGTCACACCCAGAAGCTTTTCACTCAAACCATCGAACTCTCGGTCCACATCCATGGTTTTTCGATTGGTGGACAAGGCCATGCGCGCATCAGCACCGCCAGCCGAGTGGGGCGACAGCCACACCCACACGCGCCTGTCACGCACATACAGCATGGCAAAAACCCCCAAAATCAAGAACAAACAACCCAAATACACTACCAACTTACCCGGTGCCTTGGCCACCTGGAACACGCTGGCCTGCACCTGCTCAAAATTGGTCAATTCAAACGCCACCGGCTCAGGGTAGAGATGCACATCGCTCAGCGACAACACCGCCTGGGTCATGAATTTTTGTGTGCTCTCATCGGGCGGCAGTGGCGCCAAACCATCTGCGGCGCGGGCATTCTGCATCAGCTCAAACAGCACACCGTTCAGGATGCGCACCAGCACTTCACTAGCCTTTGCACGCTCGGCCTCTGGCACATTTTGCTCCATGAAGTCCGAGATCGCCTGCAAGCCCGCGACAGTGTCACCCTTGTCATTTTTACCACCTGCAAAAATGGTCAAGGCCTTGAGGGCCGATGCGTAGAGCTGCTCGCGTAGCTCGGGGCGATCTGGTGCAACCGATGTATCAACATAGGCTTGCACGGCCTGCTCGCGCATCGCCGGTGTCTCTAGCGCTGCTTTCAGGCGCAAAAAACCACGGTAGCTGCTTTGCTCATCAGCCGGAATGCGCAGGTAGCGGAACTGGTCGGCCAGCGCCTCACGCACACCCCACAAAAACACCGGCACGCCATCGCCAGTATCGACCGGCACCATGTAGTTATTGAACTCCCGCGCCTGCCCCGATGCATCGCGCAGTTTGTAGCTCACGCTGGGACCTACGTTGCGTAGCTCTTTAGGCGTCAGCACCTTGTTGCCAGCGCCCAGGTGGTTGTTAATCGAGGTTTTCAGATCCACCTTACGCACATCGGTCGATCCATCCGTATTGGCACCACCCATATTCTCCACGTTAATGGTGCGCAGACCGATGAACTCCAGAGTTAGCGGCGGCTGGTCTTTGCCAGTGTTGATGCTGGTCGATCCACCAATCTCGCCCTTGATATCGAAGCTCTTGAAGCCAGTCACCAGCGGCACAGCGCGCAGTTCTACGCGGGAGCCGCCATCGTCAAAGCTGCTTTGGTAGATCTCAATACCTTTGTAGTTGGCCGGGTGGTTAACCTCGATGCGTTTCTCCAGTTTCTCGCCGGTTTCCTTGTCATGCAGCACCACTTCGCTGGCGAACAGCTTGGGCATGCCGGTTGAGTAGTACTCAACGATGAATTTCTTCAGCTCTACGCTAAACGGCAAATCTTGCAACAAGATGCCATCGGATTGGCTCAAGATGGCTGTGCCGGACTGTGAGCCTTCGGCCACCATCAAATTGCCGCGGAACGTGGGATTGCTGGTGGACAAGCGGTGCTGGGCTGCCACCTCAGAGATCATGCCGCCGCCGGTGTATGGCGTTTTGCCGCCCAGCAGCATTTGCGCGCGCACGATCAAATCGCCATCCAGCAAGCCACCCAAGCAAATCAACACAATAGCGCTGTGCGCAGCCAGGTAGCCAATTTTGTGGGCAGCTCCCGCTTTGGCGGCCACCATCCAGCCATCGCTGCGCTGCTGCAGCCGCACCTTCCAGCCACTGCCAGCCAGCTGCTGGCCTATGCGCTGCGCGGCTTGCTCGGGCGTTTCCGCCAGATGGGCTTCAGCCTTGTGGTGAAAGGCCTGCAGACTTTGGGCGCGTACGTTTTCCTTGTAGTTGCGCAGATCAGCCAAGTACTTGGGCGCGTGCTTGGCAATACACAGCGAGGTGCTGGTAACCAAAAACGCCAAGATCAGCAAAAACCACCAGGCGCTATAGACGGCATTGAGCTTGAGCGCCAAAAACAGCTGCGCCCAGAAGGGTCCAAACTGGTTCACGTAGTTAACGGCAGGTTCGTGCTGCTTGAGCACCGTACCAATTACCGAAGCGATGCAAATCACCGTGAGCAAAGCAATCGCAAAGCGCATGGACGACAGCAGCTCGAACAGTGCACGCCATTCGCGGCGCGGCGCAGGTGCAGTCGCGGGGGAGGGTTCAGACATGGATCAACAATGCATTCGTGGGCAAAACAAAGGGCGAACCGTCGTTGTCCGATCAGTCCGCCCCGGTTGGGTCAGCGCTTGCAAGCAAGGTTCCCGGTATCAGCGTCATCTTAGCGACGAACGCGCTGGGGTTACCCCTAGCCGCAAGGCAATCATGGGGTCATCTCATGCCGGTTAACGCAGGCCCGCAATGTAGTCTGCAACGGCCTTGATCTCTTTGTCATTCATTTTGGCGGATACACCCGTCATCTGAATGCTGTTGGCGCGTTTGCCATCGCGGAAGTCGTGCATGGTCTTGATCACGTAATCCGCATTCTGGCCCGATAAGCGTGGGTACTGCGCAGGCACACCTGCACCGTTGGGGCTGTGGCAGCCTGCGCAAGCGGCAATTTGACGATCGGGAATACCTCCGCGGTAGATGCGCTCACCTAGGACAACCGCCTCTTTATCCTTGGCAAAGCCCAGCTTAGCGGGCTTGGTCGCCAGCCAGAACGAGATATTGCGCATATCCGCATCTGACAGGTTGGCAACCATGCCAGCCATCACCGGATCTTTGCGCTTGCCGGTTTTAAATTCTTGCAATTGTTTGAGCAAGTATTCGGGGTGTTGCTGCGCCAACTTGGGGTTGATGGCGATAGAGGCATTGCCATCGGCGTTGTGGCAAGCTACACATACGGCGGTGTAACTTGTCTCGCCTTTGACCAGATCGGGCTTGGCTACTTTGGGGGCAGCCTCCGATGCCGAAAACGTAGAAACGGACGAAAAAGCCAATACAGCAGCAGTCAGCGCAGGGGCGATCAACTTCATATCGAGGGTCTTTGTCTGGTTTATAGGTATGGGGCCAAGACGGCCAGATTCTACAATGATGCCTTAGATGAACTCAAACGCACATGACGACAACACCTAGTACCTCACCCGCCGTTGCAGACGCGCCAAGCATTGATGGCAAGGCGGCCCTGGGATGGATGCACACAGCCCGCTTTCTGACCACGGCCGCACAGCTCAACCAACTGCCCGTGGTAGATGTGCCCGAGTTCGCCTTTGTCGGCCGCTCCAACGCCGGCAAATCCACGTCCATCAACACGCTCACTCAGCAAAACCAGCTGGCATTTGCGTCTAAAAAACCAGGCCGAACCCAGCACATCAATTTATTTTCTCTGGGTAAAAAAGGTGTAATGGATGCCGTACTGGCCGATTTACCCGGCTACGGCTATGCAGCGGTCTCGCGCGAGGATAAAAAACGCTGGCAGCAGGTGATGGTGAACTACCTTGTCAGCCGCCCTAGCCTGACGGGCATCGTTCTGCTGTGCGATCCCCGCCTGGGTTTGACCGAGCTGGACGAAGCCCTGCTGGACATCATCCGTCCACGCGTGGAGCAAGGCCTTAAGTTCTTGGTTTTGCTGACAAAAGCCGATAAATTAACACGTGCCGAGCAGGCCAAGGTTTTGTCCATCACCAAGCTCAATGCTGGTGGTGGCGAGGTCATGCTATTCAGTGCCTTGAAAAAGCAAAATGTGGACAAAGTAGCCCAGTTACTGTGGCAATGGTCCCACCCCGAAGGGCTTGCCACTCCCGAAGGCGAAGTGCCTCCTGCAGTTGACCCTGCTTGATGTGCCTTTGGTGACACTGCAGGTTTGCCTCGGTTGCGCCTGTGCAACAAATTGCTGCAACGCCGCAATTTGATTGCTACAACATTAATAGCTGCTAGCATCCACCAGCCGTGGAACTAGCAGCTATTTTTATTGATAAAACGATGCTTCACCGTCTGGGCGCGTCTTAAAACGCTTATGCACCCAGTAGTACTGCGGCACCATGGTCATGATGGCAGCTTGCAACTCGCGGTTCATGCGCGCAGTGTCTGCAACGTGGTCATCGGTGGGGAAGTTCTCCCAAGCCGGGGTCAGCTCTGCTACATAGCCATCAGGCGTCATGCGGTTATACAGTGCCACTACCTTGGCCTTGCCCAAGCGCGCAAAACGCGAGAGCGAAGGAATAGTGGCCGTGTTTTCCACCGCAAAGAATGGCACAAAGACAGAGTCATTCTTGCCATAGTCCATATCGGGCAGTAGATACAACAAACCGCCCTTGCGCACGCAGGAGATGATAGGTTTGACACCATCAGCGCGGTTGAGCATCTTCACATTGCCAAAGCGCTGACGGCCGGCCATGAACCAGGCATCCAAGTCCGGGTCAGGATTGGTGGCAAAGATGGATGTGAACTCGCGCTCGGTATTGAGTGGCAGCGCCAATCCACCCGCATCCATGCTGTAGAAGTGAGGCGCAAACACAATGGTAGGCATATCACCCTCCAGCTCATGTGTTGCGCCTACCAGCTTGACGCGGCTACGAACTAGCGCTTCGGAGCCAAACCACAACCAGCTTCTATCGAGAAATGTCTGGCAAAAAACTTCAAAAGACTCTTTCGCCCAAGCTTTGCGCTGTTTCTCTGACACATCAGGAAAGCAAAGTTCCAGATTGCGCAGTGCAATCCTGCGGCGCTGACTCGCCACAACAAACAGCACCCGTCCCACGAACTTCCCCAGCCCGCGCAGCATGGGCAAGGGCAACTTGGCTAACACATGCATGCAGCCAATAGCGATCTTGCTCGCGCTCATGCTTTGTCTCCCTGCAAGTTTTCCTCACGCGGCTTTTTGTAGCGGCCATAACCCCACAAATATTGCTGCGGGCACTGGCGAATGGTCGACTCCATCGCTGCATTGATCAAGCGGACTGTCGCTTCCAAAGTTTGAGATTCGGGCACAGGCATTTCCTCTAAATACAGCGTATAACCCCGCCCCCAGGACTTACGCTCACAACGCGCCAGAATCACCGCAGCGCGCGTTTGCAGCACCAAACGCGCTGCCAATGTCATCGTATATGCATCACGTTCAAAAAATGGCGACCACATACCCAAGCCATGAGGCGGTACTTGGTCTGGCAGCAAGCCCACCGCTGCACCTTGGCGCAGTGCTTTGATCATCTGCCGCACACCCGACAGCGTAGTGGGCACGGCCTGCACGCCAGGGCGATTACGTGCAGTTTCCAAAATATCTGCTAACCAGCTCTGACGCGCGGGACGATACAGGACCGTGATATCGCCATGCGCGGCCGACCAGCGGCGGGCAGCCGCCTGCACCGACATCTCAAAACACCCCAGGTGAGGGGTGAGAAACACAATGCCCTTGCCCTTGGCGTAGGCTTTTTCAACACACTCGGCATTAACAAAGTCGCAATCAGGCAACTGACCCAACCAGATACGCGGCATCTCGAACACCATACGGCCAGCGTGTGCCACGGCAGATTTGACCTGGGCAAAGCTGTAACCCGCTTGCGCAGCGTTGGCCGAAAATCGGCGCCGATAGGTGGGAGATAGCCCCCATGTCACCCACCCCATGACAGCACCCAGGCCATGCAATAGCCACAAAGGCAGTGCAGCAAACAGTCGAAAGAGAGAAGGCATTACAATAGATAGGTCGCTGAGTTAAAGAGCAACTTGCAGGGCGACATTAAAACAAAACTGCTAAAGCGTTCGCCAAGCTGCTGAAGGCTCGGGCAACGCAATTGCCCAAGTACTGAAGGAGTTTTTTCATTTATGGCGAACAGCGATTTTCTCTTCACCTCGGAATCGGTATCTGAAGGTCACCCCGATAAGGTGGCGGATCAGATCTCTGACGCGATTCTGGATGCTATTTTCACCCAAGACCCGCACAGCCGCGTGGCGGCGGAGACACTGACCAACACCGGTCTGGTGGTATTGGCAGGTGAAATCACCACCGGCGCCAATGTCGACTACATCCAAGTTGCGCGCGACACCATCAAACGCATTGGTTACGACAACACCGAATATGGCATTGACTACAAGGGCTGCTCAGTTCTTGTCGCGTATGACAAGCAAAGCCAAGACATCGCCCAAGGCGTGGACAAGGCCAGCGACGACGAACTGAACACCGGCGCTGGTGACCAAGGCCTGATGTTTGGTTACGCCTGCGACGAAACGCCCGAGCTAATGCCCGCGCCTATCTACTACGCACACCGCCTGATGGAGCGCCAAGCCCAGCTGCGCAAGGATGGCCGACTGCCCTTCCTGCGCCCTGACGCCAAGAGCCAGGTCACGCTGCGCTATGTGGATGGCAAGCCGCACAGCATCGACACCGTGGTGCTGTCCACCCAGCACAGCCCGGATCAGTCCGAGACTGCCACCAAAATGAAGGCCTCTTTCACCGAAGCCATCATTGAGGAAATCATCAAGCCCGTGCTGCCTACGGAATGGCTACAGGACACCAAGTACCTGATCAACCCTACAGGCCGTTTCGTTGTGGGCGGCCCTCAAGGCGACTGCGGCTTGACCGGCCGCAAGATCATCGTGGACACCTACGGCGGTGCCTGCCCCCATGGCGGCGGTGCCTTCTCCGGCAAGGATCCAACGAAGGTGGACCGCTCTGCCGCCTACGCCGCCCGCTATGTCGCCAAGAACGTGGTGGCCGCAGGCCTGGCACGCCAGTGCCAGGTGCAGGTCGCTTATGCCATCGGCGTGGCCCGCCCGATGAACATTACCGTCTACACCGAGGGCACAGGCGTGATTCCCGATGCGGAGATCGCCAAGCTGGTGGCTGCGCACTTTGATTTGCGCCCCAAGGGCATCATCCAGATGCTGGACTTGCTGCGCCCCATCTACAGCAAGACCGCTGCTTACGGCCACTTCGGCCGCGAAGAGCCTGAGTTCACCTGGGAGCGGACCGATAAGGCTGCGGAACTACGCGCAGCTGCCGGCCTGAAGTAATCAAAACGCACTCAAAGATGCAAGCCGGGTGGTTCGCCACCCGGCTTTTTTGTGCCTGCTGCTGACACAAAAGCAAGGCCACATCACCAGCCTGGGCGCTCCTTGCTTCTCTTGCAGCCTCCACCAACCCTGATCCAGCAGCGCATCAAGCGCGCCATTGATGCGTCGTTGTTTCGCCTTGTCGTGCGTTTGCGCTGCCTGCTACTTCCACGCTCTAGCTTCAACCGCAAGTATGCGATTTACTGGGCCGTGTTGCCCGCCCTGAGCCAGGCCATCTGCATTGCAGAAGTTCGTTATGCTGAGGTGAGTGATTATTTTTGCAGTGGCCTCGCAAGACGCTTGGCTTCCATACCCCTGCTGAGATATTCAGTGCATCTGTTGCATCGACCGGTTGAATCCGCCCCGCAAAGGTGTAATTCATCGCCTTCATGGTGATCGCCGTGATCTTCATCATTCTGGCCAGCTGCACACTGAGGCAGCCAACAAAATGATAGGTGGCCGCTCCCAACCTAAAACATGCCCGCAGTTGCGGGCATGTTTGTGCCTACATTAAAGCCCGCGTGTACTCAACGCCAGCTCCAGCTTGAATGCCGGGCGCACACGATACAGCTGTGCCGGGCGGTGGGCGCCACCGGCTTGCATCGCGCCAGGTATCGCCTCCAGCAGGTTCATCTCGTCCATTTTGCGCCTGAAACTCACCTTGTTCAAAGGCTCACCCAAGATGCTTTCGTACACCTGCTGCAGTTGCGGCAGAGTAAAAGTGGGCCCGCATAAATGCACAGGTAGCGACGAGTACTGACTTTTATTGCGCACCCGCTGCAGCGCGGTTTTGACGATGCTCCCCTGGTCCAGCGGCAGCAAAGGTGTCTCAGCCAAAGGCACGGTGCGCACACCCTCTGCACTGACGACAAACTCCGGCGGGATCAGCGCGCAATACGCCACGGTGAGCGACCAGCCACGCGGGTCACGCGCCGGGCCCGAGAAGGTCGCCAGTTGCTCCACATAGGCATGCTCTACCGCTGCTTGCGCACGCAGCAATCGCAACGCCGTGTCACGGGTATGTGCATCGCGTTCGGTATCCACCACACCGCTGGGCAAGGCCCAGACATCAGCAAATGGCTCCTCCGAACGCTTGACGAGTACCAATTGCAACTCGCCATCCAGCAGGGTGAGCGGTACCACATCGACCGCAGCAAAAACAGCATTCATGGCTCAGTTTATATCAATTTTTTACAAAGTATCGCAAGTATTATCGTTAAATACGACCAATCAATTAACTCAATTTCTATGAGAACACTCACTACTTAGTTGCAAAAATAATTTAACCAAAGTAGACTTCCTCCCATCAGGAGAATCACCATGCACAGCAACCAGTTACTGATCATCGACCCGCAAAACGATTTTTGCGACACCCCAGATAGCTGGTGGCCACGTTCACCCCTGGATGGTTCTACCATCACCCCTGCCTTGCCTGCGCCCGGCGCCCATGCTGATATGCAGCGCCTTGCCCGGTGGATTACCGAGCAAGGCAATCGGCTCTCCAACATCACCATCACCCTCGATTCACACCAAGCGTACGACATCGCCCACCCTGGCTTCTGGCGGCAGCGCGATGGTAGCGCCGTTAACCCTTTCACCCCCATCACTGCAGCCCAGGTACGTTCCGGTAATTTTGTGCCGCGCAACGCCATCGCCCTGCCTCGTGTGTTGCAGTATCTAGATGCACTGGAGGCAGAAGGCCGCTACACCTTGATGGTTTGGCCGCTGCACTGCGAAATTGGCAGCTGGGGCCACGGTGTGCACGCCGCTGTGCTGGCCGCTTGCCGTGATTGGCAGGCCACGCAGCACCGCGCCGTGCACCATGTCTTCAAAGGAATGAACCCCTTTACCGAGCACTACAGCGCCATCCGCGCCGAAGTGCCTGACCCGCAAGACCCTGAGACTGGATTAAACGAAGCGCTGCTGCAACACCTGACCAGCGCCGACCAGCTGTTAATCGCCGGTGAAGCCGGCAGCCACTGCGTTCGCGCGACTACCGAACACATTGTGCAAAACATAGGCCGCTATGCGGTTGGCTATGATCTTTCGCGTATCGTGCTGCTCACCGATTGCATGAGCCCCGTCTCCGGGTTTGCCGATGCACAGACGGCTTTTGTCGCGCAGATGCGCGCAGCCGGTGTACGCTGCGAAACCAGTACTGGTTTTACTTTATAAGTATTCTCCACCTCTAGCGCCCGGTAGATGGGCGCTAACAGCTCCTCATTTGATAGTGAAAGACGCAGTATGTCAGCCATCATCACCAGCCTGCTCGACACCGATCTCTACAAATTCACCATGTGGCAGGCCATGCTACACCGCCACCCGCAAACCCAGTCCACCTACCGGTTTGTCTGCCGCTCCACACCCGAGTTCCCGCTGGTTGACTTACTGACCGAGGTACGCGCAGAGATCGACAACCTGTGCGCGCTCAAGTTCAAAAAAGACGAGCTGGACTACCTGGCCGGACTGCGCTTTATAAAGAGCGACTTCATCGATTTTTTGCGGATCTTCCAACTCCAGCGCGACTTTATCGAGGTGGAAGCCGATGGAGACAGCCTGCACATCGTCGCCAACGGCCCACAAGTACATGTGATGGGCTTTGAGATTTTTGTACTCTCCATCGTCAACGAACTCTACTTCCGCCGCTTTGAGCAGGCACCCGCATTGGCTGAAGGGCGCAAGCGCCTGGCTGCAAAAATCGTGCGCCTGCAAGAGCTGGCGCAAGAGGCCAAGCACCGCCACCCGTTCGAGCTGTTTGATTTTGGCGTACGCCGGCGCTTCTCCGGCCCGTGGCAACGTGAAGTCGTGCAGGCCTTTGCCTCACAAACACCACGCTGGTTCAAAGGTACATCGAACGTGTTGTTGGCGCGCGATTTAAACCTAGTGCCGATTGGAACCATGGCACACGAGTACCTGCAAAGCTACCAAGCCCATGGCGTGCGCTTGCGCGATTTCCAGATCGCCGCACTGGAGGACTGGGTGCAAGAGTACCGCGGCGACCTCGGCATCGCCCTGACCGACACCGTGGGCATGGACGCATTTCTGGCGGACTTTGACATGTACTTTGCCAAGCTGTTTGACGGCCTGCGCCACGACTCGGGCGACCCAAAGATCTGGGGCGAAAAGGCACTGGCGCACTACACCAAGCTGCGCATCAACGCGCATTCCAAACGTCTGGTGTTCTCCGATGGGCTGACCCTGGACAGCGCACTCGAGCTATACCAGCACTTTGCCGACCGCATCCAATGCGGCTTTGGCATAGGTACGCAACTGGCCAATGACATGGGCTTGAAGCAGCTCAACATCGTGATGAAGCTGACCCATGCCAACGGCCAACCAGTCGCCAAACTCAGCGACAGCCCGGGTAAGACACTGTGCGATGACGAAACCTATCTGGCGTATCTCAAACAAGTCTTTCATGTAAAGAACTAATTCCATTCCTAAACCACCCATTGCTTTGTCACCCTTGCCCTGCCTCGCCCCTGTAGTGTCTGTAGCTCGGATTCGCGCCACGAATGATTCAGAGATGGAATAAAGGAACCCGCATGCTCAAAATCACCCTTGCCCAACTTGATGTCACCGTTGGCGACATTGACGGCAATATCAACCAGATGGTGACTGCTGCACGCCAAGCACAGGCGGATGGCGCACAGCTCGTTGTATTCCCCGAGCTATCGCTTACCGCCTACTACCCCGGTGACATGCTTGATGAGCCAGATTTTTTAGTGCGTGTAGATGCAGGAATCTCCCGCCTGCTGCAAGAGACTACGCAGTTGCCCGAGCTGCATTGGGTGGTGGGAACGCCCACACGCAGCCAGCAGCCAGGCAAGCAGTTGCATAACAGCCTGCTAGTGCTGCAAAACGGCGCCATTCGCTTGCAGTACGACAAACAGCTTCTGCCCACCTACAACATTTTTGACGAACGCCGCCACTTTGAGCCCGGGCGCGACACCGCTAAGGTGCTGCGCATTGGCCAGATGCAAGTGGGATTTTTGATCTGCGAAGACGGCTGGAACGACAGCGGTGCCGACTATGCCACCAACCCCTTTGCCCGTATGGCAGACGCCGCACCCGATGTAGTCGTCAGCATTAATGCCAGCCCCAGCCACCTGGGCAAGCGCGAGCAACGCCACCAAGTCTTCAGCGAAGCGGCCTCACGCCACGGCCTGCCGATCTTGTACGTTAACCAGATCGGCGGGCAGGACCAGATTGTGTTTGACGGCGCATCGTTCGCCGTGCAGCCCGGCAGCGGCATTGTGTGGGAGGCACCGCGCTTTGCGGAGACCGTGCACACCCTTGGTTTTGACAACGGCCAGTTCTGTACCGCAGGCGGCCAACCCACGGCGCCCCCACCGGCGCAGGGCCTAGCAACCATGGAGTTCTATCGCCAGCAAATCATCCTTGGCCTGCGTGATTACGCACGCCGCTGCTACTTTCGACAAGTCGTGGTGGGTAGCTCGGGCGGTATCGATTCAGCGCTGACCTTGGCGTTGGCAGCCGAGGCACTGGGGCCGGACCATGTTGTAGGCATCACCATGCCATCGCATTACTCATCCAGCGGCTCGGTAGATGATTCGGTCGTACTATGCCGCAACCTGGGCATCACTCTAAAAACTCACCCTATAGCAGACCTGGTGGTCGGCTATAGCTCTCAGTTTGAGAGCAGCTTCAGCGTGCCACTGCAAGGCTTGGCGCTAGAGAACCTGCAGGCGCGTATTCGCGGCACCATCTTGATGGAATACAGCAACGCCTTTGGTCACTTGTTACTAACTACGGGCAACAAATCTGAAGTCTCCGTGGGCTACTGCACCTTGTACGGTGACACCAATGGCGGCCTTAGCCTGATTGGCGACCTCTACAAAACGGAGGTGTTTGCGCTGTCGCGCCATATCAATGACAGCGCTGGCCGCGAGATCATTCCGCAAGCGATTATTGACAAGCCTCCATCAGCCGAGCTCTCCCCCGGCCAAAAGGACGAAGACAGCCTACCGCCCTACGCGGTGCTTGACGAAATTTTGAAAATTCTGATCGAAGGCCAGCGATTGTCCACACAAGAGTACGAGGCCGCGCGTCGCTTTGTGGAGCAACTCACCACCACAACCGAAGGCCGCGCCACCGTCACCAAAGTGCAGCGCCTCATCCACCGCAGCGAGTACAAACGCCGCCAAGCCGCACCGATCTTACGACTGCGCCCACGCGCATTTGGCACAGGGCGCCAAATGCCGATAGCCGCTTATTACCCCTGATTTGATTCCCAGCCGCCACGGCGCGGCGAAAGTTTTTGCATGATTGACTCAACCAATACGGACACTGCCGCACAACACTTCGACATCGCCGTACTAATAGGCCGCTTCCAACCACCGCACTTGGGTCATCTGGCTCTGCTACAGCAAGCCCTGACGCGCGCCGACAAAGTAGTGGTAATTATCGGATCGGCGCTACAAGCGCGCAGCCCCAAAAACCCATTTACCTGGCAAGAGCGCGCAGCCATGTTTACCGGCGCACTCAGCAGCGCTGATGCAGCGAGAGTCGCGTTTTTGCCGGTGCGTGATTACTATGATGAACCGCGCTGGGTGGCTGCTGTACGCGAAGCCGTAACCAGCCACAGCAAACCCGGCGCACGTATTGGTCTTATCGGGCACTTCAAGGACAGCTCCAGCAGCTACCTTGCACACTTCCCCGGTTGGGAGCTGGTGAGCCTGCCGCGCCAAAACAGCATTGATGCGACACCCATACGCGATGCGTATTTTGGAGCCAACGAGGCTGAGGCGTTAGAAGGATTTAGCCCTCTAGCACCCGATCTGTCTCAAAATTCACTCACATTTTTGCAGCAATTCAGCAATACCCCGGCCTATGGTGAGCTGCAGACTGAATGGCAGATGCTGCGCAAATACAAAGCATCGTGGACTGCCGCACCCTATGCGCCCGTTTTTGTGACGGTCGATGCGCTGGTGCGTTGTGGCAACGAGGTACTGGTGATTCGCCGTGGCCACGCCCCCGGCAAAAACCTACTGGCCCTGCCCGGCGGATTTTTAGAACCACGCGATACGCTGTGGCAATCCTGCCTGCGCGAACTGCAAGAAGAAACACATTGCGAGATAACCGAAACACGCCTGCAGCAAGCGCTGCAATCCGTCACCGTGTTTGACCACCCCGACCGCAGCCTGCGCGGCCGTACTATTACCCATGTGCACTACTTTGACCTGGGCCAGCAGGACAAGCCAAGCGTACGTGCCGACGACGACGCCGCGGAAGCCTTCTGGCTCAGCATTGACGCTATCCGCCTGCGCGAAGCTGAATTCTTCGAGGATCACTTCCGCATCTTGCAGAACCTGCTGGTGCCAGCACAAAATTTGGGTAACGTGTAGCGCATGAAACGGCCGTTGTACGCCTCATGCGCACGGTTTTCATTGCGATCCTTCATGCAATAGAGCAATTCCTTACTGCTCCTTTCTCATTTCAACACCATGCCTCAACTCAGCATTCGTCCCGCCGTCATTGAAGACACAGCCACCATCCTGCGCTTTATCCGCGACTTGGCCATTTATGAAAACGCCGAGCACGAGGCACAGTCCACGCCGGAAAAGGTGCACAAAACCATGTTCAGCGAAGGTGCTACGGCGCATGGGCTGATATGTGAGCAAGATGGCAAGCCCGTGGGCTTTGCGGTGTACTTTTTTAACTATTCCACCTGGCAGGGTCGCAATGGCTTGTATCTGGAGGATTTGTACGTAGACCCCAATAGCCGCGGCAGCGGCGCAGGCAAAGCGCTGCTCAGCCACTTGGCACGCATTGCGGTTGATAAGGACTGTGGCCGCTTTGAATGGAGTGTTCTGGACTGGAACACGCCATCCATCGAGTTCTACAACCGCCTGGGTGCCAAGCCGCAAAGTGAATGGATTCGCTACCGTATGACGGGGGATGAATTGCAAGCGCTTGCCAATAGCTAAAGCGCCCCGCCAGCAAAAAAGGCCCGCATTCTCTTTGCGGGCCTTTTGCATAGAGCTCTTGGTGGGCTACACCACTTTGGCTCGCTCCAGCATGGCGTGCAGCAGCACATTGCAGCCTGCCGTGATGTGCTCAGGCATAGCATCCTCGATCTCGTTGTGGCTGATGCCATCTTTGCAAGGGATAAAAATCATGCCAGCAGGCGCCAACCGCGCCATATAAACCGCATCATGCCCCGCACCCGACACGACTGGCATGTGTGAATAGCCAAGCTGTTCAGCGCCACGGCGCACCGCCTCAATACAGTCCGCATTAAAAGGCTGTGCGGAGTAATTAGAGACCAGATCGATCTTGATAGGCAGGCCAGTCGCTTTGCTAATCTTGTCGGCCACCGCTCGGATGTCCTGATCCATCGCCTCGCACTCGGCATCGCTGGCATTGCGCAGATCAATGCTGAACTTGACTTGGCCAGGAATTACGTTGCGACTGTTGGGGTGCACATGCACCATGCCTACGGTGCCGCGCCCGTGTGGCGGGTGACGGTGCGCACAAGCCACCACCTCCTGCATCAGCTGAGCAGCCACTTGCAAGGCATCTTTGCGCAACGCCATTGGCGTAGGGCCAGCATGCGCCTCCATTCCGGTGACCACGCAGTCATACCAACGTATGCCCAGTACACCGGTCACCACACCAATTGTTTTGTCGTTGTCCTCTAGCACCGGACCTTGCTCAATATGCGTCTCAAAATACGCACCCATGGGGTGGTCGCCAGGCTCTTGTTCGCCCACATAGCCGATTCGCTCTAACTCGCCTTTGACAGTTTTTCCGTCCACATCAGTTGCAGCATATGCATGCTCCAAAGTGAAGGCTTTGGCAAACACGCCCGACCCCATCATCACTGGGACAAAGCGCGATCCTTCTTCGTTGGTCCAGAAGGCCACTTCAATAGGGGCCTCGGTTTCTATGTCGTGGTCGTTCAAGGTACGTACCACCTCAATGCCCGCCAGTACCCCGTAGTTACCATCAAACTTGCCGCCCGTTGGCTGGGTGTCGATATGGCTGCCGGTCATGATGGGTGGCAGGCTGTTATTGCGCCCGGGCCGTCGCATAAAGCCGTTGCCGATCTTGTCGATCGTCACCGTCATGCCCGCTTCGCGCGCCCAACCGGTCACCAGGTCGCGGCCTTGCTTATCCAAGTCCGTCAAGGTCAGGCGGCACACACCGCCCTTGGGCGTGGCGCCGATCTGGGCCAGCTCCATAAGCGAATCCCACAACCTCGCGCCATTGATGCGCAACTGCGCTACGTTGGATTGAACTTTGGTGTCCATGTCTTGTTCTCCTTGGATGTTCTAACGCACCACAGCCGTTGGTTGCAAGCTGGCAGCGCGCCGCTGAACCGCATCAAAATTAGGCCCGAACGCAGGCCTCTTGATATAACGTCCACGCCCTTGCTCCGCCTGCAGCTGGCCTTGCGCATACGCCAGCGAACCTTGGCTGACGGTGTGGCTTGGCATGCCTTTGACCGTGCGGCCCTCAAAGATATTGAAGTCCCCTTTGGAATGCTGTGTCTTGGCCGACAAGGTGTGGGTTGCCGCCGGGTCCCACACCACCAAATCTGCATCCGCCCCCACCCCCACAAAACCTTTGCGAGGGTAGATATTGAACAGTTTTGCTGTGTTGGCCGATGTAATTGCAACAAATTCACTGGGCGTCAGACGCCCTGTGTTGACCCCCGCATCCCAAATCACCGCCAAACGCTCTTCCACACCGCCTGTGCCGTTGGGAGTCTTCGTAAAGTTGTCCTTACCCGCCGCTTTTTGCACAGCGCAGAACGTGCAGTGATCGGTTGCCGTGGTGTGCAACTGTCCAGACTGCAGACCACGCCACAAAGCCTCCTGGTGCTCCTTGGGACGGAAGGGCGGACTCATCACGTAGGCTGCCGCCGTTGCGTAGTCCGGGTTGCGGTACACGCTGTCATCGATGGTCAGATGCCCAGCCAGCACCTCACCGTACACACGCTGCCCGCGAGCACGAGCGCGGGCAATGGCATCTGCGGATTCCATGCAGCTGACGTGAACAACATAGATAGGCACACCCAGCACATCGGCAATGGCGATCGCGCGGTTAGCCGCCTCAGCCTCGACCATCGGCGGACGAGAGAGCGGATGCCCCTCTGGTCCCGTAATCCCCATGCGCATCACTTCTTGCTGCAATAGATAAACCAGCTCACCATTCTCTGCATGCACCGTAGGCATGGCACCCAGCTCCAGCGCACGCTTAAAGCTGTTCACCAAGGTTTCGTCATCGCACATGATTGCGTTTTTATAGGCCATGAAGTGCTTGAAGCTGTTGACGCCTTCATCGCGCACCAACACTCCCATATCAGCACTCACCTGCTCACTCCACCAAGTCACCGCAACATGGAAAGAATAGTCAGCTGCAGACTTCTCCGCCCAGCCACGCCACTTGCGGTACGCATCCATCAAGGGCTCTTGTGGATCTGGAATCACAAAATCGATGATGCTGGTGGTGCCACCTGCTAGCGCTGCAGCGGTACCAGTAAAAAAATCATCTGCCGTGACTGTTCCCATAAAAGGCAGTTGCATATGGGTGTGTGGATCGATACCACCTGGCATGACGTATTGCCCCCCCGCATCCACCGTGCGCGTACCTGCAGGCGCTAGTGCAGCGGCATTGCTACCCACCGCTGCAATCACACCATCCACACACAGCACATCCGCCAATTCCTGACGGTCAGCATTCACCACAGTTCCGCCGCGTATCAGCAAAGCCTCACTCATTCATGCCTCCTCGGTAGTTTCCAATTCCACAGATTGCTGCACCGCGTTACGCACTCTCGCGGCACAGCCACCATCACGATTGCTGCGCACCTTTCTTCGCGGTCAGGTAGTAGTACACACTGGCTACCCCTAGGCTGAAGAACCAGCCAAAATCAAAAATACTCTTCCAGATTTGACCTACGCTGTCTGCATTCACCACGCCCGATACGGCCAAATAGCCCGGCAAGCATGGCAACACTCCCAAAGCAAAAGCCATGATTGCATGCAGGTTCCATCCATTGGTGTATTCATAGCGGCCACCGCGCACATACAAATCCTCAACCTTCAGGCGCGTCTTGCGAATCAGGTAATAGTCCACCATCAAAATGCCCGCAATAGCGCCCAGCAAAGTGCCGTAGCCACCTAGCCAGGTAAACAGGTAACCACCAGAGGTCGCCAACAACTTCCACGGCATGAACAACAAGCCGATAAAAGCAGCAATCAAACCACCTGCGCGAAAGCTCACCTTAGAAGGCGCCAGTTGACTGAAGTCATACGAAGGCGACAGCAGGTTGGCAGCCACATTGGTGGTGAGATTGGCCAGCAAGATCACCAGCAGGCCGATGCCTGATGCAAGGCTACCCATCTGGGTCAACAAACCATCGGGGAACAGCTGTGGCTTGCCATACAAAATGGCAGATGCTGAAAAACCAATCACCCCCACCATCGAGAACAAGGCCATGGGAATAGGCAAGCCAATGGCCTGGCCTAGCATTTGGTCCTTCTGCGATCGCGCAAAACGGGTGAAGTCCGGAATATTCAAAGCCAGCGTGGCCCAAAAGCCCACCAACCCCGTTAACGCTGCCCAGGTTTTAGGGCCACCCTCTACCACCTTGGCAGGAAGGTTAAACAATTGCCCGGATGGCACGCGATACATCAGCACCGCTACGAAAACAATCGATGCAACCACCATCAGCGGAGCGGCAACCACCTCCAGCTTGCGAATGGACTCAGGCCCATGCCAAATGAACCAGATATGCACCAACCAAAATGCCATGAAGCACGCGAACTGCGAGGTACTAATGGTTTCGCCAGGCCCCGGCCCAGCCAGATTGAAACCAATAATATTAAGAAAGCCATGCAGCGCCAGGGCACCAAAATAGCAGTTAATAGAGAACCATCCACAGCCCACTAAACCCCGCAATACGGCAGGCAAATTGGCGCCTTTGACTCCGAACGAAGCACGCGCCAAAACCGGAAACGGAATCCCATACTTCGGCCCTACGCGGCCAATCAAGGCCATGGGCACCAACACAATGCAGTTGGCCAAAAACACCAAGCCAACCGCTTGCTGCCAAGTAAAACCTTGGTCCAGCATGGAGCTCGCCATGGTGTAGGTGGGAACACAGACAACCATACCCACCCACAACGCCGCATAGTCTTGCCAGCGCCAAGTACGCTGCGCAGGTGATGTGGGGAGCAAGTCTTCATTGGCCAGCGAATGATCTGCCGCCTCGGCGGCTGTAGATGCGCCGAGGGCGCCTGTCGCACTACTGTTCATTTCCGAATCTCCTTTGGAGGTTCACTACACGAAACGACAACAAAACCCATTCCGGCCCACACCTCACCTCTCAACACCAACAACTGCCACAACCGGATTTGGATCCCCCGTTACACAAGAGCATGATGTGTGCCAGCAAGCACCTTTGCAGAATGCAATCTGCAAGAGCATCTGCCCCGCACATGCACCAACAAGACACACTTGTAGTCACCTAGCACTGGCCACGCACCGCTTTGTTGCAAGCTACATGTCTGCAGCCCATCACAGCCATTCACATGGCTTGCAACACGCGCCCACGCTATGCAGGCGCCACTACACGATGCGGGTTGTTGGGGTGCATCGTCCAGTTGGCATATTCCCCAATAACAGTTTTCCCGGTACGCGGATCCACCTCACCAGCGGTCAAACTGTGCATGGTGATGCATTGCGGCACCGGGCAAATTGACACACACAGATTGCAACCCACGCACTCAGCATCATTCACCTCAAACTTGCGCACGCCATCTTCTTTGCTAAAGGTAATTGCCTGGTGAGAGGTGTCTTCACACACCACATGGCAGCGCCCACACTGGATGCAGCTATCTTGGTTGATGACTGCTTTATCGATATGGTTGAGATTGAGGTCTTTCCAGTCCTTAACTGTCGGTACGGCACGGCCCTGAAAGTCCTCAATGGTTTGAAAACCATGCGCATCCATGTAGTTGGACAGCCCATCGCACATGTCCTGCACAATCTTGAAGCCGTAGACCATGGCCGCTGTGCACACTTGCACCGTGCCACAACCCAGGGCAATGTATTCAGCAGCATCCTTCCAGGTGGTGATACCACCGATGCCGGAGATAGGGAGGCCCGCCGTCTGCGGGTCGCGCGCAATTTCGGCCACCATGTTTTGGGCAATGGGCTTGACCGCTGGCCCACAGTAACCACCGTGCGACCCCTGTCCATCGGTGCTGGGATGCATCACCAATGTGTCCAGATTCACGCCCATCAAAGAGTTGATGGTGTTGATTAGTGACACCGCATCTGCACCACCTTGCTTGGCCGCCCGGGCAGGAAAGCGAACATCCGTGATATTGGGCGTCAGCTTCACAATCACCGGCAGGCGGCTGTAGTGTTTGCACCATTCAGTCACCATCTGGATGTACTCTGGCACCTGACCCACAGCAGCGCCCATGCCGCGCTCGCTCATGCCATGCGGGCAGCCAAAGTTCAGCTCGATGCCATCGGCACCTGTGTCTTCAACCATCGGCAGAATGCGCTTCCAGCTTTCCTCCACGCAAGGCACCATCAGCGATGCAATCAGCGCACGGTCGGGCCAGGCTTTTTTCACCCGCGTCATCTCCTCCAGGTTAACGCGCAGCGGCCGGTCGGTAATCAGCTCAATATTGTTCAAGCCGATCACTCGGCGGTCTTGCGACATCAAGGTGGAGTAGCGCGGGCCGTTGACGTTCACCACATGCGGGTCTTCACCCAGCGTCTTCCACACCACGCCGCCCCAGCCTGCTTCAAAGGCGCGGGTTACGTTGATTTCTTTGTCGGTCGGTGGCGCAGATGCCAGCCAAAAAGGATTAGGGCTGCGGATGCCTAGAAAATTGCTACGGATATCAGCCATGATGACTCCCGGGTGTTTGTTGATTCAGAGTTGGTGCAGGACAAGTAGTGCGCGCGCTCTAGGCGCCAACACCCACCCTGCCCATCAGCACGCGGTGCATGGACTGCGCTGCACGCTTACCGTGTTCCACCGCCTCCACCGTCAGATCACGGCCGCCGTAGCGGCAGTCGCCGCCGGCCCATACCCGCTCCACGCTCGTCTGACCATCGGCATCCGTCTGAATACGACCGCCCTGCAGCTGTAGTCGCGCACCTGCAGGCTCGGCGATATAGCTCTGCCCAATGGCTTTCAAGACCATGTCGGCCGCCAAGGTGGTCACCTCTCCCGTCTCTTGCAATTTGCCGCCTTGCTGGCTGGTCCCCATCACGCGGATGCCGGTCACCGCACCATCCTCCACCAGCACCTCTTGGGGCGCAGACCACAAGCGGATCTTGATGCCATGGGTTTGCGCCCATTGCTGCTCCACGGTGGATGCCGACATGGCTTCCTGCCCACGGCGATAGACAATAGTGACCTCTTCTGCGCCCAGCAAGCGCGCTTGCACCGCCGCATCTACCGCCGTCATACCGCCACCAATCACCACTACGCGGCGCCCCACTGGCACAGTGGATTTATCAGGCGATTGGCGAATATCGGCAATAAAGTCCACCGCATTGCGCAAGCCTTTGGCCACGGGCTCGGCGATGCCCAAGTCATTCACACCAGCCAAACCCATCCCCAAGAACACCGCCTCGTGGCTACTCAGCAAGCTATCGAGCGTGAAGTCGCGCCCCAAGCGCTGGTTGTTGTGCGGCGCAATGCCGCCTACCGACAGCAACCAGTCAATCTCTTTCTGTGCAAAATCTGCGGGTGTTTTGTAGCTGGCAAGCCCGTATTCGTTCAAACCACCCAGCTTTGGCCTAGCGTCAAACAGCGCCACATCATGCCCTTGCAGCGCCAGGCCATGCGCGCATGCCAAGCCTGCAGGACCTGCGCCTACTACGGCAACTTTTTTACCAGTAGCCGCAGCCCGCTTGAACAGTGGCGCGCCGCCGGCCGCCATAAAACCATCGGTTGCGTAGCGCTGCAGTGCACCAATCTCAACTGGCTTGTCTTCATTGGTGTTGCGCACACAGGCTTGCTCACAAAGCATCTCGGTGGGGCACACACGGGCGCACATGCCGCCCAAAGGGTTAGCCTCCAAAATGGCGCGCGCTGCGCCGCGAATATTGTCTTGCGCAATGCGGGCAATAAAGCTGGGCACATCAATACCTGTGGGACAGGCCGTCATGCAAGGAGCGTCATAACAGTAATAGCAACGCTCGGCTTCAATACTGGCTTGCACCGCTGTCAGGGGAGGGTGAGCATCACCAAAATTGATGGCGTATTCACTCTCACTCAACCGCCCGGCGTGCACGCCGCAACGCTTAGAACTGTCCATGACTGATCCTCCTCGATCCAGGTTACGGAGCTACTAGGCCAGTCTCTACACACAGGCCGCCGCTTAAGCTCCTTGCATCTACGACTTCACCAATTCGGTAGAGCGCCATCGCGGCGTAACCACCAAACATCACAAGCTGTCGCACCAATCGCGGAGGGTTCATCGGGGCCCTCACCGTGGGTGTTTTTGAAGATCCGCACATCATTCTTTGTGTGCAGTTGGATTGATTAAATACGCGCCAATAAATTTACACATTGGTAAAAATACCGAGACCTACCGAGATTTACACCGCTCACACTTGTCATACCGATGCGCCGCACCACGTAACGGTCGGTATAAAGGCCGCGCTGCTAAGCGCTTCAGGGCATCGTTTTGCACCTTGGTTTTGCACCCCACCGATATGGGATGGTTCACAATGGAGGCCGTATGTCATCCGTCTCTCACACCAAGCCTGCGCTCGCTAAAACCGCGCCTGCCAGCCCTGCGCGCAAACCCACGGCGGCACGGCTGCGCAAGATCCAAAACATCCTGGATGCAGCGGAGCGCCACTTTGCCCTGCTGGGCTTTGAAGGCGCGCCGCTAGAGCTGATTGCGCAAGACGCGGGCTTTAGCCGCCACAACCTGCTGTACTACTACTCCAGCAAAGAGGCGCTGTACCAAGCGGTGCTCGATTCAGTCATGGATGACTGGGTCAGCCGCATGACCGATTTGTCGCTAGATGGTGACCCGCGCGTGCAGATCCGCGAGTACATCCGCGCCAAATTTATCTTCGCCCAGGCCCGGCCCCACGCCAGCCAACTGTTTACCAAAGAGATGATTGCGGGAGCCCCATTTGCGGGCAGCGCCGTACGCGAGCGCATTGCACCCATGCTGGCTGCTAACGTAGCCGCGTTTGAACACTGGGCCAAGCGGGGCCTGATCGCCCCGGTCAACTTCACCCATTTAATGTTCACCATCTGGTCCATCACCCAGGGCTATGTCGATCAGCAAACCCAGTTTGCGCTTCTGCTGGGCCAAGCCAGCCTCACCCCTGCCGACTACGCTGCCGCCGAATCGCTGCTGGTGCACATGCTGTCAGCCAGCTTGAAGATTGATCTGAGCACCTGAGCACAGGCTTGCACGCTTTACTATTTATTTAATAGCTGTTAGCGCCCATCAACAGGGCGTTAGCAGCTTATTTTTTGATAAGACGCATCTCTGTACCGCACGCAGGTGAAGGATTTTTAATCCCCAGGTCTTGAATTGTCATCAAATGACCTTATTATTAGCACTCGAAGGGGTGGAGTGCTAACCACACCATCCCTCACCGTTTTTGCATACATGGCTTGGCAGGTGCCTGGCCATCTCTCATCAAAACCTGGTATTGATTTAAGGAGTTGTTATGAACCTGCGTCCTCTGAACGACCGCGTGATCGTTAAGCGTCTGGAAAACGAAACCAAGACCGCTTCGGGCATCTACATCCCTGACAACGCTGCCGAGAAGCCTGACCAAGGTGAAGTGGTTGCCGTGGGCCCTGGTAAGCAAGACGAAGACGGCGATCGTATTGCCATGAGCGTGAAGGTCGGCGACCGCGTGCTGTTTGGCAAGTACAGCGGCCAGACCGTGAAGATCGACGGCGACGAGCTGCTGGTCATGAAAGAAGAAGACCTGTTCGCTGTTGTTGAGAAGTAAATCGCTTTTCTCTGCGCACTTAGTCACTCATATTTTCATAGCTGCTAGTGCCCAATAGATGGGCGCCAACAGCCAAAATTGATCTTACATTTTTAGGAGCCAAACATGGCAGCAAAAGACGTAGTATTCGGCGGTGAAGCACGTGCACGCATGGTTGAAGGCGTGAACATTCTGGCTAACG
>JAVXMM010000006.1:0-82807 GCA_036646255.1 Comamonas sp.
ACTTTTGCGCCCCATTCAAACGAATAGGTTGGCGTGAATAGCCTTAGGTATTTACCCGCAAAGGCGTGCGCGAAGGTCTGCTTTGGGGCAACAGGGTGAAGGGCGGGTGTTGGCCGGTTCTAGACAGTTAGAAATGCCGCTGTTGAGAAGCGATTAGCAAGTCACGTGTTTCCGGATATATGCGCATGAATCTCTTTTCAGCCTCCTCCGGAAGGCCGATTAAGAGTGTTGCACTGCTATCCCAACAGACAACCTCAAACAACGCATCATCCAACTGCGGTGACACTTCGACACCCTGCCAATACAGGGGGTTGTCATCCACATACGGTGCTTGCTCGACATTTCGACGGTAACCAATAGGAAAGGCGCTAAAGACTGCCCAAATGAACTGAACGGTACGGGTAGCCAAAAAGCTTTCCAGTTCTATCCCGGAAAGCCATCTGTCTGTGTCTGAGAATTCGTCGCTGCCGCAATTGGTTTCGATATCGCTGATGTACCAATCAAAATCAGACGCACGAAGCCCCGTAGCCTCAAAAACCAGGCGCATGTCAGTGTAGAAGCGAACTCTTTCTGTCCGTTCAAGAATGAGGTTCATGGCAGTAGGTACAGCAATCTATTCATTGACATATGCGGACATAAATGACCGCTTCTGGCCGAACTCATCCCTTCAAGACCTTTAGGATCGGCCCCGCCTAAAGGATTCGCGCTTCACAATATTTCTAAAAATGTGAGGCGCACTATGTGTACATTCCGCTATTAATTTTGACTGCTTGCTGCGCGTTCGTTGTGCGCCAAGGTCCGAAATCATCAAAAAAGCCGCAACCTGGTGACAGGATTGCGGCTTTTAGGTTAGATAAAGCGCTGGGTTTAGTGCAGTAGGTTGTTGCCCGGTGCCTGCGGCTGCACGCGGAAGAACCCGGTGCCGCAACTGCCGGTGCCGATTTCTTCCTCGGTGGCTTCACGCACGGACTCTACCTTGATGTCTAGGCGGATGGCGATACCGGCAAGCGGGTGGTTGCCGTCCAGCACTACGTGCTCAGGGTAGAGCTCGGTCACGGTGAAGAGCATGTTGCGCGGCGCATCGGGATTGGTGCCTGCGGGCAGGGCATGGCCGTCAATGGTCATGCCTTCTTCCAAGTCTTTGGGGAAGAGGGCGCGCGACTCGAGGAAGACTTTCTCCTCGTCGTAGTCGCCAAAGGCGTCCTCGGGCTCTAGGTGCAATTGCACGCGCGCACCAGGGCCGTGGCCTTGCAGGGCTTGCTCTACGCGCGCCAGCAAATCATTGCCGCCGACGAGAAACTCCACCGGTTCGTCGAGCACGTCCAGCTCCTCGCCCAGGGTGTCTTTCAAGGTCCAGGTCAGTGCGACCACACATTGATCAGTGATTTCCATAGGACAATTGTCGCAGTTTGGCCCAATGGCCCCACCAGATAAGCGAGAAATCCATGCAAATCGAACAAGCACTGCCTCTGCTGGGCGGTATCTCCCCCGCGCAATTCATGCGCCGTTACTGGCAGAAAAAGCCGCTCCTGGTGCGTGGCGCCGTTACCGACTGGAAGGCGTTGAAGCTGCCTTTGCCCCGCGCCGAGTTGTTTGAGCTGGCCGGACAAGAGGGGGTGGAGTCACGCCTGATCCAGCTGAAAAATGATGCCTGGAGTGTTAAGCACGGGCCTTTCAACCGCCGTGCGATTCCGCCGCTGAAGACCGAGGATTGGACCTTGTTGGTGCAGGGCGTTGATCTGCACCATCCCGCCGCGCACGCGTTGCTGCAGCGCTTTGCCTTTGTGCCATCGGCCCGGTTGGATGATTTGATGATCAGCTACGCCAGCAACGGCGGGGGTGTGGGCCCGCACTTTGACAGCTACGACGTGTTTTTGCTGCAAGCCCACGGCAAGCGCCGCTGGCGCATCGGCAAACAAAAGGATTTAACGCTGAAAGAAGGCATACCGCTGAAGGTGCTGGCCGAGTTTGAGGCTGAAGAAGAATACGTGCTGGAGCCCGGCGACATGTTGTACTTGCCACCCCGCTATGCGCATGACGGAGTGGCCGAAGGTGAATGCATGACTTACTCCATCGGCTTTCGATCGCCTGCTCAGCATGAGTTGGCTGGCGACTTGCTGATGCGCCTGTCCGAAGGTGATGAGGACGATGACAACGCCAAGGCGGCATCGCCCATCTACAAAGACCCCAAGCAGATGGCGGTTGAGGCGCCGGGCGCCATCCCGCCCGAGATGCTGGACTTTGCCAAGGCGGCGTTGGAGAAGCGCCTGGCCGAGCCGCTGGCGATAGCGCGCGCGCTGGGCGAATCGCTGACTGAGCCCAAATTCAACGTCTGGTTTGAGCCTGAGGACGGCCCCGCCATGTTGGAGGCGGTGGAGCTAGACTGCAAAACCCGCATGATGTATGACCAGCACCATTTGTTTATTAATGGCGAGAGCTACCGCGCAGGCGGCAGGGATTTCACACTGATGAAAAAACTGGCTGATACGCGCAAGCTGGACCGCCACGATGTCAGTGGCGCCAGCGACGATGCGCTGTCCCTGCTGTCGCAGTGGTGCGAGGACGGCTGGGCCCACGCGGTGCCTAACTGATGAACGTACCCACGCCGCATCCAGCAACGCCTGCTGTGGCTGCTGCTGGGCGCTTTGAAGGGCGCGTGGCCTTTGAGCAGCAGGTGTTGCATTTTTTGCAGCGCGCTGCAAATGAGCGCTGGCCTACGCTGGTGGTGGGTGATCCGGATTTTGCCGACTGGCCTTGGGGTACGTCGGAGGCCGTCGATTTGCTGCACTGTTGGGCCCGCCATGGCCGCCAGATGACGGTGCTGGCTTGGCGTTTTGATGCGCTGCCGCGCCGCCATCCACGCTGGGTGCAGTGGCGCACCATATGGGGCCACAAGTTGCAGTGCCGTAAATACCAAGCGCGTGATGTGTCGCAAGTACCCAGCGTGCTTTGGTCGCCCCAGTGGGCCGTGCAGCGGTTGGAGGTGGGGCGCTGCACCGGCGTGGCCAGCGCTGATCGTCAATCCATAGTGCAGTTGGAAGAGGCGCTGCAAGAGTGGATACGGCACAAAAGCAGCCCCGCCTTTCCTGCCAGTGTGCTGGGCTTGTAAGCGCAGTTCGCATATGCCTGCAATCCGTTGCTATATAGCAACAATATCGGCGACGAGGGCATAGCGGTTTGCATGGGGTAATCCCTATAATTCTTTGGCGCGTGTCGTGCGTTATATCTAAGAGCACCTTGTGCTGCGCACGCTCTGCCGCAGGCTTTTATTGGTCTGTTGGTCTGAACCACAAGAATCTACCGTCGTTAGGAATATCCAAATGAAGAAGTCCCTCGTTCTCGCTTCGTTGATCGCTACTGTTGCTCTGGCCGCTTGCGGTGACAAAAACGCAGCTGCACCAGCACCAGCACCAGCTCCCGCACCTGTGGAAGCCCCGGCTCCAGCACCAGCTGTTGAAGCTGCCAAGGATGCCGCCAACGCTGCTGCTGATGCTGCCAAGGATGCCGCTAGCGCTGCTTCGAACGCCGTTGACGCAGCCAAGGATGCTGGCGCAGCTGCTGTTGACGCAACCAAGGAAGTAGCTAAGGACGCTGCTGATGCTGCCAAGGGCGCTGCTGAAACCGCCAAGGATGCCGCTAAGGACGCTGGCGCTGCTGCTGCTGACGCTGCCAAGGCTGCTGCTGATGCTGCATCCAATGCTGCTTCGTCCGCTAAGGACGCTGTTACCAAGTAATTGTTTGCCTGTTTGCAGCCCCGCGCTGCAAACAATGGTCAGCAACTACCACGCCCAGCCCGTGCTCTGCACGGGCTTTTTGTTGGGTGGGCGCCGGTGTGTGGGGCTGGTGTTGCGCTTGCAGGTGGTTTGCTATCAAAAATAAATAGCTAGCGCTTATCTGGCATGCGCTAGGGAGCAGTTTTATATAAATAGTAAAGCTTGCTGGCTTGCGCGACCTGATCGGTCTGTGTGGATGCAGGTTACTAGCCAACCAGAGGGGGCGAACGCCATCCAGGCGGGCGCTAGTAGCGGCTTCCCTATTGATGCAATGCACAAATCTCCGTGCATAAAAAAAGCCACTGCGCTTGGGTAGTGGCTTGGTTTTTTGTGCGCTGGATTACTTCATGTCGTCGGCCAGCACCTTCACAATGCGCTGGGCGTTGGCTGAGTTATCGGCCTGGCCGGATGCGTTGAGCACTGAGACCACGCTGGTGGCGTTGTCGCTCTTGACCTGGATGCGGTACTTGATTGGCTCAGGCGCATCGGGGTTGCGGTTGAACAACTTGCCAAAGAAGCCGTCAGCCTTTTTGTTTAGCTGGGTTGGGTCGATGTAGCGCACAAAGTAGATGCCTTGGCTACGATCGCGATCCTCAACGGTGAAACCGGTGCGATCCAGTGCCAGGCCCACACGGCGCCAGGTGCGATCAAACGGGTCGGTAACTTGCAGCACTGGCGCGCCGTTTTGTGTGGCGATGGTAGAGGTGGTGACGGGTGCCAACGGTGCTGCGGCCACCGCCTTGGATTGTTCCTCGCTCACGCCTAGCTTGACCATGATGCGGCGCAGGAACTCGGTCTCCAGCTCTGGATCCGCTTTACGGGGCTGCCAGATGGTGCTGTCCTTTTCCTTGTTGGAGTAGACCTCCTCCATGCCACGGTGGCTGACGTAGATCTCAGTCTTGCCATCAGGGCGGCGCTCGATACGAGTACGAAACTTGTCCTGCTCGCCTGTCGAGTACACCGAATCAAACACCTTGCCAATGGACTTGCGGATGAAGTCCTGTGGCAGCTTGGCGCGGTTCTCGGCCCAGTCGGTTTCCATGATGCCGATGTCGGCGCGGTCGGTGGTCAGTGCAAAGCCGCTTTCCTGCCAGAAGTCTTTAACGGGCTCCCACACTTGGTCAGCCGGACGGTCAATCACCAGCCAGCGCTGGTTACCGTCGCGCTCAATCTGTACATCGCCTACCTTGGCGGCGGCGGTGTTGGCCGTGCCCTTGGGCTTGTTGTCTTGGTGCACTTGGTAGGCTGCAGCAGACACCGTGCCGCCAGGCACTACGTAGCGTGAATCCTTGGACAGCTGGGTCAGATCGGGAGGCACTTCCAGCGTTGGGCCTTTGGTGGCGCTCTTGTAATCGATCTTGTCGCCTGCGAGCAAATCGCTGGTGCTATTGCACGCAGCCAAAGTGATAGACAGGCTCAGCACGCTGAGTTTTGCAAGGGAATTCACGTTCAAATCCTTCAGAGGGGCAGGGCAGCTTTATAGCAGACCGCCACTGCGCATAGCAGCTTCGACTGCGCTGTACAGGTTGGGCGACAGCTCGGTCATAGGCAGACGCAGGGTTGGGCCGCACAAGCCCATTTTGCTGGCAGCCCACTTCACCGGGATCGGGTTGGCTTCCAGGAATAAGGCCTTGTGCAGCGGCAGCAGTTTATTCTGAATTTCCATAGCGCGGCGAACATCGCCTGCAATGGCCGCTTGGCACAACTGGCTCATGGCGCGTGGTGCGATGTTCGCAGTAACGCTGATATTGCCGTGGCCGCCGCATAGCATCAGGGCGACAGCGGTGGGGTCATCGCCCGAATAAATGCCAAAACCAGCCGGCGCATCCTTGATCAGCCACTGTGCACGCTCGATGTTGCCAGTGGCCTCTTTGATGCCGATGATGCCGGGTACTTCAGCCAGGCGCAGCACGGTGTCGTGCTGCATATCGGCCACGCTGCGGCCAGGTACGTTGTAGAGGAAGATGGGTAAATCGCCTACAGCTTCTGCAATCGCCTTGAAGTGCAGGTACTGGCCTTCTTGCGTGGGCTTGTTGTAGTAGGGAACAACTTGTAACTGGCTGTCTGCCCCCACGCTGCGGGCGTACTTGGCCAGCGTGATGGCCTCATGCGTGGAGTTGGCACCGCAGCCGGCCATGATGGGTACGCGCTTATTGGATTGCTCCACCGCCACGCGGATGATCTCCATATGCTCTTCCACCGTTACCGTGGGCGATTCGCCCGAGGTGCCCACCACTCCGATGCAGTTGGTGCCCTCAGCGATGTGCCAGTCGATCAGTTTTCGCAGACTGGCGTAGTCCACGCTGCCATCGGCATGCATGGGGGTGATGAGGGCAACAATACTACCGGTCAATGGAACGCTGGTGGAAGTCATATCTTCGAAACTCAGGCAGAAAAATGGATTCTAGCGAGTGCCGGATTGCACGCGCCTCGCAGAGTATATCCCTTACGAGTTGCAATATGACTAAATGATATATTTTTTGGCTTAATGTTTGTCATATTGTCATAATTTATAAAAATAAAATTGCATTTCGACATATAAAAATGGTCAATATGACTATATCAATTGTGTAATTGATTGCAGCGTAACGACAGCGTTGTTGGGGTTAAAACGCGGGGCGAATGTTCTGCGGCACAATGCCAGCCATGCTGATGTATCCCCAATTTGATCCTATTGCCATCAAGATTGGCCCGCTGGCCGTGCACTGGTATGGGCTGACTTATCTGGTTGCGTTTGGTCTGTTTTTGTTGCTGGGTATGCGCCGGCTCAAGGATCAGCCCTTTGCGGCTATCACCAAACCCACATCTTGGGTGCGCAAGGATGTCGAGGACATTCTTTTTTATGGCGTGCTGGGCGTCATCATTGGTGGGCGTCTGGGTTACTGCCTGTTCTACAAGCCGGGCTATTATTTGAGCCACCCGCTGGAGGTTTTTGCCATTTGGCAGGGTGGGATGAGCTTTCATGGCGGCTTGGTGGGTGTGATTGTCTCGATGATCTTGTTTGCCCGTTTTAAAAAACGACCTTGGCTGCAGGTGGCGGATTTTGTGGCGCCGTGCATTCCGCTCGGCCTGGCGTCTGGGCGTATTGGCAACTTCATCAACGGCGAGCTGTGGGGCCGTTTGGCTAGCCCGGATTTGCCGTGGGCCATGGTCTTCCCTCAAAGCGGCTCTGTACTGCCTCGTCACCCCTCGCAGATCTACCAGTTCTTGTTGGAAGGCGTACTTTTGTTTGTGCTGCTGTGGTGGTATTCGCGCAAGCCGCGCGGCGAGGGCCAGGTGGCCGGTATGTTCTTGATGGGCTACGGCGTGCTGCGTTTTGTGGCCGAGTACTTCCGCGAGCCCGATGACTTTTTAGGTTTGCTGTCGTTAGGTATGAGCATGGGTCAGTGGCTGTGCGTACCCATGGTGGTGCTAGGCGTTTACTTGTGGCAGCGGGGTAAGGGTATGCCTGTGCTGCGCGCCGACCAAGCCTAAGTTGTATCAGGTCTATACTGATCGGTGCACAAGCGGGGCGCCTCTTTGTTGGGCAGCTCGCATCAAACCAAACCTCTGCGGAGTTGTGAAATGAAGAAAATTTTGGCCGTCACCTTGGCCGCTGGCGCTTTATTGGGTGCCTCTGTTAATGCGTTTGCACAGCAGGACTTGAAGGTTGCTGTTGACCTGTCGTATGAGCCGTTTACCTACAAGTTGCCATCAGGCCAGCCTGCAGGTTTTGACATTGACATTGCCAACGCGCTGTGCGAGCAAATCAAGCGCAAGTGCGTCTTTGTCGAGCAGGTGTGGGATGGCATGATCCCCGGCCTGCAAGCCAAGAAGTACGATGTCATCATCAGCTCGATGGCGAATACTGAAGACCGCGCCCGCGTGGTGGATTTCACCAACAAGTACTACCACACGGGCGCACGCATCGTGATGCCAAAAGGCTTCAAGTACACCGGCCCTGAGTCGCTCAAGGGCAAGAAGATGGGCGTGTTGAAGGCCAGTATTCAAGAGAAATGGGCGCTGGCCTACCTGAAGCCAGCAGGCGCAGAGGTGGTGTCCTACCCTGGTCGCGATCCTGTGTACCTGGATATCAACTCCGGTCGACTGGATGGATCGGTGGCGGATAGCGTAGAGATCTCTTACGGTTTTTTGAAGAAGCCTGAGGGCCAGAAGTTTGAGTTTGTTAGCGACACCCTGGTGGATCAAAAGATTTTTGGCTCTGGTGCCAGTATTGCGCTGCGCAAGGGTCAGCCAGAGTTGAAAAAACAGTTGAACGATGCGATTGCGACCATCCGCAGCAATGGCACCTACAAGAAGCTGGCTGATAAGTACTTTGACTTTGACCCTTACGGTAAAGAGTAAGCGTGGCTAGCGGGCCTTGGTAAAACAACGCTCTCTTAAACATGTAAAAAGCAGGCCAAGTGCCTGCTTTTTTGCATTGTGAGCTACGGTAAAACCTGGGCTTGGTAGTAATACTGAGTACAAAATTTCAAGTTATTTCCCATAATTACAGCTACGTTTGCTGATTTGCAAGTCTGGATGAATCTGCGGTGGCGCTGGTGTTTGCAAAAGGTGCTGGACGCGGGGCTTCAAAGATGGTGAACATGTTGTAGCTACAAAAAGAGTAGCTGCTAGCGCCTGCTGGATGGGTGATGGATACGATTTTTATTAAAAATCGCAATCGCGCTCTATCCGGCATCACTTGTTAGGGAGGTGTGGATGGCTGTAATGGGGCAACCTTTGCACGACACCGTGGCCGCCCAGGTGCGCAACCTGATTTTTGCAGGTGAGTTGGCGCCGGATGAGTTGCTGGACGAAAAACAGCTGTGCGAGCGCCTGCTGGTGTCGCGCACGCCGTTGCGCGAGGCGCTCAAGCTCTTGGTGTCTGAAGGGCTGCTGCGCCACGAGCCGCGCCGGGGTTGCTTTGTCGAGCGCATCACTGACCGCGATCTGGACGATATCTTCCCGGTGATTGCACTGCTGGAAGGCCGCGCTGCCTATGAGGCCGCCAACAAGCTCAGCCCTGCTGACCGCGCCGTGCTGGATGTGATGCATGAGCAGCTCTCTCTTTATGCAGAGTCAGGCGATATTGCAGGCTACTACCGCATGAACCACCAGATCCACGAGGCCTTTATCACCCTGGCCGACAACCGCTGGTTGGCACAGGCGATTGCCGATTTACGCCGCATTCTACGTTTGGCTCGGCTGCAGCAACTAAGCGCGCCGGGGCGCTTGATTAACAGCTTGCAAGAGCACCTCAGCATCTATGAAGCCATGGTGGCCGGCAATGCCGAAGGAGCCGAGCAAGCCATGCGCAACCACTTGCTGCAGCAGCGCAAAGCTCTACAGCGCATGACCTCGCTTTCTCTTTCAAGGATTTCCTTATGACCGACACCAGCACCCCCGCTACCAATAGCAATAGCAACAGCTGGTTGCAAAAAAGCGCCGCCTGGCTGCGCTCGGTAGGTATACCGACTGAGCTGGGAAGCAGCGCGCCGACCGAGGGCGCGCGCAGCACGACCGAGCGCCTGAAAGCCACCTTGCGCCGTGGTGCTGAAACTCTGTCGCCGCGCGAGCTGCGCCGCCTTCTGGCTGATTTGCAAGGCGCTGCCGCCAGCGAGGTGAGCGATGTGGAGGGTGGCCGTCTGGCCGAACCAGTGATGCAGTGGTATGCCACTGCTAAGCCTGATGAGCGCCAAGACTTATGGCGTTTGTTGTGCGATCAGTTTGTGCCTGACGTAGCCAAGATCAGGCAAGCGCGCCAGCGCTATGAGGATGCCATTGGCACCGCAAGCATGGCCACGGCAGAGCGGCATTTGCGCAAGGCTTTGCTCACCCCGCGCATGCGCTTGCTACAGCGCTTTGCCGTGCCAGCGCAGGGCATGCGCTTTTTGCTGGATTTACGGGCCGAGCTGCTGCCCCAGCTTAAAAGCCATGATTGGCTGGGCGCGCTTGATGCCGATCTGGAGTATCTGTTCTCCAACTGGTTTGATGTTGCGTTCTTGGAGATGCGTAGCCTGAACTGGGACTCGCCCGCCTCACTGCTTGAGAAACTCATCAAATACGAGGCCGTGCATGACATCCGCAGCTGGGCTGATCTGAAGAACCGCCTGGACAGCGATCGCCGCTGCTATGGCTTTTTTCATCCTCGCTTGCCGAACGAGCCGCTGATTTTTGTGGAGGTGGCGCTGGTGGACAAGATGTCCGACTCCATCACTCCCTTGCTCGATGAGGCCGCTGCCGCTATTGATGTGAACAAGGCTAGCACGGCGATTTTCTACTCCATCAGCAACACACAAACTGGCTTGCGTGGTGTGAGCTTTGGCGATTCGCTGATTAAGAACGTGGTCGAGCAGTTGTTGCGAGAGTTCCCCAAATTGAAGCACTTTGCCACGCTGTCACCCATTCCCGGTTTGCGCAGCTGGCTAGGAAAAAATGCGCAAACGGTGTGGGATGGTGCCGATAAGCGCCTGCGCGCCGACCTGGCCAAGGCACTGGGTGTAGCGGAGGCCAGCAGCGCCGACTGGTTGGCCGCTTGTGATAAGGCAACCGAGCTGCCCGCCGATAGCCCACAAGCCAGATTGCTGATGCATGCAGCCGCCGTGTACTTGGCAAAAACCTTGGTGTACGAGCGCCCAGCCGACCCGGTGGCACGCTTCCATCTGGGCAATGGTGCGCGGGTAGAGCGCCTGAACTGGGCGGGCGACCCATCGGCCAAGGGTGCCAAACAAGCTTATGGCCTGATGGTGAACTACTTGTACGACTTAAAGCGGCTGGACAAGCACCGCCAGTTACTGGCCCAGGGCAAGGTGCCCGCATCTTCGGGGGTGGAGTCGTTGGCCAAGGGCTGATTGATTTCCAGGTGGGCAAAGCGCAGGGGACATGATGTTAAAAGTAAAAGGCACGGGCTGGCGCCTGCCACTGGCCTAGTGCACCTGCAACTGCCGCAACATGGACGGGAAATGTAATAACAATAGCAAGGAGACAAGCATGGACAAGCGCAACACGGGGTTTTTATTCAATGCACTACTACGGCGCCGCTTTTTAGGCCAGGTGACAGCAGGCATGGCCGCTGGCGGTTTGCCAGTGTGGGCCTTGGCACAGGGCGCTAAAGACTGGCCTAGCAAGCCGGTGACCTGGGTTGTGCCTTTTCCTGCAGGCGGTGGCACCGATGCGTTTGCGCGTCCGCTGTCGTCGCAGTTCTCCAAACTCACCGGCAAAACTCTGGTGATCGATAACAAGGGCGGCGCAGGTGGCACGTTGGGTGCTAGCTATGCGGCGCGCCAGCCTGCAGACGGTTACCACTTCTTCATGGGCGGCACTCACCATGTGATCGCGCCATCGGTCTACCCCAAGCTGGATTACGACATTCAGAAAGAACTGATACCGCTGGCTTTGCTGGCTACGGTGCCGCAGGTGCTGGTCGTCAATCCCAAGAAGGTGACGGCCAAGAACATGCAAGAGCTGTTGGCCCAGATTCGCGCGAACCCCGGCAAGATGACGTTTGCATCGGCAGGTGCGGGAACCAGTCACCATTTGGCAGGTGAGCTGTTCAAAATCCAGAGCAAGACCGATATCATGCACGTGCCATACAAGGGCGCTGGCCCGGCGCTGCAAGACTTGATTGCTGGCAACGTGGACATGCTGTTTGATGGTCTTGGTTCATCCGCCGCGCATATTGCAGCGGGGCGTATCAAGTGTCTGATGGTGTCCGGCACCAAGCGCAACCCGTCGCTGCCTGATGTACCGTGTGCCGCGGAAGTGGGCTTGCCCGACTACACCGTCACCACCTGGTATGGCCTGTGGGCTATCAAGGGTACGTCACCTGAGGTGCAGGCACGCATGTATGACGAGGTGCAGCGCATGGGCCAGACGGACGACATCAAGGCAGTGTGGGCCAAGAATGGCGCTGAGTATGGCAGCCTGACGCAGCCGCAGTTTGCGGCCTTCGTCAGTGACGAAGTGAAGCGCTGGGCGGAGGTGGTGAAAGCCTCGGGTGCCAAGATTGAATAGTAGTTTTGCAAGTGACGAAAGAGAGCTAGTGCATGAGCGGACTGGTGCGGGTGATGGCTTGGGGCGCGGCAGATGCGACTGCGGCAGATACTAAAGATGTGGCTGCTTTGGAGGCTTCAGTCGTGCGAGTGGTGTTGGACCACGCAGGCAAGCTGAACGCCATGTCTCGCGCCATGTGGTTGGCATTGCGCTCTGTTTTTGATAGCTTGCATCTCAAACCTAGCGTGCGCTGTATCGTGATAGAAGGTGAGGGTGCCGCGTTTTGTGCGGGTGGCGATATCTCAGAATACGCCGCTTTTCGCTTTCAGTCCGACACGCTGGCCGCATTTCATGAAGACGAGGTATGGGCGGCGCTCAACGCCATGCTGCAATGTGATGTACCCATCGTTGCCGCCATACGCGGCGCTTGCATGGGCGCGGGTGTCGAGATCGCCAGCTGCTGCGATATCCGCATCGCCGCTGATGACGCTAAGTTTGGTGCACCCATTGCCAAGCTGGGTTTCCCCATGGCACCCAGAGAAGCAGCCTTGGTAGCGAGCCAACTGGGCAGTATGCGGGCCAAGCAGATGCTGCTAGAGGCTGCCGTGTTTGACGCTGACGAGATGCACGCTGCAGGCTTTATCAGCCGCGTTATACCGGCTGCTGATCTTGCTGAACACGTGGAGGGCACCGTTAACCGTATCGCCAACTTGGCGCCGCAGGCCGCACGGCTGAACAAACAAACCCTGCGCGCGCTGGCCGCAGGAGACTGGCAAGCGCCCGTCTTGGCCAGGCCATACGCCTACGCGGCATCCAGCGAGCACCGTGAAGGTATCGCTGCTTTTGTTGAAAAGCGCACTCCCCGTTTTTAGCCGCAAGCAAATGAGATGTGGATATAGATAACCCGAAAAGCACTAAGAAGACACCATGAACGAGAACCTGTTTTGCGCGCTGCGCGCAGCCTTCCCCAAAGACCTGGATGCCGTGGCCGTTGAGACCACGACGAGCACGGGCGAGCCGCTCAACTACAGTTGGCGCGACTTGGACCACATGAGCGCCCGCATTGCAAACCTGCTCGACAGCTTGAAGATCCCTAGCGGCAGTCGTGTGGCGGTGCAGGTCGAGAAATCGGTCGAGGCCATGGCCCTGTACCTGGCTACCTTGCGCGCAGGCTATGTGTTTTTGCCGCTGAACACCGCCTACCAAAGCGCCGAGATTGAGTACTTCATCACCAATGCAGAGCCTGCCGTGGTAGTGTGCGCGCCGGAGAACTTTGGATGGGTCTCCAAGATCGCCTTCCTGTGCGGCACTCAAAGCGTGTTCACCCTGTCTGACCAGCGCAGCGGTACTTTGCTGGAGCGCGCGGTGCACTGCGCGAACACGCATGAGCCCGCTGCCAAAACAGCCGACGACATGGCTGCCATCCTCTACACCAGTGGCACCACGGGCCGCAGCAAGGGAGCCATGTTGTCGCACGGCAATTTGCTGAGCAATGCCGTGACGCTGAAGGACTACTGGGGCTGGAAGGAAGGCGATGTGCTGATTCATGCCTTGCCTATCTTCCACGTGCATGGCTTGTTTGTCGCCATCCACGCGGCGCTGCTCAATGGCAGCAAGATGGTTTGGTTTGCCAAGTTTGACCCGAAGGCAGTGATTGCATCCATGGCGCGTGCCACCGTCTTCATGGGGGTGCCAACACTGTATGTGCGTATGTTGGCGGAGCCGTCACTGAGTAAAGAGGCTGCCAAAAATATGCGCCTGTTTATCTCAGGCTCGGCGCCGCTTTTGATCGAAACCTTCCGCGATTGGCAGACCCGCACCGGCCACACGATTTTGGAGCGCTACGGTATGAGCGAGACCATCATGCTGGTATCCAATCCTTACCGCGCCGACAGCCGCTACTCAGGTCAGGACGAGCGCCGTGGTGGAACGGTGGGCTTTCCACTGCCGGGTGTGGATGTGCGCGTGCAGGGCGACGATAGCATGCCTGTGGCGGTGGGTGAGATAGGCAATATCCAGGTTAAAGGCCCGAATGTGTTTAGCGGTTACTGGCGTATGCCTGAGAAGACGGCCGAAGAATTTACCCAAGACGGCTGGTTTAAAACTGGTGACGTGGGCAAAGTGGACGAGCGAGGCTATGTGACGATTGTGGGCCGCAGCAAGGACTTGATCATTAGCGGAGGCTACAACGTCTACCCGGCCGAGATTGAAGGCTTCATCAATGATCTGCCCGGTGTAGCAGAAAGCGCCTTGGTTGGCGTACCGCACGCAGACTTTGGCGAGGTGGGTGTGGCAGTCGTTATTGCCAAACCGGGCCACAAGCTGGATGGCGACGAGATCATTGCCACACTCAAGTCAAAGTTGGCCAACTTCAAGATCCCAAAGCGCTGCTTTGTAGTGACAGAGCTTCCGCGCAACACCATGGGTAAGGTGCAAAAGAATCTGCTGCGTACCGAGTACAAAGATTTGTTCGCTTGACCGAGCATTTCACGTAACGCTATGCGGAGTGCAGCAAAACAAGCACTCCGCATTTTTTTTTGTTGCCGTATTGAGATGCTTGCAACAATGCTCAAGCCAAGAGCTTACGAGCTTGAATGCGGGCAAATTAGTGCGAGAAGTTGGTGCACACAGGTAATAGGCCATGCTGCTTTGGTAGCGTTTCCCAAAAGGCTCGATGAGAGAGCCTGCCAGCAGTTCGTCCTCCACAACGCAGGTTGGGACAATGCCCACGCCAAAGCCTGCAACTGCAGCTCGAATGATAAGTGAGTACTGGTTAAATCCGGGGCCAAAGCGGCTGCCACTGGCGTCGCATTGGTGCGCATCCATCCAGTCTTGCCAAGCGAGCGGGATCTCGATGTGTTGAAGCAACGTGGCGCGCTGCAGATCTTTGGGCGTTTGCAGGCCGATACTGTCGCGCAACTGCCTGCTGCAAACGATGCTGGTTTCCTCGCCAATCAAGTACCGTGCATTGGCGCTGGGCCAGTTGCCTATGCCGTATTGAATGGCTGCATCAAAGTCGTGTGGGTTGGAGAAGTCATGAGCGTGTTCGTAGCGCACGAAATTCAACGTGACTTGCGGCAGCGTTCGTTTGAAATGACCGAGCCGCGGAAACAACCACTGCGTAGCAAATGTTGGTGGAACTGAGAGATTCAACGCACCACCGTCGCCGCCATTGGACATGATCTGTGTCGTGGCCGATTCCAGTTGCGCCATGGCGGGGCGCGTGGCGTTTAGATAAGTGGCACCGGCCTCTGTGAGTTCGAGCCCGCTGGTTTTTCGCAAAAACAGCTTTTGTCCCAGATAGTCCTCAAGCCCTGCAATGTGACGGCTGATCGCACTCTGCGTGACGCATAGCTCCTTGGCTGCAGCGGTGAACACCAAATGCTTGGCAGCCACATGAAAAGCGTTGAGTTCCGAGATGGTTGGGCAAAGGCGTTTCATATTTGTTATGAGCTGTACTCATGGGTTCGTGAGATTTTACACATTGATAAAAGCTCAGAATGAGACGATAAACACATACCTAAAACTCATTGACAAACCTAAAGTTTTTCTTATTAGGGTATGTCCTAGTGTGAGCCGTTGATGTATCAATTTGATGACGGGCTCCATGAGTATTTTGCAGTGTCAATTTGTTTTTCTAACGATCACATGACTACTTTGTTTATTGCGAACGGCAACGTTCTGGATGTCCACTCCCTCAAATTACTTAACGGCCATTCCGTGTTGGTCAAAGATGCTCGTATCAGTGCCATCGGGGCAGATCTGGTCGCACCTGAGGGGGCTGAGGTGATTGACGCCAAGGGCCTCACCGTGATGCCCGGAATGATCGATTGCCATGTGCACACGATTGCGTCGTCATTCAATCTTGGCAGCGTCGCCAAGTCACCGAATGTGTTCACGATGCTACGTGGCCTGCCTATCATGCGCGCCATGCTAGATCGTGGCTTCACCACTGTGCGCGACGCGGGTGGCGCAGACTGGTCGCTTGCGGAGGCGGTTCGCACTGGACTCATCGATGGGCCGCGCATTTTCCCTTCAGGCAAAGCGCTGTCGCAAACGGGCGGTCATGCCGATTTTCGTCCGCGAAGTGATGATCTCGACTTGTGCTCCTGTGTGCACAAGCTCGGCAATATTGGTCGTGTGGTGGATGGAGTAGATGCATGCCGTATCGCCGTACGCGAAGAAATTTTAAAAGGCGCAACTCAGATCAAGGTGATGGCTTCGGGGGGAGTGGCTTCTCCCAATGATCCGATTGGCAACCTGGGCTATTCGGAAGATGAATTGCGCGCCATTGTTGAAGAGGCCAGCAATGCCAACACCTATGTAATGGCGCACGCCTACACTCCGCGCGCAATTGCACGCGCGGTGCGCTGCGGTGTGCGAACCATTGAGCATGGCAATCTCGTAGACCAGAAAACTGCAGAGCTCATGGCAGAGGTGGGTGCATTCATGGTGCCCACCATGATTACCTATGAAGGCCTTGCGAACGACGGCGCCAAATATGGCTTGCCGCAGCTCTCAATTGACAAGATCGAAAGCGTGCGCGGTCCAGGTCGGCAAGCTATTGAGACTCTTGCAAAGTATGGCGTGAAGATGGGCATCGGCTCGGACTTGCTGGGCGAGACGCATTACATGCAAGCCGATGAACTGCGCTTGCGCGCCGATGTGCTGGGCAATGGCCCAGTGCTGCAGCAAGCCACCTTGGTCGGTGCAGAAATATTGAATCAGCAGGGTGAGTTGGGCGAGATAACTCAAGGTGCGATTGCCGATTTGCTACTGGTGGATGGAAACCCGCTGAGCGACATCACGTGCTTGCTGAATCAAGGGGAGAAGATTCGTACGATCATTAAAGACGGCAAGGTTTGCAAGAGCCGGAACTAATAGGTCATACGCCAATTCCTCATTGATTCGTTGATTAACTGCATATAAGGAAACTCACAATGCAACGTAGAAATTTTGTCAAACTCACCGGTGTTGTCGCAGCTTTGCAAGGTATTCCAAGTATTGGTTTTGCCCAGTCGGGTGAGACATTTCGTATCGGCTCGCTCACGCCCATGACGGGTGCTGGCAGCCCTTATGGTCCAGGCATGCAGCAAGCGATTCGAATCGCAGTTGATGAGATTAACGCCGCTGGCGGTGCTGGCGGTCGGAAGCTTGAGCTGTTTACTGAAGACAGCCAGACCAAGCCAGACGCGGCAGTGCTGGCTGCCAAGAAGCTGATTGAAGTGAACAAGGTTCAGGCCGTGCTCGGTACATGGGCCTCGGGGGTTTCATTGGCTGTGCTACCGCTTACTGACGCGGCAAACATCATTCAGATGAATGTCTCCGGGGCTCCTAGCATTTCCACGCTCGATGCCAAAGATCTGGTTTGGCGCTTTCAGGCGACGAATGATCGCTTTGGTATGGCATTTGCCGAGATCTGTAAGAAAAATGGCTTCAAACGCCCTGCCACCATGGCGTTCAACAATGCTTCGGGCTTAGGCAACGTTGAAGGATTCACGCGGGTTTGGAAGCAGCGCGGCGGTAATGTTGTGGCGCATGTGACATATGAGCCAAACCGCCCAAGTTATCGCAGTGAACTGCAGAAGATTCTGGCGGCAAAGCCCGATGTGATCGTGATGGGCTCGTACTTGCCTGACACCACCATCATTCTGCGCGAGTGGTTCCAGTCTGGTGCGGAGACCAAGTGGATCATTCCTGGTTGGGCTGCAAATCCGGATCTTGTTAAGGCGCTTGGCGCAGAGGTTTGCGAGGGCATTATTTCGGTGGACACGGTGTCCAACGAGAAGAGTGCTTCTTACGCGCACTTTGATGCGGCCTACACCAAAGCAACGGGCAAGCCAGCATCGACCAACATCTACGCTGCGATGACCTACGACATGGTGATCTCGCTCGGCCTTGCAATGGAGCTGGCAGGCCCGGGGGCTAATGTCACGCAAATCAACTCGAAATTACGTGATATAGCGAATCCACCTGGTGTGGCAGTCGCCACCTTTGGTGAGGGGAAGGCGCAAATTGCGAAAAAATCCAAGGTGAATTATGAAGGTGCTTCCGGCAAGTTGGACTTTGACAAGCACGGTGATGTGACGCCTGACTTTGGTGTTTACATCATCGAAAAGGGCCAGCTGGTGCGCCGCGATGTGGTGTCTATTTCGTCCTGATTTTTCCCTGTGCTTCGTTAATGGCCCAGCGCATCCGGTGCGCTTAAGGGCTGCTTTCTTAGGCTATGAATGAAATGAGCCAATGACCTGGATAGATATTGCAAACCTGATCATCAACGGTTTGATCGAAGGACTGGTGGTTGCTCTGCCTGCGCTTTCAATGACGCTTGTAATGGGCGTTAACCGTTTCCCCAATGCTGCGACAGGGGACTTTATGACTTTAGGCGCCTATGGAGCTGTGGTCTGTCAGTTGCTGCTAGGGTTGCCGCTGTGGCTGGCTGCCTTGACAAGTGCTGCGGTAACTGCGCTGGTCTCAATGGGTTCATACCAACTTATTTTTAGAAAGCTTGCAGGGCGACCGATGGTTTCTTCGATGCTTGCAGCCATCGGTCTTGGATTCTTGATTCGCAGCCTGATTTCGTTTTTCGCAGGACATGATCAACGCACTTTTGACATGCCGTTAATGCGGGCATGGAACTTCGCTGGCATCCGTGTGCTGCCTACCGACCTGGTAATTGCTGCCGTTGCCTTAGTGGTTTTGCTGGTTGTGTTTGTGCTGCTGTACCAGACAAGTTTTGGCCGCCAGTTGCGTGCCGTTGCAGACAGCGCAGATCTGGCGCGCGCAAGTGGTATTCGCGCAAAGGGGTTGATGCTGGCTTTGTGGCTGCTTGTTGGAGCGATCTCTTCCATCGGTGGCGTGCTGCTTGGTATGAAAGCGATTGTGATGCCTGAAATGGGTTGGGAGTTCTTAATTCCCGCATTCGCTGCGATGGTGCTGGGTGGTATTGGAAGCCCCATTGGCGCAGTGCTTGGCGCGCTGGTGCTGTGTGTGGCGCAGGAGCTCTCCGTGCCGCTGCTTGGACCATCGTACAAGCTCGTGTTGTCATTCGCTGTGTTGGCGGCGGTGCTTCTGTTTAGACCCGCGGGCATTATGGGCCGCATTCAGTTGGTGAGGTAGGTGCACCATGGTTGCTTATCTCTGTGCCATTGGCATTATTGCGTTGATTTACGCGGTGTTGGCCTTGGGTCTGAACTTGCAGTTTGGCCTCACGCGCTTGGTGAATTTTGGTATCGTGGCTTTTTTCGCGGTTGGCGCCTATACGTCGGGCTTGCTTTCGTTGCAAGGGGTTCCGTTGGTGGTGTGCTTTATTGCGGCGATGCTGGTTTCCGCGCTGCTGGCGCTACCCATAGGTATGCTGTCGCTCAGATTGCGTGATGACTATTTGGCCATCGTCACACTGGGCTTTTCGGAAGCGGTGCGGATCACAATCCAGCAAGAAGAATGGCTGACTAAGGGCGTGCAAGGCTTGCCAGGTTTGCCCAAGTTGTTTGGTGGCCTTCTTTCGCCTTGGGGCGATGTAGCAATTTTCGTCACCTTGGTGCTGATTACAGGCTTGGTTGTTTGGGGTACGGTGCGCTTGGCGCGCAGCCCATTTGGGCGCTTGCTGCGCGCAATTGGTGACGACGAAGCCGCTCTTTCTGCCCTCGGAAAAGATCCTGCGTGGTTCAAGGTTCAAGTCTTTATGCTTGGCGCGGCATTGTTTGGCATGGCGGGCGCTTTCTATGCGCACTTCATTACATTTATCACGCCTGAGCAGTTCATTCCATTGATCACGTTCTACGTGTGGATGGGCCTTGTGATGGGCGGCACAGGAAGTGTGCGCGGTGCGTTGTTTGGCACCTTTCTGTTGTTGGTGTTCCTTGAGGGCTCGCGCTTTGTGAAGGACTGGATACCGGGTGTTTCTGAAGTTGGTATGGCCAGCCTGCGTCTTGCTGCCGTTGGTTTGGCATTGATTTTAGTGACACTGTATCGACCCAATGGCATGTTTGGAGGCAAGTCGCAATGATGCTGACAGTTAAGGAAGTCACTCGGCAGTTTGGCGGGTTTAAAGCCGTAGACAAAGTGTCGCTTGCGCTTGCAGAAAAAGAGATCCTCGGGGTTGCGGGGACGAATGGTGCAGGCAAGAGCACGTTGTTTGCAGCTATTGCAGGGCAGCAGCCTGCAGATGAAGGATGCATTCATTTTGAAGGGCACGATATCACCAGGATGGCGCCGTACAAGCGTGCCAGGCTTGGGCTGGTACGCACTTTTCAGGTGCCACGTGAATTCAAGACGCTTACGGTGCATGAGAATTTATTGGTGTCTGCGCCGAACCCTCAAGGTGAGCGCTTGTTCAATGCGTTTGTTGGATCCGGTGGCCTGCGTGCGTATGAAGAGCAACTAGCCGAAAAGGCGGACCGCATTCTGAAGTTTCTGAATCTCGCGCGTGTGCAGGATGTAAAGGCAGGTGGGCTTTCAGGTGGGCAGAAAAAATTGGTTGAGTTGGGTCGTGTATTGATGCTCGATCCGCGTTGCATCCTGTTGGATGAACCATTTGCGGGTGTGAATCCCGTGCTGATCGAAGAAATCTGCGAGCGCGTGCGCGAACTTAATGCCCAGGGTATCGCGTTTGTTGTGATCGAACACCATTTGCAGGCGCTCAAGAGTCTGTCCAACCGCATGATCGTGATGGATCGTGGCCGTATCTTGGCCGAGGGCGACCCGTATTCGGTGCTGGATGACCCGCGCGTGCAAGAAGCGTATATGGGAGGAGTTGTATGAACGCGCAGGAAGTGCAAGAAGGCAATCTACTGGAGCTAAAGCAGCTGCGGGGTGGCTATTCGGAAGTGGACATCATTCATGGAATTGACCTGCGCGTGAAAGCTGGCGAGATCGTCACGATTGCTGGCACGAATGGCGCTGGTAAATCTACGCTGGTGAAAGCGTTGCTCGGTCTTTTACCGCGTGTGCAGGGCGAAATTGTGATGGGCGGCAAACTGATCACCAAGTTGACCGCCGAAGACCGTTTCGATGAGGGGCTCGCCTACGTGCCACAGGTGGCGAACGTGTTTCCGTCACTCACCATCAAAGAGAACTTGCTTGTGGTGCGCGGCGTTAAAAATCTCAAGCGCCGAATGGATGAGGTGTTAGTCGACTTTCCTGCGTTGGTTGAGCGTTTGTCTCAGCCTGCAAGCAATCTTTCTGGTGGCGAGCGTCAACAGCTAGCGTTCGCACGCGCGCTCATGCCTTCGCCGCGCATCATGGTGCTGGATGAGCCCACTGCAGCGTTAGCGCCATCGTTGGTTGGCAAAGTGTTTGAGATGGTGAAGAAGCTGCCGTCGCAAGGCGTTGCTGTGCTGATGGTCGAGCAACGTGCGCGCCAAGCCTTGCAGATCAGTCAACACGGCTACATACTCGACCAAGGTAAAAGCGTGCTGAATGGCAACGCGCAGGAGTTGCTCAATGATGAGCGCATGACACAGCTTTATCTTGGAAGCCATTAGCAAAGGGCGATTGCGTGCGCCCCGTGCTTGTCATTTGTGCTCTAGCGTAAAACTAGCACTGGTACCTTGGCATGGGTCAGTACATGCTGGGTTTCGCTGCCCAGCAGCAGGCGCTTTAGGCCCTTGTAGCCGTGCGATGCCATCACGATCAGATCGCATTGCTCTTTCTCGGCAACTTGCAAAATGGATTCGGCGACTAAGTCGGATTGTGCAACCAAGGCCTTTACGGGGACGCCTATGACCGCGCCTTCGGCCACGACCTTGTTGACTACGGCCTGGGCAGCATCCAACCAGCCTTTTTCTATGCGGGCAGCTTCAGCCGGGTCGGCGCCGCTGCCTTCAAAATAATTGCGCGGGTAGATGGGCGAGACATTGACTGTAGTGACTTGGGCGCCGGCCATCTTGGCCAAGGCCAGTGCGTGTTGCACGGCTTTTTCAGACAGGTCAGATCCGTCGGTTGCGAGCAGGATATTTTTGTACATCAGTGGCTCCTTGGTAGTTAGCAGGCCTTGGCGACAAGGCCTGCTAACTACTTTAGAGCATACGCAAACCAGATGGTTTGCGCTGTATCAGCACAGCCGGTGCTGTTATGAGCTGCAATGCTGGCTGTTGACCATGCTTTGTAGCTTCTCCGTATCCAGAATACGCACATGGCGCTGCTTGACCTCGATCATGCCGTCGTCAGCAAATTTAGAGAAGGTGCGGCTCACGGTTTCGAGCTTGAGACCTAGATAGCTGCCGATTTCTTCGCGCGTCATGCGCAGCACCAGCTCGGACTGCGAGAAACCTCGTGCATGCAGGCGTTGCACCAAGTTCAGCAAGAAGGCGGCCAGGCGCTCTTCGGCACGCATGCTGCCCAGCAGCAGCATCACGCCATGCTCGCGCACGATCTCGCGGCTCATCACCTTGTGTACGTGGTGCTGCAGCGCAGTCACTTCGCGTGATAACTCTTCGAGGTTGGAATAGGGCATGACGCAGACTTCGGCGTCTTCCAGCGCCACTGCATCGCAGGAGTGACGGTCGTTGACGATGCCGTCGAGGCCAATGATCTCGCCCGCCATCTGAAAGCCGGTGACTTGGTCACGGCCGTCTTCAGTGGCGACACAGGTTTTGAAAAAACCTGTGCGGATGGCATATAGCGAAGTGAATGTCTCGCCATTGCGAAATAGAGCCGCACCGCGCTTGACCTTGCGGCGCGTGGCCACGATCTCGTCGATACGATTCATTTGCTCGCTAGACAGACCGACAGGCATGCAAAGCTCGCGCAGGTTGCAGTTGGAGCAGACCACTTTGATCGCGTTGGATGTCATGAATCAATATCCGATTACAAAAGATCGTGTAGAGGCGGACGCCTCTGGAGTGCCTCCATTGTGGATGGAGGTCAAAAAATGCTTCTTGATGTATGTCAAGGACGGAGTGCGCGCCTTGCGGCACATTGGGGTTTCCGCATGGATTAAGAACATGATTGCCCTCACTCCTGACTTGCTGCGCCGTTTTGATGTTTCCGGCCCCCGTTACACCTCGTATCCTACCGCAGACCGATTTGTTGAAGCCTTTGGTGCGAATGCTTACAAGCAGGCCCTGGAGCAGCGGCGCACGGGTTTGGGGAGCCGCTTGGCGCCTTTATCACTTTATGTGCATATTCCTTTTTGCGAGTCGCTTTGCTATTACTGCGCCTGTAACAAGATCATCACCAAGCACCCAGAGCGCGCGGATGAATACCTGGACTACCTGGCGCGTGAGCTGGATCTACAGTTGGCGCACTGCAGCGGGCGGCAGTCGGTCAGCCAGTTGCATTTGGGCGGTGGCTCGCCCACGTTTTTGACAGATGAGGCGCTGACCCGATTAATGGATTTGCTCAAAAGCCGGTTTGCGCTGCAGCCGGGCGGGGAGTACTCGATTGAAGTCGACCCGCGTACTGTGACGCAAGTGCGACTGGAGCATCTCTACCAGCTGGGTTTTAATCGCCTGAGCTTTGGCGTGCAGGATTTTGATGCTGATGTGCAGCGCGCAGTGCACCGCGAGCAACCTGCTGATCAAGTGTTTGCGCTAGTGCAGCAGGCGCGGGCCATTGGATTTGAATCCATTAATGTGGACTTAATCTACGGCTTGCCGCGGCAAACCCCGCTTAGCTTTGCTCGTACTCTGGAGCAGGTCTGCGCTCTACACCCTGATCGCATAGCCCTCTATGCTTACGCCCATTTACCTGAGCGTTTTAAACCTCAGCGCCGCATCGTCGTGCAAGATCTGCCTAACCCGATGGACAAGCTCAGCATGCTGGCGCTGGCGCTGCAAGTCTTGCAGAACGCAGGCTATGTGTATGTGGGTATGGACCATTTTGCGCTGCCCGATGATTCGCTGGCGGTGGCTAAGCGCCAGGGCAGGCTGCACCGCAACTTTCAGGGCTATAGCACCCAACCAGAATGTGATCTGATGGCGTTGGGGGTATCCGCCATTGGCAGGATCGGTGCGACTTACAGCCAAAATGCCAAGACACTGGAGGAGTACTACGACTTGATCGATCAGGGGCAAATCCCCGTGGTGCGCGGACTGGCGCTGACGCGTGACGACATGCTGCGCCGCGCCGTCATCATGAGCTTGATGTGCCAAGGCAACCTGGTTTTTGAATCGATCGAGCAGGCTTGGTTGGTGGATTTTGCCCACTACTTTGCGGCAGAGTTGGAGCAGTTGCAGTTGTTGGCCGAGCAAGGCTTGCTAGAGATCGCCGACGATGCTATTCGCGTGACCGAGCTGGGCTGGTACTTTGTGCGCGGCGTGGCCATGGTGTTTGACAAAAACCTGCAGGCGGACCGCACACGCGCACGCTTTTCTAAGATTATTTAGGCACAAGGCAGCCTTTATAGCTGCCAAGCAGAAATGCTTTTGTAGAGCATATAGGTTGCCAAACACAGCAAGATGCAGCCAAAAATCTTTTTGAGCTGTGCTACCGGCAACTGATGCGCGGCCTTGGCACCCAGCGGAGCGGTCAGCACACTGCAAGCCGCCACGGCGATCAGGCCGGGTAGCCAGATATAGCCCAGAGAATGTGGTGGCAGGCCTTGTACATGCAGGCCTGCAGCCATAAAACCGATCACATTCGTCACCGCGATGGGAAAGCCCAGCGCGGCGCTGGTAGCCACGGCGTTGTGGATAGGTACATTGCACCAGGTCATAAATGGCACACTGATAAAAGCGCCACCCGCGCCTACCAGGCCTGACAAGCCGCCGATCACGCCGCCGGCTGCTAGCTGGCCTGTAGTACCCGGCATGGATCGCGAGGGCTTGGAGGCTTTTTTGCGGAACATATTGAGGGCGGAGTAGCCCACAAACAGGCCAAAGAACAGCCCGAGGTACACGCCTTTGAGTAGCGAGAAGATGCCTAGGCTCGCGATCAGGCCACCCAGCACAATCCCGGGCGCCAACCGTTTGACAATCTCCCAGCGGACGGCGCCACGTTTGTGGTGGGCTCGCAGGCTGGAGATCGAAGTAAACATGATCGTTGCCATGGAGGTGGCAATCGCCATTTTGATAGCCAGCTCGGGGGCCACGCCTTGTGTGCCCAAGATGTAGGTCATAAACGGAACCAGAACCATGCCGCCGCCAATCCCTAGCAGCCCCGCTAAAAAACCGGTAAGCAATCCCAAGCAGGACAGTGGAATGAGGATGAGCGGATCGGTCATGGTGGCAGCTTTGGGGTTTCATCAATCGCAGGAAAGCGAATGGTGGCTTGAAAACAAAGCAGGCGCAGTAAAAAGGCCACCTGAAACAGGTGGCCTGAAGCCCCGCTGAAGCGGGGAGGAGAAGCCGGGTTGAGGCAAATAGCTGTACATCTGCCGCCGAAAAATAAGGTGTTCGCAGCGGATCCACCAGACCGGCATCCTGAACCGGGGGTTCAGGTGGGCAAGGGCAACCTACCGTTGGGTTCATCTGACGCGAGACGATCACGCTCAGTAGGTGATGTACCAAGCCCGTGCTCGTAGAGCATTGGTTCAAGGAACTATAAAGCCTGGCGGGGCTGCGAACGGCTCCATTGTAATGGCTTGCGTCTGTTCCAAAATAAAAAGTAGCAATTCACTGCACTAAAAACAGTCAAAAATAATAGCTGCTCACGCCTGTTGGGCGGGCGCTAGCAGTCTATTTTTATTAAAGTGCTTGCGCAGGGGCTCTAACTGGTGTTGGCTGCGGCTTAGATGGGGGTGGTAACGGCGTTTGCCACAGGGGCGGTGGCAGCATCCAAGCGCTGCATGATGGATTGCAGGCGGGGCTCTTCCCAATCCAGGCTGGCTTGTGTACTAGCGGCGGGTTGGCTGGCTGCGGCATCCGCGGCTAAGCTTTGCTCGGCGGTTTTGGCTTGCAGGTCAAGCAGGTCGAAGGCGACATTGAGCGCGGCCAACACAGCGATGCGCTCGCGCCCGCGGATCTTGCCTGAATCGCGGATGCCGGACATGGCCTCATCCACATGCTTGACAGCGGCCATCAGGCGCGCTTCCTGGCCTTCGGGGCAGCCCAGCATATAGCTTTGCTGCATGATGTGTACTTCTAGCTGCTTCATTCTTCGTCCTGGTCAAAAGTCTTGGGCAGGCGGTCAATCAGCGAATCCACGCGTGCGCGAGCTGCTGTCAGGCGCGATTGTAGAGAGTCGCGCTCCTGGGTCAGTGTGGTGACTTGATCGGTGAGTTCCAGGTGGGCGCGTTGCAGGGCTTCGTAGCGGGTCAGCAAGGCTTCCACCCGCTCGAGCATCAGGTCCAAAGAAGGCGTAGTGACCATAGAGAGACAGTTTTCCAATTGCGCAACAGTAAAGACGATAAAATTGTACCCGTTGGTGCTCGCCGCGGTGGTTCACACTCCGGCAGTTCAACGGGAAGCAGGGGATCTTGCTTGTGCCTTACAAGCCCTGATCAACCTGCGCTGCCCCCGCAACGGTAAGCGATGGTTGGCATTATTGCCATCCACAGCCGCATCTAAGCCACTGAATACCTTGAACAAGTGTTTGGGAAGGCGCGTGCTGTGTCATCGTTAGCCCGGATACCGGCCAACATTGTGGATGTTAGTGCGCTTTTGCTATGGCAAAGGCGTATTGCGTCTGATTTTCCCCATTTGCCGGCGGGGAGGCTGGCACGGGGTACTCCATTGCTTTCAATGTAGATGAATTCCCATATGCCCTTGGTGCGCCTGCGCGTGCCTGAATCTGTCGCAACTGCCGTTCCTGTTCACCTGATGCTCAAGGGTATTGCTGCCGCAGCCTTGCTGGCAAGCCTTACGGTGCAGGCCCAGCAAGCTGTCGAAACAGAAGGTAAAAACCTGCAAGAAATGGTTGTTACGGCCAATCGTATCGAGCAACCGTTGTCGGATTTGACGGCGGACATGACCATCATCGATGACAAAACCATTGAGCGCCAAGGTTTTGGCGGCATAGCCGATGTGCTGTCGCGCGTGCCCGGCGTTGAGATCACCCGCAACGGTGGCCCGGGGGCGTCGACCAGTGTTTACATTCGCGGTGCAGAAACGCGCTTTACCGCTGTGTATGTGGATGGCGTGCGTCTGGATTCGCAATCCACGGGCGGAGCGTCCTGGCAGAGCATTCCTCTGGGGCTGATCGACCGTATTGAAGTGCTGCGAGGCCCGGCTGCCGCGGTGTATGGCTCGGACGCCATGGGCGGTGTGGTACAAATTTTTACCAAACGCGGCGAAGGCCCGGCCAAACCTTATGTGGGCTTTGGTATCGGTAACCGCGGCACTTACACGGCTGAGGCGGGTATCTCTGGCGGTGCAGGCGCATGGGATTACGCGCTGGGCCTGAACCGCTCGCAAAGCGATGGCTTTAACGCCCGTACCACGCCAACTGCCAACACGGACAAGGATGATTACCGCAACAACTCGGTCAACGCACGCCTGGGCTATCAGCTAAACAAGCAGCACCGCCTCGAAGCCACCTTGCTGGCCAGTGATGTGAACTCCGGCTACGACGCCAGCCCCTCGGCTGACGACCGCAGCATCAACAAGATGAGTGCCGTGGGCCTGAACTGGAAGGCGCAGTGGAGCGATAACTACAGCACTAAGCTGCAGTACACCCAGTCGCGTGATTTCTACCAGACCAAGCCGTCGCCTTACGAGACCGATACGCGCTTGCATAACTACCTGTTCCAGAACGAGTGGCGTTATGGAATCCATACCATGACGGCTGCGCTGGAGCGCCGCGAGGATTCGCTGGTCAATGGGGCTATCGACCGAGACCGTCATCAAAACGCACTGGCATTGGGCTACGGCATGCACAGTGGCGCCCACACCGTGCAGTTGAACCTGCGCCACGACCGCGACAGCGAGTTTGGCAACAAGACGACAGGCAGCGCATCGTATGGGTACGAGTTTGTGCCCAACTGGCGCGCAACAGCGACCGTGGGCAATGCCTTCCGCACGCCTACGCTGTACCAGCGCTTTAGCGAATACGGCGAGCCAGCGCTCAAGCCTGAGGAGAGCAAGAATGCTGAGCTGGGTCTGCGCTGGGCCAAGGGTTCAGACAGCTTCTCGGCTACCGTCTATCGCAATAATGTGACGGATTTGATCAACTACATTGGCGGCCCTGGCGCTTGCACCAGCCCTTATGGCTGCTATGAGAACGTAGGCAAGGCGCGTCTGGAAGGCATCACGCTGGCAGCCGCCACCAAGCTGGGTCAGTTCAATCTGCATGGCTCGGTGGATTTCCAAAACCCGCGTGATCAAGGCAGCGACAAAATGCTGGCCCGCCGCGCCAAACGCTTTGCCAACCTGGGTGTAGATACCCGCGTGGCTGGCTGGACCCTGGGTGCCGATATGCATACCTCAGCCAAGCGCTTTGACAACGCAGCCAACACCAATGTGCTGGGTGGCTACACCTTGTTCAACATCTCGGCTAGCACGCAATTGAGCAAAGACTGGAGCTTGATCGCTCGCGTCAACAACCTGGCAGACAAGAAGTATGAAACCGCCCGCACCTATGCGACCGAAGGTCGTAGCGTGTACATGGGCGTGAAGTGGATGCCGCAATAAAAGCGGCTGGCACAAGCCTTGAGGCGTCGTTGTTTCGCCTTGTCGTACGTTTGTGCTGCCTGCGGCTTCACGCCCTGCTTAACCGCAGATCTGCGATTTCTCAGGCCGAGTAAGCCGCTTCAAGCAGGCAACAAGGCCAACACGAAGCCTGGCGCGTTGTGTTGGCCGCTAGATTGAGGACTAGGTTCGTGAGCGATATCTCCAAGGCGCCCGCCCGCTGTGTAGCGCTGCTGATTGCAGCGCCCGCATCGGGCCAGGGTAAAACCACCATTACGGCTGCACTGGCGCGCCTGCATGCGCGTGCAGGCCGCCGCGTACAGGTGTTCAAGTGCGGGCCCGATTTTTTGGACCCGCAATGGCACCGTTTAGCCAGTGGCCGCGATGTACATGCGCTGGATCGCTGGATGAATGGCGACGCTGATGTACGCGAGCGACTGCAGCGCGCCGCACAAGACAGCGATGTACTGCTGATCGAAGGCGTGATGGGGCTGTTTGACGGCCCCAGCAGCGCGGCTGATCTGGCGAAGTCGCTAGGTGTATCTGTGGTGGTCGTGGTGGATGCATCCGCCATGGCTGGCACCTTTGGGGCCATCGCTTACGGACTGACGCATTTTGATCCTGAACTGAATCTGGCCGGGGTGCTGGCCAACCGCGTAGCCAGCAACTACCACGGCGAATTACTTCGCAACGGGCTGCGCGATCCAGCACTCTGGCTGGGTGCTATGGCTCAGGTAAATCTGGAAGGCGCCGCACCGCGCGCCAACCTGCTGCCCGAGCGCCACCTGGGCCTAGTTGCGGCGCATGAGTTGCCTGATGCCTTGCAGCGCCTGGACGCCGCTGCGGACTTGCTGGCGCAAACGCCGCTGGGCCAACTGAGCTGGGCTGATTGGCAAGCGCGCTGGATGGTGGATTTTGCGATGCCCGCAAATACAACTGCTGCTATAGAGCCACTGCTGGTCGGCCGCCGCATTGCCGTGGCACGCGATGCTGCCTTTAGCTTTATCTACACCGCCAACCTGGACTGTTTGGTGGCGATGGGTGCCGACATCAAATTTTTCTCGCCGCTGGCGGGCGAGCGCTTGCCCGTGTGTGATGCATTGTGGCTGCCTGGCGGCTACCCCGAGCTGCACACAGCTGCCTTGCAGGCCAATGCTGGCTTGCAGCAAGATCTACAAGCCCATATCGCCCAAGGAAAGGCCGTGTGGGCGGAGTGCGGTGGCATGGTCGCGCTGGCCCAAAATTTGACGGATTTAGAAGGTGCGAAGCACCGTCTGTGGGGCCTGCTGCCCGCGCAGGCTGTGATGCAGCAGCGCTTGGCAGGCTTGGGCATGCAGCAGCTGGCCACGCCTTGGGGCGTGCTGCGGGGTCATACCTTTCACTATTCGCGCCTTGACTCTGAAGTGCCTGAAGTCGCGCGTAGCAGCCGACCCGGCCAGGCACCAGAGGCAGGCAAGGGCGAAGCCGTGTACCGCCACGGCAGCGTATATGCCAGCTACTTCCACGCCTGGTTTCCATCGTGCCCGCAGGCGATCGCGGCGCTGATGGGGGAGGATGTGTCGTTGGCCGATGCACAGGCCTGGGCACGCGCCAGTGCGACAACGGTTGCGTAAGATGGCCACAATGCAGGACATAACCTTTACCGTCGGCGATGAACCGCTGAAACTCTTGCTGCTGGGCGGGCAAAAATCGGGTAAGTCGCGCCAGTCTGAGCTGCTTGCGCGTCATTGGTTGCAGCAAGATACTGCCCACACCGCCAGTCTGATTGCAACCGGCACAGCGTATGACACCGAAATGCAGGCACGCATTGCTCGCCACCAAGAAGACCGCGCTGTGCGCGTGCCGCAGATGGCTACGCTAGAGGTGGCGCGTGATGTGGCGCAGGCGATTGATGTGCACAGCAGTGCGCAGCATTTGCTGGTGGTAGATTGCCTGACACTGTGGCTTACCAACTGGCTGATGCCTGCACAAGAGGGTGAAGAAAATACGCCGTTAGCGCCCGACTGGCAAGCTCAAAGCACCATGTTTTTAAAAGCGCTGCAACAGGCGCCTGGCCCGGTCATTCTGGTCAGTAACGAGATTGGCCTAGGCGTGATCCCCATGGGGCGCGAAGTGCGCGTCTTTGTGGATACGCTGGGCCTGCTCAACCAGCAAGCGGCTGCTGTTTGCAACCGCGTAACTTTGATGGCGGCGGGTTTGCCGCTGCAGATGAAATGATGGCGAAATCGCACAACAACCCGCGCAGCCGCGCACCCCGCACCTTGGGTGCATGTGCAGCGGCGCTGCTGTCGCTGATCTTGCTGGCAGCGCCCGCTGCCAGCGCGCAGGCCAAAGAATCCGCGCCCGTGGCTGGTGCAGCCACCGTGCCGCAGTTGAGCGAAGGCGACCGCATCGCACCGCAAGCCATTACGGATGACCGTGGCCGCACGATTCAACTGGACAAACCGCCGCAGCGCATCGTGAGCCTCTTACCATCGCTGACCGAGAGCGTATGCGCGCTGGGGCTGTGCGATCGGCTCGTGGGCGTGGATCGCTATTCAGACTGGCCCGCCTCGGTCAAAAAATTGCCGGTGGCTGGTGGTGGTATTGACCCGAGTATTGAGACCGTGGTGTCGCTCAAGCCGGATCTGGTGCTGCTGTCCAACGCATCCAAGGTGGCGCAGAGGCTAGAGGCCTTGGGTATCAAGGTGGTGGCGCTTGAAGTGCGATCGCAAGCCGGTGTGCAAAAAGTGCTGGGCCAGTTGGGCAAGGTGCTGGGTGTACCAGAGGCGCAAGGCGCTGAGCGTGTGTGGCGCGAGCTGCAGTTGGGGATGGCCGATGCCGCCAAACAAGTACCCACACATGCCAAGCACGCCCGTGTGTTTTTTGAGGTGAATAAAGGGCCATATGCGGCGGGCCCAACCTCTTTTATTGGCGAGATTTTGGCCCAATTGGGAGTGGACAACGTGGTGCCTGCAGATCTGGGCCCCTTTCCGCGGCTGAGCCCCGAATTTTTGCTGCGTGCCCAGCCGGATCTGATTCTGATAGGCAGCCGCAGCATACAAGCTGCAACCCATTACCCTGGGTGGGCTGGTTTGGCAGCGGTGCGCGGTAAACACCTGTGCGTGTTCCCTGAGCAAGAGTCCAACATCATCATCCGCCCAGGCCCCCGCATGGCTGAGGCCGCGCATTTGATCGCCCGCTGCCTGGCCGATAAGGCGCCGCCAACCGGGGGCGTACGTTGATGCAAGCTACTACAAGCCTGCACGGAACCGAGGCTGCCCCGGGTCTGCGCCGCAGTGTCTGGATGGCTCTGGCGCTCGGCGTCTTTACCGTAGCCTTGCTGCTGGTGGGCGCAAGTGTAGGCAGTACAGGGTGGGAGAGCGTGCTACGCATGAAGAGCGACCCAGTTGCCTGGCAAATCGTGACCGACATTCGTCTGCCCCGATCACTAGGCGCCTGGTTGGCTGGCGCGCTGCTGGGTTTGGCGGGGGCGGTGGCGCAGGGCTTGTTTCGTAACCCCTTGGCCGATCCGTATTTGCTGGGCAGTGCCTCTGGCGCATCGCTCGGTAGCGCTCTGGGTTTGGTGTTGATGGGCTCATCCGTCACAGGCCTCAACATCTTGTACCGCTTGGGCATGACGGGTATGGCCTTTGTAGGCGCCGGCCTGGCTGTGGCGCTGACCGTGGTGCTGGCGCGTAATGTGCAGAACACCTTGCGCCTGCTGCTGGCGGGCGTGATTGTGGGTGTAGTGCTGGGTGCAGTACGCGATCTGCTGGAGCTGAAGCACCCAGACATTCTGCAAGCTATGCAAGCTTTCACTCTGGGTACATCGGCTTTTGTAGGCTGGGAAGGCTGCTTGCTGATGGCCGCCGTGCTGCTGGCTTGCGGGCTGGCAACCTGGGCCTGCGCCCGTGTGCTGGATGGTTTGACCTTGGGCGAGGCCACAGCTAACAGCCTGGGCCTTCCGCTGGCGCAGCTGCGCTATGGCTTGGTCGTGGTGCTGGCGCTGGCCACGGGTACCTCGGTTGCGCAAACTGGTTTGATTGCCTTCGTAGGCTTGGCAGCTCCGCACTTGGTGCGCAGCCTGGTGCGCGTAGGCCATGGCCGTAGTACCTTGCTTGCGGCTGCCATGGGCGGCGTATTGTTGTTAGCTGCTGATATCTTGGCGCGCTGGTTGGTTGCACCGCAAGAGCTGCCGGTTGGCGTGCTCACTGCTGCACTGGGCGGAAGCTATTTGCTGTGGCGCATGCACCGCAGCACGCGGACTGCGGGGGCAATGTGATGACTACTGAAAAGATAGCTATCAGCGCCCGCCAGGTGGATGCGAGCGTGTATTCAAAGCCCATATTGAAAAACTTGACGGCGCAGTTTGCACAAGGCCGCTGGACCAGTATTGTGGGCCCCAACGGCGCCGGTAAATCCAGCTTGCTGAAAGTGCTGAGCGGTCTGTGGCCTGCGCAGGGCTTGCAAGGCCAGGTGCAATTGCTGGGCAAACCCTTGCAAGACTGGCCGCGCAAGCAGCGTGCCCAAACCCTGGCCTGGCTGGGGCAGGGCGAGGTGGTGACTGAGGATTTGACCGTGCTTGACGTGGCCATGCTGGGCCGCCTGCCGCACCAGCCCTGGCTGGCATCACCCAGTAGCAACGACTTGACCGTGGTGGAGCGCTGCCTGCGCGACACCCAGGCCTGGGACTGGCGCCACCGCCCGGTGGTAGAACTATCGGGTGGAGAGCGCCAGCGCGTACTGCTGGCCCGTGCCATGGCCGTGCAAGCCCAGGTGCTGCTGATGGATGAACCGCTGGCTAATCTCGATCCGCCGCATCAAACCGACTGGGTGTATAGCGTGCGTGCGCTGACCGAGCAGGGCACCACCGTGGTCAGCGTGCTGCATGAGATATCCGTCGCCCTGCTGGCCGACGACATGCTGGTGATGCAAGCCGGTCAGGTCATCCACCATGGTGCCTGTGCCGACCGCGCCACGCATATCGCGTTGGAGACCGTTTTTGACCACCGCATCAAAGTACGCCAAGTGGATGACATGTGGCTGGCACTGCCCAATATGGGCCAGGCGCACGGCATCGTTTGAGTAAAAATTTTCAGGGCGCTAGCGCCCGACTGTATTGGAAAGATTGCTATGCAAATTGAAACTCCCCCGACCGAAAAGCCCTATGAGAAGCCAGAAGGCGAACGCCGCGGACTCATCATCGTCAACACCGGTGACGGCAAAGGCAAAAGCACTGCTGCATTTGGCCTGGCTTTCCGCGCTACGGGCCGTGGCAAGGCTGTCAAGGTCTATCAGTTTATGAAGGTGCCGACCGCCCGTTTTGGCGAGCACCGCCTGGCTGAGCAAGTGGGCCTGCCTATCGAGGGGCTGGGCGACGGGTTCAGCTGGAAGAGCAAGGACCTTGACCATTCCGCTCAACTGGCACGCGATGGTTGGCAAAAAGCCAAGGCCGATATCTTGTCGGGTGAATACTTTTTGGTGGTGCTGGACGAGATCACCTACCCACTGGTCTACGGCTGGCTGCCGCTGGAAGAAGTGCTGCAGACGCTGAAGGCCCGCCCCAAGGACGTGCATGTCTGCCTGACAGGCCGCCGTGCCCCGCAAGAGCTGATCGACATGGCGGACACGGTGACCGAGATGAAGATGATCAAACATGCCTTCCAGGCGGGCATCCCCGCGCAGCGCGGCATCGAAGACTAGTTTCAGGTATCGCTGGAAGATACTGAAAGCGACAGGCCCCGCCACTTGCGGGAAAGTGGTGGGGCAACGTGGGTTGCCTCGCGCAGACTGGCTTTACAGGCATGTGCCTGGGCCTTGATTCCACTGTATGCAAAACCGCATTGCGTTTGTTACCCGCTATAGCCGCCACAGTTACCGCGTCGCTCAACTAGCTACTATCGCCGCATCCAGCATTCTGCTGACGGCATGCTACGTAGTTCCCATGCAACCCGTGCCCGGTGGCCCGGTGCAATCGCCCGCAGCAGCAGCGGCCAGTGTGGCGCCAAACAGTGTGTCTGCTAACACGGCCGTCACTTTCAATGCCCGTATGTACCCGGCCAATGACTTGGCGGCCAAATACGGCGCCGTGCAAGGCACGGTCACCAACGACATGCATGGCCGCGGCATTTTTACCGCCACCATCCAGGGAGAAACCTATAGTGGCGAAGCCACGCGCAGCCCTGGCGGCGCGCGCACTGGTATCGCCAACGGCGCGGGCAGCCGGGGTGGATGGATGAAATGCAACTACCAGATGAGTTCGGCCACCTTGGGTACCGGCCAGTGCGAGCTGGACAACGGCGCGCGCTTTACCATGCACTTGGGCGGATAAAGCTATTGCAGCCACGCTGCGCAGCGATTGACGCATGCGCGGCGTGGGGGTTTCGGGTGTCTAGAAGTGGGTTGCAAAAATATGGTGTGGCGGGCACAAATACTTGGCATTGAGTCATGGCCTGCTCCAGCAAATCTGATTGGGGAGGTGCGCCGAAAGTGCTCTGTACATCCCCACCCAGGGGCTGATGCGATTGAGGCCTAGTTGTGAGGGTATCTGGCCGTCCGCTAATTCAGGCGTGCGACGCCGTGCGTGTAGTAACACGCATATGGAACATAACGCCAGGTGGTGAGTGGTCAGGTACTTTCCCCTTTCATCGGCAAGGCGCTCCGCTTCTAAATCTGAACAGACTCTAGTAGTCGATACCAATGCGCAGCCACCGCATGTGCGGGACAATGCAGGCTATGTCTGAGCCCGTTGCCCCCACCTCCTTGCAGACCATCCCCGCAGCCCCGTTTTCTGATGCAGAGCGAGCGGCTGTCTATCGCGCGATTTATGAGCGTCGTGACATGCGTCACTTTGCGGGTGGCGAGGTGGCGGAGGATGTGCTGCTGCGCTTGCTGCGCGCCGCCCACCATGCGCCCAGCGTCGGCTTTATGCAGCCTTGGCGTTTTATTCGCGTCAAAAAATTGGAGCTGCGCCGCAGCATTCACGCGTTGGTGGAAGAGGAGCGCGTGCGCACTGCCCATGCTTTGGGCGAGCGTGAAGAAGACTTCATGAAGCTCAAGGTGCAAGGCGTGCTGGACGCAGCCGAGGTGCTGGTTATCACCATGCCGCCGGGGCGTGAGGCACATATTTTTGGCCGCCGCACTTTGCCAGAGATGGACATTGCCAGCACAGCCTGCGCTGTCCAAAACCTGTGGCTTGCAGCCCGTGCTGAAGGGCTGGGTATGGGCTGGGTGTCCATCTTTGACCCTGAAGCACTGGCTTGTTTGCTGCAGATGCCTGCTGGCGCGCACCCACTGGGCGTACTGTGTTTGGGGCCAGTGGATGCGTATTACGCGCAGCCCATGCTGCAGCAAGAAAAGTGGGCGAGCCGTGCGCCGCTGCAAGATATGCTGATGGACGATGTGTGGACTGAGCCCACGCCACAGCCCAAACCATGACAACGATTACCTGGGTGGAGCTGATTGGCCTGTCATTCAGTCCATTGGGGTGGCTGGTGCAGGCGCTTTCGCTGGAGGGCAATGCGCAGTGGCGTTTGCTGCTCAACGTGCAAGCCTGTTTGCTGGGGGTCTTGGTCGCATTGCTGTTGGACCGGCTGTGGGGCGAGCCGCCGGTCTGGATGCATCCAGTGGTCTGGATGGGCAAGGCACTGGGCGGCATCGGGCAGCTGATTGCGCCGCGCACCGAGGTGCCCAGAGACTTTAGGCGTTTCTTCCTTGCAGCGCTTGCCTGGTGTGCGCTGGCAGCTATTGTTTTTATGATTTATTGGCTGCTGCAGTTCTTGTCGTGGACGTCTCGCTGGTGGGTGTGGGGCCTGGTGATGGGCGTACTGCTCAAGCCGCTGTTGTCCTGGCGCATGCTCAAGGATGAGGTGCTGGCGGTGGAGTCTGCGTTGCAGCAATCGCTGCCTGCGGGGCGTGAGCGGTTGACCTGGCTGGTCAGCCGCGATACCAGCCAACTGGACGCTGCCACCGTGCGCGAAAGCGCGATAGAAACGCTGGCCGAAAACTTGAGTGACTCTGTAATTGCACCGCTGTTCTGGTTTGTCGTTGCTGGCTTGCCGGGCGCGGCGGTGTATCGCCTGGCCAATACCGCGGATGCCATGTGGGGCTACCCCGGCTGGCGCGGCAAGGGCGAAGAGCGTCGGCACTGGCAATGGGCGGGTAAGTGGGCGGCGCGGGCGGACGATGTACTGAACTGGATACCTGCACGCATCACCGCCTTCTGGTTGGCGATGATGGCAGGGGGGGTGTCGTGGCATATGTTGCTGCGTGATGCAGCAGTTACGCCATCACCCAATGGCGGCTGGCCCATGGGGGCCATGGCAAGGGCACTGAACGTTCATTTGTCCAAACCGGGGGTGTATCAACTCAACCCCGATGGAAGGGCGCCAGAGCCGGCGGACTTGCATCGCGCCGTAGCGTTGGCGTCAAAAGTGATCGCAGTGCAGCTAGGGTGCACGCTGCTAGCTATTGTTTTTTTAGCAATCTGGATATGGAGGGCGACGGCCCATGCATGAGTTTACGCATGGAGGGACCGATGCGCTGGGCGTGCCCGTGCATGACTTCTCCACCAACCGCAATGCCTGCGGGCCATGCCCTGCTGCAATAGCAGCGCTGCAAGCCGCCCATGTGGAGCAATACCCGGATCCGCTATACACCGCCCTGCGCGCACAACTGGCAGCCTTTCATGGTGTGGGCACTGAGCGTATTGTCATTGGCGGTAGCAGTAGCGAGTTGATTCACCGCCTTACGCAATATGCATCGCGTACCGGCACCACGTCCATCACGCTGCCGCAGCACCATTACGGCGACTATCTGCAAGCCGCGCAGGTTTGGGGTTTGCAGGCGCAGGTTAGAGGCAATGACGCCGGCCTGCATTGGGCGTGCGAGCCATCCAGCCCCTTAGGGCGGCAAGAAGATATCTGGCCTGTTGTTGGCACATCCACGCAAGTGCTGGACTGCGCCTATCGACCGCTGTGGCTGGAAGGCGCAGCACCAGCGCGCAACATGCAGGCGCTGTGGCAACTGTGGACGCCCAACAAGGCACTTGGCATGACAGGCGTGCGCGCTGCCTACGCGATAGCGCCTGTGCAGGCGACTTTGGCTGAGCTAAGCGAGTTGAGGAGCCTTGCACCCTCGTGGGTCGTTGGCTCCCACGGCGTAGCCATGTTGCAAGCCTGGATGACGGATGAAGCTCAGCAGTGGCTGGCGCAAAGTTTGACCCTCCTGCGCGATTGGAAGTTGCAGCAACTGGCGATGTGCGTACGGCTGGGCTGGCAAGTGGTGCACGGGCATCAGGCCAATTATTTTGTGGCGCGTTTACCTATAAAAGAAACATCGATGGCGCAGTACCTGAGTGCTTTGCGCGCCCACGGCATCAAGCTGCGCGATTGCGCCAGTTTTAGCTTGCCCGGCCATGTGCGGCTGGGGGTGCTGCCACCTGCATCACAGCTTGCCTTGGAGCAAGCTTGGAAAGAAACCGAGAACTAGAACATGAACGAGCAAATTCAACTGCCCCAGCCCACCAAAGGCATGCGCCCCGCATTGTGCGTGATGGTGCTCGGCACCAGCAGTGGCGCGGGCAAAAGCTGGGTGACTACGGCGCTGTGCGCTTGGTACCGCGCGCAGGGCTACAAGGTTGCGCCATTTAAGGCGCAGAACATGAGCAACAACGCCCGCGTTGTTGCCACACCGGACGGAAAATGGGGCGAGATTGGCACGGCCCAATATCTGCAGGCGCTGGCCGCAGGCTGCTTGCCCGATGTACGCATGAACCCGCTGCTGCTCAAGCCCGAGGCGGATACGCGCAGCCAGGTCGTGCTGTTTGGTCAGGTCGATGAGGAGCTATCGAAGATGCCCTGGCGCGGCCGCAGCATGAAGGTGTGGCCCCAGATTGCACAAGCGCTGGATGATCTGCGTGCTGAAAATGATGTGGTGGTTATTGAGGGCGCAGGCTCACCCGCCGAAATAAATTTGCACAGCAGCGATGTGGTGAACATGCGCGTGGCCAAGCACTGCAACGCGCATTGCCTGCTGGTGTCTGATATCGACCGGGGCGGCGCATTTGCCCATTTGTACGGTACCTGGGCGCTGTTACCTGAGGATGAGCAAAAGCTCATCCGAGGTTTTGTGCTCAATAAATTTCGGGGTGATGCCAGCTTGCTCGCCCCTGCGCCGCAAATGCTGCAAGACAGAACCGGCGTGCCCACCGTGGCTTGTATTCCGATGCAGTTTGCGCATGGCTTGCCGGAAGAAGACGGCGTGTTTGACGACCGCGGCAGCACAGGCGCAGGGCAGGCGGTGCACACCACGATAGCCATCGTGGCTTATCCGCGCATCAGCAATCTCGACGAGTTTCAGCCCCTGCTGCAAGTACCCGGTGTGCGCGTAGTTTGGGCGCGATCACCCGTGCAACTGGTGGGTGCGGATTGGATCATCTTGCCCGGCAGCAAAGCGACGGCGGCCGATCTGGCGTGGATGCGCACACAGGGGCTGGATGCCGCAGTCGTGGCCCACGCCAACGCGGGCAAGCGCGTGCTTGGTATTTGCGGCGGCCTGCAAATGCTGGGCGAGGCGCTGATTGATCTGCATGGCGTTGATGGCAATGCAGCAGGCCTGGGGCTGCTGCCGCTGGCCACCTTGTTTGCACCCGAGAAAACTGTGCAGCCCACTACATTGACGATACCCGAGCTGCAAGCGCCGTGGCAGGCGTTAAGTGGCGTGTCCGCACGCGGTTATGAAATCCACCACGGCCAGACCCAGTTGCGTGCCGATATGCAGGCCAACGCTGTTGCGCCTGCACAAGAGCTGCTGCCCAATATGCTGTGGCAAGGCGGCAATACAGCCGTGCTGGGTACATATCTGCACGGCTTACTCGAGAACGAAGCTGTGATTCACGCGTTGTTTGGCCAAGGCGCGCCATCCCTGTCACAAGTTTTTGACAGGATGGTGAAGGGTGTGCACCAGTGGTTTGGTGCCAACGCCATGGAGTAGGGCGCGGGCGCTTCTGCAAACGATCGCTTGCCTGTTGTAGGCCAAGGCTTGCATAGTCTGGAGCGGTGTGCCGATAACGCTGGTGCGTTGGGGCACGCATGCTAGACCTATTGCTCGTCTCCAACAGGAATCATCACAATGAAAAACTTTGTACTCCGATCTTTGCAAGTGGCTGCAGTTGCCGCAGCCGTAGGCCTGAGCGGTTTTGCCCAGGCCCAGCCAGCTGCACCCGAGAAGGCTGCTGCCCCACATGCGCACAAAAAGGGCCATGGCAAAAAGGCCAAGGGCGCGCACCACGGCCAGCGAGATGTGGCAGAAGGCAGCTCTAGCAGCAAAGAAGCGGCAGCTGCCCGTCAGGCAGATCGTCAAGGGCAGTTGAGCGGGGGCAGCAACGATGAACTGACTCGCAACGCACTGGCGCGCTGCGCCGTCTTCAAGATGGAAGAGGACAAGCGTGCTTGCGAAAGCCGTGTGACCAAGGGCCAAGACAGTGGCTCGGTAGAAGGCGGCGGCATTCTGCGTGAGTACACCTATACCGTACCTGCTAAGTAAACAACCGTTCTGTAAATCTGTGGGGGCTGCAATTGCGACCCTCATGCTAAGTGTCCCCTGTCAGGTTGTCGATTGGTACTCAGTGCTTCAATCTGATTTCACGCTCTGCTCGCGCCGCGATCAGAGCGTTTTCTTTTGGTATAGCGCGCTGCGCTGCAAGCTGTGGCCAGCGGGGCCATACTGCAGGGCGTTTCCTGTCCTAAGCGCTTTTAATCCATGTCTGATACTGCCTTGACCCCCACCATTTCCTCGATCGACGATGCTGCATTTGCCGCGCATGTGCAGCAGTTACTGGATCAAAAAACCAAGCCCGTAGGCTCGCTTGGTGTGCTGGAGCAAGTGGCGCTGCGCATCGCTTGCATTCTGGGCAGCGACCAGCCGGTGCTGCGAGATCCACAAATGCTGGTGTTTGCCGCTGATCATGGCTTGGCAGCGCAAGGCGTGTCTGCATATCCGGCTGATGTGACTTGGCAGATGGTGGGCAATTTTTTGGCGGGAGGTGCAGCGGTGAGTGTGCTGTCGCGTCTGCATGGCGTGGCGTTGCATGTGGTGGATTGCGGCGTGAACCGCGATTTTTCGCCGCAGCCTGCAGACTTGCCCGCTGGTGCGCCGCGTCTGTGGCAGTGCAAGGTAGCGCACGGCACGCAAGATAGCTCGCAAGGCCCTGCGATGACGATGGCTGAATGCGAGGCTGCCATTCGCAATGGCCGCAATTTGTTGCAGCAGCTACCGGGTAATGCGCTGCTGCTGGGCGAGATGGGTATTGGTAATACCTCCAGCGCCTCGTTGCTGCTGGCACGCTTGTGCGATGTGGATGTGGCCAGCGTGACCGGCGCGGGCACGGGTTTGAGCCATGAAGGCGTGGCCCGCAAAGCTGCCGTGCTGCAGCGTGTGCTGCAGCGCCACTTGGGCGTGAGAGAACCATTGGCCGTGCTGGCAGCCATGGGTGGGCTAGAGGTGGCGACCATGGTGGGTGCGGTGCTGCAAGCCGCAGCTGAGCGCCGCGTGATTGTGGTCGATGGCTTTATCACTACGGCTGCTGTGTTGGTGGCCAGTCGCTTGCAACCGGCGGTGTTGCAACGCTGCATCTACGCCCACCGCTCTGGTGAGCCGGGCCATACGCACATGCTGCATGCGCTGAATGCGACGGCTTTGCTTGATTGGCAACTGCGCTTGGGCGAAGGGTCTGGTGCCGCGCTGGCCTGGCCTCTGCTTGAATCCGCTTGCGCAATGCTGCGTGACATGGCGAGCTTTGCATCGGCTGGAGTCAGCACGCAAAGTCACTAATCGCGCTAACGAGGTCTAATTTAAATAGGCTGCTAGCGCCCGACTAATAAGCGCTGGCAGCTATTTATTTGATAGCTTTTGGTTTAGCGCTTGCCAGGTGCAGGCGCAGGTGTCTTGGGTGCGAAGTCGCAGTACTGTGGCACTAGACATTCCCAGCAGCGTGGTTTGCGTGCCTGGCACACATAGCGGCCCAGCAAGATCAGCCAGTGGTGAGAGTCAACGGCGTATTCATCGGGCACGCGCTTCATCAGCTGCTTTTCCACTTCCAGCGGGTTTTTGCCAGGTGCCAAACCGGTGCGGTTGCTCACGCGGAAGATATGTGTATCTACCGCCATGGTGGGCTGGCCAAATCCCACGTTGAGAACTACGTTGGCGGTTTTGCGGCCTACGCCGGGCAAGCCCTCTAACTGCTCTCGCGTGCCGGGCACCTGGCTGTTGTACTGCGTCACCAGAATGCGGCAGGTCTCCATCAAATGTTTGGCTTTGCTGCGATACAGGCCAATGGTTTTGATGTAACTCTCCAGCCCCTCCAGCCCCAGATTCAGAATCGCCTGCGGGGTGTTGGCAACGGGGAAGAGTTTGCGGGTGGCTTTGTTCACGCCCACATCAGTGGCCTGGGCCGACAGCAGCACGGCAGTCAGCAGCTCAAACACGGATGTGTATTCCAGCTCAGTCTGCGGCGACGGATTAGCCGCCTTCAAGGTGGCGAAAAACGGTTCAATATCGGCGGTTTTCATCATGGTTTTGTTCGCGTGGGGTTGCCGCCATTATCTGGTAGCCAAAAGCGTGCAAAGCCATTCAAAGGCGACAGCATGCCCGCGATGGCTTCACAGCGGCTGGTTAGTATGTGGTGATAGACAAGACCAAGGAACAACCATGCCACACACGCACAGCCAGATCACCGACTTTACCGGCGTCGCTTTGTCGGCCGCCATTCACGCGCGTCAGGTGTCGTGTGCCGAGGTGCTGACTGCGTATTTGGCGCAGATTGATGGCATTAACCCTCAGGTCAATGCCATCGTCGCACAGCAAGACCGTGAAACCCTGCACGCACAGGCGCAGCGGCTGGATATGGAGTTGGCCCAGCACACATCCCGAGGTTTGCTACATGGCATACCGCAAGCACCCAAGGACATCATGCCCGCACAAGGCATGGTGACGACCAAGGGATCGCCCGTGTTTGCCGATCAGGTGTCGGCGTTTGATGCCATCCATTTTGAGCGTATGCGCGCAAGTGGCGCAGTGTTTGTGGGGCGTACCAATTCGCCAGAGTTTGGCTTGGGCGGTCACACCTACAACCCGGTTTATGGCGCCACACGAAACGCTTGGGTGCCTACGCGCACGGCGGGCGGCAGCTCTGGCGGGGCTGCGGTGGCAACCGCTTTGCACATGCTGCCGTTTGCTGATGGCTCGGACATGATGGGGTCGCTGCGCACGCCTGCGGCTTTTAATAATGTGTTTGGGTTCAGGCCATCGCTTGGCGCTATTCCCTATGGGCCTTCTGACGAAATTTTCTTGCAACAGTACAGTACCTGCGGTCCCATGGCGCGCAACGTGCCCGACTTGGCCTTGCAGATGCAAGTCATGGTGGGAGCTGATACACGAACGCCGCTGGCGCGAGATCTAGCTGCCAGCGGGTTTGAACCGGCAGCGCTGCAGCGCGACTTTACCGGCGCTCGCATTGGCTGGTTGGGTAACTGGGGCGGCCATCTGGCGATGGACGAGGGTTTACTGGCCCAGCAAGAACAAGCACTGGGGCACTTTGCCACACTGGGCGCGCAAGTGGAGCATGTAGCGCTGGACTTTGATCTGGAGCAGCTGTGGGAGGCTTGGCTGGACTTGCGCAGCCTACAGGTGGCAGGTGCCAATATGGCGCTGTACACCGACCCGGCCAAACGCGCCATGCTCAAGCCTGAGGCGGTGTGGGAGATGGAGCGCGGCATGCGTCTTTCTGGCATGCGGATTTATGAGGCGGCCAAAGTGCGCAGCGCTTGGTACGAGTATTTGCGCCGCTTGACTGAGCGCTACGAATTTCTGGCTATGCCCACTACCCAGGTTTACCCGTTTGCCGTGGAGCTGGACTGGCCGCACACCATTGGCGAGCGCGATATGGATACCTACCATCGCTGGATGGAAGTGGTGATTGCCGCAACGATGGCAGGCCTGCCTGCACTGGCAGTGCCAGCAGGCATCAGCGCCAGTGGTTTGCCAGCAGGCATACAGATCATGGGTGGCCCGCGTGATGACTGGGCGGTGCTGCAACTGGGCCAGGCCTACGACCAAGTCAGTGGCTATAGCCAGTTGCGCAGCCCGCTGCTGGATGCAGCGGCTTAAGGCTGTGGCGGGACCTGCGGCACACCTTTGCGGATAGCTGCAGAAAAATCCTCGCCCGGCTTCACGGATTGGGCGCGCTCGGTAATACGCGCCGCGGCGTGGATGGCGTCAAAATCATGCTCGCGGGCCAGGGCGCCAATGCTGTCCACATACTGCGGCAAGTAGCCGCTGGCTAGCAGGCGCCAGTCCAGCGGCAGGCCAGGTACGATGCGGCGCACCATCTCAAACACAATCGTGGTGCAGTTGGCGGTGAGTGTGTTGTAAAACTCGGGCTTCTCGACTAGCGCATTGGCCTTATCCACATAAGCGCTAAAAAGCGAACGCATGGCCGTGCGCGGCATGCTGATGCTGTAGAGGTACACATCCTCGCCGCGCATATTGGTGCGCACCCGCAGAATGTCACGCTCCTCGGCAGCCACCAGGCTCAGCTCAAACTCCTTAAAAAAGCCGCCAATGGCCGAGAACTGCTCGCCTGCCTCTTTGCGGATCTCGACCGAGAACGACACATACTTGCGCGGGCTCTTGCCATCGTCAAAGCCAAAGGACACCAAGGTGTGTGCAATGGCCGGGCCCATCCAGTAGGACGTGGCCATGTCTACCGATACCAGCTGGTTCAGGTCGTAAGTGCGATCCTCCCAGCGCGGCGTGGCACGGGTCTCGGTCTGCCAGTCAAAATTGCGCACGTTGTGCAGCTTGGCGATATGGCCTGCTACGTTGCCCGATAGCTGCTGGGCCACATCGGGCGACCACTGGCGTTTGTTGGATGGCGCAATGGTGGCCCACCACGCCAAAACAGCTGCAAACAGCACACCGTAGATCAGCAAAGCCCGTGGCATGCGGTGCTGCCACAGCAGGTAGATGCAGTAGAGCCCTACGCCCACCCATACGCCCAGGATCAAGCCGCGTGCTGATCCTGATTTAACCGTGCTTGCCAACTGGTACCACAGCGCCCCGCAAGCCCAGGCTATGCCTGCCAGCATGAAGAGCGAGGCGATGAGTTTGATCAGTCCAAAAAAGAATCCAGCAATGCGCATACGTTGTCGTTACCTAGAGGCTCGCTATCAGGCGCGCCGGGTTGTTTGGCCGCAAGCATAGTCGATCAGCCAATGCGTTCCGTGAATAGGGATGCCAGAGCGACGCACGCTGTCCGCAAAAAGTTGCAAAATGGCAGAAGTCGCCGCGCCCTGGCTGCCAGTCAGTGTGCGCGGCTGTTTTTTAGACTGTGTGAGAAAGCTTTATGACGCTGCGTTACGCCTCTCGCCTCGACAATGTCGAGACCTCCGCCATCCGCGAATTGTTCAAGCTGCTGGGCAAGCCCGGCATCATCAGCTTTGCCGGGGGTTTCCCCGACGCTGCCATGTTTGACGTGGACGGTGTGCAGCAGGCCGTCAACGCTGCGCTGGCCGAGGAGCCCGGCGCCGCACTGCAATACGGTGCGACCGAAGGCTATATGCCATTCCGTGAGCAAATCGCCAGCTTTATGGGCAGCAAGGGTGTGCATGACTTGGCAGCTGACCAGCTAATCACTACCACGGGCAGCCAGCAGGCGCTAGATCTGCTGGCCAAGACCATGATCTCGCCCGGCGACAAGGTGATTGTGGAAGGCCCCACTTTTCTCGCCACCATCCAGTGCTTTCGCCTGTACGGCGCTGAGCTGATCAGCGCGCCAATTGACGATAACGGCGTCATCGCCGATGAGTTGGACAAGCTGATTGCCGAGCACAAGCCCAAGATGGTGTATTTGATTCCCACCTTTGGTAACCCCAGCGGCACCCTGCTGAACTTGGAGCGCCGCAAGCAGATCCTGGAAATGGCCGTGCGCCACCAGACCCTGATTGTGGAAGACGACCCGTATGGTGACCTGTATTTTGGCGATGCCCCGCCGCCGCCCAGCATGCTGGCGCTGTCGCACACCGTGCCTGGCAGCCGCGACTATTTGGCCCATTGCGGCAGCATGAGCAAGGTGCTCAGCCCCGGCTTACGTCTGGGCTGGTTGATTGCTCCGGCCGATTTGCTGAGCAAATGCGTGATGTGCAAGCAGTTCAGCGACGCGCACACCAGCACGTTTACCCAAGCCACTGCAGCCCAGTATTTAAAGGCGGGCCGCATGCCCGCTACCCTTGCTCGCGTGCGCACTACTTATGCGGCGCGCAGCCAAGCCATGGGCGACGCACTGCGTAGCCAGCTGGGCGATGCTGTGCGCTTTGTGCAGCCTCAGGGCGGCATGTTTATCTGGGTGCATTTGACGGGTGCGGGTGGTAAGGAGAAAGATGGCGATGCGCTTGCCAAGCGCGCCATCGACAAGGGTGTGGCCTTTGTGCCCGGCGCACCGTTTTTCTGCAGCAACCCGGATCGATTGACCTTGCGCCTGTCGTTTGCTACGGCCGATATTCCGAAGATTGAAGAAGGTATTGCGCGTTTAGCGCAGGCTTTTTAAACCTGTTTTTTAGTACGGCGCCGGTGTGTGATGCGTCACACACCGGCGTTACTATTTTTGGGGCGGAGTGCCCGCCCGCTAAGGATTGACTATGTCCACCAACGACGCATTGCAAGCCCGCCTTGAGGCTCTGGAGATCAAGGCCTCCTATGCCGACGACCTGCTCGAAGAGTTGAACCTCACTATCTACAAGCAGCAACAGCAAATAGAGCGCCTGTCGCAACGCATCCAGGATCTGCATCAACGCATGCCCGAACCAGGTGGAGGTGCGGCTCTGCACAACTTGCGTGATGAGCTGCCTCCTCACTATTGATTTAGGAGCTGCTAGCGCCCAGTAGTAGGGCACTAGCGGTTGTTTTTATTAAACCTTCCCGCGCGACTTAAGCTTTAAAGGTTAACCAAGGTTTGAGCCTGACGCTGGCGCGAATCAATCCCGCTTCTTCTTGCGCCTTGAGCACCGGCCCCACGGGCTTGTAGGCACTAGGTGCCTCTTCAATCATGCGCTCCTCACGCAAGGTGATGCATTGCCAGACGGATTCGAGCAGCGGCTGCTTCATACGGCGCATGTCTTGCCTGCGAACTTGGCGGCCTGCACCGTGGCTGCAGGATTGCAGCCAGTCTTCATGTCCCAGTCCCTTGACGAGAAACGAGTAATCGCCCATGGATCCGGGAATCAGCGCCCATTGCTCCGTGTGTGCTGGCGTTGAGCCTTTGCGGTGCACGTTGAATTCGCCCTCTCGCATGACCACGTTGTGTGGCACATCCACAATCAGGCGCGATGCATCTGGCGGTGCAATGCCTGCCAGCTCCTTACGCACCAACTCGGCTAGCGCCATGCGGTTGAACCAGGCATAACGCGCAGCCACGCCCATCGCTTGCAGATAGTCGCTTGCCAGCGAGCCGCTCAGGCCATACAGGCCATGCACCGGGTGCTTGATGCCTTGTGGCCATTGCTGTTTGGCCAAGTCCATCCAGCGGCGGCCCACATAAAACCCCACATCGCGCGAGCCGGTGTGAATCATCACCGTCACATCGCCTTTTTTGAGCCCAGCGGCATAGGCAGCGTGGCGGTCATAGATTTCATCGACAACGCAGAACTCCAGAAAGTGGTTGCCGCTGCCCAGGTCGGCCGCTGACGGCGGGCGCACCATTTCACGTGCCTGGAGCAAGGCTTCAGGCGCATAGCGGCTTTGGCCCGCAAAGCCCTGCAGGCCCACGCATTCGGCCAGCTCGGTCTGAATGCGGTCACGGTCTACGCTTTGCCACAGGCCCTTATCTGGCAGTTGCTCGATAAAGGCTTGCGGGCCTTCATCAAATAAAGCCTTGAAGCCTTCAGTACGAACCGGCACATCACGGCCATTTTGCAGAATGGCGCGGGTCAGGCGCTGGACGATGGTGCTTTTGTGCAATTTGGCCTGGGTCTCGTTCAAGCCCGTGGTCATCAGACGAATGCCGCAGTTGATGTCCGTGCCTATAGCGGCGGGGATTACAAAGTCTGGCGTCGTTGCCACGACAGACCCCACAGGCGCAATGCTGCCGGGGTGGAAGTCCGGCGTAGCGCATGCTTTGCAGACCGCACCGTGGCCATTTGGGTCAGATACAGAGGCGAAGTCCAGCAACTGGCTCACGGCTTTTTGCTCCAGCGGCAAACTGTCTGGCAGCAAGATGGTGGCAGCCGCCTGCTCGTTATGGATTTGATAAATATTATCTCGGTACGAGACTTGGATGCCCTGACGTGACAGGGCTTTTTTCAGGCGGGAGAGCTTCCCGGATAGTTTGGACATGATGCTGAGAAAAACAGGTACGCAAAAGCGATCTCCGAACTGAGGGAGACGCGACGCACCTTCGAGCAGCAGCATCAAGAAGGATGAGTAAGCGGGGGATTGTAGACATCTGTCACAGGATCACCAATCCCGCGTTGCTAATATGCTGCAATGCAAAATACCTGCTCTACGTCAGACACCATTCCCGCGCCGCTGCAGGCTTTGTACGACGCAGCTGCTGCCATCGGCCCAGAGTTCGATCTTTCGCCTGAGAACGTATTTGACGACTGCGGCTTGATTTTGGAAATTCCGCCTGCGCGTAACTGGATGGATTGGTGCACGCCGCGCAATGTGGTGACATTTGCCACTACGGGCGGTGACAGCGTGCATTACAGCTATCTGGTGGATGAGCGCCTGCCTGCAGATGTGTGCCCCATTGTCATGACGCTGCCCTGCGTGAACGAGTTCAGCTGGGTGGTTGCCGAGAGCTTTCAGGAGTTTTTTGACTACGGCTACCACGTAGGCTGGTTCAGCCTGGAGCAGCTGTATTACGACGAAGAGGAAGGTGAGGCGTATTTCCGTCAGCCTAGCGACACCTTCAGTGAACTTGGTGCTGAGCAATTGGCGCTGTTGCACAAGGTGCTGAACATGAAACCCGTGCCGCCTGCGTTGACACGCATTGCCGAGTTGCAGGAGAAGTACCACGCGATGCTGGCTATACCGCCGATGCCTGAAGACTGAGTTGCTTCAATGGCAGCTGGCGCAGCCTGGGCACGCTACTGCGCCGCCTTGGTGCAGGCTGCGATGGCCCGTTTTTTGCAGTAGTCATGGTGATTGCCGCTGCCGTTCCTAGAATGGCGCAGCAGTCACCTTTATTTTTTGTTTGAGTATTGACCCATGGCTATCGACGTTAGTAATCTCACCCACAGCATTCAACTGGCTGTGGCCCCGGTTTTCTTTTTGACGGCAGTGGCCGGCATGATTGGTGCGGTGGCCGGGCGTTTGGCGCGCATTATTGACCGCGGCCGGGTGCTGGAGGATCGCATGAGCGCATCGCGCGATGCTGATTACATCAAGCGCTCCCTGATGGAGCTAGGATTTTTGCGCCGGCGCGGGCGGCTTGCCAATGTGTGCATTGGGTTGCTGACGTTGTGCGGCGCGCTGATCTCGCTGACCATCATCTTGTTGTTTGTGGGCCAGACGACCACGTCGGCCATTGATGCAAAAAGCTGGTCCCTGGCCGCCATGTTTAGCTTTGGCCTGGGCGTGGTCAGCTTTGTGGCGGCGCTGTGCTGCTTCATGGTGGAGACGATGATGGCGACCCAACTACTGAACTTTCATACGCTGCGCCAGCCCGTGGTTGCTGGCTTGGAGAAGGTGGTACAGGATAAAAATGCTATCGAATAAGTAGCTCTTAACGCCCTGTGGGTGGGCGCTAGTGGGCATGTTTATCAAAGTATTAGGAGGCCGCTGGCGCGTACAGTGCCCGGCACAACTCGACCCAGGCCTTGCCGGCACGCGGCAGGTAATCGGTGCGCCAGGTCAGGCCAAAATCGTGGCTGAGCGTGGGTTGCACTAGTGGCAGGCAAGTAACAAGGTTTGGGTCGTAACGTGCTGCCACATGCTCAAACATGATGGCCACGCCTACATCGGCGGCCACCAGGTCACCAATAAAATCCCAGTAACGGCTTTGCAGCGCGATCTGCGGTGTAAATCCGGCGCGCTCACAGCAGGCGCGCACGCCTTCGTGCAGGGCGAAGTCGCTTTCATACATCACAAAGGGGAGGGTGGCCAGGTCGCACCAGCGCACCTGGTTGGCGCATTGCGGAGCGCGGGATTTTGCAAACACGGCGACTGTGGTGTGGGTTTTGATGGGCAGGCTGGCCAGCGTGCTGCCGGGGCGCAGCAGGCCCATGGCCAGGTCTATCTCGCCGCTGCTTACCGCTTGCTCCAACGCCCGCGCACCTTGCTCGCGCAGTTGCAGTTGCACGCCGGGATAGCTTTTTTGGTACTGCGCAATGATGGGTGCCATGTAGTGCCCGGTGGTGGGGGAGATGCCCACCGTGAGCGCGCCACGCGCAATGCCGTCGACTTCGGCCACCTCTTGCCGTAATCGTTCGGCGTCTTGAAGCAATTGCTGGCCGCGCGCATACACCACGCGCCCAGCGTCAGTCAGGCGCACCTGGCGGCCTTCGCGTAACAGAAGCGGGCCGCCTAGCTCGTCTTCCAAGCTTTTGACCATTTTGCTGATGGTGGGCTGGGTGACGTAGAGATTCTCGGCCGCGCGAGTAAAGCTGTTGGTGCCGACTACTTCTACAAAATAGCGCAGTGCTCGTATGTCCATGATGCATTCCTAATAGGAATGGAATTTATAAAAATAAGTCATTTTACGAATGATTTTTGGGTTTTTACAATCAAGTTTTGTGCGGTGCAGCAATGCGCCGAAATACGGACGCTTGCCGTCAAAACTTCCCGCAAGCGATAGCGCAATGACTACCGATTCCAAGGCAGCGGCACCCAGGCCTGCTGCAACCACCCCCCATCGCCCAAGCGTCAAAAGCGCGCATAGTGCAATCGCCACAGTTTTGCAGGTGCTGCTGCTCAGCGCCATTTGGCTGGTTGCCGAGGCGTTGCGCAGCCGCATGGGCTGGGGCGTGCCCGCTGGGCTGATTGGCTTTGCTGTGCTGGCCATTGGCCTTTTTACGCGTGTCGTGCCTGTGCACTGGCTGGCGTGCGGCACGCGCTGGTTGATGGCCGATATGCTGCTGTTCTTTATCCCCGCCATGCTGGTGGTGGTGAACTATGGCGACCTGGTGCGCAGCCAGGGCCTGCGCATTTTGCTGGTGATTGTGCTGAGCACCATCTGCGTGATGGCCGTGACTGCCTTGGTGGTGGATGCGGTCTACAAGTTAGAGCTGCGCCTGGCCCAGCGCAGCCGTAGCAAGCAGCGTGCGGGTTGCAGCTCAGGTGTAAAGGCGGTGCGGTGATGACTGATTTTCGCCTGTTGCCGCTTAGCAGCGCCAGCGCTGCCCTGTTGTCGCTGGCGCTGACTTTGGCGTGCTACTACGCCAACAAGCGCATTTACCAGCGTCACCGCTACACCTGGCTCATGCCTATCATCAGCACGCCATTGGTGCTTTTGGCGGTGATGCTGCTGCTGGGCATTGGTTATGACGACTACCGCACCCATACACACTGGCTGGTGTGGCTGCTGGGCCCCACCACGGTGGCGTTTGCGCTACCTTTGTTTGAGTACCGCGGCATGGTGCGCAAGCACTGGCTGTCGATTTTTAGCGGGGTAGTTGCGGCCAGCGCGGTGTCGATCATCACCTCGGTCTGGTTTGCGCGCTGGCTGGATCTGTCGCCCCTGCTGCAAAAGGGCTTGGCCATGCGCAGCGTGACCACGCCCTTTGCGGTAGAGGCCGAGCGTGCCATGGGCGGCCCGCTTGATTTGGCCGCGCTGTTTGTCCTGCTGACTGGCGTGACTGGCATGCTCATAGGCAGCACCGTGCTGCGCTGCTTGCCGCGCCTGCACAGCCGTGTGGCAGCAGGCGCCATGCTGGGCGGCGCAGCCCACGGATCAGGTGTAGCCAAGGCGCATATGGCCGGCCCGCAGCAAGGCGTGGCCGCATCCCTGGTGATGATGATTGCTGGCGCGTTAAATGTATTGGCAGCCCCTTGGGTTGGGGCTTGGTTGTTTGGCTAAGCGGTGGGGTGAGTTGCTCCTGAAAAGCTAGCTGCTAGCGCACTCCAGGAAAGCGCTAAGCCCATTTTTAATACTGAATGGGCTGCACGCCATCGGCCTTCTTCGCTGGTGCGGCTAGTGCCATGGCCAGCACGGCGTTCACGGCTTGGGCCATGCGGCGGTAGTCCAGTTTGTTCCAGGTGTCACTGCTGCGGTGGTAGTGCGGGTTTCGCATGAACGAGGTGTCCGTCACCATCAGCGCAGGGTAGCCAAAATGCAAGTAGTTTTGGTGATCTGAAAAATCGGCCCCTCGCATCGATGCCGGTGCATTGAGTGCGTGGATGGCTAGCGGTGCGGTGCCCGCTTTGTCGATTTGCGTACCTGCCTGCATCTGCGCCTTGGCTGTGCGCGTTGCACCAAAATGGCGCAGCGGGCCAATCAACGCGAGGAAGTTACCAGCGTTGGGGTAGATTGCCGTCATACCGGGAATGGGGTAGCGCTGGCTGCTGGGGGTATCGTCAAAATAGCCGAGCATCTCTAGCGACAGCATCATGCGCAGCGGTGTGCCGCCATAGGCTAGCTGTGCTGCATGTTGGTAGCTGCCCATTTGCTGGGTGCGGAACTGCGGCGGCTCCTCCAACGTGTAGGCCACTAGCTCAATGGGTTGCACAGGAGGGGAGGCGACGAGCAAGCGGGCCAGCTCGAGCAAGCCAGCCACGCCGCTGGCGTTATCGTCGGCGCCGGGCGTGTGGCTGTTTGCATCGGGCGTGCCACCATCAGCCACCCCATTGGTATGCATGGCGTCGTAATGCGCGCCAATCACCAGCAGCGGCGCATCTCCACCAGGCTGGCCTTGGCTGGGGCCTAGGCGCAGCACGATGTTTTCGTAGTAACTGCCGCCGACCTCCTTCACGATCTGGCGCTGCGGCTTGGTTCCTAGCGCTGTGAGCTGGTCAAAAATGTAATTGGCCGCTTTTTGCAACTGCACGGGTTGGTCAACGCCGCGGCCAGGGATGGATTCACTCAGGGTTCTGACATGGGCTTGTAGCCGCTTGGGCGAGGCGGCGCCTTGGCCGGCTAGTGATTGGGCCGCTGCAGGCAAGGCGCTGGCTTGGGTGAAGGGCGCGGTCATCAGCCACCAAGCGGATGCGGCCAACAAGGCTAGCAGGACGATGGCGATGAGCAAGAGGCGCAGTAGGCGTGCCAATGGACTACGTTTGCGGCGGGGTAGTACTGCCAGTGACAAAGGCGTGAAGTCGGTAGACAGGGCCATGGTGTGTAGCGTGCACGTAGAGGTTGCAGGGACCGCCAGGCACACCAACGCCAGTCAGGTGGTGCCTTTTCTCACACAGCGTGGTGCTGTCCCTCGGGTTGCTTATTCAGTTAATTGTTTAACTATTGTTAACAACGATAACAGCAGTGATCGATTTTTACCAGTGATTTATGCCGCTGGTGCCCGGTGGCTACGGTGAAGCTGCTACGGTTTCGATACGGGGTTGAGGGCGCCTGGCTTGCCATTCAAAGGTCAACAGGCTTTAAGGCGGTGTCAGCACCACAGCGGCAGCGCGCATCACGCAGTCAGTCAGCCGCTGCAAGCTGGTCTGCGCGCTGCGTGGCAGGGCCCAATACAGCGGAACATCGAGCGGGGTGTTGGCAATCAGGGGCACCAAGCCGCCGCGCGCCAATTGCTCGGCAATCAGTACCGTAGGGTGCATGCCCCAGCCCATGCCAATCTCGCAAGCGCGCACATAGCCGTAGTTGGATGGCAAAAAATGACGTGGCCCGCTGTTGCGCGATGCAAGACCATTGGCCTGCATCCACTGGTCTTGCAGGCGGTCTTTTCGGTCAAACGTCATGATGGGCGCTTGCGCCAGGCTGGCGGCTGTTACGCCACCCGCAAAGTAGCGCGTAACAAAACCGGGGCTGGCGGCGGCTACATAGCGCATGGTGCCTAGCGCCCAGCTGTTGCAGCCGGTGATTTGCGTGGCAGTGGCGGTAACTGCTCCAATCACCTCGCCCTCGCGCAGGGCCTGGGCAGTGTGGTCTTGGTCGTCCACGCGCAGGTCCAGTAGTTCGTTACCAGCAGCAGTGAACGCAGCCATAGCGTCCATAAACCAGGTCGAGAGGGAGTCGGCATTGACGGCTAGCTTGATGGTGGGGGCGGCCACGGGTGCGTCGGGCAGCAGATCAGGGTTGCTGCGGCGCAGCTCGTTTTCTAGCAGCGCGACTTGCTCCACGTGCAGACATAGCCTGCGCCCGGCGTCGGTGCCTGTGCAGGGCGTGCCACGCTGCACGAGCACCTGGCCGGTGCGCTCCTCCAGCTGTTTTACGCGCTGTGACACCGCTGACGGCGTCACATGCAGCTTGCGCGCAGCTCGCTCAAAACTGCCTTCGCGCACCACGGCGGCCAAGGCCGACAATCCCAGGTAGTCCAGCATTTAGTTTTGTTTCATTTGTGTTAGATAAATTAAGTTTACTAAATTTTTGATGCAGCGCACAATCGCCACCTATGTGGACAACAACAATGACTTCTACCTGGCTGGCCGGCTTTACCGTCTGCCTGTCACTTATCGTGTCGATCGGCGCGCAAAACCTGTATGTGCTGCGCCAAGCCGTTAGCGGCCAGCATGTGCGTGCCTGCGTGGCCTGGTGCGTGTTCAGCGACGCCATGCTGATCGCCATCGGCGTGGCCGGTATGGCTCAGGTACTGGGTAACTCGCCTACCTTGGCTTACTACCTCACCCTGGGTGGCGCCATCTTCTTGCTGGGCTATGGCCTGATGGCGCTGTGGCGCATGGTGACTGCACCCGATGCTGCGCTGACGACCAATGATCAGCCTGGCGGCTCGCAAATCGCTCGGCGTGGCCTGATGAGTGTGCTGGGTGCGCTGGTGGTGATTACCTTGTTCAACCCGCATGTGTATCTGGATACCGTCGTGCTGGTCGGCTCCATTGGTGCTCGCCAAGATGGCATGCTCAAGTGGGTCTTTGTCTTGGGCGCCGCCTGTGCAAGCTTGTTTTGGTTCGTTACTCTGGCACAAGCGGGCAAGCGCATGCAAAAATTGTTTGCCAATCCCATGGCCTGGCGCGTACTGGACGGCTTGACTGGCGTGATGATGCTGACCTTGGCTTGGTGGGTGTACAGCGGGTTGGATGCGCTGGCGGACTAATGTGTATTGGCGGACGAGTTGGCTCTAAACGGCTCCGGCCAATTGCGGTAAACCGATATCTGTGCTGGGTAACGAGTATTGAGAGGATCAGAAGACGCGATCTGCGCTCCAGGCCACGGCCTGATCTCTGAACTCTTGCGCCAAGGGGTGTAGCGGCGCGTTCTTGCGCCAAATCACCCCCAAATCATGCGTCCACTGAAACGCATCTCCCTCTAATGCGCACAAGTCTTGGCCGTTGGCTTGGCGCAGGGCGATAGTCGCAGCAATCCCCAATAAATCACTGTGACGCAGCAGCGTTGCAAACGTCGACGGCGTAGTCTCGCTTTGTACAACAACCTCGGGCAAAGGCAGGCCGCATTTCAGCATGCGCTCATCCAGCCAGTTGCGCAAAAACAGCCCCTCACTCGGCAAGGCCCAACGCTCTGTGCAAAGGTCTTGCAGCGTATGAAACTGGGCCAATCTGGGGTGATCAGAGCGTGCCACCACGCTGATGCGAAGCGTGCCAAGGGGAACATGCGCAATGGTTGCAGGCAGAACCTGTGGCAGTGCAACAAATGCGAGATCCAGCTTGCCTTCATGAAGTCGCTCAAATAGTGGTGCGCTGAGCAGGCTATCAAAATGAAAACGTGCCATCGGCCGAAATGGCAGAAAACGCGCAATCATGGGTAGCAGGAGTGCCTGCGTCAAAACCGGCAACGCTCCTATGCGCAACTGCCCAGACTGGGCGGCGCGTTGCTGAGACATGTCTGCACGCAGCCCTTCATAGGCGCACAGCACTTGTTGAGCTCGCTGCAATAGCCGCTCACCGGCAGGCGTCGGTATGACGCCGCGCGCTACACGCTCCAGCAGCGGCACACCAAACTCTTCTTCCAAGCGCACCAAGGTTTTCGAAATGGCAGATTGCGTGACTCCGGACTTGGTTGCCGCGCGAGACATTTGGCCCGTTTGGCACAGGCTTATGAAGCACTGAAGATCTTCTACGCGCATACCAGATCCCTAAAAAAATCGATTTCGTATGAATATATGGAATGAATATTAGCGCTTCAGGAATACATCAAAAAGCTTGAGCTCCCTACACTGGACTCTCATACCTATAAAAGGAGACAACTATGTATCAGGTACTTGAGCGTGCGTTGATTTTTCCGAGGCGCCTGCGTAATGCGGGAGTGTTGCGCGCATCAGGCCGCTGGCTTGCGGTGGGGGCGCTGATGATGGGTGCCGTATTCACTGCACGGGCGCAGTCTGCGGAGCAGCCAGGGAAAGCGGCGGGGTTCCCGAGCAAGCCCATCACCATCGTGGTTCCATCAACGGCCGGTAATGTGAATGATGCCGTCGCCCGGTTGATTGGCCAGGAGCTGCAGACTGCTTGGGGCCAGCCAGTCATTGTGGAAAATCGCCCAGGTGCAGGGACTATTACAGGTACGCGCTTTGTTGTGGGTGCGCCTAAAGACGGGCATACCCTGCTTTTGACATTCACATCGCATGTACAAAATCCGTCGCTTTATAAAAATATTGGCTATGACCCGATCAAGGATTTTTCTGCGGTCAGCGAGGTAGCCCTGTCGAGCGTGATGCTGGCGGCGTGGCCCGCGTTTGAGGCCAAATCAGTGGCGGATATCGTTGCCTTGGTCAAAGCCAAGCCCAGCGAGCTGGCCTATGGCTCCTATGGTGTTGGCACGACAGGCCATATTCTTGGCGAGCTTTTCAAACGCGAGGCGAATTTGAACCTGATGCATGTGGCCTACAAAGGTGGGGCGCCTCTAGTGAATGACCTTGCAGCGGGGCACATCAAATTTGGCTGGGTACCGGTGGGCACTGCGATGGCTTTGGTGAAAGCCGGCAAGCTGCGTCCCATAGCGTTTGCGGGCGCACAGCGCTCTGCGCTGATGCCCGATGTGCCGACCATGCAGGAGCTGGGCTACAAAGGGTTTGAGCCGGATGCCTGGATGGGGTTGTTAGCGCCCGCAGGCACACCGCAAGATCGTATCGATGCCTTGGCTTTCCAGGTGAATAGGATTGTTCGCCAACCAGAAATGCTCCCGCGTTTGAACGCGATGAACCTGGTGCCGGTAGGTGGGACTGCTGCGCAGTTTCAGGCCAAGCTCAGCAGTGATCTTAGAACCTGGACGCAGATGATTCAGGAGCTGGGTATCACCGCGGAATGAGGAGCAAGTGGTGATGAACGAAATGACCAAAGTGAGCGATGCCATATCGATCCCCGGCGCAGCCCAACTGGCAACGCAAGAAGACCAGAGTGCATACAAGGGCCTGCTGTGTGAGCAGTGGTGTGATTGGCATGAGCTGACGATGCGTGATCTGAAGCGCCCTGTGCTTTTGCCTGGGCAAGTACGGCTCGCGATCCATCATGCGGGAGTCGGTTTTGCGCTCAAGCTCTTTGTATCAGGGAAATATCAGCGCAAGCCGCCGCTGCCATTTACACCCGGGACCGAGGCCGCGGGCATTGTGCTGGAGGTGGGCGAGGGCGTAACACACATCCGGGTAGGGCAGAGGGTTGCTGCAGCCCTGGATTGGGGCGCTTTTGCGCAGGAGGCAGTGACGACCGCTGCCACGGTATACCCCGTTCCTGATGCGCTGCCACTCAGTATCGCGGCGGCTCTCCCACTAACCTATGGCACCACCTGGGCGGCGCTCAACTGGCGAGCCCAGCTTCAAAAGCGTGAGGTGTTGCTAGTTTTTGGCGCCAGCGGTGCTCTTGGAACCGCTGCGGTACAGATAGGGCGGGCGCTGGGGGCAGAGGTCATTGCTGTGGCGAGCACTGCAGACAAGCGTGCTGCCGCGTTGGCGCATGGTGCGCACCATGTATTGGAGGCAGACGCCGAGAATTTGCCGCAGCAGATCAAAACCATGACAAGCGGTCGCGGTGTGGATGTGGTGTTTGACCCCGTGGGGGGGGCATTTTTTGACGGTGCCTTGCGATGTACTGCTGCGCAGGGGCGCATTTTGACGATTGGTTATGCGAGCGGGAGTATTCCGCAGATCCCGGCCAACCTTCTGCTAGTCAAGAACATCTCTGTAATTGGTTTCAACTACGGCTATTTCATTGGCTGGGGGCTGACTGACGAGCGCCTGCGTTATGCCGATACCGTCCAGGCCATGATGGCGATGCTGTTTGATGCCATGGCTTCGGGGCGCCTGGAAAAACCCCGTATCCAGCCCTACGCCTTTGACCAATGGATGGAGGGCGTGGAGGCAACGATGAACCGTCGCTCAGTGGGGAAAGTTATTTTGAGCATGGTCTGAGTCGCGGTTGTATGCAATAGCTTAGCGCTCGCTAAGAATACACAGGATGAGAGTGATGATGAGTACAGAAGAGACGGAAGACGACGCGCTGCCATTGGCGGGCCTTCGTGTGCTGGACCTGAGCCAGGGGATTGCTGGCCCCTATTGCGGTTTGATTCTGCGACAACAGGGGGCGGACGTCATCAAGGTAGAGCCCCCGCAAGGCGATTGGAGCCGGGGCATGGGGCGCCAAAAAGAGGGCATGTCTGCCATCTTTGCTGCTTGTAACGCAGGCAAGCAAGGCGTGTGTCTGGACACCCGCACCGAGCAAGGGAGACTTGCGCTGCAGGCGCTTGCGCAAAGTGCGGATATCGTGATCCAGAACTATCGTCCCGGCGTTGCTCAGCGCATGGGCGCGGGCTGGGAGCAGCTCTCTCAGCAGAAGCCTAGTTTGGTGTATGTATCCATATCGGGCTGGGGCGGAACTGGCCCCATGGCCCATGTGCCTACGTTGGATACAACCATGCAAGCGGCCAGCGGCATGATGGCTGCCAACAAAGGTGTTGATGGCAAGCCGCACCGCATAGGCTTGTATTTGATTGATTATGCAACTGGCCTCTACGCGGCCCAAGGCGTGATGGCGGCGCTGTTGCGTAAGAGTATTTCCGGGCGCGGCAAGCATGTACAGGTTGCCATGCTGCAGACTGCAGCGGCACTGCAATCCTATCTGGTACTTGATGCGGGCATGTTTGCTGGGCAAAGCAGTGCGGTGTTCAACGCCCCGACTGGGTTGTTTGATACCCAGGATGGACAGCAAATCTACATCAGCATGCTCAATGACGCCATGTTCTTGCGGCTTGCGCATGCGCTGGCTCAGGAAAGCTGGATGCATGATACGGAACTGCACCACAGCGGCGGGCGGCTTTCTAGAGTGGATGCTTTGACCGAGACTCTGCGCGCCGCTATTGCCCAACAACCGTTGGCTTACTGGGTGCGCGTGCTTGCGGATAGCGATGTGCTCTTTGCGCCATTGCGTACTGCTGCACAACTGCCGTCAGACAGCCAAGCCCAGCATTTAGGCATCTACCAGGACCACCCTTTGGACGGGTTTCCTTCGCAGTCATTCCCAGTGCTCCCGGGAGAAGGTGCCGCTTCTGCACAGCTATCGCCTGCACCTCAATTGGGCCAGCACACCCAAAAAATACTAGCGGAGATGCAATTGAGCCACGACTCTGGTCCGCATTGAGCGCGCTCATGCGTGCATTTGCCAGTGTGCTTTGACTGTGTGCACCAAAGCGGCCAAATACTTGTTCTTGGGCCGCTCTGTGGGTGGCGCTAGCCGGCTCTTCCTCAGCAGCTGATTCATAGCGTTAAGTGGCTCTAGCGGATGTGGTGGGAGCACTGGTGGGCCGTGTTTTGATAGTCTGAGGTGCGCTCCGCGTGGTGCCGGGTGCCACGTGTGCTGGGCTGGCTGGCGTGATGAGGCTGGTTTGGGCTTGGGGCGTTGAAAGTGAGTTGAATAGGCTGGCGGCTGGTATCGCGGTTGCTACAGAAATTAAGTGATCAAGCCAGAAAATGGGGGCGTTTGCCCCCATTTTTGTAGAGGCATATTTGCTGAAGGTGGAGCGCCTGTCATGGACTACCCTGGCTGCAGCGCCGTTTGCAACAGGCAAAGTGCCTGGAGCTTCAGGAGCATTGCCGTGCCCCGGAATGGAGCTGCAGCATCTCTGCGCATGGGTGCTGGGGGGGGGCTAGCCCTCAGACGGATTGATGCATCAAAGTGGACGATCGCGATGGTGTGTTTCCATGCCTGCCATTGGTTCTGTATAGGCTCATTTGTAGGTGTGGCGACACGTAATCGCTGATAGGCCTGGGCGATCATGTTACCGTTACAAATTTATCGTCTAGGGTTTGTGCCCACGCTTGCCATGCACCAGTCTGACAACGCTCCCGTTCACACTCCGCACCAAACACTGTCCGAGTACTACCAGGATGAGTCTCAGCGGGCCGCCTTTTTGCGCGAAATTTTTAACACCACAGCGCCTGATTACGACCGCGTGGAACGCATGCTTGCCTTTGGTACTGGCACTGCCTATCGCCATAGGGCCCTGGCGCGAGCGGGCCTAACGCAGGGCATGCAGGTGCTGGATGTAGGCTTTGGCACTGGCCTGGTCGCCGCACAGGCTATCAAACTGACGGGTGACGTGAGCCGTGTGGTGGGTGTGGACCCCAGCCCTGGCATGATGCAAGCCAGCCCGTTGGCTGCCACCGTCCAGTTGCTGGAAGGAAGGGCTGAATCGCTGCCGGTGGGCGATGCCACGCAAGACTTCGTCAGCATGGGTTATGCGCTGCGCCATGTCAGCAATGTAGAGGCGGCTTTTGAGGAGTTTTACCGCGTGCTCAAGCCCGGTGGCCGTGTTTGTGTGCTGGAGATCACGCCAGCCGAAGGCCGTGTGGCGAACGCCTTGCTCAGGTTCTATGTGCGTCACTGGGTGCCCATGGCGGCGCGGGCGCGTGGCGTTAAAACCAACACACCCAAAATTTGGCGCTACTACTGGGACAGTATCGAGGCCTGTGCTCCGCCACCGCGCATTCTGGATACGCTGCGGTCCGTGGGCTTTAGCGAGGTGAAACGCTTTACTGAGCTGGGTATTTTTAGCGAATACACGGCGACCAAACCGCTGAAGTAATCCAGTCAGCGCGCAGATGAGCAAGGGACGCCGTAGCGTCCCTTTTTTGTTGGTAGCGGGGGCATTAGCGGCCGCGCAAAAACAGCCCGTCCAGCTCTTTCATCGTCAACTGGCGCCAGGTGGGACGGCCGTGGTTGCACTGGTCAGATCGCTCGGTGTGCTCCATATCGCGCAGCAGGGCGTTCATCTCGTCGATGGTGAGTTGGCGGTTGGCGCGCACGGCGCCGTGGCAGGCCATGGTGCCCAAAATCTCATTACGGGCCCGTTGCACTACGGTGCTGGCATCGTGATGGGCCAGCTCGGCCAGCACGCTGCGCGCCAGCTCTACCGGGTTGCCTTGGGCCAAGGTGGTGGGCGTGGCTCGAACGGCCAGGGTTTTGGGCGAGAAAGGTACGACTTCCAGCCCCAGTTGGGCCAAGGTCTCGGCATTGTCCTCGGCGGTGGCCACCTCCTCTGGGGTTGCCGAGAAGGTAGCGGGGATCAGCAGTGGCTGGCTGGCAATGGCATCGCCATTGTTGATTTGGCTCTTGAGGCGCTCATACACGATGCGTTCGTGCGCGGCATGCATGTCGACAATCACCATGCCCTGGGCGTTCTCGGCCAGTATGTAGACGCCGTGGATTTGCGCGACGGCACGGCCCAGCGGCCAGGGATTCTCAGGGGACTCCGGTGGCAAGCTGGGCACCAACTGCGGCGCGCTGGGCTGTATGGACCAGGTTGTACTGTTTTCTTGCGCTGAAGGGGCGGGCTTGAGCTGCCAAGCTGCAGGCGCGGCATGAGGCGTGGTGTTGATGGTGCCGCTGGGGCGGTCAGACTGCCCCCACAGCACGGCAGTTTGTTGCAGTGCTGCTGCGCCATCTACACGCGGGCCACTGTCAAAATGTATAGCTGTTTGCGCATGCTGGGCGGGCGCTAGTGGCCTGTTTGATGCAAAATCTGCGCTGGTAGGCGCAGTATCTGGCGCGGATGCATCTGCCAACTGCTGGGCGCGCGGTGCAGCCAGCGCGTTTTCTACGCCGTGCAGCACGCCCTGGTGCACCTCGCGGCTATCGCGAAAACGTACCTCGATCTTGGTGGGGTGCACGTTCACGTCCACGCGCATCGGGTCAATGCTGATGTACAGCGCATAGACCGGCTGGCGGTTGCCATGCAGCACGTCCTCATAGGCGGCACGGGCGGCGTGGGTCAGTACCTTGTCGCGTACGAAGCGGCCATTGACATAGCAAAACTGCTGGTCAGCCCGCGAGCGTGCTGCATTGGGTACGCCCGCACGACCGCGCACCAGCACATGGCCGGCGCGATAGTGCACAACAACGGATTGCTCCAAAAAATCGTGGCCCAGTACATCGGCCAGACGCTTGTCCAGCGCTTGCTGCAGCAGTTGCTCGCGTGCCGCCTCATCCGGTGCGGCATCTATATCGGCGGCAGACAAGGTGGAGCGCCACTGCTCTACCAGCTTGCCTTCATGCCAGATGGCAAAGCCCACGCTGGGGCGCGTGAGCGCATGGCGACGCACGGCCTCAATGCAGTGCGCAAGCTCGGTAGCATCGGTCTTCAAAAACTTGCGGCGCGCCGGGGTGCTGAAGAACAGCTCCTTCACCTCCATCGTCGTGCCGGGGTTGCGGGCGGCGGGGCGTAGTTCGCCGCTTCGGGCGTCGAGCATATAGGCGCTGTCTTGGTCAGCTGGGCGCGACAGTACGGCCATCTCAGAGACAGACGCAATCGCGGCCAGTGCCTCGCCCCGGAAGCCCATGGTCGCTACCGACTCCAGATCATGCAGGCTGCGGATCTTGCTGGTGGCGTGGCGGCGCAGTGCAATAGGCAACTCCTCACGCGGAATTCCGCAGCCGTCATCTTCTACCGTAATCAGCCGCACACCGCCCGCCAGCAGGCGTACGGTGATGCTGGTGGCGCCTGCGTCCAGCGCGTTGTCCACCAACTCGCGCACAACAGATGCAGGGCGCTCCACCACCTCGCCAGCTGCGATCTGGCTCACTAGTTCATCGGGCAAATCCTGGATCTGGCGGCGCGGCGTGGTGGCAATGGCCAGCACAGAGGCGTCGGCGTCAAACTCGGGGGCGGTGGTTTCTGCAGTCATGAGGGGGATTTTAGGCAGCTGCGCAAGTCCATTCAGAGTAAAGTGCGCACTGCGCTATGCAAGCCATAGCAAATAGGGGTGGCAGCTCTTGCCTTTATGCATATCAAGAGGGACGTGTTTTGGAAATCGTGATGTATTTGGTCGACTTCATTTTGCATGTCGACAAGTATCTGGAAGCTTTTGTAACCACCTACGGCATGTGGGTGTACGCGCTGCTGTTTTTGATTGTGTTTGTGGAGACGGGCGTGGTGGTGATGCCATTTTTGCCCGGTGATTCGCTGCTCTTTATTGTGGGTGCCATGTGCGGCGCAGGCTTGATGAGCTACCCGCTGGCTACGGCTGTCTTGATTGCCGCTGCCTTTTTGGGCGACCAGTGCAATTACCAGATCGGACACCATTTAGGGCCCAAGGTGTTCCAGTGGGAGAACTCGCGCTGGTTCAACCGCAAAGCCTTTGACAAGGCGCATGCCTTTTACGAGCGCTACGGCGGCATCACCGTGATCTTGGCGCGCTTTATGCCATTTTTGCGCACCTTTGCGCCGTTCGTGGCCGGGGTGGCCAAGATGAACCGTGTCAAGTTTGTGATTTTTAATCTGCTAGGTGCGCTGATCTGGGTGTTTGGTATTTGTACGGCAGGTTACTTTTTCGGCAACATGCCTTGGGTCAAAGCCAACCTGGAGAAGATTATCTGGGGCCTTATCCTGATCCCCGGCCTGCTGGCTATTTGGGGCGCTTGGCGCGCGGGTAAGAAAGAAGAAGCCGGCAAAGCCGCCTCATAAGCGGTTTATCGCGCAATAACAAAGGGACCGCATGCGGTCCCTTTGTTTGTTTACGGCGTCTAAAAAAACGCCAACATGCTCTTACACCGAGCGATTGCGCGCCATAGGCGGGTTTTTGGCAAAGTAGGCCAAGATGCCTTTCATGATGGCGTCGGCCAGCTGGTTTTGGTAGGCCGTGCTGCGCAGCTTGGCTTCTTCCTCGGGGTTGCTGATGAAGGCGGTTTCAATCAGCACGCTGGGGATGTCCGGGGCTTTCAGTACGGCAAAACCAGCTTGCTCTACACGCGGCTTGTGCAGGCGCGCAAAGCTGCCCAGGTGGCCCAGCACATGGGTGCCTAGTTTTAAGCTGTCGTTGATCTGCGCGGTGGTGCTCATGTCGAGCATGGCGCGCTGCACATGCTGGTCCTTGGTGTTCAGGTCAGCCACGTTCAGGCCGCCTACCAAGTCGGCTTGGTTTTCTTTGTCTGCCAGCCAGCGCGCGGCCGAGCTGGTGGCGCCGCGCTGGCTCAGCGCAAAAACACTGGCACCGTTGGCCGATGGCTTGGTGAACGCGTCGGCGTGGATGCTGATGAACAAATCAGCCTGCACGCGGCGGGCTTTGTCAACGCGGGTGTTCAGTGGCACAAAAAAATCGGCGTCTCGCGTCATAAAGGCACGCATGGGGTTGCCGCCCACGCTGGCGTTGTTGATACGCTCGCGCAGCATGTGGCCGATCTTGAGCACGATATCTTTCTCGCGCGTGCCACTGGGGCCGGTAGCGCCAGGGTCTTCGCCGCCGTGGCCTGGATCTAGTGCAACGATGATCAGACGATCGGTACGCGAAGCTGGGCGGCTACGGGCGGGCACCGGGGCAGGGCTGGGAGCAGGCGCTGGCCGGGGAGCTGGTGGCGGTGCCACAGGTGCGGGAGGCGGTGCAGCAGCTACGACGGCAGGTGGTGGTGCAACTGGCACTGAGGCGGGCGCGCCCGGACGGCTGCCGCTTTTTGCGATCAGGTCGGCCAGAGGGTCGGCCGCTGCCACGGTTGCGGGTGGTGGCGTGGTGATGATGGTGCCGGTGACGGCAGGCGATGGCGGATCACCTGCAATGGCTGCTGCCACGGAAGGCGGCAAAGTGGGCGATGGCGCGGGGGCCAGCGGTGGCAGGGGAGCAGACGGCGCGCTGGCCACGGCGCTGCTGTTTTCCAGCATGCGCTCGGTGATCAGACTCTCTAGCGGATCTGCGGGTTTGGCTGGGTATAAATCCAGCACCAGGCGGTGCTGGTAGGGCGCCACGGGCTTTAAGGTAAAGACTTGGGGTGATGCCTCGTGCTTGAGGTCAATCACCAGGCGCACTACCTTGGGCGAGTTTTGTCCCACGCGGATACCGGCAATGTTCGGGTCATCGGCCCGCACCTTGGCCACTAGCTCGCGCAGTGCGGGGTTCAGGTCAATGCCTTCAATATCAACCGCAAGGCGTGGCGGCTCGGGCACAAAGCGCTGCTCGGTTTTAAGCGGGATATCGGATTCGATCGTGACGCGGGTGTAGTCCTTGGAGGGCCATACGCGTACTGCCACGATGGCTGCGCCAAAGGCCAGCTGGCCAGTGCCAAGCAGTAGTACCAGGCTGCCGCCACGCAGTACATCGCGGCGCGACAGGCCGGACGCGTGCGCGCTGGCATGGGTAGTTAGCGGCAAAGTGGTTTCTGGGGCGTTGATAAACGCGTTGGTGGCAGCGGGGTGATGGTCAATTTTGGGGGTGTCGCTCACGCTAAAAACCCTTGGACAATGGATGCACCGGTTGCGGTGTTGGCCTGTAGGTGCACACGTCGCTCCGATTCATCAATCGCTTCAATACTGATAGCTACATCTGCAATAGGGGTTACCGTTGCAGCCTTTTCCGGCCATTCTGCCACTTTCAAGCCCGGGTTCGCAAAAATATCCCGAAAGCCCGCATCCTCCCACTCGCGTGGGTCGTCAAACCGATAGAAATCAAAGTGAGAGATGGCAAACTGCGCGCCCTCATGTGGCTCCACCACCGCATATGTGGGGCTTTTTATGCGGCCTTGCACACCCAAAGCGCGCAGCAAATGGCGCACTAGCGTGGTTTTCCCCGCGCCCAGGTCGCCGTGCAAGGTGATGTAGGCATTGGCCAGTGCAGGCTGTGCGGCCAGTCGCTGTGCGAAGGCGGCGGTGTCTGATTCGTCAATCCAGCGGCTGTCAAAAGTGGGATATGTGGTGCTCACGGCGGTGCTAGCGATAAGATTTTTTACAATGGTGGCACATGAAAGTGGCCGATCAACAACTATTGCAGCAGATCAACGACTGGGCGCGCGAGCTGGGATTCTCCCAAATCGGCGTTGCCGGGGTTGATTTGTCGGCCGCTGAACCTGGATTGATGCAGTGGTTGCAAAAAGGTTTCCATGGCGAGATGCATTACATGGAAGCCCACGGCCTTAAACGCGCCCGCCCAGCCGAGTTGGTGCCCGGCACGGTGAGTGTGATCACGGCACGCATGGATTATCTGCCTTCCAGCACACCCGATGGTTGGCAGCAGCTGGAATGGGAGCGCCACCAACGCCCTGGCGAGGGCATTGTCAGCATTTACGCCCGGGGGCGCGATTATCACAAGGTGTTGCGCAATCGCTTGCAAAAGCTGGCTGAGCGCATTGATGGCGCTTTAGGCGCAATGCAGCACCGGGCTTTTACCGATTCTGCCCCGGTGCTGGAGGCCGAGCTTGCCAGCCGCAGCGGCCAGGGCTGGCGTGGCAAGCACACCTTGGTGTTGAGTCGCGATGCTGGCTCGATGTTCTTTTTGGGTGAGATTTTTGTGGATATGGCACTTCCACCTTCTGATCCCGTGACGCCGCATTGCGGCCAGTGCACCGCCTGCATTGATGTCTGCCCAACCGCAGCCATTGTGGCGCCGCATCAGGTGGATGCGAGGCGCTGCATCTCATACCTGACGATTGAGCTGCATGGAGCCATTCCTGAAGAGTTCCGTGCGCCCATGGGCAACCGCATCTATGGTTGTGATGACTGCCAGCTGGCCTGCCCATGGAACAAGTTTGCCCAGCGCGCCAGCCTGCCAGACTTTGATGCACGCGGAGCGTTGATGGACCAGCAGCTGCCGCATTTGTTTGCATGGGATGAGGCCACGTTTTTGCGCATCACCGAAGGCAGCCCCATCCGCCGCATTGGCCATGAGCGTTGGCTGCGCAATATTGCGGTGGCTTTGGGCAATGCCTGGCGCGCTACGGGCGATACGCGCTATGCGCATGCGCTGGCAACACGCGCAACGCATGACAGCGCCGTGGTGCGCGAGCATGTTAGCTGGGCTTTAAGCCAAAATAGCCTCTAGCGCACATCTGGTGGGCGCTGACAGCTATTTATTTCATAGTTATTTGGGCAAATAGCCAGTGGATTTGAGCTGTGCCACCAGTAGATCGGTAAAGCGCGCATAGCCTGCAGCGTTGGCGTGTACCTGGTCGGCGCGCAGGCTGTCGTCACCCAGTACTTCGCTCCAAGCGTCAGCTAGCAGCGGTACCTTTTCCTCCTTAGCCAGGCTTTGGTAGATGGCATGGTCCCTCATGCGGCCTGTTAGCGCAGCGGTCAGGCTCAGCTCGGGCACGGCTACCAGTAGCACAGGCACGCCCTTGGCTTTGCACAGCTGCAACATGCGCGCGATCTCAGTGTGTGCGGTTTGTGCGTTGTTGCGGCGCAGCCAGTCATTGCCGCCCGCACACAAAATGACGAGTGCAGGCTGGTGCTGCTCTAGCAAGGCAGGCAGGCGGGCGCCAATTTGGCTGCTAGTCTCGCCCGATACTCCGGCGTTTACCACCTGCCAGCCGGTGCGGCCAGCCAGCAGTGCAGGGTAGGCGGTGGCGGTGTTAGCGCCCACGCCTAGAGTGAGTGAATCGCCCAGCGCCAGTACGGTAGCGCCTGCGGGGATGGCAGCAGCCTTCACATCTTTTTTGCCACAAGCGCCCACCAGCAATGCGCTAGCAGCTATGGATGTAATAGCAATAAGGCCGTGACGGCGGTTGGGGTGGGGCACTTGCATCATGCTTATAGCCTAGTCTAAATGGGCGCTACACCGGCCACCAGCGCAGCAAGCTCAGCGCAAATGGCAGGCTGGCAACACCGCAGATGGTGGACAGCGTTACCAGGCCCGCTACATAGGCGCCGTTGTAACCCATGCGCGCTGCCAGTACATAGCAGGTAGATGCCGTGGGCAGGGCTGAAAAGGTGAGCAAGATGGACGCCTGCAGAGGCGACAGCTTCATCACATGCGCGGCCACCAAGGCGATCAGCGGGGTGATGAGGTGGCGAATGAGCAGAACCGAGCTGCTGAGCAGCTTGCCTTTGGTGAGCAGGCCCAGCTGCATGCCTGCGCCGGCCGACATCAAGCCTAAAACAATCGACGCCTGGCCAATGCGGGCGATGGTGGGCTCTATCACGGCGGGCAGGTGCAAGCCCAGCAGGTTGCAGCTCAAGCCGGCAATGGTGGCTACGATGAGTGGGTTGCGCGCCAGCTCGCGCATAAAGCCGGTTTGTGACCCTTTTGCCATGGGGTAGACGGCGGCGATGTTGAACATGGGAACGCACACGCCAATCAGCACCGATATCAGCTGCAGGCCTTGCGCGCCAGCCAGGCGATCAGCCAGCGCCAAGCCTATAAAGGAGTTAAAGCGAAAGGCGATTTGCGCGCTGGCTGCGGCATCACGCGTATCCATACGTTGGCCGACGAAGGGCCAGCGCGGCAGAGTGTAGGTCAGCAAGATGGCGATGAGGCCCGTGCCTACACCTGCAATCATCAGGCTGGATGTGCCTTGCCAGTCGATCGGGCTGCGGATGATGGAATAAAACAGCAGCGTGGGGAAGAGAAAGTAGTAAACCAGGCCTTCTACCGGCTGCCAGATGGATCGGTTGAGCGCTGTATAGCGGCAGACGAGGTAGCCAATCAGGATCAGCGAGAAATCAGGGAATAGCAGTTGGGCGTAGTTCACCGGCGCAAGCATAGCGGATTGGCTGCGTGCGCAACGCAATGGGCTGTCGCATGAAAACTGCCAGATTGCTCTCATCAGGCTTGTTGGTACGGGAAAACACCGCCGTTGCAAGCCCGCTGCAGCACCAAAAGCCATTCAGATACCGCTAGCATGGCCCACTGCAATCGGCTAGCAAGCCTTGCACCATGTTGAACCAGCGGTGCCACCCATGACGCGCCGCCCCTATCAGGAGACAAAACAATGATCAATCGCCGACTGTGCCTAGCCATGGCCTTGGCCTTGGGTAGCGGTGCTGCCATGGCTGCCGATGCCTACCCTAGCAAGCCTATCCGCCTGATCGTGCCTTTTGCCGCTGGCGGCACGACCGATATCATTGCTCGCGTGATATCTGAGCCCCTGGCCAAGGCCCTTGGCCAGCCCGTGGTGGTGGACAACCGCGGCGGCGGCGGTGGCACCGTGGGCGCGGCCGAGGCGGCACGCGCTCAGCCCGATGGCTATATTTTGAGCATTGCCACTGTATCCACTACAGCTACCAACCCGGCTGTTAACCCCAAGATGCCGTATGACGTGCAGCGCGACTTTGTTCCCATCATCAATATTGCAGCCACCCCCAATGTGATTGCCGTGCACCCGAGCTTTCCGGCCAAAGACTTCAAAGGTTTTATTGCTGAGCTGAAAAAGAACCCCGGCAAGTACTCCTTCTCGTCACCTGGCACAGGCTCTATCGGCCACTTGCTGATGGAGATGGTGAAGGTAGAGTCCGGTGTGAGCGTGGTGCACATCCCCTACCGTGGTGCAGGCCCGGCGCTCAACGATACGGTGGCTGGCCAGGTCAACATGATCATGGACAACTTGCCGTCTGCGCTGCCCTTCATCAAGGAAAAGCGCTTGAACGCCATTGTGGTGGCCGCGCCAGGCCGAGTGCCGGGTATGGAGGATGTACCTACGTTCAAGGAAGTAGGCTTGCCCGTGGTCAACCGCTCTGCTTATTACGGCATTGTGGGCCCCAAGAATCTGCCCAAGGAGATTGTTGACAAAGTGAACGCGGCCACCCGCAAGGCGCTGGAGGACCCGGCCGTGCGCAAGCGCATTGAGGACACGGGCTCGGTCATCCTAGGTAATACGCCTGCAGAATTCGCCCAGCAAATGAAGGATGAATACGTCGCCTACAAGGCCGTAGTGGACAAACAAGGCATCAAGCTGGAGTGATAGATAACTTGCTTTGATGCAAAAAAGGCGGGTGGCAACACCTGCCTTTTTTGTTGCACACTTCGACGATTGACCTAGGGAAATTACGACTGAATCACAGGGTATCCGCATCGTTGTGTCAATATTTATCCGGTATAAACGCGCTGTGCTTAAAAGCATTGCACAGCCGCCCCACGTGGGTTATCCATCCATTGGCGCGTGGCTGTACTACGTCAAAAAAGGAGATTTTTATGCAACGTCGCTCTATCCTGGGTTTGAGCTTGATCGCCGCAGCCGCTGTGACCGCCAGCGCTGGCGCTTTCGCTGATACCAAGTACCCCACCAAGCCAATCCGCCTGATTGTGCCTTTTGCTGCAGGCGGCACCACCGACATCATCGCCCGTGTAATCGCAGACCCGCTAGGCAAAGAGCTGGGCCAGGTTGTGGTGGTAGATAACAAGGGTGGCGCAGGCGGTACCATTGGCGCCGTAGAGACCGTGCGTGCTGCTCCTGATGGCTATACGCTGGGCATTGCCACGGTATCGACCGTTGCCACCAACCCCGCCATCAACCCCAAGATATCGTACGACCCGATCAAGGACTTCACGCCCATCATTAATGTGGCAGCCACGCCCAACATCATTGCGGTGAACCCCAAGTTCCCTGCCAAGGATTACAAGGCGTTTGAGGCCGAGCTAAAGGCCAATGCCAACAAGTACTCATACTCGTCGTCCGGCACCGGTGGCATTCAGCACATGTTGATGGAGCTGTACAAGAGTCTGACCGGCATCCAGATGACCCATATCGCCTACCGCGGTGCAGGCCCGGCGCTGAACGACACCGTGGCCGGCCAGGTCAATATGATTTTGGACAACTTGCCATCGACCCTGCCATTCGTGAAGGACAACCGCCTGATCCCTATCGTGGTGGCTGCGCCTGAGCGCCTGGCCGTACTGCCCAATGTGCCTACCTTCAAGGAAATGGGCCTGGAGCCAGTGAACCGCATGGCCTTCTACGGCATCCTGGGCCCTAAGGATATGCCTAAGGAGATCGTCGACAAAATCAATGCCGCCACCAAAAAGGTGCTGGCTGACCCTGCGGTGAAGAAGCGCATCGAAGACACCGGTTCGCTGGTAGTGGGCAACACGCCAGCGCAGTTCGCTGAGCAAATCAAGGCTGAATACGATGTCTATAAGGATGTAGTGAAGAAGCAGAACCTGAAGCTCGACTAAAAGTCGAAGGCATCTGCCAATACCAAAGCCGTTCGCTACCCAGTGGGCGGCTTTTTTCATGCCATCATGCAGCTATGGCAACCGTTACCCGATCGCGCAACCAGAGCAAAAAAACAGAGCCATCGCTACATCCGGCGATAGACCGCTTTATCGACGCTGTCTGGCTAGAGGATGGTCTGGCACGCAACACCTTGGCCGCCTACCGACGCGATTTAACGCTGTATAGCCAGTGGTTGACGCAAGAACACCCGGAAGTGTTGATAGAGAGCAGCAGCGAAGCGCAGTTGCAAGCTTTTTTTGCTGTAAAAATCGCTGACAAAGCCACCACATCCAACCGGCGTTTAACGGTGCTGCGCAGGTTCTTTCACTGGGCGCTGCGCGAGCAACTGATCAACGCCGACCCCACTATCCGCATGTTGGCCGCCAAGCAGCCGCTGCGTGTGCCCAAAACCATGACCCCGCAAATGGTCGAGGCGCTGCTGGAGGCACCTGATACCAGCCACCCGCTGGGCCTGCGTGACCGCGCCATGCTGGAGTTGATGTATGCCAGCGGTCTGCGTGTGTCGGAATTGGTGGAGCTGAAAAGCGTGCAACTGGGCCTGGCCGAAGGCGTGCTGCGCGTGATGGGCAAGGGTAGCAAAGAGCGCCTTGTACCCTTTGGCCAAGTAGCACATCAGTGGATCGCAGACTATATAAAAGAGAGCAGATCAGCCATACTGGCCGGGCGCCAGAGCCCAGACTTTTTTGTAACCAGCCGGGGAAGCGGCATGACGCGCGTTGCGTTCTGGATGATCGTCAAAAAGTACGCTCAACTAGCTGGCATTACCGCGCCGCTGTCGCCCCATACGCTGCGCCACGCCTTTGCAACCCACTTGCTTAACCACGGCGCGGACCTGCGCGTGGTGCAACTGTTGTTGGGCCATGCCGACATCTCTACCACCACGATCTACACCCACGTTGCGCGTGAGCGGCTCAAGTTGCTGCACGGGCAGCACCATCCGCGCGGGTAGTTGGTCTACCAAATGCAAATAGAACTAATCGGTCGCCAGGTATAAGTTTTAGCTATCCATATCGGAGCGTTGGATTTCCACAGAAGGGGCCTGCTCCAAGTAGGCGACGAGCATGCTCGTGAGCTCGTGCACCATGGCGTCGTCGCTCAAGTGTACGGGGCTAGGGGCATTTTGGACGGCGTGGCACAGCACGCTGATCATAGCTTGGTGGCCAAATTCGACGCGCAATTTACGCTGCTCTGCAGGAATGTGTTGCAAGTGCGTGGCCAAGGCCGCGGTGAGCAGCGCCCGTGTTTGATCACCAATGTCCTTGAATGCATCCCACATGCCTTCATGCGCGCGCTGTAGCGAAGTGCGAAAAACGCCTTGGTGTTGCCGGTAGCGCTGTACGGCGGATGCCACCAAGAGCATACATACCTCTTGCAGCGATTGTGTTTCATATGCCGGCTGGCGCCAGAGCGTGTTCATGCTTTCTTCAGAGCGCAACAGCACTAGCTTTTGCAGCGCCAAAAAGAAGGCGTCTTTGTTTTGAAATCGGCCATAAAAGCCGCCTACCGTGGTGCCCGCTTTAGCGCAAATGTCCTCGACGGAGAGGGTGTCGAAATTGTTCTCGTGCATCATCGCTGCCCCTGCGCTTAGCAAATGCCAGGCGGTTTTTACGCTGCGAGCCTGCTGCGAAGGCTGAATCATGGGCAGCAAGCCAGCGTTCAGCCACTGCTGGAACTGTGCTAGGTCGGTGTCGGAGGCGTTGACTGGAGAAGGTTGCATGTTTAGGGGGGATGGCATGTGCAGCAGGCGCCATTGTCCCATTGCGATGAGCAGCAGCCAATTGGTAGCCGATGTGTTTGGCGGAATGCCTTTCGCCAAGGGGATAGTGATTCGGGTTTTTTCTAATGCTAAAAATAGAATAAGAATTATAGTTCTTCAAATTCCAAAGTACACCGCACACATTTCGAGAGAAAAGTGCAGGCGCTTTGCCGATTGACTGACACTTCTATTGAACCCGATGACCGAACTCACCCAGCCAGCCCATCCTGCAACGATTGCAGCAAATACTGCCGTGCTTAACGAATTGGACTTCCGAGACACGGGAGACTTTGATGACGCTGCCCGCGGATTCATGGGCACCATCCCTGATGCTTTGGTTACCCAGCCCAACGGCAACGTGGTGTGGGGTATGCAGGACTACCAGTTTTTAAAGTCAGAGCAGGCTGCGCCTACCGTCAACCCGAGTTTGTGGCGCCAGGCCCGGCTCAACATGCACCATGGTTTGTTCAAGGTGGTCGATGGCATTTACCAGGTGCGCGGCTTGGATTTGGCCAACATCACCTTTATCGAGGGTAAGCAGGGCATCATCATCATTGACCCGTTGACGGTGGAAGAGTCGGCCAAGGTATCGCTGGCGCTGTATCGCCAGCATCGCGGCAACCGTCCAGTGGTCGCCGTCATCTACAGCCACAGCCACCGCGATCACTATGGTGGCGTGCGCGGCGTGATTGACGAAGCCGATGTGAAAGCCGGCAAAGTGGCGGTGATTGCGCCCAGTGGGTTTATGGAGGAGGCTGTCTCTGAGGCTGTGCTGGCTGGTGTACCCATGCGCCGCCGTGCGGCGTTTCAGTTCGGATCGACCTTGACCAAGGGTGTCACCGGGCAGGTGGATGCGGGCTTGGGTAAAACAACGGCGTTAGGTACCTGGTCGGTGATCGAGCCCACACAACTGATCAGCGACCCAGAGCACCATCAGGTGATTGATGGTGTGCATATCGTGTTTCAACTCACCCCGGGTACCGAAGCGCCTGCGGAGATGAACTTCTACTTTCCGGAGCTGAAGGCACTGAACTTGGCAGAGAATGCTTGTCACACCATGCACAACCTGTGCCCGTTGCGAGGTGCCAAAACCCGAGATTCGCTGGCATGGTCACGCTATATCGACGAGGCCATCGACAAATATGGTGCCAACTCTGAAGTAGTGTTTGCCCAGCACCATTGGCCTATCTGGGGCACGGAGCGCGTTATTGAGTTCATGCAAGGTCAGCGCGACCTGTATCGCTTTTTGCACGACCAGACCTTGCGCTTGATGAGTCACGGACTGACGCCGCGAGAGATATCGGAACAACTGCTGCTGCCTAACAGCTTGTCGCGCAAATGGCATGCACGCGGTTACTACGGCGCCGTAGCCCATAACGTGGCTGCCATCTACGCTCACTACATGGGCCCATACGAAGGCAACCCTGCCTTGTTGCACCGCTTAACCCCGGTAGACGCAGCCAAAAAATACATCGCCTATATGGGGGGTGAGCAAGCTGCAATGGCGCTGGCACAGCAAGACTATGCGCGTGGGGAGTTCCGCTGGGTGGCGGAGCTGGCCAACCACCTGGTGTTTGCCAACCCGCAATGTACCGAGGCCCGCCAACTGGGGGCCAATGCTTTAGAGCAAATGGGTTATCAGGCAGAGTCGGCCACTTGGCGTAATTCATTCATCTTAGGCGCTCAGGAGCTGCGTTACGGCGTGGCAAACCCGCTAGCCAGCCGTAACGGCATCAGCATTGAGATGTTGTCAGTCCTGCCAGTACCGCGCCTGCTGGATGCGTTGGCTATCCGCTTGGATGGACTTAAGGTACAGGATTTGGAGCTGCGGCTGGATTGGCAAATGGCTGGCGAGGAGGGCAGCCATCGCATCACCATCTCCAACGGCGCAATGTCGCACCAGCCCGGCTCGCACGGTATCAATGCAGACGCCACAGTGCACATCTGTCGCGTTGCTCTCGACAAGCTGCTGCGCGAAAAGAAAGGGCTGTTGCAGGGGCTCACTCGAGGTGAGATTCAGGTGCAAGGCGCCCAGGCGCAAGTGCGGCAACTGTTTGGCAATCTGGATGACTTTGATCCGATGTTCAACATCTTGGAGCCCTGAGATGGCCCAGGCCATCGTGGTTTTTTCATCAATGTATGGATGGAGTGTCAGACATGAAGTTTAGCCGCCGAGATGTATCTAAGGGCTTGTTGTCCGTTTGTGCCGTATCAGCTTTGCAGCCCATGACTCAGGTGTTTGCTGCATCACCTAAAACGATAACGTTGAATGTAGGCTTTCCTGCGGGGGGTGTGCCCGATGTGGTGGCGCGCACCTTGGCTGAGCGCTTGCAGGCGTTGATGCAAAAAAATATTGTTGTAGTGAACCGCGTCGGTGCTGGTGGCCAGCTTGCCGTGTCCTCGCTGAAAGCGGCGCCAGCCGATGGTTCCGTTTATGCTCTCTCAACACCTGCAACACTGACTCTTTTCCCGCATCTTTACAGTAACTTGAGCTATGACGCAGAGAGGGACATAGTGCCAGTTGCGGCGGTGTGTTCGTACTTCTTGGCGGTGGTGGTCAATAACAACGTACCAGTAAAAACAACGCAAGAGCTTTGGGAATGGTGCAAAAAAAATCCAGACCAAGCGACCTGCGGAATCCCGGGAGCCGGAACGAGCATTCATTTTCTGACTGAAAAAATCGCAGAGTTGACTGGCGTAAAGTTCCGCACCGTGCCTTACAAGGGAGCAGCAGCTTTGTCACAAGCTGTGGTGACGGGCGAGATCGCCTGTTCGATCAACCTTACCAACAATTTTTCTGCGTTGCATAACTCAGGCAAGCTCAAGATGCTGGCCGTGAGCTCGCCAGAGCGTTTGCCACAAACGCCTGAAGTGCCCACCTTTGCTGAAAGTGGGCTTGCCAAAATTGCGGTGCCCGAATGGATGGGCGTAGTGGCGAATGCGAAAACACCCAAGGCAGAGATTGATGCCATGTACACGGCGGTACAACAGGTGTTGGCTGAGCCGGGCTTTAAAGAAAAGCTGGCAATTCAACAGTGTGTACCTACCCCGATGACGGCCGATGCGTTTGCGCAGATGATCAAAAGCGGATCCCGCACCTGGAAAGAACACATTCAGAAAACTGGCTTCAAGATAGATGCCTGAGCCGGACCGGTGGTGCTCCTGGCTGCGTAGATCGAGCATTGGTTGTAGGCGATCGTTGCTGCTAGAAAATTTGCAGCCACTGTTGTTGCTGGAGGAGTGCAAGCGTGTGTTTTCTTTAGAACAGCAAGACCTTCGCTTACAACTCAGTCATGTGTGCTTTGGCCTGTAGCTTGGTTGCCTCAAATTCCCAGCGGGTTTTTCTTGCCTTTTTCTACTGGGTTGGCCAGCAGCTTTTGCGCGGGGTAGGCGCGCAAAAATTCTTTGGCTTTGGCGGCGCTGGAGTTGAGCCAAGCGTCGTACGAGCCTTCATTCAAGATGGCAGGCATGGTTTTGTCGTTACCTCCCTGCTGGTAGCGGTTCATCAGCGCGTGGGCGTTGGCGTTGACGGTGATGATGGCGTAGCTCATTAGCTCGCTGCCGTCCTCCGGGTCTTGCCAGCGGGCCCATACGCCAGCAATGCCCATAGGCAGACCATCCACGCGGGCGATGCGTGTGGGTTTGGCTTTGCCGGTGCCGCGGTAGTCGTCGGTCAGAAAGGCTTGCATGGGCACGATGCAGCGCTGGTTGTTCAGCCACGCTTCACGGAAGGCGGTGGCGGTCGATACGGTGTCGTACTTGGCTGTCACCAGCTTGGTGGCGCGCAGCTTGCCGTCTGAAGCGGATTTGACCCAGTGAGGCACTAAGCCCCACTGTGCGGGCACCAAGATGCGCGGCGTTGGGGCAAGCGCTGCGGGCTCGACAAGAGCCTGCGCATCGACTGGGGTGGCTGCTGCCGCTGCTGCGATTTCTGCCTTGCGCGCGGCGCGCTCTGCGTCAGTAGCAGATTCCAGATTGCGGGTGATGAAAAAGCCGGGTTTGCGCGGCGTCATCTGGCGCTCGCCCAGATCGGCAGGCGGCTCTACGCGGAAGGCGGAGAGGTAGAGGTCGGCGTCTTTGAGGGCTTCGTATTGGGTGCTCATGGGCGGGATTATCCGTGCAGTGCTGGCTTGCAGTGCGGCGCTGCCTCTGCTGCCGCCTGTGGGCGGGGCTAAGGGATGCTATAAAAATTAAAGCCCGCTCCTAAGAGGGGCGGGCGCTAGCGGCTTATTTTATCTGAAGCCGATGGAGCAGTCCTGTTTTATAGCGATTGCCCCAGCTTGCGCAAAAAGCGCTCGCAGGCGTCTAACTGGCTGATCTCGACAAACTCGTTGGGCTTGTGGGCCTGCTCAATATTGCCGGGGCCGCAGACCACGGTGGGGATGCCTACGTTCTGGAACAGTCCGGCCTCAGTGCCATAGGCCACCTTGCGCTTGGCGGTGTCTGCCGTCAGCGCTCGCACCAACGCGGTGATGGCGGCTTGCTCGCTAGCCTCCAATGCAGGGGCGTAGGGGCCGGCTTCGATGTCGATCCGAGCATCGGCAAACTCACGCTGCATGCGAGGCAGCAACTCGTCACGTACATAGCTCTCAACCTTGGCCTGGATGCTTTCGGACGTCATGCCGGGCAGGTTGCGGAATTCGTAGTTGAACTCGCACAGCTCTGGGATGGTGTTGACCGCGATGCCACCCGTGATCTGGTTGGTCGTCATGGTGCTAAAGGGCACATCGTAGAACTCGTCATACGGGCCTTGCGCTTTGAACTGGTCGGCCAGGTCGCGGATATGGCAGATCAGGCGCGCTGCGTACTCGATAGCGTTGCAGCCTTTGGGCGTGAGCGATGAGTGCGCCGCCTTGCCATGCACCTTGCAGCGGTACAGGTTGATGCCCTTGTGCGCAACCACTACCTGCATGCTGGTGGGCTCGCCTACCACGCAGCCATCGGCGACCTGTCCACGGGCTTGCAGCGCGCGCAGCATCACCGGTGCGCCAGCGCAGCCCACTTCTTCATCGTACGACAGCGCAAAGTGCAATGGTTTTTTGCGCGGCATGGCGATGAACTCCGGCACCAGGGCGAGCGACGCGGCGATGTACCCCTTCATGTCGGCACTACCTCGGCCAAACAGCTTGCCGTCTTTTTCAGTCAGGGCAAATGGGTTGGTGTCCCAGTTCTGGCCATCAACCGGCACCACATCGGTGTGGCCCGACAAAATAATGCCACCTTGCGTGCTGCCATCATCGGCGGGCAGGGTAGCAAACAAATTGGCTTTGTCGCCTTCGGGGGAGTGGATGAGCTCGACCTTTAGCCCTTGGTGCGATAGCGCATCGCGCACGGTTTCGATCAGGGCTAGGTTGGAGTTGCGGCTGGTGGTGTCAAATGCCACCAATTTTTCCAGCCAGGAGCGGGTGTTCATATCGCAGTCACTCGGGAGTTAAATTGCAAGTGATTGAGTGTAGGGGCATTGCGAAGCCTTGGTGAAGGGGTGTGCATTAGTGATAAACACAGGGACGTACAGCGTGCCAAAAATACAAATCTGATAGCTGTTGGCGGCTGATGCGCAGAGCCGTGAGGGAGTTCTTTATATAAATGCGGTGACCTGATCAAGGCGCAATTGCCTGCACCGGCAAAAACTGCAACAAGCTACCGCCCGCCAGCCCTTGCACATACCCAATCACAGCGCGTCGGTATTTTTCGGTCACCATCTCTGCCATCAAATCATTGCGGGCAATCATCTTGCCAAACTCACGCTCAAAGCTCAGGTTGCGGTCGTTGGCGTTGATTTCATTGGTCAGTAGCATGGGCTGGCCATTGGCTAGTTTGCGGTGGGTGAGCATCCAGTTAGCGATCTCTAGGTTGCGCGCGGCGTTGTAGACCGACTGCGCATCCAGCCCGTGAATCATGTAGAAAGTGGCGCGCCCTCCATGGGCGGTGATCAGCATATCGGCTGTGGCAAAGGTAAAGGCGGCCACGCGGTCGCCCGCGAATTCGGGCGCCAGCGCCATGCTCATGCCTGCAATGTCGCGCTGGTCCATCAACTCGGGCCAGGGTTGCTCGTTTTCAATGGCATTGCGCACGGCCTGGATGGCGGCTTCGCGGTTGTCAAAACCGCCTTTTCGCCACTCTTGTGGATTGCGGCGGTAGAGCTTATCCATCAGCACATACAGGCTTTGCAGATTGGCATGCATGCTGAGCGTGGCCATGCGGTTGACATCGGATTGTCCCCATTCCTTAGCCTCCATATCGCGCTCAGGCACTTTGCCGCGTACGGGCTCAATGCTGCTACAGCCCATTAAAGCGAACAGTGCAACAAGGGCAACGGTGGAAGTATTCAGCGAGGCGGCGCAATAACGCATATCGAATGGACAGGGACTGCTATCGTTTTCATTATTGCAAAGCTTTGGGCCTATGTTGCACGGGGGTTGTCCTGCAGATTGCATCAGAATGTGGGAAAATGCTTCCGTTTATCAATTCTTCACAAGAGCGAGAAAGGCAAAATCGGTTATGACACCGCGAACGACAACCACCTGGGGTTTAACTGGCCAATAAGGCCGGTAGTTCGCGCCTGTACGATTTTTGTCGTCTCTATCCCTTTCAAAGCGCGGACTGGTTCCGCGCTTTGTGCTTTTTAGCTGCGCGGCTCTTGATTCAGCATTCGAATTAGCAGGATTTTTATGGTTCAAATTACGCTCCCCGATGGCTCCAAGCGCGACTACCCAGCACCGGTAACGGTTGGCGACGTAGCTGCATCGATTGGCGCAGGCTTGGCGAAAGCAGCCCTGGCTGGCAAGGTTGGCACCGGCGATGACGCCAAGGTAGTGGATACCAGCTTTGTGATTGATCAGGACATGCCGCTGTCCATCATCACCGCCAAGGACAAAGATGGTCTGGACGTGATTCGCCACTCCACCGCTCACTTGCTGGCCTACGCAGTCAAAGAGCTGTTCCCCGAGGCGCAGGTGACCATCGGCCCCGTAATTGAAAATGGCTTTTACTACGACTTTGCCTATAAGCGCCCGTTCACGCCTGAGGACTTGGTTGCCATCGAAAAAAAGATGAGCGAGCTGGCAAGCAAAGACGAAGCAGTGGTGCGCCGGGTGTTGCCGCGCGACGAAGCGGTGGCGTACTTCAAAAGCCTGGGCGAGAACTATAAGGCCGAGATCATTGCGTCCATCCCCAGCAATGAAGATGTGAGCCTGTACCGAGAAGGGGCGTTTGAAGACCTGTGCCGTGGCCCCCACGTGCCCAGCACCGGCAAGCTCAAGCACTTCAAGCTGATGAAGGTGGCGGGTGCTTACTGGCGCGGCGACCACAACAACGAGATGCTGCAACGCATCTACGGCACGGCATGGACCAGCAAGGATGAATTGCAGCAGTACCTGACCATGTTGGAAGAGGCAGAGAAGCGCGACCATCGTAAGCTGGGCCGCGAGCTAGATCTGTTCCATATCGATGAGCATTCGCCAGGCACTGTGTTTTGGCATCCCAAGGGCTGGTCCATCTGGCAGGAGGTGGAGCAGTACATGCGCAAGGTGTACCGTGACAATGGCTATCTAGAGGTGAAGGGCCCACAGATTTTAGACAAGACGCTGTGGGAGAAAACCGGCCACTGGGACAAGTACCGCGAGAACATGTTCACGACAGAGTCGGAAAAGCGCGAGTATGCGCTCAAGCCGATGAACTGCCCTGGCCATATTCTGATCTATAAGCAAGGCATCAAGAGTTACCGTGATTTGCCATTGCGCTTTGGTGAGTTTGGCGCTTGCCATCGCAACGAGCCTACGGGTTCGCTGCATGGCATCATGCGTGTGCGCGCTTTTACGCAAGACGATGGGCACATCTTCTGCATGCCTGACCAGATCCAGGACGAGGTAAAGGCCTTTACTGCGCTGTTGCAAAAGGTCTACAAAGACTTTGGTTTTACCAACATTTTGTACCGTCTGTCGACTCGCCCAGAAAAGCGTATTGGCACGGATGAGAGCTGGGACAAGGCCGAGGAAGCGTTGGCAGAAGGTTTGCGCGCATCGGGCTGTGATTTTGAGTACCTGCCCGGCGAAGGCGCTTTCTACGGCCCCAAGATTGAGTACACCTTGAAGGATGCGCTGGGCCGTGAGTGGCAGTGCGGCACCATCCAGGTAGACCCGAACTTGCCCGAGCGTCTGGATGCAGAATTTGTGGGCGAAGATGGTGAACGCCACCGCCCCATCATGCTGCATCGTGCCATTGTCGGCAGCTTGGAGCGCTTTATCGGTATCTTGATCGAGCAGCACGCGGGCGCGCTGCCTACATGGTTGGCGCCAACGCAGATTTCTGTCCTGAACATCACTGATGCGCAGGCGGATTATGTGCAAGAAGTGGCCGATAAATTGCGTAAGGCTTTGCCACACCAAGACTTGCGTGTGGTTACCGATCTGCGCAATGAAAAGATTACGTATAAAATACGCGAGCATTCCATGCAAAAGCTGCCCTACCTCCTCGTCGCAGGCGATAAGGAAAAGGCAGCCGGTGCCGTAGCAGTGCGCGCCCGGGGTGGGAAAGACCTTGGGGTGATGTCGATCGATGCATTCGTAGAACTGATTGCCGCTGACATCGCGTCTAAAGCATAGGTCTTTTCTCTCTTGACAGCTTTGGGCAGCGTGGACTGCAAGTGAGCAGCTACGCTGTCGTAGCTTTTTAATTTTTAGGGTGAAAGCCATAGCTACTGAATTCCGTGATCGTCGCCACCGCGAAGAACGCAAACACCGCCTGAACCGTGAGATTCAAGCCTCCGAAGTGCGTCTGTCCGGTCCTAATAATGAACCTCTGGGTATCGTTCCTATTCTGGAAGCGCTGCGCATGGCGGGTGAGCTGGATGTCGACTTGGTGGAAATTGCCGCCACGGCCGTGCCGCCCGTGTGCCGCCTGATGGACTACGGAAAGTTCAAATACCAAGAGCAAAAGAAGGCGGCTGAAGCCAAGGCGAAGCAGACTGTCATCGAAATCAAGGAGGTGAAATTCCGCCCTGGTACTGATGATGGTGACTACAACGTCAAGATGCGCAATATCCGCCGTTTCCTGCTCGAGGGAGATAAGGTCAAGGTGACTTTGCGTTTCCGTGGCCGTGAAATCACCCATCAAAACTTGGGTATGGACTTGCTCAACCGCATTCGCGATGAGTTGGCCGACATCATCCAGGTGGAGCAGTTTCCCAAGCTGGAAGGTCGTCAGATGATCATGATGATCGCACCGGCTCGCAAGAAGCCAAGTGCACCTGCTGCTGGTAAACCCGCAGAAGGTGCTCAGGCACCAGTAGCGGAAGCCTGAAAAAAAGTTTAGAATACACAATTACCGACAGGCGGCGCAAGCCGCCTTCGGTTTTTTGCGGGGAGGCAAACGTCATCCCGCCGATAGATAGGGTTACCGGTCTGTCGCAAAAGTGGCTCGGGGCCAACAAGTTCAGCCAAGTGGTCTGAACGCCTCACGAGCACAATCCATAAGGAGCATTCAAATGCCCAAAATGAAGACCAAGAGCAGCGCGAAGAAACGTTTTCGCGTTCGTCCAGGTGGTACCGTTAAGCGCGGTCAAGCCTTCAAGCGTCACATTCTGACCAAGAAGACCACTAAGAATAAGCGTCACCTGCGTGGTGCGGTTGCTGTGCATGAGACCAATATGGGCTCTATTGCGCAAATGCTGCCCGGCATGGGCTTGTAATTCACTGACGAACAAGGAGAAATCACATGCCTCGCGTCAAACGTGGTGTAACGGCTCGCGCCCGCCATAAAAAAGTTCTGGCCCTTGCTAAGGGTTTCCGCGGTCGCCGTGGTAACGTCTTCCGCGTTGCTAAGCAAGCGGTAATGAAGGCTGGTCAGTATGCCTACCGTGATCGCCGCAACAAGAAACGCGTGTTCCGCCAACTGTGGATCGCTCGTATCAATGCTGCGTCGCGTGAACTGGGTCTGACTTACAGCCAATTCGCCAATGGCCTGAAGAAGGCTGCCATCGAAATCGACCGTAAGATGCTGGCCGATATCGCTGTGCACGACAAGGCTGCTTTTGCAGCTATCGTCGACCAAGTCAAGGCCAAGCTGGCTGCCTAAGGTCACGATCGGTAGTTACTCTTAATTCAGTAGCTGCTGGTGCACAAACAGCAAGGGCTAGGGCTTGAAAAGGCGCTAGCCCTTGTTTATTTTTAAGATTCGATAAAGAGTCGATATGAACGAGTTGGATTCTCTGGTCGAGAGCGCGCAACAACTGTTTGCGCAGGCCCATACCCCCGCTGATCTGGAAAACGCCAAGGCGCAGTTTCTGGGCAAGTCGGGCAAGATGACCGAGCTCATGAAGGGCA